>CAVSCJ010000001.1:0-360937 GCA_963726435.1 uncultured Coriobacteriia bacterium
CGGTTCGTCGCTGCGGACTCCCGCGACCATCTCCTATCCGAATCGCCCGGTGATGTAGGCCTCGGTGCGCTTGTCCGTCGGGTTCGTGAACATCTGCCGAGTGTCGCCGATCTCGATCATCGCCGCCGGACGTTCCATGGACTCGCGGAGCATGAAGGCCGTCCGGTCGGAGATCCGCGCCGCCTGCTGCATGTTGTGCGTGACGATGACGATGGTCACCTGGTTCTTGAGCTCGGCGATCGTGTCCTCGATCATCTGCGTCGAGATCGGGTCGAGCGCGCTGGCGGGCTCGTCCATGAGCAGGACTTCGGGCTTGGTGGCCAGCGCTCGCGCGATGCACAGCCGCTGCTGCTGCCCGCCCGACAGCTCGAAGGCGTGCTTCTTGAGGTTGGCGCCCACCTCGTCCCACAGCGCCGCGCGACGCAGTGACTCCTCCACCAGTGCGTCGAGCTCCGTCCGATCGCGCAGGCCCAGCGTGCGCGGCCCGTACGCGACGTTGTCGTAGATCGACATGGGGAACGGGTTCGGGCGCTGGAACACCTGGCCGACGCGGCAGCGCAGCTCGACCGGGTCGACGTCGCTTCGAGTAGACGTCCTCGCCGTCGAGCAGGATCGTCCCTCCGACACGCACGTCCCCGAGTTCGTCGTTCATGCGGTTGAGGCAGCGCAGGAGCGTGGACTTGCCGCAGCCCGAGGGACCGATGAGCGCGGTCACCGAGCGCGGCTCGATCGACATCGTCACGCCGGCGACCGCCGTCTCCCGGCCGTAGGCGACCGACACGTCGGTCAGATCGAAGGCCCCCTGCTGCGCCGCGTTCACCACGTGACCTTCCTCCTCGCTCGCGAACGCCATGCCGCGGCGGCGATGTTGATCGACTGTGACGCCCGGCGACGAGCACCAGCGCGCTCCCCCACACGATCTCGGGCCGCGGGTGATTCGGCTGCGTCGCCATGATGTAGATGTGGTACGGCAGCGCCATGACCTTGTCGAGCGGCGAGATCGGCAGCGGAGCCGAGAAGAACACCGCCGTGAACAGGACCGGAGCGGTCTCGCCAGACGCGCGGGAGAGCCCCAGGATGCTCCCGGTCACGATCCCGGGCGCGGCCGCGGGAAGCACTACCCGGCAGATCGTGCGCCACCTCGTGGCGCCCAGCGCAAGCGACGCCTGGCGCAGGTCCTGAGGGACCTGGCGAAGCGCCTCCTCGGTGGTCGTGATGATGACCGGCAGCGTCAGACACGCGAGGGTGAGCGCGCCGGACAGTATCGAGACTCTGAAACCGAAGAGCATGACGAACACCGCGAGGCCGAAGAGCCCGTAGACGATCGAAGGCACGCCGGCCATGTTCGCGATCGAGAGGCGGATGAGCCGCGTGCGCCGGCCCTCTCGGAGCGTACTCCGAAAGGTAGATGCCGGCGGCGATCCCGACCGGCAGCGAGAACACCGCGGTACCGGCCGTGAGCCAGAAGGTCCCGACGATGGCCGGCAAGATCCCGCCGACCTTCGGCAGCGCAGTGAGGAACGTCCACGAGATCGACGGCAGGCCTCGGAAGAGAAGGTAGCCGAGCATCCCGAAGGCGGAGAGCATGATCGCCGCCGCCGCGCCGCCTGTCAGGACCTTCATCGCCGTCTCGACGCCCCGCGCCGCGCGAACGCGCGCATGGGACCGTGCGCGCGTCATCGGCGCCACCTCCGCCGTTGGCGCTCGAGCACAAGGTCGGCCGCGAGGTTCGCGACGAAGGTGATGACGAAGAGCGTGAGCCCGATGACGAAGAGCGCCGAGTAGTGCAGGCCGCCGTGGACGACCTCGCCCATCTCGCTCGCGATGACGGCGGTGAGGGGCCGGGCCGACGTCGTGAGCGACCAAGTGAGGTCCATGGAGTCGCCCGCGACCATGAGAACGACCATGGTCTCGCCGATAGCCCGCCCCATTCCGAGCATCACCGAGGCGAAGATCCCCGAGCCCGCCGCCGGGACGATCACCTTGTAGGCGGTCTGCCAGCGCGTGTTGCCGAGAGCCAGAGAACCCATGCCGCAGGTCGCTCGGGACGGCGTGCATCGCGTCCTCCGAGATCGAGACGATCGTCGGCAGGGCCATGAACGCCAGCACGACTCCCGCCGACAGCGCGGTGAGCGCCGAAGGGAGGTGGAGGAGCTCTCTGAACGGCGGGACCGACCACGTACACGCCCATGAGGCCGTAGACGACGGAGGGCACGGCGGCCATGAACTCGATGATCGACTTCGAGACCTCCTTGACGCCGCCGCCGGCGAACTCGGAGATGAAGATCGCTGCCGCGATGCCGACAGGGACGGCGATCAGCAGCGCGACGCCCGTCACGCGAACGGTCGAGACGATGTAGGGCAGGAACCCGAACTCGGGAGTCGCCGCGGTCGAATACCAGGACGTCCCGGCCAGCATCTTCCACAGCCCGGCCGCGGGGCTGGTGAGCGCCGGCCACGCGTTCACGCCGAGGAAGACGGCGATGGCCGTCAGGATGACGATCGCGACCAACCCGCTGGAGGCGATGAGCGTCCTCATGACGGACTCGATCGCACGGGCTCTGCCCGTGCGATCCTTGCCGTTCCTGTGACGGGTCGGATCTCCCATCTGATCTCTCACATCTCCGCAGGTGATGGCTCCAAACCAGCGCGTCCCCGGATCCGGTCCGCCTTCGCGCGGACCCGGACCCAGGGACTTGCCGACGCGGAGGGACTACTGGACCGGGACGAAGCCTTGGTCGGTGACGACCTGCTGGCCGGCGGGAGACAGGATCCAGTCGACGTATGCCTTCGCAAGGTTCCTCGGCTGGCCGTTGCTGTACATGAACAGGAAGCGCCACAGCGGGTAGGTCTCGTCCGCTACGGTGGCGACCGAGGCCTTGATCCCATCCACGCCGATGACCTTGACGTCGGTGGACTCGTAGCCGACGCCGATGTAGCCGATCGCGTTCGGGTCCGCCTTGACCTCGTCGACGACCGCCTGGGTCGAGCCGAGGAGCTTGGCCGACTTGGCGAACTTGCCACCGGCCAGCACAGCCGTCGTCACGAACTCGTACGTGCCCGAGGACGGGTCGCGCGACACGAGCGCGATCGGAGCGTCGGCACCGCCGACCGCCGTCCAGTTGGTGATCGTGCCGAGGTAGATCTTGCCGAGCTGGTCCTTCGTCAGGTTCTCGACCTTGTTCGCCGGATTGACGATGATGGCCACCCCGTCACGCGCGACCTTGGTGGGCACCGGGTCGATGCCGTTGGCCTGGGCCTGCGCTATCTCCTCGGGCTTCATCTCGCGGCTGGCGTCGGCGAAGTCCACCGTGCCGTTGATCAGGGCCGCGATGCCGGTACCCGAGCCGCCGCCCTTGACGGCGACCTGGACTCCCGGGTTCCCGGTGGTGAAGGCGTCGGCCCACGCCTGGGCCATGTTGACCATCGTGTCCGAACCCGCGACCGTCAGCGAGCCCGAGAGCTCCGGAGCGGCCGTGCCGGTCGATGTGGTCTCGCCGGTCGTGGCGGGGGTCGAGCTCCCGCAACCCGCCAGGCCGAGCGTTCCCACCGTGAGGGCACCGATCACACCTAGCGCCAGCGCCTTTCGCATCTTCACTTCAGTATCCACTCCTCATCTTCGACTTCTCGCTTCTTGCCGGCGGCGCCACGCCCCTGCCGCACCACGATGGTCGCCCGCACGGAGCCGCATGTGGTTACACGGGTGTAAGAAGTGACTCGTCATTGTTTCTTCTTTGTTAAACGGTCTTTGCACGACGCGCGACCGCGGCGCATGATGTGCGCGTACGCGCGAGGAGCGAGCAGAGAAGGGGCTCGAACGACCGTGCCCGACATCCTGATAGTGGAGGACGATCCGATCATCCGTCGGACGGTCGACCACGCCCTGCGCCGCGCGGGATTCACGACGCGGACGAGCGGCGACGGGGTCGAGGCGCTTCTGATGGCCCAGGACGAGCCGCCCGACCTGATCCTGCTCGACCTGATGCTGCCGGGCATCGACGGCTTCGAGTTCGCCGAGCGGATACGCCGGACCGACCGCGAGGTGGCCATCATCATGGTCACCGCGCTCAGCCAGGAGAGCGACACCGTCCGCGGGCTCGACGCCGGCGCCGACGACTACATCACGAAGCCGTTCGCGACCGAGGAGCTGCTGGCGCGGGTGCGCGCCAACCTGCGGCGGGTGCGCGAGCGTGCGGTGCTCGAGGAGAACGACACGATCGAGGTCGGCGACCTTGAGATCGAGCCGTCCCAGCTGCGCGTGCAAGTCGCCGGGGTCCCGGCCCGCCTGCGCCTGAAGGAGTTCCAGCTGCTTCTCGCGCTGGCCCGCGAGCCCGGCAAGCTGATGACCCGCCAGAGGCTCGCGCGCGAGGTGTGGGGCTACGACCACCTCGCGACCTCGCGCACCATCGACGTCCACATCCGCCGACTGCGACAGGCCATCGAGGAGGACTCGGCGTTCGACTACATCCAGACGGTGCACGGCGCCGGCTACCGCTTCGAGCCGCGACCGAAGGAAGGGACGACGTGAGCGGACGGCTGCGAACGCTTGCGCGATCGTTCCGCGGGCGCCTCGTCCTCGGCTACGCGCTGATCGTCCTGCTGCTCGCCGGAGTCTGGGCCTGGAGCCTCTACGAGCCGCTCACCCAGGCAGCAGCTCGACCAGCAGCGATCTCACCTTGAGAGCATCGCTCGCGAGTCTCCGCGCTCGCGCTCTCGGAGACGAGCGCCTCCCCCGCAGGCCGAGGTGCGCCGCTTGGTGCGGGACACGGGACTGCGCGAGACCGTGGTCGCCTCCGACGGCACGGTCCTGGCCGACAGCGCGCAGGACCCCTCGTCGATGGAGAACCACGCGACGCGCCCCGAGATCGCTGCGGCCCTGAAGGGCGCCGTCGGCACTGACACCCGCCTTTCGACCACCCAGGGCATCGAGCAGATGTACGTGGCGGTGCCTTCCGAGCTTCGGGGAGAACGGGTGGCCGTGCGCGTCTCCGAACCGCTCGCGACGATCCACGCCATCGCCGGCCGCGCGCGGGAGACCGGGCTGCTGCTGCTGGTCGCGGCGCTCGCCGCGGCCATCTACGCCGGCTGGAGGCTTTCGGCCTCAGCCACCCAGCCGGTGCTGCGGCTCCGGGACGCCGCCGAGGCCATGGCCTCCGGGGACCTGCACGCACCCGTCCCCGGCGGAACAGGTGAGCTCGGAGATCTCTCCGTCTCGCTGTTGGCTCTGCGCGACAAGATGCGCGGCACCATAGCCGAACTCGAGGGAGGACAGGCCACGCTGCGGGCGGTCCTCGACGGCCTGCAGGACGCCGTCTTCCTCTTCGAAGGCGACCGCATCGAGTTGGCGAGCCGCGCGGCGGGTGCGCTGTTCCGCGCACCGGCCGCCGGGTGGCGCGGCGCCCGACTGTCCGAGACCGCGCTGCCCGCCTCCCTCGCGGCCTCGCTGCGCGGCCTGCTCGCGTCGGAGACCACCTGCAAGGCGGAGGTCGGACCCGATCCGGAAGGGCGCTACCACCGCGTCACGGTGGTGCCGCTGAACCCGACTGGACGCGCATCCCGCACTCTGGCCGTGATCGCCGACGTGACCGACGTGCGGCGTCTCGACGCCGTCCGACGGGACTTCGTCGCCAACGCGTCGCACGAACTCAAGACGCCGGCGTCGGCCATACAACTCCTTGCGGAAGCCGCCGGCCACGCCGCAGAAGACGGCGACATGGCGGAGGCGATAGAGTTCGTGGAGCAGATCGCCCATGAGGCCGACCGACTGCGGCGCCTGGTCGTCGACCTGCTCGACCTCTCGAGGCTGGAGAGGCCGCCCGGCGGGAGCGGAGTGACCGACGTGCGCACCGCCGTGGCGAACTCCGTGGCCGCACACGGCCCAGCGGCTACAGCCGCCGGTCTTCGGCTCTCCCTCGACCAGGAAGCCGTGGCCGACGCCGACGTCTACACCACCGCTGACGCCACAGACCTCGCGATCGCGCTCGACAACCTGCTCGCCAACGCGATCGCATACACGGAGCAAGGGTCGGTCACCGTGCGGCTGTCCGCGAGCGACGACACGGTGAGTGTGATCGTATCGGACACGGGCGCGGGGATAGCGGCAGAGCACCTTCCGCGGATCTTCGAGAGGTTCTACCGGGTCGATGCGGCGCGCGAGCGCACGAGCGGCGGAACCGGTCTGGGGCTCTCGCTGGTCCGCAACGCCGTCGAGCGCTCGGGAGGCAGCGTCTCGATCTCCTCGCGGGTGGGCGCCGGCACCACAGTGACCATCGAACTGCCTCGCGCTCGCTGAGAGCGACGCACGCCGCGGCCCCTATCGCAGCGGCATCACGGTCGACTCGGTGGCCACGGCTATCGCCACGACGAGCATGCCGGCCACCGTGAGCACCCATCGCCACCACCGGCCGCCGGTCAGCGGGCTCGCGAACGGATCGAGCGGCACCGCGCGACCCCACGTCAGCACCGCCGCTGCCCACAGGCCCACGAGGGTCCCGCCCAGGCACCAGGATGCCAGAACGTCGCTGAAGTAGTGCACGCCCAAGTAGACGCGCGAGAGACCGACGAGCATCCCCGAGGCCATGATCGCGATCCCGCCCGCCATGCGCAGGGCCTTCGGCGCTCGCGAGGCGACCAGCATCAGCGTCAGGGTGCCCGCGAGAACGATCCCCGCCATGGCATGACCCGACGGGAAGCTCGCGGAGGAGGGCAGCGCGATCAGCGCGGCGGACAGCGGCGGCCTCGGGCGTTCGACGATGTACTTGGCGCCTTGGGACAGACCCGCGCCCACCAGCATCAGGACGACGACCGACCCGGCTCTCCTGGGATGCCCCCAGACCGCTAGAACGATCGCGGCCACGAGCGTCGTCACGACGGCGACACGGGTGTCCCCCGCCAAGGTGGCCACCCACATCACGAGCGTGAGCGCGGGAGTCGCGACCGCCGCGCTCAGAGCGCCGGCCGCCCGATCCAGCGCGAGGGTGAAGGGCTGGACGACCTCCTCCGCGATGGACAAGAAGCCGACGAAGAAGAGTCCCGACAGCACCCACGCCACGGTGACGGGAAGACCCTTGCGCGACGCGGCGTCGAGCCGGCTGGCCGCGGCCTTGAGGAACGGCCCGGGGCGCAGGTCGAGGCCTGTCTTCCCGGCGGGAGCCATCGCTAGTGCCCGGCGCTTTCCAGCAGGCGCGGTGCGAGCTGCTTCTTCCTGGACAGCATCCCGTCGAACCACGCGGAACCCGATTCGAAACTGACGCCGAACGCCTTTTCCAGCGGCCGTCGGCGTCCGCTCACGATCAGCTCGCTACCCTCTCTCACGACGTCCGTGACCATGAGCGCCAGGGTGTCGTAGCCGCGGGCCTCCGCGAGAGACTCCATGCAAGCGACGATCTCGTCGCGGTGTGCGAGCACGTCGTCCGCGTCGACCGTCTCGACCTGCCCGATCGCCACCACGCCGTCGCGGATGCGGTACTCCTTCAGGTCGCGCTTCACCACGGCCTCCGCGGAGAACGCCTCGCCGGAGCTTCGGGCGCGGAACATCTCCATCGCGAACTCGACGGGGTCGACGCCCACGATCGCGGCCAGCCAGTCGACCATCTCGCGGTCGCTGTCCGTCGTCGTCGGGGACTTCAGTATCACGGTGTCGGTCAGGATCGCCGAGAGCAGCAACCCCGCGATACCGAGGGGCGGATCGACGTCCAGGTCGCGGTAGCGGGAGGCGACGATCGTCGCGGTCGCCCCCACGGGGCTTCCCAGGAAGGTGATCGGCGAGACCGTCTGCACGTCGCCGATGCGGTGGTGGTCGACGATCTCGACGACGGCCGCCTCCTCCACCCCGTCGGCGGACTGTGCGATCTCGTTGTGGTCGACGAGGATGACCCGGCGGCGAGCGGCGCGCGCCACATTGGTGCGCGTGAGCAGTCCTACGAGGCGGCCCGCGGCATCCAGCACCGGCGCCTCTCGCTGCGGCGAGGCGAACAGATCCTCTGCGGCCTCCGTGAGCAGCGTGTCCGGCTCGACGATGAGGGTGTCCGTCTCCATCACCTCGGACACGGCGTGGGCCAGATCCATGAGCCGCGCGGACGTGAAGGTGTCCTGCTCCGTGGAGATCACCGCGCAGCGGCGCTCTCTTGCCAGGTCGAGCACCTCCGGTGAGGGCGTCAAGCCGCCGGTGACCACGAGGCAGGCGGCCCCGGCCTCTATGGCCATAGGCTGGGTGCGGCGACGGTCGCCCAGAATGATCGTGTCGCCTGGATGGATGCGCGCGACCATCGTCTGGGGCTCCATCGCGGCGATCAGCACCGCCCCGGCTAGCTCGCTCGCGGGATCGCCTGCCAGCAGCTTGCCCTCCAGCGTCTCGACGAGACGTCCTACCGTGACCGGGCGATCCGTGAAGCCCGACCGCCTCACGTTGTCGATGTAGCGCCCCGCGAGCGCTTGGATCGTGACCAGACCGCACAGGACGCCGTCCCCCACGACGGGCAGGGCCCTCACACCGCGCTCGTCGAGCAGCTTGCCGACGGTGTGGAGCGTGTCATCCGGTGAGACGGTGAGCAGGTCGGTCGTCATGACGTCGATGACGCGCGTACGCACGTGGGAGATCTCCCCCGGCGGCTCGATGCCGAAGCGGGCGAGCACCCAGCGCGACTCGGGAGGCAGCGGCCCGAGACGGGCCGGCACGTAGACGCTCGAGGGATCCGTCAGGTTCTTGAGGTGGGCGTAGGCGATCGCGGAGCAGATCGAGTCGTTGTCCGGGTTGGCGTGCCCGAATACCAGCACAGGTCCCATCGGATCCTCCCTCAAGGGCCCTTCTAGGCGTCGATCTTGCGCAACGGTGCGAATCCGGCGAGCAAGGTCTTGGTCCCGGCCTCCCCACCGAACGAGATCACCAGCTTGTCGCCCTTGACCTCGTCTATGCGGCCGCGTCCGAAGGTCTTGTGCTCGACGACGTCACCAGCAGTGTACGACGACGCGGGAGGCTGTACAGCCTCGCGACGCGGGCCTCCCCCGGATCCGTAGACACGCCCGCCCTCCGAGCTCCTGCGCGGCTCCCGCCAGCCGGGCCGGCCGTAGCGGTCGCCGCGCGCTGTAGCCGCGCGCTCGTACTCCGCCGAACCGATGCCCTCCGCGTGCATGTGCTCGTCGGGGATCTCCTTGATGAACTGCGACGGCGGGTTGTGCTGCGTCGCGCCGTAGAGCATGCGCTGGTAGGCGTGCGTCAGGTAGAGGCGCTCCTGCGCGCGCGTTATCCCGACGTAGATGAGGCGACGCTCCTCCTGCAGGCTGCCGTGCTCGAACATCGAGTTGAGGTGCGGGAGGACCCCGTCCTCCATCCCGACGATGAACACCACCGGGAACTCGAGCCCCTTGGCGGTGTGGAGCGTCATCAGCGTGACGGCGCGCTCCCCCTCGTCCAGAGAGTCGAGGTCGGTGCGGAGCGCGATCCACTCGAGCAGGTCGTCGAGGCACGACTCCTCGTGGCTGTCCACGAACTCCTCGACGACGCCGTAGAGCTCGTGGATGTTCTCGATCCTGGCGCGCGACTCCTCGGAATTCTCTGCCTTCAGCGCGTCTTCGAGACCCGAGAGCGCCACGACCGCCTCGACGCGCTCCCGCAGGTCGCCGGCCAGTTCGTGCATGGCACGGAGCGTCTCGGCGAAGCCGGCGACCTTCGCACGGGGGCCCGCCCCGAGCCAGTCCTCGCCCGCGACGCGCATGACGGCTTCCTGAAGCGTGATCTTCTCGCGGCGCGCGGCTTCCTCGAGTGCGGCGACCGTCGCGTCACCTATCCCGCGCCGTGGCTGGTTGATGACCCTCTTGAGCGAGACCGGGTCCGCGGGGTTGGACACCGCTCGCAGGTAGGCCATCACGTCGCGGATCTCGGCCCTCTCGAAGAAGCGCGTTCCGCCGACGAGTTGGTAGGGCACGCCCGTGCGCAGGAACTGGTCCTCCAGCACGCGGCTCTGCGCGTTGGTGCGATAGAAGACAGCGAAGTCGGCGTAGGACCGGCGCTCGACCGACAGCAGCCGCTCGATCTCGTCGATGACGAACCGCGCCTCATCGCGCTCGTCGGAGGCGAGGTACCGCGTGATCGCCTCGCCTTCGACGTTCTCGGTCCACAGCGTCTTGGGCTTACGGTCGGCGTTGTTGGCCACGACGTGGCTGGCGGCCGCCAGGATGGTCTTCGTGGAGCGGTAGTTCTGCTCGAGGCGCACGACCACGGCCTCGGGGTAGTCCTTCTCGAAATCGAGGATGTTGCGGATGTCCGCCCCTCGCCAAGAGTAGATCGACTGGTCGTCGTCACCGACCACCATCAGGTTGTGGTGCGGCGCGGCGAGCGCGTTGACGATGCTGTACTGGGCGTGGTTCGTGTCCTGATACTCGTCGACCATCAGGTAGGCGAATCTCTCGCGCCAGCGCTCCAAGGCATCGGGATGGTCCTCGAACAGGCGCACGCAGTTCATGAGCAGGTCGTCGAAGTCCATGGCGTTGGCGAGCTTGAGTCGCCGCTCGTACTCGGGGTACACGAGCGCCGCCAGCTTCTCTGGGGGCGTCGAGGCCGTGGCAGCGTACTGCGCGGGCGAGATCAGCTCGTTCTTCGCGGACGAGATGCGCCCAACGAACGTGGAGACCGGGAAGCGCTTCGCGTCGATGTCGAGACTCGCGATCACCGAGGCGAGCATCCGCTTGCGATCGTCCTCGTCGTAGATGGTGAACGACGAGGTGTGTCCGAGCAGGTCCGCCTCGCGGCGCAGCACCCGCACGCAGAAGGCGTGGAACGTCATGACCCACATCGACCGGGAGGCCGGCCCGATGATGGCGGCGAGGCGCTGACGCATCTCACCGGCGGCTTTGTTCGTGAACGTGATCGCCAGGATGCTTTGCGGGGACACGCTGAGTTCGCCGACCAGGTAGGCGACCCGGTAGGTCAGCACGCGGGTCTTGCCAGAGCCGGCGCCAGCCAGCACAAGGAGGGGGCCCTCGGTCGTGGTCACGGCGTCGCGCTGAGCAGGGTTGAGGACGCTCAGGTCGATGGTCATAAGACATTAAGTGTAGCGCACAGAGGCTCGCCGGCACGGCCGACCCCAGGGAACCTACTTCACGATCCTGATCATCGTGAAGCCGTGGTCACCCTCGGTCAGACAGGCGTTGTGGATGGGCCGGCGCTCCCCTTGCACGTGCTGGACGTTCCCGCAGCGGTCGCAGACCGACAGGTAGCAGACCGTGCAGTGCCCGAACTTGTGCGAGTCGACGGCACCGCAGTGGGTGCACACTCGTTCCGGATCGGGCCGGGCAGCGGACATTCTCTCTCCCTGCACACACCTGAACGCGACGGAACCACGTTGCGCCTCGTCTTCAAAGCCCAACTACGCTGGTGCGACCTACGCCACGACCCGCCCGACGGCGCGGGCCACAGGTTGAAGTTCGCCCATCAACGCCCGCAGTCCTGCAATGTCGAGCGACTGTGGACCGTCGCACAGAGCCTTGCGAGGATCGGGGTGCACCTCGACCATGAGCCCGTCCGCACCGATGGCGACGGCCGCGCGGCAGACAGGGGCGACGAGGTCGCGCTGACCGGTCGGGTGCGACGCGTCCACCACGATCGGCATCATCGAGAGCTTGTGCACGACCGGCACGGCCGTGATGTCGAGCGTGAAGCGGGTCGAGGTCTCGAACGTGCGTATCCCGCGCTCGCAGAGGATGACGTTGGGGTTGCGCATGGTCACGTACTCCGCAGCGGCCAGCCACTCCTCGATAGTGGAGGCCATTCCCCGCTTCAGCAGAACGGGCTTGCCGCTCCGCTCGGTGACGACCCCGAGCTTCTTGAGCAGGGAGTAGTTGGCCATGTTGCGCGTCCCGACCTGCAGGATGTCGGCGTGGGCGTCGACGATCTCGGCGTGCGCGGAATCAACGACCTCCGTGCAGGTGAGAAGACCGTAGCGCTCGCCCGCCTCCTTCAGATAGACGAGACCCTCCTCCTCCAAGCCCTGGAAGGAATAGGGGCTCGATCTGGGCTTGTACGCGCCGCCTCGGAGCACCCGGATGCCGAGCTCGGAGCAGGCGGCGGCTACTTCCATGATCTGCTCGCGGCTCTCGACCGAGCACGGGCCCGCGATCATCGTCACAGGGCCGCCGCGGGTAACGGGAGACTGGGCGACCGCCGGCTCAACCATCGCCTACAACTCCTTCATGACGTGCAGGATGGCTTCGTAGATCTCGCGCAGGTTGTCCGCGTAGAGGGGGCCGGTGTTGGCCAAGGCGAGCCCGGCGAAGATCTCCTCCTCGCGCTTGGGGTCGTAGAGGCCCAGATTCGCCCGAGGCTTGAGGGCTCGGATCTCGAGCGCGAGCCTCGCGCGCTCGTTGAGCAGCTCGACGACGCGGCGGTCGATGCCGTCGATCTCGTCGCGTAGCGCTTCTATCCGGGCGCGGGCATCGTCGCTCATCTTGGATCCTCTCGCTCGCGAATAACGCCGGCACTTCCCTGCCAGTACCGGCGTCAGCGGCTTATCGGGACTGCAAGAATCATTCCCATTCTATTGTGCCCGGGGGCTTGCTGGTGATGTCGTACGCCACGCGGTTGACGCCCTCGACCTCGTTGATGATGCGGTTGCTCATCCGCGCCAGCAGGTCGTGCGGGAGCCGGGCCCAGTCCGCCGTCATCGCGTCGGCCGACGCTACGGCGCGTATCACGATCGGATGCGCGTAGGTCCGCTCGTCGCCCATGACACCCACACTACGGATGTCAGGGAGCACGGCGAAGTACTGCCAGACCTCGCGCCCGATGTCCCACGCGCCTATCTCCTCGCGGACGATGGCGTCGGCGTTCCGGAGGACCTCGAGCTTCTCGCGATCCACCGCGCCGATGATGCGGACGGCCAGTCCAGGGCCCGGGAAGGGCTGACGGTGCACGATCTCTTCGGGCAGACCGAGTTCCTCTCCGACCGCCCGCACCTCGTCCTTGAACAGGTTGCGAAGCGGCTCGACGAGCTCGAAGTGCACGCCTTCCGGGAACGGGATCAGGTTGTGGTGGCTCTTTATCTTCGCGGTGGCCTTGCTGACGCGCCCGCCCGACTCGATGATGTCCGGGTAGAGGGTGCCCTGCGCGAGGAAGCGGACGCCCTCGAGCTTCGTGGCCTGCTCGAAGAAGACCTTCCAGAATTCCTCTCCGATGATGTGGCGCTTGGCCTCGGGGTCGGTCACGCCCGCGAGGAGAGCCAGGTACCTGTCCTCGGCGTGAACGTGTACGAGGTCGACGCGGAACTGGTCCCGGAAGACCCGGACCACGTCCTGGCCCTCGTCGCGGCGGAGCAGGCCGTGGTCGACGAACACGCACGTCAGCTGGTCGCCGATGGCGCGGTGCAGCAGCGCCGCGACCACCGAGCTGTCCACCCCGCCCGATAGACCGCAGATGACCTTCGCGTCGCCTACCCTGGCGCGGATCTCCTCGACGGCCTCATCGATGATGTTGACCATCGTCCAGGTAGGCGCGAGTCCGGCGACGTCGTATAGGAAGTGCTTGAGTATATCGAGGCCCGCGGGCGTGTGGGCGACCTCGGGATGGAACTGGGTGGCGTACAGAAGACGTGCGGGGTCGGCCATGGCTGCCACGGGCGTGGTGGGCGTCGAGGCCGCGACCTTGAAGCCCACCGGGGCCGTCCCGACGCTGTCGCGGTGGCTCATCCACACCTGCTGGTCGGCCGCCAGGCCCTCGAACAGGGCGCACGCGGGGTCCGTGACCGTGAGGTGGGCGAAGCCGTACTCGCCGACGTCGGTCTTCGGGACCGAACCGCCGAGGTCGAGGGCCATCAACTGCATGCCGTAGCAGAGACCCAGGATCGGGATGCCGAGCGAGTAGATCCCCGTGTCGATCTTGGGCGCCCCTTCCGCGTACACCGAAGCAGGACCGCCGGAGAGGATGAGCGCCGCCGGAGCCCGGCGTGCGATGTCCTCCGAAGTGATGTCGCAGGGCACGATCTCGGAGTAGACGTGGCACTCCCTGACACGCCGGGCTATCAGTTGGGCGTACTGGGCCCCGAAATCGACCACGAAGACCGTAGGGAGGCTCTCCTGCACGCTAGCGGCCCATCCCGACGCCCTGAGAAGTCTGCAGGATCTTCCCCTCGGTCTGCAGCGAAGGAGCGACCATGACCTCGGCCTTCTGGAAGGCCTTCAGGTTCTCGTAGCCGCAGGTCGCCATCGAGGTCCGGAGCCCTCCGCACAGGTTGAGGGTGCCATCGTTCTCATGGGCCGGTCCGAGCAGGATGTCGGAGAGGGTGCCCTTGATCCCGCTGCGCACGCGCGTGCCGCGCGGGAGCTCCGGGTGGAACGTCGCCATCCCCCAGTGGTAGCCGCGGCCCGGAGCCTCCGAGGCGCTCGATAGCGGCGAGCCGATCATGATCGCGTCCGCTCCGACGGCGATCGCCTTGGCCAGGTCCCCGCCGGTGCGCATGCCGCCGTCGGCGATCACGTGGCAGTAGACGCCGGTCTCGTCAAGGTGGCGCATGCGGGCCGCGGCGGCGTCCGCGATGGCCGTGGCCTGTGGCACCCCGATGCCGAGCACCCGGCGCGACGTGCACGCGTGCCCCGGACCGACGCCGATGAGAACGCCGATCGCTCCGGTGCGCATCAGGTGCAGCGCGCCCGAGTACGAGCAGCAACCGCCGACGATGACCGGGATATCCAAGTCGCGTATGAAGGCGTTCAGGTCGAGGGGTTCGTCGTAGCTCGAGACGTGCTCGGCCGACACCACGGTCCCCTGGATGATGAGGATGTCGAGCCCGCCGGCGAGGGCGGCCTCGATGAAGCGCGGCGCATTCTGGGGCGTCAGAGAGGCCGCCGCGAGCACGCCGCCCTCCTTGATCTCCCGAACGCGCCGGGTGATCAGCTCGGGCTTGACGGGCTCCCGGTACATCTCCTGCATCTTGGCCGTCGCCTCGTCGTCTGAGAAGGAGGCGATCAGGTCGAGCTGAGCGCCCGCGTCCTCATAGCGCGTCTGGATGCCCTCGAGGTTGAGCACCGCGAGCGCGCCGAGCTTGCCCATGGTGACGGCGAAGGCGGGGTCGACGACGCCATCCATCGCGGAGGCGAGTATCGGCAGAGGAAAGGTGAATGTCTCTCCGCGGAAGCAGAACTCCCAGCCGATGTTGACGTCCCGCGGATCGCGGGTGCGCCGCGACGGCACGATCGCGACGTCGTCGAAGCTGTAGGCCCTGCGTGCGGTCTTCCCTCGCCCGATCTCCACTTCCATGAAACGGCGCCTCCTCGTATATGATGCCCGTGCTCGTATCGACCTCTCGGCTCCGGTGCCGGCGCCTCATATACACCGAGACCAGGTGCATCCCCTCGTCCGCGCGATGTCGCGGAGGGCTTGAGGCGCCTGGTCTTCGTGCGTGCTGCGATTGACTGGTGCTGTAAGGACCGCAGACCGCTCTCGGCATTCGGAGTGCGTACAGGGTATCGCGCTGTGGCGGGAGGGTCAACGCGCCGCAGACGGCCTCCTGGGGCCTAGACGTTGAACCTGAAGTGCATGACGTCGCCGTCCTTGACGACGTACTCCTTGCCTTCGATCCGCAGCTTCCCGGCGGCCTTGGCCGCCGCCTCGCTGCCGAGCCGGTCGTAGTCCTCGTACGCGATCGTCTCGGCCTTGATGAAGCCGCGCTCGAAATCCGAGTGGATGACTCCGGCCGCCTCCGGAGCCTTCGCGCCGATGCGCACGGTCCACGCCCGGACCTCCATCTCGCCCGCCGTGAAGAACGAGTGCAGGCCCAGCAGCGCATACGCCTCGCGCACCAGCCGGTCGAGCCCCCGCTCCGCGAGCCCGAGCTCCTGCAGGTACTCGGCTACCTCGTCGGGCTCGAGCCCCACGAGCTCGGATTCGACCTTCGCGCAGATCGGGAGCGGCTTCACTCCATCGATCTCAGGCAGCTCGGCCGCGACCTGCGATTCGTCCACGTTGGCGACGTAGAGGATCGGCTTCATCGTGAGCAGGTGCAGGTCGTAGAGGAGGGCCTTCTCGGCCCCCGTCATCGGCATGAGAAGCGCCCGTTGGCCCTCCTCCATCCAAGCGTTCACCCGCCGGGCTACTTCGAGCTTGGAGGCGACAGCCTTGTCCTTCTTGGCTTCCTTGTCGAGCCGGACGAGCGCCTTCTCCATCGTGCCAAGATCGGCGAGGACCAGCTCTGTGTCGAGCGTCCTGACGTCAGCGGCCGGGTCGATGGGGCCGGCGGGGTGGACGACGTTCGGATCGGTGAAGTACCGCACCACCTCGGCGATCGCGTCGGTCTCGCGAATGACCCCAAGGAACTTGTTGCCCATGCCCTCGCCCTCGTTCGCGCCGCGGGCCAGTCCCGCGATGTCGACGAACTCGATGGTCGCCGGCATGATTCGCCCGGGGTGCACGAGCTCGGCGAGCCGATCGAGGCGCGGGTCCGGGACCGGGACGATACCGACGTTCGGCTCGATCGTCGAGAACGCGTAAGCGGCGGCCTCGGCGGGTTTGCCCGTCAAAGCGGTGAACAGGGTGGTCTTGCCCACATTCGGAAGCCCGACTATCGCGATCGAGAGCGGCATATTCGGAGGTGCTCCTTCATCTGCAGAGTGGTAGCGGGCCTTCTCGGTCCACCGCCGGCATCACTCGAGAAGACCCTCGTACAGCGCGAGCAGTCGCTCGGTGTTCAGGCCAGGAGTGTAGCGCGGCGCGCTTTCGAGCGCTCCCGCCGCCAGGCGCGAGCGGAGCGCGGCGTCTGAAAGGACGCGAGCCATGGCGTCTCCGAGCGCCCCCGGCCGGTCGGGCGCGAGGATCCCGTTAACCGGATCGACGACGCGGTCCTCGAAGCCGGGCGCGCGCAGCGCAACGGTCGGCGTGCCGCACGCCATCGCCTCGACGACGGTGAGCGGACCGGTCTCCGAACGTGAGGCGCTCACGCTGATGCTGGCTGCCGAATACCACAGCCCCAGAGCGTCGCCGCCGACCGGTCCGAGCAACTGGACCCTGTCGGCAAGGCCGAGGCGCGCGGCGCGGCGCCTGACGGCAGCGACCTTGACTCCGCGACCGGCGAGCACCAGGCGCGCGCCCGGCACTGCTCTCGCGGTGATGGAGAACTCCTCCACGAGCGATTGGACACGCTTCTCGTCCGCGATCCTGCCTACGTAGAGAGCGAGCGGCTCGTCCCCGATGCCCAGAGCCGCGCGCGCCTCAGCCCGGGGCACGCAGCGGATCCTCTCGGTGTCGGCAGGCGCTTCGAGCATCCGCACGGGCGCCGTGGCCCCGGCGTCGCGCAGCCACCGGACCACACGGGTGGACGGGGCGAGCGCGAGATCGCACGAGTTCACGAAGCGTGCCGTGCTAGCTCTCAGGGCCGGCTTGAGGAAGCGGCCCACTCCCCAGTAGTACTCGTCCAGGTAGTCCGTGTACACGGAGTGGCAGGTGAACACGACCTTGGCACCGCACTTGCGCCCCACGTCCACTCCGGCGGGGCCGAGCAGGATCGGGTGGTGAACGTGAACGATGTCCCACCGGTTCCCGTTCATGCCGACGGGCATGCCGCTCAGGATCGGCGCGACCTTGAAGTCGGAATCCAGCCCGAACCAGGCCGGGAGCTCGTACATGGTCACGCTGCCCGGCTCCCGGCGGTCGTGTGCGTAGGTGAGCACCTCGACGTCGTGGCCGCGGGCCGTCAGCTCGCGGACGGAGAGCGACACCCACATCGCGACGCCGTTCCGCGCCGGTGCATAGGTGTCGGTGACCATCAGGATCCGCACGCTTCCCGCCTGTCCCCGGCCGCCGGCCGGTCCCCGGTCGCGCCTCGCGCCGTCAAGTCTAGCCGACCGCCCCGCCGGGCGCGCCACCTGCCGCGGGGTCCACAGGGGCCCCGGAGTGATCTCCGGGGCCCCTGTGGACAAGAGTCCGTCGCCGCGAGCGGCGCCTAGTACATCCCGCCGCCCATGCCCGCCATGGCAGCCGCAGAGCCGCCTTCGTCCTTGACCGGGATGTCGGTGATCGTTGTCTCGGTGATCAGGATCAGGGCCGCGATCGACGCCGCGTTCTGCAGCGCGGTGCGGGTGACCTTGACCGGGTCGATGACACCCATCTTCACAAGGTCGCCGTACTCGCCGGTGGCGGAGTTCAGCCCCTCGCCCTTCTTCATGCTCTTGATCTTCTCGGCGACGACCGAGCCCTCGAAACCGGCGTTGGACGCGATGGTCTTCAGCGGCTCGTCGAGCGCCTTGCGGATGATCTCCACGCCGATCTTCTCGTCACCGTTCAGCTTGAGCTTGTCGAGCGCGGGAGAGGCGTTGACGAGAGCCACTCCGCCGCCTGCGACGATGCCCTCCTCGACCGCCGCGCGGGTCGCCTGCAGGGCGTCCTCGATGCGGTGCTTCTTCTCCTTCAGCTCGACCTCGGTGGCCGCGCCGACCTTGATGACGGCCACTCCGCCGGACAGCTTGGCGAGACGCTCCTGGAGCTTCTCCTTGTCGAAATCGGAGTCGGAGAGCTCGATCTCGGTCTTGAGCTGGGCGATGCGACCCTTGATGTCGGCCTCGGCCCCGCCGCCGTCGATGATCGTGGTGTTCTCCTTGGTGATCTTGACCGTCTTGGCGCGGCCCAGCATCTCGAGCGTGACACCGTCGAGCTTGGTTCCGAGCTCCTCGGAGATGACCTGGCCGCCCGTGACGATGGCGATGTCCTCGAGCATGCGCTTGCGCCGATCGCCGAAGCCGGGCGCCTTGACGGCGACCGACGTGAACGTGCCGCGCAACTTGTTGACGACCAGCGTGGAGAGCGCCTCGCCGTCGACGTCCTCGGCCACGATGAGCAGCTGGCGGCCAGCCTGCATGACCTTCTCGAGCACTGGCAGCAGGTCCTGGATCGATGAGATCTTCTGGTTGGCGACCAGGATCAGCGGATCGGACATGACCGCTTCCATGCGGTCCGCGTCCGTGATCATGTACATGGAGATGTAGCCCTTGTCGAACTGCATACCTTCGACGGTCTCGATGTCGATGCCGAAGGTCTGGGATTCCTCGACGGTGATGACTCCGTCCTTGCCCACGACCTTCATCGCCTCGGCGATCTTGGCGCCGATGGCGTCGTCGCCGGCAGAGATCGCGCCGACGTTCGCGATCTCGGACTGGTCCTCGATGGCGCGAGCGTCCTTCTTGATCTGATCGACCACCGCTTCGACGGCCTTTTCGATCCCGCGTTTGATGGCGAGCGGGTTCGCGCCTGCCGCGACATTGCGCAGCCCTTCGCGCACGATGACCTGTGCGAGCAGGGTCGCAGTCGTGGTGCCGTCACCCGCCACGTCATTGGTCTTGGTGGCGACTTCCTTGACCAGCTGCGCGCCCATGTTCTCGATCGGGTCGTCGACCTCGATCTCGCGGGCGATGGTCACGCCGTCGTTGGTGATGGTCGGCGCGCCGAACTTCTTCTCGAGCACCACGTAGCGGCCCTTGGGGCCGAGCGTGACCTTGACGGCGTTCGCGAGCTTGTTCACGCCTGCCTCGAGTCCGCGCCGTGCTTCTTCGTCGAACCTGATGTCCTTGGCCATGGAGTGGCTTCCTCCCTAACTTCCTCGTATCGGTGACGCCCCGCGATCGCGGAGCGTCGATGGCGGCTGGATGGCGGGGCTACTTGCCTTCGATGATGGCGTAGATCTCGTCGGCGCGAAGCACCTTGTACTCGTCATCCCCGAACTTGAAGTCCTGGCCGCTGTACTTGCCGTAGACGACAAGGTCGCCCGCCTTGACGTCGACCGGGACTCGCTTCCCATTGTCGTCCAGCTTGCCGGGACCCGCCGCCACGACCTTCCCCTCCTGGGGCTTCTCCTGGGCGGTGTCGGGGATGATCAGACCTGACTTGGTCTTCTCTTCCGCCTTGCTCGGCGTGACGACCACTCGGTCGCCCAACGGCTTGAGTTTCATACTCTACCCTCCATCGTTTGGTGCCCGGACTTGCCTAGAATGCATTCCCGTAAGTCGATCGGCCTGCACTCGGGTCGCCGCAGGACTCGTTCCACGAGTTGATACCCGTCGCGACCGACTGCTAGCACTCGAAGCCTCCGAGTGCTAGCCGCCTCGTGATGATAGCCGACGCGCCAGCGGATGCGCAAGACCCGCGTCCGGATATGAGCCCGTGGGACTCAGATAGCCGCGCCTCGCGCGCACGTCCGCACTGGCGCGCGCCGGCCGCCGGTCCCGGGTCAGCCCAGCCGCAGGTCCGGAACGGCCTCCGCACTGAGACCCAGCGTCTCTCCACGCCAAAGGTGCAGGTGAGCAGCCGCCCCGATCATCGCGGCGTTGTCCGTGCACAGCTCCGGTGGGGGAACGCTGACGCGCACGCCCCGTGCCTGCATGGCGGAGGTGAGCGCCTCGCGCAGCGCCGGGTTGGCCGCCACTCCCCCTCCGATCAGGAAGGTCCGGACTCCGCACTCCTCGACGGCCCTGAGGGCCTTGGCCACCTGCACGTCGATCACGGCCGCTTGGAAGGAGGCAGCGATGTCGGGGAGGTCCAGGTCGCGACCGGCCGCCCTTTCCTTGGCGATGTGGGTGACCACCGCGGTCTTCAGCCCCGACAGCGAGAAGTCGAGATCGTTGCTGCGGAGCATCGCGCGCGGGAACGTGATGGCCTCCGGATCCCCGTCGGCCGCCAGCCGCGTGATCGCGGGGCCGCCGGGGTAGCCCAGGCCCAACGCCTTGGCTACCTTGTCGAACGCCTCCCCCGCAGCGTCGTCGATCGTGGATCCGAGGATGTGGTACTCGCCCCACTCGGGCGCGTGGACTAGAGACGTGTGCCCCCCCGACACCAGCAGAGCCACGAAGGGCGGGGATACCTCCGGATCGGCGAGCCAGCTGGCGAACAGGTGGCCCTCCAGGTGATTGACGCCCACGACAGGCAGCCCGGCCGCGAGCGCGAGCCCCTTCGCGTACGCCACGCCCACCACCAGCGCTCCCACCAGGCCCGGTCCGTAGGTCACCCCGATCGCGGTCAGGTCGTCGATGGAGACACCCGCTCGCTCGAGCGCCTCGCCGACCACCCCTACGATGGCCTCAGTGTGCTTGCGGGAGGCGATCTCGGGCACCACGCCACCGAAGCGGCTGTGGAAGTCTATCTGACTGGCGACGACGTTCGAGAGCACGTCGCGTCCGCCTCGCACCACCGCTGCGGCAGTCTCGTCGCAGGAAGTCTCGATCGCGAGTATGAGATCGTCCATTCCTTCGTCGAACATGTCGCCCTCCACCCGCATCGGGCGGAAGTCCTCCAGCGCGCCCAGAGCGCGCTCTGAGAGCGCCTCGGCCGAGGCGATCATCTCGGGATCGTCCAGCGGCCCGCTCCACATCACGAGCGCGTCCTCGCCGGAGTCGCCGTAGTAGCCGTGGCGCCTTCCCTCCTGGTGGAAGCCGGCATCTGCGTAGAGGACGAGCGCGGCCGCGTTGCTGGGCCGCACCTCGAGGGTCAGTCTCCCGATCCCGCGCCGGCGCGCCTCGTCGATCAGAGCCGAGAGCAGCGCACTCCCGAGACCGGAACGGAGGGCGTCGGGCCGGACCGCCAGGTTCATGATGTGGCCCTCGCCCTCGACCTCCATCAGCCCCGCGAAACCCACGATGCCCCAAGGGGACTCAGCGACGAACCAGGCGTGGCCGCTGCCCTGAGTCAGCTCGTCCAGGAACATGCCTCGGCTCCACGGGAATGGGAAGCTCGAACGCTCGATGGCCAGAACGGCATCGAGATCGGCATTCTCCATCTCTCTGATGCGGACCGTCACAGCGCCTCGCTCGCGGGTCCGGCGACTCCACTGGCTGGGTTGGTGACCGGCGCTCCGGTCCGGAGGCGCTCGTTGACCTCGGCGTCCGACAGCCGCGTGTAGACGGGGAGAACGGAAGACGGGTCGCCGTCACCGGCTTCCCCGGCCGCACGCGCGCGCCAGGCGGCAGCCAACAGCGCTTGGCCGGTCGGCGCCCGCATCGCCTCGGGCGCGAGCGACGCGAGATCCCCGAGGACGGATATGAACAGCGTCTCATACTTCTCGAGGCCGTCACCGGTCAGCAGCAGAGGTTCGCCCAGTCCGGCCCACTGCCTCGCCACGTCCGCGGGAGGGACGACCTCGTCCGGCGTGAGGCGCGACACCTGGCCTCCAGCACACCTGAACAGCGCAGGGTAGACCTCCTTGCGCATGGCTTCGCCGACCACTCCCAGCAGGCCTTCGCGGCCGGAGAACCGCTCGGCGATCGCATCGGGAGTCCCGACCCCGTACAGCGGTACTCCCAGGCCCTGCGCGATCCCCTTGGCGGTGGCGACACCGATCCGCACCCCCGTGAACGACCCTGGGCCGCGGCCAACGATCACCGCTCCGACATCGCGCGTCTCCAAGTCGACCGAGGAGAGGAGCCTCTGTATCGAGGGGACGAGGTGCGTCAGCGAGGCACGCGGGACGTCGAGGTTCACCTCGCCGACGAGATGCACTCCCTCGGCGGTGAAGACGCCCAGCCCGACGGCCAGCTCCTCGGTGGATGTGTCGATGGCGAGATAGAGCGTCATCGAGACGCGCCGCCCGCGTCGGAGAGCCAGGCGTCGAGCCATCGGCTCGCAAGGGCCCGCGAACGAGGACCCGTTCCCCCCGGGCGCAGCGCGCGCGTGCACTCATCGACGATCTCCATCGCCACGTCCAGCCTGTCTGCGGGCAACTCACCAGGGAAGCGGTCCGCCCACTCTATGGCCGACACGCCGTCCGACTCGAGCCATTCCCAGAAGCCGATGTCGACCAGCTCCTCCGGTCGTTCGAGGCGGTAGAGGTCGAAATGGTAGAGGGGCGGATCCCCTTGGTGCAGCAGCAGGATGTTGAAGGTCGGGCTCGGCACGTGCCCGATCACACCGAGGCCTTCCGCCAGCCCTTGGACGAGGACGGTCTTGCCCGCTCCGAGGTCCCCGGAGAGCGCGATGACGTCGCCAGGCTGTGCCATGCCACCCAGGATCGCCCCGGCTCGGCGCGTCGCCGCGGAGCTCGAGCAGAGCAAGACGGCGTCGCTCACCCGCTGCTCCCTTCGAACAGACTCGGTTGAGAGGGAGGAGCGGCCGAGCCGCCGTCCAAGCCGTTCTCGGCCCGGTCGAGCACGACCCGCAGGCGCCGAAAGTCGTCTTCCAGCACCTGGCGCTTGGAGCCGTCGTATAGCGCGGCAGCCGGGTGGAAGATCGGTACGATCCGGCGGCCGCCCACGCGGTACAGCTTGCCCCGCAGGGATGAGATCGCAGCTGTGGTGTGAAGCACGTAGTGGGCTGCGAAACGGCCCAGCGTGGCTATGACCACGGGATCGACGAGCTCGATCTGGCGCGCGAGGAACTGCGAGCAGGTATCGATCTCCAACGGCTCTGGATCGCGGTTGCCCGGCGGCCTGCACTTCACCATGTTGGCGATGTAGACCTGCGAGCGCTGCAGTCCGATCCCTGCGAGCAGCTCGGCGAGCAGGCGTCCCGCCGCTCCCACGAACGGCTCGCCGGTCAGGTCCTCGTTCTTGCCGGGTGCCTCTCCCACGAACATGAGTCGCGCGTTCGGATCGCCGCTGCCGAACACCAGGCACGTACGCGCGGCGGCGAGCGTGCAGCGCTGGCACTCTCCGATGTGGCGCTCCAGCGCACCGAGGTCGGCGCAGTCGCCGGGCCCCGCTACAGCCACGTCGTGACCTCCTCCAAAGGCCGGCGTATCGGCTTGCCCGCCGCCTCGGCCGAGTAGCCGACCGGGAGCACCGCCACCGGACGGATGGGGCGCGCAACTCCGATCGCCTCCCTCACAGCGTCTTCGTCGAACGCGCCCACCCAGCAGGATGCAAGGCCTCGGTCGACGGCGGCGAGAAGGATCGTCTGGACCGCGGCCGAAGAGTCCTGGATCGCGTAGAGCTCTTCGCCACGGGCGCCGTAGCGCGCCGAGCACGGCCTGGGGTCGACGCAGACGACGATGACCACCGGCGCCGCCGTGGCCCACTTCTGGCCGACAACCTGGGCGAGGCGGTCGCGCGACTCTTGGCTCCGCAGCACGACGAAGCGCCACGGCTGGATGTTGCCGGCAGTAGGGGCCGTGACCGCGGCCTCGAGCAACGCGTTCACATCCTCGTCGCTCACGTCGAGCCTCGTGTTGAAGTGGCGAACGCTCCGCCGCCTCGCGACGGTCTCCAGAAACTCCATCGACGCCTCCGGTCGCCGGGGTCCGCCCGGGGGAACGGCTGCCGCGTCCCGGCCGGTGCGCATACATTCTAGACGAGGTCGGTTGCGGGCGCGCCGGGGACGGCCCCGCGGCGGTTCGGGCAGGAATCGGGTCCGGGATGTCGAACAACCGCCGCAGGAGAAGGAGCGTGATGACCACATGGCCATGAACGGACAGCGTCCCGACGTCACCGATGAGGAGATCGGGATGCGGACGTTCCAATTGCGCAAGGCCCGGGCCGTGGAGCGTGCCACCGACCGCATGAGGAAGGGCCTCGGCAAGGACTGGTCCTCGTTCTCGGGTCCCGAGATCGAGGCCATCGGCTACGTGCTCGGTGAGCTGTGGGCCTACATCGCCCACTCGGAGTGGGACGACCTGAAGTTCAGCACCCTGACCCTCGAGGACGCTCACAGGATCCTCGACTACGCCCGCGAGCTCGTCGACCACCAGCGCAACAGCGTCGAGGTGCTGAAGGACGTCTATACGCTGATCGTCTCCCAGGGCTAGCGCCGAAGAAGGCTGCACACCTCACGACACTAAGCGGCCCGCCACCAACGGTGACGGGCCGCTCCCTTCGTGCAACTCAGCCGTCCGTGTGGAGCTGCAAGCCCCCCGGCTCGCGGACAGCGGATCGCCCTACGCGATGGAGCCCTGCGATATCTTCTTCGTCTCGATCTTCTTCTTGACCTTCTTGAGGCGGAACAGGTCCTCGCGCGCGCGCTCGTCGAGCGTCTGGCGGATGTAGGCGACCTGCTCCTTGAGCCCAGGGACGGTGATCTGCTCGAGCGCGTTGACTCGGCGATTGGTCTTCTGGATCTCCTCACCGAGGCGCTTGAGGCGCGTCTCGATGTCCGCGTACTCGATGATGACGTCGAGGATCCGCTCGAACTTGTCCGCCGACTCGTCGATGCGTGACGACACGCCGGTCACTGAATATCCGCGAGTGAAGGAACTGCGGACGGGGCTCTCTCCCTTGGTGACCACGGGGACCGAGATCCCCATGATCTTCGTGCCGGTCATGTCGACGGAGACGTCGCCCTTGGTGGCCATGCCCGACCGAGCGCACGGCGACGTTGCCGTCAACCGACTTGGCTACCGCCAGGCTGTACTGCGCTTCGGCGGTCGTCTTCTGGAGCTGCGACGACAGCCTGAGGGTCTCGTCCATGACGGACATGAACTCGATGAGCAGGGCGTCGCGCTTCTGCTTAAGCAGATCCATGCCCTGCTGGGCGAGCTGTATCTGGCTTCTCCGCTCGAGTAGCTCTGATCGAGTTGGACGGACCTCCTCCATCTGCTAGAGGTCGCCCCCCTCGGCGACCTCGGCCGCGTTCGGGTGGTACTTCGGGATGAAGTCGCGGACACGCTTCAGCTCGCTCATCGGCAACCCGGACATGAGCTCCCAGCTCAGATCCAGCGTTTCCTCGATGGTGCGCCCGACCTCGCCCTGACCGACGATCCGCTTCTCGAAGTCGTCGGCGAAGCGCAGGTAGCGGCGGTCTGAGTCGGAGAGCGCTTCCTCGCCCACGATGGCGACGAGCCGGCGGAGGTCGCGACCCTGCGCGTAGGCGGCGTACATCTGGTTCGCGACCGCACGGTGGTCTTCACGCGTCTTCCCCTCGCCGATACCGAGGTTCATCAGTCGCGAGAGGCACGGCAGGGTGTCGATCGGCGGGAAGACGCCGCGACGGTGCAGGTGCCTCGACAGGACTATCTGGCCCTCGGTGATGTAACCGGTGAGGTCCGGGATCGGATGCGTGATGTCGTCGTCAGGCATCGACAGGATCGGGAGCTGCGTGACGGAGCCCTTGCGGCCCTTGATGCGTCCGGCGCGCTCGTAGATCGTCGAGAGGTCGGTGTACATGTATCCCGGGTAGCCGCGGCGTCCCGGGACCTCTTCGCGTGCGGTGGAGACCTCGCGCAGCGCCTCGCAGTAGTTGGTCATGTCCGAGAGGACCACGAGGACCTGCAGGCCCTTCTCGAACGCGAGGTACTCGGCGACCGTGAGCGCGACCTTCGGGGTTAGCAGACGTTCGACCGTGGGGTCGTCCGCCAGGTTCATGAAGAACACGACGCGCTCCAGCGCGCCCGTGGCCTCGAACTGCGACATGAAGTACGAGGCCTCGCGATGGGTGATGCCCATGGCCGCGAAGACGATGGCGAACTCCTCGCCCGACTTGACCCGCGCCTGGCGGATGATCTGGGCGGCGAGCTCGTTGGCCGGCAGACCCGAGCCGGAGAAGATCGGGAGCTTCTGCCCGCGGACAAGCGTGTTCAGCCCGTCGATCGCGCTGATGCCGGTCTCGATGAAGTCGGCCGGCTTGTCGCGCGTGAACGGGTTGATCGGGCTGCCGGTGACGTCGAGACGCGCCTCCGGCATGATCTCCGCGCCGCCGTCGATCGGCTTGCCCGTACCGTTCAGGACGCGGCCGAGCAACTCGGAGCTGACGTCGATCATGGCGACTTCCTCGCGGAAGCTCACAGTCGTACGGTCGATGTCGATGCCGCGCGTGCCCTCGAAGACCTGGATGACGGCGATGTCGCCCGAGACCTCGAGGACCTGACCCGTGCGCATGCTGCCATCGGGCAGCTTGATGTCGACCATCTCGCTGTACGCCACGCCGTGGACGTTGTTGACGAAGATGAGCGGGCCCGTGACGTAGTACAGGGTCCGGTACTCGGTCGTCAGCAGCGACGGTGTGATGGTGGCTTGTTCTGCCATGTCTGCTAGAACACCTCAATCCCGGCGATCTGCTCGGCAAGAGTGCCGATGTACTCCTGCATGAACTTGACCGCCTCTTCGTGGGGCGTCGTCTTGAGGCCCGCGACGGTGTCGCGGATCGGGAGCTCGAGCACCTGGCGCAGCGAGACGCCGCGGTTGAGCGCCGCGACCGACGCGTCGTAGAACGCCATGATGATCCGCAGGATCCAGTAGCCCTTCTTCGGCGGGCAGTAGGCGTCGACCTCGTCGAACGCGAACTGCTGCAGGAAGTCCTCGCGCAGCATGCGCGCGACCTCCAGGATGATCTTCTCGGATTCCGGCAGGGCGTCGGGACCGACCAGCTGCACGATCTCCTGAAGCTCGGTCTCCTTCTGGAGGATGAACATCGCGCGATCGCGGAAGGACACCCAGTCGGAGGCCACGTTCGCCTCGTACCAAGGGCGGACCCCCGCGAGGTAGAGCGTGTAGCTCTTCGTCCACGAGATGGCCGGGAAGTGGCGCCTGTGCGCGAGCGACGTGTCGAGCGCCCAGAAAGCACCCGTCACTCGCAGCGAGTTCTGCGTCATCGGCTCGGACATGTCGCCGCCTGCCGGCGAGACCGCACCGACCATCGTGACTGACCCCACGCGCCCTTCGCCGCCGAGAGCCTGGCAGCGGCCCGCACGCTCGTAGAACGCCGCGAGGCGGGTCGCGAGGTACGCCGGATAGCCTTCCTCACCCGGCATCTCCTCGAGTCGGCCTGAGACCTCGCGGAGCGCCTCGCCCCACCTGGAGGTCGAGTCGGCCATCATCGCCACGTTGTAGCCCATGTCGCGGTAGTACTCGGCGAGCGTGACGCCTGTGTAGATGGACGCCTCGCGGGCCGCGACCGGCATGTTCGACGTGTTCGCGACCAGGATCGTGCGGTCCATCAGCGGGGCGCCGGTCTTCGGGTCCTCGAGCTCGGGGAACTCCGCGAGCACCTCGGTCATCTCGTTGCCGCGCTCTCCGCAGCCCACGTAGACGATGATGTCCACGTCGGCCCATTTGGCCAGCGACTGCTGGGTGACCGTCTTGCCCGTGCCGAAACCGCCCGGGATGATCGCGTTGCCGCCCTGGGCGATCGGGAAGAACGTGTCGAGGATGCGCATCCCGGTCAGGAACGGCGTGCCGGGATCGAGCTTGCGCGCGTAGGGACGGCCCTGGCGGACCGGCCACTTCTGCGTCATCCCGACCTTCGTCCCGTCATCGAGGGTCGCGACGACTGTGTCGATGGTGTACTCGCCCTCGGGAACGATCGTGGCGACCGTGCCGGACGCGTCCGGCGGGACCATGATCCGGTGGACGATCGTCTGGCCTTCGGGCGTGGTGCCGACCGCGTCGCCGCCCAAGACCTTGTCGCCGACCTTCGACCGCGGGCGTGAACTTCCACTTCTTCTCGCGGTCGAGCGCGGAGGCTACCGTACCGCGAGTGATGTAGTCGCCGGTCTGCTTGGCGATCACCGGCAGCGGCCGCTGGACGCCGTCGTAGATCGAGGAGAGCAGCCCCGGTCCGAGCTCGACCGTCAGCGGGCCTTCCGTCGATTCGACAGGGTCGCCGACGATCAGACCGGCTGTGTCCTCGTAGACCTGGATCGTCGCAGTCTCGCCCTCGAGACGGATGACCTCGCCCATGAGTCCCAGCTTGCCGACTCGGACCACGTCGTACATCTTGGCGCCGGACATGCCTTTGGCTACGGCGACCGGGCCTGTGATCTTGGAGATGCTTCCTGCGATCATCTATCCTCGCCTCAAAGTGATGTCGAATCCGATTGCGCGACGGATCAGGCGGGACAGGTACGCCCCCCGCTCCTCACCGATGCGCAACTTCTCGGTGATGGGCAACGAGATCACGATCGGCCGGTAGATCGAGTCGATCTTCTTCTGAAGACGCTCGTCGATCGCCTCCATCATCTCGGTGTTCACCGCGATGATGCCGCGTCGTGTCGTCGTCGACCAGCTGTGCAAGAATCCTGCGCGCGAGCTCGCTTGTTCTCCGCCTCATACACGTCCACGCCGGCGAGCCTGAACCCGTCGGCGGTATCGGGATCGGTGAGGACCGCGAGCCTATACAAAGATCAGTTCCTTCCTCATCCGGTCCGCCGGCATGCCGACGGCATTGCCCTTGACGATGATGCGGAGGTTCGTGACCTCGTTCTGCTTCGCGTACAGGTAGCTCACCATGACGCCGAAGCCCGAGCGGGTCGCCGAAACCCGACCCGAGCGCCCGTCCTCATGACGTAGTCCTCGAGAGCACGCTCCAGTACCGCGATCGAGTTCGCGTCCATGTAGGCGCCGAGCACCTTCTCGAGCTGCATCGAGTACGGGGTGCCCTTCAGGGCGTCGATGACCTCGTCGACGTCCGACAGGGCGGTCAGGCTGACAGGAACAGCTCCTCGTTGACGTGGATGCCTCCGCTGCAGGAAGAACCGGGCCACGTCCATGTCGGTCGTGTCCGCCTTCAGCAGGCGGAACGCGGTGACGAGGTTGGTGGAGTCGACCTGGAGACCCAGGATCGTCCGCGCCAGAACGTAGTTCGCCCTGCGGCTCGTGAGCCGCTTCGCTGCCCACTGCGAGTAGTACCGGTCGAGGGCCAGCTCGAGGATCGGAGAGGTCGCCCTCCTTCAGGTACTCCTGCACGCGACTCGCGCAGGGGGATCGAGTACGGCGACCCCCACGTCCACAGCGTGTCCGTGACGGCCAGCACGTCTTCGAGCCCCGCCAGCTCCCTCAGTTCGACCTGCGTCATCTCGCCGACGGGCAGGAGGCTGTCGATGATCGTCTCCGGCTTCAGCCTCATGTGCTTGCCGCGGATGATGGTCTTCACGTTGAACAGGTCCCAGCGTCCCAGCAGGGTCACGGTGAGCAGCCTGGCCTCGTCGTTGATGAAGCCCATGATCTTGTCGAACGTCCTGACCATGTTGTCCTTCAGGGCGTCGTCCACGACCGCGACCGTGTGCCCCTCTATGAGCCGGGCCTCGAGATCGGGCCCGTACTCCGTTCCCAACAGGAGCTGGATCATCTTGTTGAGATCGCCGGCCGACATCAGCTCCTCGAAGAAGGCGGCGCCCAGCAGGTTCGACTTCATGCCGCGCGTGCGCGCGTTGCCGTAACCGTAGTCCTTGGTGCGCGGACGACGGTCGCGCCTCAGCTTGGGAGCCTTGGGCTTCTTCTTCGTGAGAGCGCTGATGCTCAGCTTCATGCGAAGAGGATCTCCGCGACGGTGGCCTGGATGTGCTTGCGCACCTTGACCAGACGGTCCTCGATCGTGTTGCGCCGGTAGACGCGACCACCCGCGCTGATCACGTTGAGCCCACCGAGTATCTCGGGCGAGGTCTCGATCTCGGCCTTGAACCCGAGATCGGCCATGACCTTGGCCGCGAGCTCGGCGTCGCCGGGCGCCACCTGGACCACGAGATCACCGGCGACCCGATCGGTCGCCTCCTCTGGCCAGCGCCCTGAACAGCGCCTCGTACTCCTTCGTGCCGCGACTTGCGCTCATGGCCGCGCCCGCGTCGGCGTAGACCTTGGCGAAGCCGGCGTCCTGAGCCACGGCGATCTGACGCCTCCGCTCGAGCTTGGCCGCGTTGATGATCTGCGCCGCTCGAGAGTGCACCTGCACCTTTGTCGCGGCCACCTTGGAGTCGCGTACCCGGTCGGCTTCAGCCCTGGCCTCGGCCACGATGCTCTTGGCCTGCTCCTTGGCGTTGTCCATCAGGACACGGCAGTCATGGTCCGCCTGCTCGTCCAGCGCGCGGAGGATGTCTTCTATCGCCATCTGTGGGTCCTTCCCCGCATCGAGTTCATCGACCGCGAGCCTAGGCGGCGTTGATCATGAACGCGATAACGAAGCCCATCAGGACGATGATCTCGGTCAGTGCGGTGATGACGATGAGGTTGGTACCGGCCTCGGGCTCTCGGCCAGAGTGCCCGCAGCAGCGGCACCGATCCTGGACTGCGCGTAGCCGGCGGACATGGCGGCGATGGACATCGTGACGGCCGCGGCCGTCGCCTTGGCGATTGCGACGTTCGGCGCAGACGGCCACTGTGGGCGCCGTCTCCTGTGCGAACGCCATTGCCGGGACCGCGATCGCGGCCAGGAACGTGCCCCCGACCATCACCTTCCTTGCGAGCTTGCTGTTGATCATGCGCTCTTTTCACCTCCGGTTTTGTGGAACGGCTTGTACGGTTCCTTGCTCGGCTCGTAGAACTTGCCGAAGAACTCCAACAGGTTGAGACGTATTGCATGGATGTTCGGGCTGAATGCGGAAACCAGGATGTTCACCGAGTGGAGCAACAGCCCGACGATTATACCGAGCAATCCCCGAGTCTTGGCCAGCTGCAAGTGAGTTCACCGCATCCGCGAAGATCGCGCCCGCGAGGCCCAGGGCCATGATACGGATGTAGGACGCGACGCTCGTGATGAGGCTGATCGACTCGACGAGGCCGAGCGCCTTGCCGCCCTTGAGCGCGTAGTAGAGGCCCACCGACGACGGCGAGGCCGGCGATGACGCCGACTGACCGTCTTGGCGCGGCGCCAGGCTCCGAGGACCGGCCGCGACGTCCGAAGAGCGACGAGCCCGCCGAGGAAGCCGAGCATGCCGCCCTTCTCGTAGACGTGGCTCATGTGCTTCGTCTTGACGCCGTTGATGATGCCGAGCACCAGGCCGAACACGACCTGGATGCAGGCCCATCGCGAGCGACAGGCCGATCATGAAGAGGCGCGAGGTCCGTCGCCGACGCGGTGGATCGGCAGAGTGAGCACGCCCGGAGCTGATGTGTGATCGGTGATCCAGTACGGCATCGAGCAGGTTGCCGAAGAACTCGCCGTAGACGAAGCCCCAGACGATCGCCATGGTGCACGCCGGGCCCAGGATGCCGGTCGCCATCTGGATGAACGGCTTGTCCTTGAACTTGAGGCGGAGCCAGATGACGAGCGCCAGCATCACGAGCGCCGTAGCCGATGTCGCCGACGATCATGCCGAAGATGATCGGGTAGAAGACGGCCAGGATCATCGTCGGGTCGAGCGTGCCGTAGGCCGGAAGGCCGCCGCGGAAGTTGAGCAGCATCTGGAACGGCGCGACCTCCTTGCGGTTCTACGAGCGGACACGGGAGTCTCGCTGAAGTCGTGCTCGTCGATCTCGAGCTGGCTGACGATGACGTCCTCGCCGAACGCTGGCGCAGGGTCTTGCGCAGGTCGGCGATGTCGACCGACGGGGATCCAGCCGGAGACGACGAACGCGTAGTCGGTCTGGCCGAACTTCGGGATCGCCGAGATCTCGTCGATGCGGTCCGACAGGACGTCACGGATGGTCGTGAGGCGCAGGTACCACTTGGCTCGACATGCCCTCGAGCTCCTTGCTCGACGTCCTCGAGCTGCTTGGGCAGGGTCTTCTGGCGCTCCTTGACCGTCTCGTAGGCCTGGTCGAACGCCATGCCCTGCAGGTCGGAGGGGAGGCGGATCTGGTTGACGTTCTCGATGGCCAGGAACTTGTGCACCGGCTCCGAGTACGTCTTGTTGAACACGATGATGGCGGCGGTCGTGTCCTCGTCGACGTCGGTGGACACGATCTCGCACTGCTTGTTGGTGATCTCGTCGAGCTCGTCCTTGAGCTGGTCGAGAGCGCTCTTGTACTTGCGCTCCACCAGCAGCGCGACGGAGTCGAAGTTGCCAGTCGTGACGATCTGCTTCGCGAGCGGCTGGATCTTCTGCAGGATCGGCTCGTAGCGAGCCAGCAGCGACGAGCTCGCTCTCGATGCTCGGTCTGCGAGATCGCAAGACCGCTCGTCTTCTCCTCGACCTCGTCGACGACGTGGGCGATCTCGTCGGAGAGCTCGGCCGAGTCGAGCTTCCACAGGCGCGGCGTACTCCTTCTGGCGCTTGGCCTCGTCGACCTTGGTGCCGGGCAGCTGAAGAGCCTTGATCACCGCGCGCACTCGGATCAGGAGTTCCCCCATGCGCTCGAGCTCCTGGTCCTGCGACTGCACGAGCTCCATCTGGTCGAGCTGGAGCTCCTTGGACTCGATCTTCTGCGACAGGTCCTCGATGTGGACCTTGCCATGCTCGTGGAGCATGTCCACGACGTCGAAGAACTTGCTCTTCGGCCCGATGATCTCGATCTTCGCCATTGGCACCAACACGTGCGACACCCCCTCCCGTCACCCGCTGCGCGGGTGAGGAAACCTCAGACCTTGGTGACGGCCTCTACGACCATCTTCGACGGCCTTGGCGCGACGGGATTCCGCCTTCGCCTCGACCTCGGCCACTTCCGACATCGACGTTCGCCAGGATCCTCGCGGCCTCCTGCTCGGCCTCGGCGATCATGCGCCTTCTCGACCTCGCGGGCGGCACGTCTCGCCTTCCGCCTCTCCACCGGAGAGCGTCTCGGCGGCCTTCTTGCGAGCGTCGGCGACGATCTGCTCCGCCTTCTTCTTGGTCGAGAGCACGCGCCCCGAGATCTCGAGTTCCTTCTCGCGGATGAGGTACAGCGGCGAGTTCGGGAGTTCCTTCTTGATCACATCCTGATAGAACTTGATGTGTTCGAGGCTCTCCTGCTCGGTCGACTTGTCCTCTACCACCGCATCCACCTCTCTCCCGCCGCTGATGCGGGACATATCCAAGGCCAGGCGTCACGGGTACGTGATGCCTGTCGTCCAGCAGGGTCATACCGTGCGGATAGCACCACCCGCACGGCTGAACGGTGTGTCTCATCGCTCCAGTTCGTCGCGGTGCGCCGGATTCCTGCAAGATGCCGCAGCGCGGCAGAGCGTGTCGGAGCCCCCGGCGCGTGAGGCACGCAAGCGCGGACGTGCACGCGTGGGCACGCATGAGAATGCTACCACGATAGATGCTACCGTCCGGTGCCCTGCGGGTACAGGTCACGCCCGCACGGTGTACAGGCGGGGCAGGCGCGACCCGTAGCCGCAGGCGATCTCGTAGTTGATGGTCCCGAGCCGCTTCGGCCTGCTCGTCGATGGTCAGTGCGTGACCGCCCTGCTCGCCCACGAGCACGGCCTCGTCACCGACCGCGACCTCAACTCCTCGCGGGACCTCGACCATGAGCTGGTCCATGCAGATCCGACCCACCTGCTGGCACTCGGCGCCGCGCAGCACCACGCGCATCCGATTCGAGAGTCCCCTGCGCACGCCGTCCGCGTAGCCCAACGGCAGCGTGGCGATCACTGCCGGCGATGCGGCGCGCCAGGTCAGGCCGTAGGAGACCCCCTCTCCCATCGGCACTCGGCGCACCTGCGTGACGCGCGCCTTCACCGACATCGCCGGACGCAGTTCCACCGCTGCCTTGGTCGCCTCGCAGGGATGCAGGCCGTAGACAGCGATCCCGCACCTCACCATCCCGAAGTGCGTCTCGGGATGCAGGATCGTCGCCGGGGAGTTCGCCGCGTGCACGATGCCCAGGGTCGATGCCGCTGCCGCGGATCTCTCCCAGCGCGCGCGTCGAATCGCTCCAACTGTCTCTCGAAGTCCCAGTCGCCCGGGACGTCGGCGGTCGCGAAGTGCGTGAAGACCCCTTCGAGGACGATTCCCGGAAGGTCCCTGAGCGTGACTCGCGAAGGCAGCCGCATCCGTCCAGTCGACGCCGACCCGGTTCATCCCCGTGTTCACCTTCAGATGGTACGGGACCTCGGTCGAAGCCGAGACAGCGGCGCGGGAGAGCCCGGCCGCGAACTCAGGGGAGAACACCGCCGGCCTCAGGCCGTACCGTCGGAGGGAGGGAACGGACGAGACGGGCGGCTCGGAGAGGATGTGGATGGGCGCGGTTATGCCCGCCTTGCGCAGTCTCACTCCCTCGTCGACTGTGGCGACGCCGATGCGGTCCGCTCCAGCATCCAGCGCGGTCCGAGCGACCTCCGACTGCGCCATGTCCGTACCCGTCCGCCTTCACGACGACCATGAACAGCGTCTCGGTCGAAGTCAGCGATCTCAGGGCGCGCGACGTTGTGGGCGATGGCGTCCAGATCGACTTCGACCCAGGCCCATCTTCGATCGACGGGACCGGCCACGGTCAGCCCGCGAGCGATCGGACGATGTCGGACTTGCTGACTGATGCCGACCAACTCGTCGCCGTCCATGACCGGCACGCGGGCCGACGTCGCGCTCGACGATGAGGGTGGCGACGTCGGTGACCAGCGCCTCGGGGACCACTGTCACCGGGTCGGTCGTCATCACGTCGGCGACCGTCGCCCCGACCGCCTTGCGCAGCGCGGACTCGTATCTGTCCTGGGCGCCCGGCGCGAAGATGTAGCCGCCGAGCAGGCTCAGGTACGTCGGGAAGTGGACCTTCACGTCGGCCATGATCAGGTCGCCCTCGGTGACCAGGCCGACGAGCTTCCCCTTCTCGAGCACCGGCAGTGCGCCGATGCGCTTGCCGGTCATCAGGTGTGCCGCCTCGGTGACCGTCATGTCCGGACCGACCGTGACGGGATCGGAGGTCATGATGTCTCTCGCTGTGAGTTCGGCCATCGCGGGTCCTTCCATCGCGGGTCAGGCGCCGGCCGCGAGCAGCGGGCGGAACGCCTCGGGGAGATATGCAACCACATCCTCGGCGGTACAACAAACGGCGGTGAGATCGTCGGCAGCCGCCTCGCCGGCCGATCCGTGGATGTAGGCGCCCAGCGCGGCGGCCTCGAGCCCGGGCGTGCCCTGAGCCAGGAGTGTCCCCACTATGCCAGCGAGAACGTCGCCGGTCCCGAGTGTGGCCAGCTCAGGTCCGCCGGATGGGTTGAGAACGAGCCGCCCCCGCCAGGCGATCAGCGTGCCCGCACCTTTGAGCAGCGCCGTGGCGCCGCCCACCGCGAGCGCAAGGGCGGTCGCGTCCCGATCGGCGTCCACGACATCTCGCGTGACTCCCATGAGCCGCGCTGCTTCACCGGCGTGCGGGGTCAGCACCGTGGGCGCGCTTCGTGCGGCGACCGGCGAAAGGTCGCTTCCGAGCGCGAAGAGCGCGTCGGCGTCCAGCAGCAGCGGGATCGTGAGGCGTGCGATCAGATCCAGGACGGCCGCGGAGGTGTCGGCCGAGCGTCCCAGACCGGGCCCGAGAACGACCGCATCGGCCTGCAGCGCGGCCTGGATGATCGCGTCGACGGCCTCCGGGCCGAGCGACCCTCCGGCCCGGGCTGGCAGCGCCATCTTGACCGGCACGGTGAGCTTCACCTCGACGACCGGCAGCGACGGAGCGGGCACAGCTACCGTCACGTAGCCGGCACCCGCCCGCAGCGCGGCATCGGCGGCTAGGCAGACGGCCCCCGTCAGCCCCGGCGCTCCGCCGACCAAGAGCAGTCGCCCGCGGGTCCCCTTGTGATCGCTTGTCTGCGGCCGCCTGATCAGGCGCGCGTAGTCGGACGCCGTCCACGACTCTCGCTCAGCACCCATCCTTGCCGCCTCCGCTCCAGCGTGCTCAGCCCTGCGGCTCCGGATCCTCCAGGTCATCGACCAGGCTCTTCGCGTCCCGGAAGGCGGCGGCGCGGCGCTTCGCCTCATCGCGACCCTCGTCCGGAGTCGGATCGCCGGTGATGGCCACCGCGGACGCCACCGCGGTCGTGTGCGTGTAGGAAAGCGACAGGTGCAGCTCACGCACGCCGATCTGCTCGGCCACCTCCGCCGCGCGTCCGCTCAGCCGGGGCGTCGGACGACCGCCGGCGTCCCTCGCGACCTCGACGTCTGTGAACTTCATCCCCGCGAAGCCCGTGCCCAACGCCTTGAGCACGGCTTCCTTGGCCGCGAAGCGCAGGGCGTAGTGGACCTCGGGCTTGTTGCGCTTCTCGCAGTACGCGCGCTCCTGTTCGGAGAAGAGCCGCTCCCGCATGCCCGGATGGCGCTCGAGCGCCGCCGCCATGCGGTCGATCTCTACGATGTCCACCCCGAGACCGGCGATCATCTACTCGACCGTCACGGACTTGGCGAGGTTGCGCGGCTGATCGACGTCGCAGCCGCGGAGCTTGGCGATGTAGTAGGCGAGCAGCTGCAGCGGCACCGTCGCAGGGATCGGCGATAGCGCCTCGCTCGTGCGCGGGACGTGCAGCACGTACTCCGCGTGCCGTGCGATGTCGTCGTCACCGGCGGTGGCGACGACTATGACCTGCGCTCCGCGTGCGCGCGCCTCCTGGATGTTGCTCACCACCTTCTCGTAGGTCGGCCCCTGCGTGGCGATCGCCACGACAGGCACCTGCGGCGTGATCAGCGCGATCGGGCCGTGCTTCATCTCTCCTGACGGATACGCCTCCGCGTGGATGTAGCTGATCTCCTTGAGCTTGAGCGCGCCCTCCATCGCGACCGGCACCCCGATACCACGTCCGATGAACAGCGAGGACACCACGTCCTTGTATGCGGCCGCGCACTCCTCCAGGGCCTGGCAGTCCTGCAGCACCGCCTCCACGATGTCTGGGAGCGTCAGAAGCTCCTCCCAGTACGAGAGGACCCGCCGATCGTCAAGGGAGCCGCGCGCCTGTGCGAGCTTGAGCGCCAGCACGGTCAGAGCGGCGATCTGAGCGGTGAAGGTCTTCGTTGCTGCCACACCGATCTCCGGGCCGGCGTGCGTGTAGATGACGCCGTCACTCTCCCTCGTGACGCGTGAGCCGACGACGTTGGTGATGGCGATGACCTTCGCGCCGCGCTCGCGCGCCTCGCGCACGCCCGCGAGGGTGTCCGCGGTCTCACCCGACTGCGTGATGGCGACCACCAACGTCTGATCGTCGACGATCGGGTCGCGGTACCGGAACTCGCTGGAGACGTCGACCTCCACCGGGATGCGGGCCCACGCCTCGATGAGGATCTTGGCCACGAGCCCCGCATGGTAGGACGTGCCGCAGGCGATGATGTAGACCCTTTCGATCGCTGCGACCTGCTCGGGCGTCATCATCAGCTCGGAGAGTTGGATCGTGCCGTCGTCGCCCATCCGGCCCCGCAGGGTCTCCCGTAGCGCCTTCGGCTGCTCGTGGATCTCCTTCAGCATGAAGTCGTCGAAGCCGCCCTTCTCGGCAGCGTCGAGATCCCACTGCACAGTCATGAGTTCGGGGTCCGTGACGACGGCGCCCGTCGCGTCGTAGACGGTGACGGCATCCGCGGTCACAGCCGCGATCTCGTCGTCGTGCAGCACCATCACCTCGCGAGTGTGCTCGAGCACCGCCGGGATATCGCTGGCGACGATGTTCTCGCCGTCCCCGAGGCCGATGATCAATGGCGAGTCCTTGCGGACCGCGACGATCGTGGAGGGGTCGTCGCGAAGGACCACGGCGAGGGCGTAGCTGCCCCCGAGGCGGGCGGCGGCCTTGCGAACGGCCTCGGCCAGGTCGCCATCCAGGTAACTCTCGATCAGGTGGGCGACGACCTCGGTGTCGGTCTCGCTGCGAAGGATGTGGCCGTTGGAGGCCAACTCGTCCCGCAGCGCCGTGTAGTTCTCGATTATGCCGTTGTGCACGACGGCCACACGACCGGTGCAGTCCGAGTGCGGGTGCGCGTTCTCCTCGCTGGGACGGCCGTGAGTGGCCCACCGGGTGTGCCCGATGCCCGTGGACCCGGAGAGCGGGCGCTTCCCGAGTGCGTCGCGCAGGTTGGCCAGGCGCCCCATGCGGCGCACGACCACGAGCTCATCCCCCTCGATGACGGCAACGCCCGCAGAGTCGTATCCGCGGTACTCCAGGCGGGCCAGCCCACCCAGAAGGATGTCAGTCGCCCGGCGTGGCCCGACGTATCCGACGATTCCACACATCTGCTCGACCTCCAGGTCGTATCAAGTCCATTGGGAGATACCCCACGCGTGTGCGCGTGCGGCTGCAGGGACGCACGGCGCGCCTGCCTGCAAGGGTGTCCGCGCGTGTAGCGCGGGAGTCCCTGGTCCCGCAGCCGTTTTGTCTCCGCGGTCACCCGCGGGCTTTGTCGGTGCGGTGACGACATCGGGATGAGATGCCGGGGAGCCATCCGCCGAATGTTTCGATGAGCTCCCGCCTCGTCGACTGCCCCACTACATGGAAACGGGCAGTCCCGGCGCTTGGTCGCGATCGGACGTGCGGTCTTCGTCCGGCTTCACACCCCCTTCCGACGCCACATCGTGCGTCGTCCCGGCGGCCTTCCTCAAGGCAATCGTAGCACCCGGCGGGAGATGCGCGGGTCACGGTTCGTTGACGGCTGCCCGAGCAGCTCCGCTATCCGAGCTCCCGTTCGACGACCGCCACGATGCGGTCGGCCGTGGCCTGGGCGACCGCGCGATCGGAGGCCTCGACCATGACGCGCACGAGGGGTTCGGTGCCGCTGGCCCGCACCAGGACGCGGCCGGTGTCTCCGAGCACCGCCTCCTCTGCGGCGACGGCCGCCAGCAGAGCCGCGTTCCCCTCCGCACCCCCCGTGTCCGACACCGGCACGTTGACGAGCACCTGCGGATATGTGGTCATGACCGACGCCAGCTGGGAGAGAGGCTTGCCGCTCTCCTTCATCGCACGGGCCATCTGCAGGGCCGTGACGAGCCCGTCGCCGGTGGTCGCGTACTCGAGGAAGATCACGTGGCCCGACTGCTCCCCACCCAGCACTGCCCCCGCCGCGCGCATGCCGTCGAGTACGTTCCGATCGCCGACCTGGGTCTTGACTACCCGGATCCCGCGCTCGCGCATGGCGGCTTCGAATCCCATGTTCGCCATGACGGTGCTGACTACTGTATCGGCCGCCAGGCGCGACCCGCGCTTCATCTGCGCGGCGGCGACCGCCATGATGCGATCGCCGTCGACTACCGCGCCCGTCTCGTCCACGGCTAGCGTCCTGTCGGCGTCGCCGTCGTGGGCGATCCCGATGTCCGCCCCGGTTTGGCGCACGAGAGCGATCAGCGGGTCCAGATGGGTCGAGCCGCAGCCCGAGTTGATGTCGGAGCCGTCCCAGTCGCAGTTCACGGCTGCAACATCGGCGCCCAGGCGCCGGAATGCAGCCTCGCTCGAAACGGCCGCGGCTCCGTGGGCGCAGTCGATGGCGACCTTGAGCCCGTCCAGGGTGCCGGGCACCGTGGCGGCGGCGTGAGCGACGTAGCGCTCGACCGCATCGCCGATAGTGCTCGCGGAGCCGCTTCGTACGTCCTCTGGACGGACTGACGGCTCGGCCGCGGTCACGCGAGACTCGATCTCCCGCTCCACTTCGTCGGGAAGCTTGAAACCGTCGGCACTGAAGAACTTGATGCCGTTGTACTCGGCGGGATTGTGGGAGGCGGAGACCACGGCGCCGCCGTCGGCTTCCAGCGCGCACGTCAGGAAGGCGACCGCGGGCGTCGGTACGATCCCCGCCAGCAGCGCGTCGCATCCGGCCGAGCGGATCCCATCGACCAGCGCCGACTCCAGCCACTCGCCGCTGGCGCGCGTGTCGCGGCCGACCACGATGCGGCCCGCCCCGCCTCTGCACAGCAGCGTACCGGCCGCCTCGCCTAGACTGAAGGCCAGCTCCCGGGTGAGTTCGGAGCCCGCGATGCCGCGGACTCCGTCGGTGCCGAATCGAAGGGACATGTAGGCGGGTCCTTGTCGCTCGACGGGGCGCTCGGAGGGCGTTCGCTCCCTCCTCCCGGACTTGATGATAGCGCCTGGGCATCGAAGACCCGCCGCCTATGGGACGGGGCGGCGGGTCCTGGGTTCGATGCGGGTCGAGCCGGCTAGCGCTTGCTGAACTGAGGACGCTTGCGGGCCTTCTTGAGGCCATACTTCTTGCGCTCGACCATTCGCGGATCGCGACGCAGAAGACCGTTCTTCTTGAGCTCGGCGCGGTAGTCCTCGCCAGCCTCGAGCATCGCGCGAGCGATCCCGTGGCGCAGCGCGCCGGCCTGGCCCGAGAGCCCGCCGCCGTGGATCGAGGCGAGGACGTCGAACTTGCCGACGGTGTCGGTCACTTTGAAGGGAGAGTCGACCAGCGTCATTAGCACGGCACGGCCGAAGTACGCCGCCGCGTCGCGGCCGTTCACGGTGATGGTGCCTGTGCCGGGCATGAGGCGCACGCGCGCGACCGAGGTCTTGCGGCGGCCGGTGCCCTGGTAGATGGCCTTGTCGGTCATAGGTGGCTAACCCTCCAGCTTGATCTGACGGGGCTTCTGGGCCTGGTTCTTGTGATCCGGGCCGGCGTACACCTTGAGCTTCATGCCCATGGCGCGGCCCAGCGTGTTCTTCGGCAGCATGCCCTTGACGGCGTGCTCGATGACGCGCTCCGGGTGCGTCGCCATGCGGTCGCCGAGCGAGACCTCTTTCAGTCCCCCGGGGAAGCCGCTGTGACGGAAGTACTTCTTGTCCGCGAGCTTGTTGCCGGTGACCTTGATCTTCGAGGCGTTGACCACGATCACGAAGTCACCGGTGTCCACGTGCGGGGTGTACTGCGGCTTGCGCTTGCCCTTGAGGATCTGGGCGACCTCGCTCGCGAGCCGGCCGAGCGTCATATCGGTGGCGTCGACGAGCAGCCATTCGCGCTCGACTTCACCGACCTTGGCGTGGTACGTCTTCACTCGTTCTCCTAGTTGGTGCACGCGCATTCGCGCTCTCGGGCGTTCCTCGAGTTCACGGGGCTCTCCGGAACGAACCCTCACAGTCTGCCACGGGAGGGTGTGCCCGTCAACGAAACAAACGCGGCCGGGCGTGTCCATCGGGCGCGTCCGGCCCCACTCGTGCGCGGGTCTCTAGAGCCAGCACTCCTCGGGGTAGGTCACGTGCCACAGCGTGAGCCCGTGCGGCGGTGCCGTCATCCCCGCCGCCTCGCGGCGGCAGGCCTCGAGCGCAGACGAGATCCAAGCGGGATCGCGTTTCCCTCTGCCGACGTCCACGAGCGAGCCCACGACGATCCGGACCATCGAATGGAGGAAGGTGCGGCCCGTCACGCGCACGAGCACGCACTCCTCGCCGAGTTCGCATGACTCGAGTATCTCGATCTCCTCGATGTCGCGGACGGTGCGCCGGTCGCGCGCGCTCCCGCTGACGCAGAAGGCGCGGAAGTCGTGCTCCCCCGTCAGCTGGGCGGCTCCTGCCCGCATGGCTTCGAGGTCGAGCTCCCGTTTCACCCACCACGCGCGTCCGCGGAGCGCAAGCGGCGGCGTGGGGCCCGGCACCAGAGTGTAGCGGTACTCGCGAAGCACCGCGTCGTAGCGCGCCGAGAAGCCGTCCGCTGCCGACCGCACCGCGGTCACGACTATGTCGGGTCCCGCCAAAGCGTTCAGCCCGACCTGCAGGCGGTCGGCCGGCGGGTCTCCCGGCTCGCTGGCGAAGCTCACGACCTGTCCGTGGGCGTGGACCCCGGCATCCGTCCTGCCCGCACCAACGATCCCGACGTCGCGCCCGAGCACGGTGTGCAGCGCCGACTCCAAAGCGCCTTGGACGGTGACGAGCCCCGGCTGCCGCGCGAATCCGTGGAACCCCGCGCCGTCGTAGGCGATGGTGAGAGCCGTGCCGCCCCGCCCGGTCACAGCATCACCCCGACTGCAACGAGCAAGGCGGCGGCGATCAGCATGGTGCTCCAATCGGAGGCACGCATCCGCGCCTCCACCAGCCGTGTCCGCCCCTCACTCCCCCGATAGCAGCGGGCTTCCATCGCCGTGGCCAGCGCGTCGGCCCTCCGGAACAGCTGGAAGAACAGGGGCACCAGAACGGGCGCGTACGCGCGCACACGAGCGATGGGGCCGCCCGCGTCGAAGGACGCACCGCGTGCCTGCTGGGCCGTCATGATCTGCTCGGCCTCCTCCGCGGTAGTGGGTATGAAGCGCAGCGCGATGGTCAGGGTCATCGCGAGGTCGCCCACGGGCACCCCCACGTACTTCAGCGGCGCCATAGCGCGCTCGATGCCACCCGCCAGTTGCAGCGGGCCGGTTGTGAGGGTCAGAAGCGAGGTACCGGTCACCAGGAGCATGATCCGGATAGCGAAGAAGGCGCCCCTTCTCAGCCCTTCGCCGTCGACCGCGAGCGGACCGAGGCGCGCCAGGGCCTCCGCGGGCTGCCACCTAAAGGCGTTGGCGGCGATGGTCAGCACCATGATCACGGCGACCGCCTTCAGCCCTCGCGCGACCGCGCTCGGGGGCACGTGGGAGACGATCGTCGCTGCGGCGACGGCTCCCGCAAGCACGGCCAAGCCGACGAACCCGGGAAGCCGTTCGTCCAGCATGAACAGCGCGAGGGTGAACGCGGCGACCACTCCTATCTTGGCTGCGGCGTCGAGTCGGTGGAGGGGCGACTCACCGGGAACGTACTGGCCTATCCCTGTGATGCGTCTCATGCGGGATCGCTCGTCCCGGCTCTCAGCGCACCTGCCAGCAGGTCGGCAGCGGCCTCCACGTCGAGAGTGAGCGCTCCGGCCGGCGCCCGCCCGCCCGCACGCGCGAGCATGAGCGAACGCGGGACCTCCGGCGGATCGACGTCGCCGGCGTCGGCGAGCCGGGGGAGCGCTTCCAGCAGTTGCCGCACGTCGCCTTCGAAGACGGGGCGCCCGCCTCGCAGGGCGAGGACGCGGTCGGCTCTAGCCAGGAACGTCTCCGCGTCGTGGGTCACGACGAGCACGCCGGCGTCCGCGCGCGCGGCCTCGATCGCAGCGCAGACCGCTTTCTTCCCGCTCGCGTCCAGACCGGCCGTCGGCTCGTCGAGCAGCAGGTAGCGCGGCCGCATGGCCAGCACGCCGGCTATGGCGGCCCGGCGTGCCTCGCCCCCCGAGAGCGACCAAGGCTCGCGAGGGCCGAACTCCTCCGGATCGAGCCCGACGGCCCAGAGGGCGGCGCGCGCGTCTCGGAGCGCCTCGTCGGGGGCGCGCCCGAGGTTCCGCGGACCGAAGGCGCAATCCTCCTCCACGGTGATCGAGAAGAACTGCGACTCGGGTCTCTGGAAGACCAGCCCCACCGCACCTCGCTCCGAGCCACGGCCGGAGGCGGGACGACCGTCGACCTCGGCGCTGCCCTGCGTCACCGGCAGGAGCCCGGCGGCGGCGCGCAGCAGAGTGGTCTTGCCTGCGCCTGTCGAGCCCACGAGAAGGACCAGATCCCCCTGCTCGAGTGTCAGTGAGACCCCGGAGAGCGCCACTGATGCCAGCGAGGTGCCGGCGGCGTACTCGCATCTGATACCGGTGAGGATCAGTGCCACAGCGCGTCCACCACGCCCTCGGCGTCCGCAACGGCCACCGGAACGTCGAACCCCCGCCTGCGCAGCGCCGCGGCCAGACGCGCAGCGGGAGGCAGTGCGAGTCCTACCCTCTCCATCAGAGACGCATCGCCAAGCAAACCCTCGGGCGGGCCGTCGAACACGACGCCCCCGGCCGCGAGGCCGATGACACGATCGGCCCGAGTGACGCCCGCCGTGTCGTGAGAGACGATCAGGACGCCGTGACCGTCGTCGTGGGCGAGGCGGCTGGCTATCTCGAGCACGGACCGGCGACCCACCGCGTCGAGCATCGCGGTCGGCTCGTCGAAGACCAGGTATCGGGGAAGCATGGCGAGCGCGCCGGCCACGGCGAGCCGCTGCTTCTGCCCCTCGGAGAGCAGGTGCGGCTCCCTGCGCTCGTACCCGTCGAGGGCGACGGCATGAAGGGCGGCGTCGACGCGTTCGCGGATCTCCGCGCTCGGCAGCCCGACGTTCTCCGGTCCGAACGCGCAATCCTCCTCCACGACCGTGCCGACTATCTGGTCGTCGGGATCCTGGAACACCATCCCAACTAGCGACCGCACGGTCCACAGCGATCCGGGATCGGCAGTGTCGAGCCCGTCCACGAGCACCCTGCCCTCTGAAGGCACGAGCAGGCCGTCGCACAGTAGGGCCAGGGTCGACTTGCCGCTCCCGTTCGCGCCGACTACGGCGACGAGCTCCCCTCGCTCCAGTGTCAGCGAGACGCGGTCGAGCGCGAGCGGCGCGCCGGGGCGATATCGGAAGGAAGCGGACTCGAAGACGATCACTCGGGCAGCAGGTCCCTTCATGCAGCGGGAGGGCCGGCACAGATGCGCGGCCCTCCCGAGATAGTACCTTGCCCCGACGCCTGTCACGAGCCGCCGGGCGCGATGCGCCTAGTCCACAAGCTCCATGATCACCATCGGAGCGTTGTCACCCTTGCGCGGACCGAGCTTAAGGATGCGCGTGTAGCCGCCCTCACGCTCCGCGAAGCGCGGCGCGATGTCGTGGATCACGCGGTAGGACACTTCAAGGTCCTGCTTGCCCGTGGCCGGGTTCACGACCTTCTTCTCCCCGCCGAGTGCTGCGATGATCAGGCGGCGCGAGTGCACGTCGCCGCGCTTGCCCCAGGTGATGATCCGGTCGACGAGCCCCCGGACCTCCTTGGCGCGCGTCTCGGTCGTCTTGATGCGCTCGTTCACGAGCAGCGCAAGGGCCAGACTGCGCAGGATGGCCTTGGTGTGGCTCGCGTCGCTACCGAGCGCACGCCCCTTCTTCAGGTGTCGCATGTGCTTTCCGTCTCTCCTTCTAGCCTTTGAGCCCCAAGCCCATCTGCTGAAGCTTGTCCTTCACTTCTTCGATGGACTTGGCGCCGAAGTTTCGGATGTTGAGAAGATCGGCCTCAGTGCACTCGGCCAGCTGGCCGATCGTGTTCACGCCTTGGCGCTTGAGGCAGTTGAACGAGCGCACGGTCAGGTCGAGGTCCTCGATAGGAGTGTCGAGTGGACCGGCCGCGTCGGCGGGCGTCTCGTCGAACGTGATCCCGAGCTCCGCCCCGCTCTGGTTCTCGAAGAGCATCATGTGGTCGTTGATGATCTTGGCGGCAGCCCTGACGGCCTCCCCCGGGTCGACCGCCCCGTTGGTCTCCAGCTCGACGATGAGCTTGTCGTAGTCCGTGCGCTGGCCGACGCGGGTGTTCTCCACGAGGTAGGTGCAGCGGACCACCGGGCTGAACAGCGAGTCGATCGTGATGACCCCCAGCGGGTCGTCGCTGCGCTTGTTGCGGTCGGCCGACACGTAGCCCCGGCCGACCTCGATGCGCATGGACATCTCGAGTTTGGCGCCCTTGTCCAGGGTCGCGATGACCGCCTCCGGGTTGACGAGCTCGAACTCGGACGGGATGGCAAGATCGGCTCCGGTCACAGTCTTCGGGCCGGTGGCCGAGAGCGTGGCGACCGCATCCGAGATGTCGTCCGGGCCGCCGTTGGAGCGGAACACCAGCTGCTTCACGTTCAGCACGACGTCCGTGACGTCCTCGCGGACGCCCTTGATCGCGGTGAACTCGTGGTGAACGCCTTCGATGCGGATCGACGTCGCGGCCGCGCCTTGGAGCGACGAGAGCAACACCCGGCGCATGCAGTTGCCCAGGGTGTAGCCGAAACCACGCTCGAGCGGCTCCGCGACGTACCTCGCGGTGCGCGGGTCGATCTGCACGTCCGAGACGGTCGGCTTCATGAAACCTGTCATCTACCTGCCTCCTTGGCGGGATGAGAGAAATGCGCCGGTTACTTCGAGTAGAGCTCGACGATGAGCTGCTCACGCACCGGCAGATCGATCTGGTCGCGGGTCGGCAGCGCCAGGACCTTGCCCTGGAGCTTCTCGACGTCCACTTGAAGCCAAGCGGGGACCTCGATCCGGGCCGACGAGATGATCGCGGCCTTGACCACGGACATCTCCTTCGCCTTGGGGGCCACCGATACCGTGTCGCCAGGGCGTACCCGGTACGAGGGGACGTTCACCCTCTTGTCGTTGACCATGATGTGGTTGTGGCGGACGGTCTGCCTCGCCTCATCACGCGACGCTGCGAAGCCGAGACGGTAGACGACGTTGTCGAGCCTGCTCTCCAGCAGGCGCAGCAGGTTCTCGCCCGACTTGCCCTGCTGGCGACTGGCGAGCTCGTAGTACGTCCTGAACTGCTTCTCCAAGACGCCGTAGGAGCGCTTGGCCTTCTGCTTCTCACGCAGCTGCACGCGGTACTCGCTGTCGCGGGGGCGCTTGCGGCCGGCCTGGCCGGGCGGGAACGGGCGGCGCTCGACGCCGCACTTGTCGCTGTAGCAGCGATCGCCCTTCAGGAACAGTTTGATGCCCTCACGACGGCAGAGGCGGCAGTCCGCGCCTGTGTAACGTGCCAACTTGGGATCCCTCCTAGAAGAGGACTAGACGCGGCGGCGCTTGCGCGGCCGGCAGCCGTTGTGTGGTATGGGCGTGCAGTCCTGGATGCTTGCGATCTCGAGCCCCGTGGCCTGCAGAGAACGGATGGCGGTCTCGCGGCCTGAACCGGGGCCCTTCACGAACACGGACACCTTGCGCATGCCGTGCTCCATGGCGTCCTTCGCGCACTGCTCGGCCGCCAGTTGCGCGGCGAACGGCGTCGACTTGCGGGAGCCCTTGAACCCGACCTGACCCGCGCTGCGCCACGTGATGACGTTGCCGGCCGGGTCGGTGATCGAGATGATCGTGTTGTTGAACGTGGACTTGATGTGAGCCTGACCCACGGCGATGTTCTTGCGCTCGCTGCGCTTGACGCGGGTCTTTGCTGCCTTCTTCTTCGGGGCGGCTGCCATCGCTACTTACCTGCCTTCTTCTTTGCGCCGATCTGGCGACGCGGGCCCTTGCGGGTGCGCGCGTTGGTATGGGTCCGCTGTCCGCGGACCGGCAGGCCCCTGCGATGGCGAAGGCCGCGGTAGCAGCCGATCTCCATGAGTCGCTTGATGTTCTGGCTGACCTCGCGACGAAGGTCGCCTTCGACCTTCAGGCTGCGATCGATGTACTCGCGGAGGCGGACGACCTCCTCTTCGGTCAGGTTGCGTACGCGCGTGTCCGGGTTGATGCCCGTCTCACGCAGGATCTTCTGGCTCGTCGTGAGACCGATCCCGAAGATGTAAGTGAGGCCGATCTCCACGCGCTTCTCGCGCGGAAGGTCGACGCCGGTTATGCGTGCCAAGGTTCTATCTCCTCCGGGGTCGGGACTAGCCCTGCCGCTGCTTGTGGCGCGGGTTCTCGCAGATCACGAGCACGCGTCCGTGGCGGCGGATGATCTTGCACTTCTCGCAGATCCTCTTGACAGAGGGTCGTACCTTCATCTGCCGTTCCCTTCACAAGTCGTTCGCTCTATGTTCACACCCAGCCGCAGGTGCTTCTTTGCCATGGAGTGCAAACAAACGCCGCCGGGCGTGTCCTTGCTTCCTCCCCGGTGGCGGGTCGAGCGGGTCATAGCTACTTGTAGCGATAGGTGATTCGGCCCCGCGTCAGATCGTAGGGAGACAGTTCGACGACCACCTTGTCGCCGGGCAGGATGCGGATGTAGTGCATCCTCATCTTGCCCGAGATGTGAGCAAGCACTTTGTGGCCGTTCTCCAGCTCAACGCGGAACATGGCGTTGGGGAGAGGTTCGGCTACGGTGCCTTCCATCTCTATGGCGTCGCCGTTCTTTGCCAAACAAGGTCTCCTTCTACAGGCGGGACGTGAAGCCGCAAACGGGGAGTATACCAACACGCGCTCTCATCGTCCAGCCGGAGCGGTCACTCCACGGTCAGCACCCAAGGCCCCTTCTGCGTCACTGCGACCGTGTGCTCGAAGTGAGCGGAGAGCGTGCCGTCCGCTGTCACGACAGTCCAGCCGTCGGCCAGCTGGCGCACGTCCGAGTCGCCGGCGTTGATCATCGGCTCGATCGCCAGGACCATCCCCGCGAGGAGCAGAGGCCCTTTGCCGGGAGTGCCGTAGTTGGGCACCTGCGGATCCTCGTGCATCGCGCGGCCGATCCCGTGCCCGACGTACTCGCGCACCACGGAGAAGCCCGCGCCCTCCGCGACCTTCTGCACGGCCGCACCGATGTCCCCGAGACGCTTGCCCGGAACGCAGCAGGCGATCCCCGCCTCGAGGGCCTCGCGGGTGGCGGCGAGAAGCCGCTCCGCCTCCTTCGAAACCCGCCCCACCGGGAACGTGCGAGCCGCGTCACCGAAGTAGCCGTCCACGACCGCTCCGACGTCCACGGAGAGTACGTCGCCTGACGAGAGCTTGCGGCGGCTTGGGATCCCGTGGACGACCTCACGGTTGAGCGAGGCGCAGATCGTGGCAGGGAAGCCATGATAGCCCAGGAACGCGGCGCGCGCCCCGGCCGCGCGGATGACCTCGACCGCGATCTCGTCGAGCTCGCCGGTCGTAACGCCGGGCGCGACCGCATCGCCCACGGCCCGCAGCGCGGCGGCTGTCACGCGCCCCGCTTCGCGCATCGTCGCGAGTTCCGCCGCAGACCGTGTGGCGATCATGGGCTCGCTCAGGCCTTCGCGCGCAGGATGGCCGTGACATCAGCGTACACGTCGTCTGCCGGACGGTTGCCGTCGACGGTCCTCAGCAGGCCTTGGGCCTCGTAGTAGGGCACCAGCGCGGAGGTGACGGCATCGTAGTCGTCGAGGCGCTTGGTGGCCGCCGCAACCGTGTCGTCGTCGCGCTGATAGACCTCGCTGCCGCAGACGTCGCAGACGTTCTCAGTCGCAGGCATCTCGCCCAGAACGTTGTAGATCTTGCCGCACTTACGGCACTGACGGCGCGCGGTGAGGCGCCTCATCAGCACGTCGCGCGGCACCTCGATCGCGATGACCGCGTCGAGGTGAGTGCCCATCGATCCCAGCGCCGCGTCGAGCGACTCGGCTTGCGGCAGTGTGCGAGGGAAGCCGTCGAGCATGAAGCCTTTGGCGCAGTCGGCCTGCTGCAGACGATCCTTGACCATGCGGATCACCACGTCGTCGGGAACGAGCTGCCCGGCGTCCATATAGCGCTTGGCCTCCAGCCCGAGAGGAGTCATCTCCGAGACGTTCTTGCGGAAGATGTCGCCGGTCGAGATATGCGTCAGCGAGAAGTCCTCAACCAGCCGGGCGGCCTGCGTCCCCTTGCCGGCGCCGGCTGCGCCCAGAAGCACGATGTTCATGCCCACCCTCCTCGTACTCTGATCTCCGATGTCACGCCGGGCGGGACCCGGAAGCCCCCGAGTCCCGCCCCGCGGTGGTGCCGAGCCCAATCTCTCCCTACTTGAAGAAGCCGTCGTAGTGCCGCATCTTCAGCTGGCTCTCCAACTGGGTCATGGTCTCGAGCGCGACACCGACCATGATCAGGATCGACGTGCCGCCGAACATCGTCAGCAGAGGCATGGATTCGCCCGACTGCTGGAACAGGATCGTCGGCACAGTCGCGATCGCCGCGAGGAAGAGCGCGCCCGGGAGCGTGATCCGGTTGAGCACGTGCTCGATGTGTTGCGAAGTGGCCTTGCCCGGACGGACGCCCGGGATGAAGCCGCCCTGCTTGCGCAGGTTGTCCGCCAGATCGATCGGGTTGAAGATCAGCGCGGTGTAGAAGTAGGAGAAGAACACGATCAGCACCGCCGACAAGGTCCAGTTGAGCGGACCCTTCGCCAGAGTGTTCGCGAAGTTCACGAGCCACGGGATGTTGGACAGACTCGTCAGAACGACCGGGAAGTTCAAGACCGAACTCGCGAAGATGATCGGGACCACGTTGGCCGCGTTGAGCTTCAGCGGGATGTAGGTGCCCACGCCGCCGAAGACCTTGCGCCCCACGACGCGCTTCGCGTACTGCACCGGGATGCGGCGCTGCGCACGCTCCATCGCGACGATCGCGAGGACTATCGCGAACGCGGCCACGATGACCGCGACCGCCCAGTACCACTGGTTCAGCTGGAACGCCTGGATCAGCGTCTGGGGGAAGCGGGCGACGATGCTCGAGAAGATGAGCAGCGACATCCCGTTCCCGATTCCACGCTGGGTGATGAGCTCGCCCATCCACATGATGAACGCCGTACCCGCGACGAGACTCATGATGATCAGCACCATCGTCAGCGGATTGAAGCCCGTGAAGGTTGTCGTCACCCCGTTGACGACGTTGCTGGTCCCCAGGAGCTGCCGCTGGAAAGTCACCATCAGGATGATGGACTCCAGGAGACCCAGTCCCAGGGTCATGTAGCGCGTGATCTGCGTGATCTTGCGCTGCCCCGTCTCCCCTTCCTTCGACCACTTCTCGAGCTGGGGGATCACGGCCTGCATCAGCTGCATGATGATCGTGGACGTGATGTAGGGCATGATGCCCAGCGCGAAGATGGCGAAGTTCTGCATCGCGCCGCCGGAGAACAGGTTCAGCAGCCCGAGCGCGGCGGTGTTCTCGGTCGCGGTCGTCAGAGCGTCGATCATCGCGCGGCTGACGCCCGGGACCGGTATGTGGGACCCCACGCGGTAGAGGGCGATGATCGCGATCGTGAACAGGATCTTCTTGCGAAGGTCCGGCACGCGGAAGGCGTTCGCGAGTGCTTCGAACATGGCTACTCGACCGTCCCGCCCGCAGCCTCGATCTTGGCCTTCGCCGTGGCGGAGACCTTCTGCACCTTCACTGTCAGCTTGCGGGTCAGCTCGCCGTCACCGAGGACCTTCACCACGGCGTCGACGGACTTGACGACGCCCTTGGCCTTCAGGCTCTCCACGTCGACGGTGTCCCCGTCGGCGAACAGACCTTCGAGGCGGGCGACGTTGACGACGTCGTACTCCTGACGCCAGCGGTTCGTGAAGCCGGGGAGCTTCGGCAGGCGCATCGCGAGCGGGTTCTGGCCGCCCTCGAAGCCGGGGCCCTTGCCCCCGCCTGCGCGGGAGTTCTGGCCCTTGTCGCCGCGACCGGCTGTGCTGCCGTGGCCGCTCCCGTTGCCGCGTCCGACACGCTTGCGCTTCTTTGTCGACCCGGGGGCCGGTGAGAGATCGTGCAACTGCATGTTCGTTCTCCTTCTTCTTCGCCACCGGCCCTCGTGCGTGCGGGACCCGGTCGCCGGCCGCTCGCCGCCGGCGGACTGGACTCGAGCTTGTAGCGCTAGATCTCCTCGACCTTCACCAGGTGCCTGACCTTGTGGATCATGCCGCGGATGGCGGGTGTGTCCGCCTGCTCCACGGTGTCGTGCATGCGCTTGATCCCCAGGGCGCGTACGGTCCTCCGCTGGTCGCGGGCGAGCCCGATCCCGCTTCGCACCTGGGTGATCCGGAGCGTCTTGGCACTCTCCTTCGCCACAGCTACTCCTCCCAACCGTAGACCTGGCCCACCGTCTTGCCGCGACGCCGGGCGATGGTGCTGGCGGCCGCCAAGGACTGGAGTCCCTGAGCGGCGGCCTTGACCATGTTCAGAGCGTTGTCACTCCCGAGCGACTTCGACAGGACGTCGGTGATGCCGGCCAGCTCGAGAAGGGCGCGCACCGGACCGCCGGCGATGATCCCGGTACCAGGCGAGGCCGGCTTGAGCATGACGCGACCGGCGCCGAAGCGACCCATCACGGCGTGCGGGATCGTCCCTTCGCTCATCGGGAACTTGAACATGTTCTTCTTCGCGTCCTCGACGCCCTTCTTGATGGCCACCGGGACCTCAGCGGACTTGCCCATGCCGACGCCCACGTTGCCCTTGCCGTCACCGACCACAACGAGCGCGGTCAGCGAGAACCTCCGGCCTCCCTTGACGACTTTGGAGACCCGGTTGATGTAGACGACCTTCTCCTGAAGCTCCGAGACCGGAGCGATGTTGCGTGCCATTGTTGAGATCGTCCTCTCTAGAACGTCAGCCCGGCCTCGCGGGCGCCGTCGGCCAGGGCCTTCACGCGACCGTGATACAGGCGGCCGCCGCGGTCGAACACGACCTCGGTCACGCCCTTGTCCAGAGCGCGCTTGCCTATCGCCTTGCCGACAGCGGCCGCCGCGGCGACATTGCTGCCGCTCTTGACGGAGGCCCTGACCTCGGCGTCGAGCGTCGACGCCGACGATATGGTCGTGCCGGTCACGTCGTCAATGAGCTGCGCGTAGATCTGCGCGTTGCTGCGCGTCACCCTCAGCCGCGGCCGAGCGGCGGTGCCATGCACCTTGCCGCGGACCCGGCGCTGACGGCGAGCGAGCTTGAACGCCTTTGCCTTCAGGTTGTCCATTTGCCCTTCAGCCCTTCTACTTCGCCGTCTTGCCGAGCTTGCGACGTACGTGCTCGCCCTCGTACCGGACTCCCTTGCCCTTATAGGGCTCGGGCTTGCGCCACTTGCGGATCTCGGCAGCGACCTGTCCGACGCGCTGCTTGTCGATGCCGCTCACCGTGATCCTGGTCGGGGCCGGGACCTCGAACGTGATGCCCTCCGGCGCCTTGACCAGAACCGGGTGGCTGAAGCCCAGCGCGAGCTGGATGTCGCTCCCCTTGAGCTCGGCGCGGTAGCCTACGCCCACGATCTCAAGGTTCTTGTGGAAGCCCTCCGACACGCCCGCGACCATGTTGGCCAGCAGAGTGCGCGTCAGACCGTGCAGCGAACGGTGGCCTCGCTCGTCGCTCGGGCGCGCGACCGTGAGGAGCCCATCCTCCAGCGTCAGCGCCATGTCCTCGTTGAACGTCTGGGTCAGCGACCCCTTCGGCCCCTTCACGGTGACCGTCGATCCATCTATCTGCACCTCGACCCCGGACGGGATCGGGATGGGCTGCTTGCCGATTCGAGACACGGCGATCCAGCTCCTTTCCTTGTCCTGTCCGTCTACCAGATGTAGGCGATGACTTCGCCGCCGACGGCGGCCTTCTTCGCGGCCTTGTCGGTCATGACGCCCGAAGACGTCGAGATGACCGCTATGCCGAGTCCGCCCAGAACGCGGGGCAGCTCGTCCTTCTTGGCATACACGCGCAAACCAGGCTTGCTGATCCGCCGGATGCCGGTGATGACGCGCTCACGCTTCGGTCCGTACTTGAGTTGCAGCGTCAGGGCCGCTTGGACGTCGCCCGGAACGACTTCGTAGCCGGAGATGTAGCCCTCCTCCTTGAGGATTCGGGCGATCTCCACGAGCTTCTTCGACGATGGCATGGACACCGACGTCTGGAACGCGTTGTTGGCGTTCCGGATGCGGGTCAGCATATCGGCGATCGGATCGGTCATGCTCATCTTTGGATACCTCCTATGGTCCTGTCGTACGCCTGACAGGAGAGTGGTTCGCGCCCCCCCGTGGGTTGCGCGCCTTCCCGCCCGCCCGGCCGCGTCGGTCTGCGGCCTCTCCTACCAGCTTGCCTTGCGGACGCCCGGGACCTCGCCCTTGTTCGCCAACTCGCGCAGGCACACGCGGCACAGGCCGAACTGGCGATAGAAGGCACGCGGGCGACCGCAGCGATTGCACCGATGGACGCCACGGACGCCGAACTTCGGCGTGCGCTGGGCCTTCGCGATCATCGACTTCTTGGCCACTTCTACTCCCATCGAACGTCTCTGCCGCCGGGCTCCCGGGAACGGGTGCCCTGCGGCGATACCGGATCTCTATTTCTTGAAGGGGAAGCCGAAGCCCTCGAGCAGGGCGCGGCACTCCTCGTCGGTATTGGCGGTGGTGACGAACGTGATGTCCATGCCTCTGATGCGGTCGACCTTGTCGTAGTCGACCTCGGGGAATATGAGCTGCTCGTCTACTCCCATCGAGTAGTTGCCACGGCCGTCGAACGAGTCGGGGTTGATGCCGCGGAAGTCGCGGATGCGCGGGAGCGCGGTCGCGAGCAGGCGGTCCAGGAACTCCCACATGCGGTCCCCGCGGAGCGTGACCTTGGCGCCTATGGGCATGCCTTTGCGGATCTTGAAGCCCGCGATCGACTTCTTGGCGCGCGTGATCATCGGCTGCTGACCGGTGATCGTGCGCAGGTCGGCCACCGCGGAGTCGAGGAGTTTGGCGTCCTGAGAAGCGGCGCCCACCCCCATGTTGACGACGATCTTGCTGAAGCGCGGGGGCTGGTTGATGTTGCCGTACGCAAGCTCGGTCATCAGCTTCGGGACGACCTCGTTGCGGTACTTCTCTTTGAGTCTTGGGGCCACTTGTCTTCCTCCGGTCCTTCTTCGTTATCGCGGGCGCCGGATTCCTGACCCGGCGTCACTTGGCTCACCGCCGCTTCCAGTGCGCGACGGCTGCGTCGGTGCTACTTGTCGACGTCCTTGCCGCACCTCTTGCAGACCCGCACGCGAGTGCCGGCCTCGCGGCGGCGGCTGACTCGCGAAGGCTGCGAGCAGTTCGGGCAGATCAGCATCACGTTGGACACGTGCATCGTGCCCTCGTGCTGCATGATCCCGCCCTGCGGGTTCTTCTGGCTGGGGCGCGTCGCGCGCTTGACCATGTTCGCGCCCTCGACCATGACGCGCTGCTTCTCGGGGTAGGCGCGGAGCACCTTCCCCTCCTTGCCGTTGTCCTTGCCGGCTATGATGCGGACCTTGTCGCCGCGCCGGACGTGCATGGAACTCGCCATTTGTACGCGGCCTCCCTAGATGACTTCGGGCGCGAGCGACACGATCTTCATGTAGCGCTTGTCCCGCAACTCTCGCGCGACAGGACCGAAGATGCGCGTGCCGCGCGGGTTGCCCTGGTTGTCGATGATGACAGCGGCGTTGTCGTCGAACTTGATGTAGGAACCGTCGGCCCGACGGACCTCCTTCTTGCAGCGGACGACGACCGCGCGCACGACTTCTCCCTTCTTGATCGCGCCGTTCGGGATCGCTTCCTTCACGGTCACGACGATCACGTCACCGACGCGCGCATAGCGGCGCTTGGAGCCGCCCAGCACCTTGATGCACAGCACCTGCCGTGCACCCGAGTTGTCCGCTACTTTGAGTCGGGTCTCTGCCTGGATCATCCTCTTGCCTTCTCCTGAGCGCCTCGCCGCGTCAGCGGCGGGTGCAGCCTGTCGTTCCGAGTGCCTCGCCGCGTCAGCGGTGGGCGCGCCCGTCCTTCCGAGTACCTCGACGCTCCAACGACGGGCGAAGACCCATCCCCAGAAGCGCCCCGAAGCTTCAGCCGCGGGCAACGCCCGTCTGCTGGAAGCTTCGTCACTTTGCCTTCTCCACGATCTCCACCAGCCGCCACCTCTTGAGCTTGGAGAGCGGACGGGTCTCCATGATCTTGACGACGTCGCCGACTCCGCACACGTTGTTCTCGTCGTGAGCGTGGTACTTCGTGGTGTGGGTCATCATCTTGCCGTACAGCGGGTGCGGCTTGCGGCTCTCGACCTTGACGACGCATGTCTTGTCGCCTGCGGTAGAGACCACGACGCCCTGCCGCGCCTTGCGGCTGTTGCGATCCTCGGTCATCTCAACGATCCCTTCCTCACTCACTTAGGACGCCGCAGCTTTGCGGGCGGCCTCGATCTCGCGATAGCGGATCTCGGTGTGCACCCGCGCGATGTCGCGCTTCACGTCCTTGATCTTGCCGGGGTTGTCGAGCTGGCCGGTAGCCAGCTGGAACCGCAGATTGAACAGCTCGACGCGAGCGTCCTTGAGCCTCTGCCCCAGGTCCGCCTCGGCCATGTCGTGGATCTCTGATGCCTTCATCTATGACTCACCGCCGCTATCGGTTCTGCTTACGAACTTGCACTTGATGGGCAGCTTCTGTGCGGCCAGCCGCAGCGCTTCGCGGGCGACCTCTTCGGAGACTCCGGCGAGTTCGAACATGATGCGGCCGGGCTTGACGACCGCGACCCACTTCTCGGGACTGCCCTTGCCCGAGCCCATGCGGGTCTCGGCTGGCTTCTGCGTCACGGGCTTGTCCGGGAAGATGGTGATCCACACCTTGCCGCCACGCTTCATGTGGCGTGTCATCGCGACACGTGCGGCCTCGATCTGGCGGTTGGTGATCCACTCGGCTTCAAGCGCCTTGAGCCCGTACTCGCCGAAGTTCAGCTCGGTGCCTCCCTTGGCATTGCCGTGCCAGGCGCTGCCGCGCTGGACCTTGCGGTGCTTGACTCTGCGTGGCAGTAGCATCTCTAGCCTCGACCTCCCCCGTCACGGCGAGGACGACGGTCGTCGCGGTCGCGCTGGGGCCGGGACGGACGGGCATCCGCGGCCTCATAGAGCGAGGCGATGGTCTGACCGGGCATGAGGTCGCCGCGGTAGACCCACACCTTCACGCCGCACGCGCCGAACGTCGTGCGGGCGGACGCGGTGCCGTAGTCGATCTTGGCGCGCAAGGTGTGCAGCGGTACGCGACCCTCGCGGTACCACTCGCGCCTGCCCATCTCCGCGCCGCCGAGGCGTCCCGAGCACTGGATACGGATGCCGAGAGCCCCGCCCTTCATGGCAGCGGTCACGGCCTTCTTCATCGCGCGACGGAAGCCCACTCGGGCCTCGAGCTGCTCGGCGATGCCCTGAGCGACGAGCACGGCATCGAGCTCGGCGCGCTTGATCTCGTTGATGTTGACCGAGATGTGGCCGGTGCCGATCTTCTCGAGGTCCTTGCGCAGGGTGTCGACCTCGGTGCCCTTCTTGCCGATGACGATGCCTGGACGCGCGGTGAACAGGGTCACGGTGACCTTGTCGCCCGTGCGTTCGATGTCGATGCGCGACAGCGCGGCCCGCTTCAGGCGCTTGGTCAGATAGCGGCGAAGCTGGATGTCCTCGTACAAGGTCTTGTCGTAGCCCTTGCCCTGGAACCAGCGGGAACGCCACTCCTCGGTGATGCCCAGGCGGGGACCGACGGGATAGACTTTCTGGCCCATGCTTAGGCCCCCTCTCGTTGCTTGACGACGATTGTGATGTGGCTCGAGCGCTTGAGGATCTTGAACGCGCGGCCCATCGCGCGCGGCTGGATCCGCTTCAGGGACGGTCCCTGATTCACGAAGGCCTCAGAGACGTAGAGCGTCTCGGGATTCACCTTCAGGTTGTGCTCGGCGTTGGCCACGGCGCTCGCGAGCACCTTGCCGACCACTTCCGCCGCGCCCTTCTCGGTGAAGCGGAGTATGGTCGTGGCCTCGCTCGCGGACTTCCCGCGGACCAGGTCCACGACGAGGCGCGCCTTGCGCGGGCTGACCCGCACGAACCTCGCTACTGCTCTTGCTTCCATTTGGTTCACAAGCCCTTTCGGCTCCTGCTCGGCCGACCGCCGTCTCGCGGCCGCATCGGTTCGATCATTCTCGGCCGGCTAGCGCCGGGCCTTCTTCGTGTCCGCGTGCCCTCTGAACGTCCGCGTCGGGGAGAACTCCCCGAGCTTGTGCCCGACCATCGACTCGGTGACGTACACCGGGACGTGCTTGCGACCGTCGTGCACCGCGATGGTGTGACCCACCATCTCGGGGAAGATGGTCGACGCGCGGGACCAGGTCTTGATGACCTTCTTCTCGCCCGCCTCGTTCATCTTCCGGATCCTCGCCAGCAGCCTCGGCTGGACGAAGGGCCCCTTCTTCAGGCTTCTGCTCATGTACTACTCCAGTTCCTGTTCGAAAGACTTGTCGGCCATCCGCTACTTCTTGCGGCGGCGGATGATCAGACTGCTCGAGGCCTTCTTCTTGTTGCGCGTGCGGTGGCCCTTGGTCGGGACTCCCCACGGGGTGACCGGGTGACGGCCGGCGGACTTGTTCTTGCCCTCGCCGCCGCCGTGCGGATGGTCGACGGGGTTCATCGCGGTGCCGCGGACGGTCGGGCGCTTGCCCAGCCATCTGTTGCGGCCCGCCTTGCCGATCGAGATGCCCTCGTGCTCGGCATTGCCGACGACTCCCACGGTCGCGCGGCACGTCAGCGGCACCATGCGCATCTCCGAGGAGGGCATGCGCAGGATCGCGTGCTGCCCCTCCTTCGCCATCAGCTGGCAGGAGGTGCCGGCGCTGCGGGCGAGCGCAGCCCCCTTGCCGGGCTGGAGTTCTATCGCATGGACGATGGTACCGGTCGGGATGTCGCCGAGCGCCAGCGCGTTGCCCGGCTTGATGTCGGAGCCCGGGCCGGAGGTGACAGTGTCGCCCACGGCCAGCTTGGCGGGGGCAAGTATGTAGCGCTTCTCCCCGTCCGCGTAGTGCAGCAACGCGATCCGGGCGGAGCGGTTCGGGTCGTATTCGATGGCGGCGACCTTGGCGGGCACGCCGTCCTTCTTGCGCTTGAAGTCGACAAGACGGTACTGGCGCTTGTGGCCGCCGCCCTGATGCCGCGTGGTGATGCGGCCGTTGTTGTTCCGCCCGCCCGTCTTGTGCAGCGGGGCGAGCAGCGACTTCTCGGGATCGGTCCTAGTGATCTCCGCGAAGTCGGAGACCGACTGGAACCGGCGACCCGGTGAGGTCGGCTTGTACTTCTTGAGTGCCATTCCCTACTCCTCTCTCAAAGCCCGATGGCCGGGTCTGCTTGGCACTCTCAGCCACGTCTTCCCACGTGGCTCACAGACCTCGACGCCGGACTTAACACGGTGCCGGGCGGCTCCATCCCTGAGAACGAAGAACCGGCATCGTCGGCCGCTGGTGGGGCGGCTACCCTATCTGCCGCCCTCGAAGAACTCGATCGAGTCGCCCTCTTTGAGGGTGACCACGGCCTTCTTCCACGAACGGGTGACTCCCGCCGTCGCCCTCAGGCGACGGCTCTTGCCAGGCACGCGCATCGTGTTCACGCGCGTGACCGTGACTTTGAAGACCTCGGCGATCGCGTCCGCGATCTCCGGCTTGCTCGCACGCTTGTCGACCTCGAACGTGTAGCGGTTGTGCTCGATCCCGGCATAGCTCTTTTCCGAGATGATCGGCCGGATGATGACGCTGCGGGCGTCCATGTTACGACAGCACCCCCTCGAGGTACTCGAGCGCCGGCTTGGTGAGGACGAGCGCTGCGTTGTCGACCAGATCGTAGGTGTTCGACTCCGCGGCGGTGATCACGCGCACTCGCTCGATGTTGCGGAACGACTTGACCGCCGTCTCGTCGCCGTTGGGAACGACGACGGTCACGCGGCCCTTGATCCCCAGCGCCTCGATCGTGGCTGCGGCGACCTTGGTCGACGGCTCTGGCATCTCGAGCGAATCGATCACGTACAGCGCGCCGTCGGCGGCTTTGGCAGACAGGACGCTGCGCATCGCAAGCTTGACGACCTTGTTCGGGACACGGAAGCCGTAGCTTCGCGGGTGCGGCCCGAACACGGCACCGCCGCCCGTCCACTGCGGTGAGCGGGTCGAGCCGGCGCGGGCGCGGCCCGTGCCCTTCTGACGGAACGGCTTGGCACCGCCGCCCGACACCTCTCCGCGAGTCTTGGTGTCGTGGGTGCCGGCACGGCGCCCTGCCATCTGGCTGCGCACCACGAGGTGCACGGCATGGGTGTTGGGCGCGATGCCGAACACGGTGTCGGACAGCTTGACCGTCCCGACCTTCTCGCCCTTCATGTCCTTGACTTCTACAGTCGCCATCTTCGTCTGTCTCCTCGTTTCCTGCCGGCTAGCTCGCTCGAATGACAAGCAGGGCGTTCTTGCCGCCGGGGACAGCGCCCTTGACGACGAGCAGGTTCTGCTCCGCATCGACCTTGATGACTTCCAGTTTCTGCACCGTGACCGTGTCGGCGCCCATGTGCCCGGGCATCTTCACGCCGCGAAGAACGCGGGACGGGGACGCGCACATGCCGACCGAGCCGGGAGCGCGGTGGAAGTGAGATCCGTGGCCACCGGGGCCGCCCTTGAAGTTGTGACGCTTCATGACTCCGGCGAAGCCCTTGCCCTTGCTCGTGCCGACGACGTCGACTCTGCTCCCGACCTCGAAGATACCGACCGTGATCTTCTGGCCGCGCCTGAAGGCCTCACCCTCGTCCGTACGGGCTTCGGCCATGTGGCGCTTCGGGTCAAGGTTCGCCTTCGCGAAATGACCCGCAGCGGGCCTGTTGGCCTTTCCTTCCTTCATGTCTCCGAACGCGAGTTGAACGGCGTCGTAGCCGTCCGTCTTCTTCGTCTTGACCTGCGAGACGAAGCACGGGCCCGCTTCGATGACGGTCACCGGGATCAGCCGGTCGTCGTCGCTCCAGACCTGGCTCATTCCGAGCTTGCGGCCGAGGATCATCTTGCCCATCGTCTCTTCGCTCTCTTCCTTCTCGTGCGGTCGTGGGTCCCATCTCGCCCTGCAGCGCCCGCCCTCTTCTCGCGGGTCGTGCCCAGAGGACCGCTCCTCTTCAATGAACCACCGTCGGCCACTTCCGTGGCCGGCCGTGCCGCACCTACTGTCAGAGCTTGATCTCGATGTCGACGCCGGCCGGCAGTTCGAGCCGCATGAGCGAGTCGACTGTCTTGGCGGTCGGGTCGAGGATGTCGATCAGCCTCTTGTGGATCTTCATCTCGAAGTGCTCGCGGCTGTCCTTGTTCACGTGCGGCGAGCGGATGACGCAGTAGAGGCTGCGCTGCGTAGGCAGCGGGATCGGCCCCGAGACGCGCGCGCCGGTCCGCTGCGCAGTCTCCACGATCTTCTTCGTGGACTGGTCAACGATCTCGTGGTCGTACGCCTTGAGCCGGATCCGGATCTTCTGCTGGTTCGCCAACTTGGTTCACCCTTCGTGACGCTTAGGACTTCACTGCCAATGCGCGTTCCCCGAGACTGTCCTACTTGATTATCTTGATGACGCGGCCAGAGCCTACGGTGCGGCCGCCCTCGCGGATGGCGAAGCGCAGGCCCTCCTCCATGGCGATCGGGGAGATGAGCGATCCGGTGACTTCCACGTTGTCGCCGGGCATGACCATCTCGGTCCCCTCGGGCAGGTGGGCTATGCCGGTGACATCCGTGGTGCGGAAGTAGAACTGCGGACGGTAGCCGTCGAAGAAGGGGGTGTGACGTCCGCCCTCCTCCTTGGTAAGGATGTAGACCTGGCCGACGAAGTCGGTGTGCGGGGTGATCGATCCCGGCTTGCAGATGACCTGGCCGCGCTCGATCTCTGTGCGGCCCACTCCGCGCAGGAGCACGCCGATGTTGTCTCCGGCCTGCGCCTGGTCAAGAAGCTTGCGAAACATCTCGACGCCTGTGACGACCGTCTTGCGGGTCTCGGGATGGATGCCCACCATCTCGACCTCGTCGCCTACCTTGACCACTCCGCGCTCGACACGACCGGTCGCGACCGTGCCGCGGCCGGTGATGGTGAACACGTCCTCGACCGCCATCAGGAAGGGCTTGTCGATGTCGCGGTCGGGTGTCGGGATGAAGGTGTCGACGGCATTCAGCAGCTCGTCTATGGACTTGCACCACTCGCAGGTGTCCTTGCCGCAGCCGCACTCGAGCGCCTTCAGCGCCGAGCCGCGGATGACCGGGGTGTCGTCGCCCGGGAACTCGTACTCGGAGAGAAGCTCGCGCACTTCCATCTCCACGAGTTCGACGAGCTCCTCGTCGTCGACCATGTCGACCTTGTTCAGGTACACGACGATGTAGGGCACGCCGACCTGACGGGCGAGCAGGATGTGCTCGCGGGTCTGGGCCATGGGGCCGTCGGTGGCGGCGATGACCAGGATCGCGCCGTCCATCTGCGCGGCGCCTGTGATCATGTTCTTGATGTAGTCGGCGTGGCCCGGGCAGTCGACGTGGGCGTAGTGACGAGCCTCGGTCTCGTACTCGACGTGGGCGATGGCGATGGTGATGCCACGCTCGCGCTCCTCGGGAGCCTTGTCGATCTGATCGAACGGGGTGAAGTCGGCGAGGCCCTTCTTCGACAGGCACGCCGTGATCGCCGCGGTCAGCGTGGTCTTGCCATGGTCGACGTGACCGATGGTGCCGACATTGACGTGCGGCTTGGTGCGCTCGAACTTCTTCTTCGCCACTTCTTCCTCCTCTAGCCCTGCGAGCCTTGGGTCTTGGACACGATCTCGTCCGCGACGGACTTCGGGACCTGTTCGTAGGCCCGGAACTGCATCGTGTAGACTGCACGGCCCTGGGTGCGGCTGCGCAGGTCGGTGGAGTAGCCGAACATCTCTGAGAGGGGCACCTTGGCGCGGATGACCTGCGCGTTGCCGCGCGGCTCCATGCCCTCGATGTGCCCGCGGCGGCTCGAGAGGTTGCCCATCACGTCGCCCGCGAAGGCCTCCGGGGTGACGACCTCGACCGACATCATCGGCTCGAGGAGCTTGGGGGCCGAGCGGCGCATGGCCTCCTTGAAGCCCATTGACGCGGCGACCTTGAACGCCATCTCGTTCGAGTCGACCTCGTGGTATGAGCCATCGACGAGAGTGACCTTGACGTCGACGATGGGGTATCCGGCGACGACTCCCGTGGAGAGCGAGTCCTGCACTCCCTTGTCGACAGAGCTGATGTACTCCTTGGGCACCGACCCACCGACGATCTTGTTCTCGAAGGCGTAGCCGGTGCCCGGCTTCTGCGGCTCGAGATCGAACACGACGTGGCCGTACTGGCCGTGACCGCCCGTCTGGCGGACGAACTTGCCCTCGACCTTGGCTACGGCCTTGCCCGCGGTCTCGCGATACGCGACCTGCGGCTTGCCTACGTTCGCCTCGACCTTGAACTCGCGAAGGAGGCGGTCGACGATGATCTCAAGGTGCAGCTCGCCCATTCCGGCGATGATGGTCTGCCCGGTCTCGATGTCGGTGCGGACCCGGAAGGTCGGATCCTCTTCGGCGAGCTTGACCAGACCGATGCCGAGCTTGTCCTGCTCCGCCTTGGTCTTGGGCTCGATCGCGATGTCGATGACAGGCTCCGGGAACACCATCGACTCAAGGAGCACCGGGGAGTCCTCGACGCACAGGGTATCGCCGGTGGACGTGCTCCTGAGGCCGACGGCCGCGACGATGTCGCCCGCCATCACCTCGTCGACGTCCTCGCGATGGTTGGCGTGCATCTGCAGCAGGCGGCCGATCCTCTCGCGGCTGTCCTTGGTTGCGTTGAGCACGTAGGAGCCAGCCGACAGAGTGCCGGAGTAGACGCGGAAGTAGGTCAGCTTGCCGACGTAGGGGTCGGTCATGACCTTGAAGGCCAGCGCGGCGAAGGGGACCTTGGGGTCGGCCCTGCGCTCGACCACTTCGTGTGTCTTGAGATCCGTGCCCTTGATCGGCGGGACGTCCAGGGGCGACGGCAGGTAGTCGAGGATCGCGTCGAGCAGAGGCTGGACGCCTTTGTTCTTGAAGGAGGCGCCGCAGGTCACCGGGGTGAGCCCGCAGGCGATGCAGCCCTTGCGGAGAGCGCCACGAAGGTCGGCAGCGGAGACCGGCTCCTCGTTCAGGACCCTCTCCATGAGCGCGTCGTCATAGTCAGCGGCGAGGTGCAGGAGTTCGTCTCGGTAGAGCGAGGCATCGTCGGCCATGTCGGCGGGGATCTCGCCGGTGGTAGGGTTGATCCCCTTGTCGTCCTCGTTGAAGAAGATGGCCTGCATCTCTGCGAGGTCGACTATGCCGATGAACTTGTCCTCGGCGCCGATCGGCAACTGCAGAAGCGCGGGCTTGGTGGCAAGGCGGTCCTTCATCATCCCGACGACGTTCATGAAGTCCGCGCCGGTGCGGTCCATCTTGTTGATGTACGCGATACGAGGTACGCCGTAGGTGTCCGCCTGGCGCCACACGGTCTCGGATTGAGGCTCCACTCCCCCGACGGCGCAGAACACGGCGACCGCTCCGTCCAGGACGCGCAGAGACCGCTCGACCTCGACCGTGAAGTCGACGTGGCCGGGCGTGTCGATGATCTGGATACGGTGGTCCTTCCAGAAGCAGGTCGTCGCGGCGGAGGTGATCGTGATGCCGCGTTCCTGCTCTTGGACCATCCAGTCCATCGTGGCCGCGCCTTCGTGGACCTCGCCTATCTTGTGCGTCTTTCCCGTGTAGAACAGGATGCGCTCGGTAGTCGTGGTCTTACCGGCATCGATGTGGGCCATGATGCCGATGTTGCGCGTCTTCTCCAGGGAGTACCGCTGTGCCATGTTGTGCTGTCTCAGTCCCTCTTGTCGTCTTGTGAGGCGTCCGCTACCAGCGGTAGTGCGAGAAGGCGCGGTTGGACTCCGCCATCTTGAACAGGTCCTCGCGCTTCTTGACCGACGCGCCGATGCCGTTGGCGGCGTCCATGATCTCGTTGGCGAGGCGGTCGGCCATGGTCTTCTCGCGGCGCTTGCGGGAGAAGCCGACGATCCAGCGGATCGCCAGAGTGGTCGAGCGGCGGGCGCTGACCTCGATCGGCACCTGGTACGTTGCGCCGCCGACGCGCTTCGGCTTGACCTCGAGCGCGGGGCGCACGTTATCCATGGCCTTCTTGAAGACCGACAGAGGGTCCGTGCCCGTCTTGGTCTCGACCATGTCGAAGGCTGAGTACACGGTGCGCTCGGCGACGGCCTTCTTGCCGTCGAGCAGGATCTTGTTGATGAGCTGGGTCACGAGCCGGTTGTTGTAGATCGAATCCGGCTGGACTTCGCGACGGGCAGCTGCGGCGCGCCTCGGCATGACTGGTCTCCTCCAGGTGACTGGGACGTACGGCGAATGAGCGGCGGCGTCCTCCGCCGTCCGCTCGATTCGGCGCTATTTCGGCTTCTTGGCCCCATAGCGGCTGCGGGCCTGCATGCGGTTGGTCACCGCAGCGCAATCCAGAGCCGCACGGATGATCTTGTATCGCACACCCGGGAGGTCCTTCACGCGGCCGCCGCGCACGAGCACTATCGAGTGCTCCTGGAGGTTGTGGCCTATGCCCGGGATGTAGGCGGTGACCTCCATCTGGTTCGTCAGACGGACGCGCGCCACCTTGCGCAGAGCCGAGTTCGGCTTCTTCGGCGTCGTCGTGTAGACGCGCGTGCACACGCCGCGCTTCTGGGGATTCCCCTTCAGCGCAGGCGTCTTGCTCTTGCTGACCGCCTGCTTGCGGCCCTTGCGGACCAGCTGATTGATCGTCGGCAACGCTGTCTCCTTTACCGCCTTCGTTTCCGCCCTCATGGGCAGGCCATGTCGCGGCGCGCGCGGACGCGCTACCGTCCTAGGCCGCAAGGTGGCACTCTAGCAAGGTCCCGAGGTCGTGTCAATCAGTCAACGCCCCCGGGCGTGTCCATATGCGGTCGCCACCGTCCCTCGGCCGCGGATGCGACGGGGTGGGCGCCCCCTTCCCAGGGGAGCCCACCCCTCTCGGTTCTCTACACTTCGGAGGCCCTACTCGGCGAGCTTGGCGTGCTGCCCGCAGTAGTCGGAGTCCTCACGCGCCTTCTTGGGACAAGGCTTGCCGTTCTTCATGACCGCCTTGCACAGACCGTCCGTGATCGACAGACCTTCGTGCGTGCGGCAGTACCGGCTGCCCTCGAGTGCCTTGTTGCGACACCGGGCTCCCGTGCCGGTCGTTGCCAGGCAGCGGTCCTCGTCGTCCTCGGCCTCGACCGGCTCGGCGACGGGGCGCTCCTCGGGGAGCACCAGGTCTGCGGCCACGTCCTCTTCCTCGTCCAGCGCCGGCACGATAGAGGCGACGTCGAAGAACTCCACGTTCGTCATCGGAAGGTCGCGCAGTATGGAGGCAGCCTCCTCCGGCGTGTAGCCGTCCTCGATGAGAGCCTGCGGAGACGGCAGCATCTTCTCGAGCTCCTTGAGCTCGTCCGGCGCGAAGTCCGGCAGCGGCCCGCGGCTGTCCTCGACGTTCCACTCCGCCGACTGGCCCTTGTAGGTCAGCCGCACGCCGCGGTAGCGCCTCATGCCCGTGGCAGCTGGGATCAACTTGCCGATGATGACGTTCTCCTTCAGGCCGAGGAGGTTGTCCTCCTTGCCCGAGATGGCTGCGTCGGTAAGCACCCGGGTCGTCTCTTGGAAGGAGGCCGCCGAGAGGTAGGAGTCGGTGGCGAGAGAGGCCTTGGTGATGCCGAGGAGTATGGCCTCCGCCCTGGCGGGCTCCCCCCTTGCCGCAGTCACTCTGTCGTTCTCGTCGGCGAACACGAAGCGATCCACGAGTTGGCCGGGCAGGAAGTCCGTGTCGCCGGAGTCCAGCACGGTGAGCTTGCGCATCATCTGGCGGGCGATGACCTCGATATGCTTGTCGTTGATGTCGACGCCCTGTGACGCGTACACGTCCTGTACCTCGGCGACGATGTACGTGAGCACGTCCGTCTCGCCGCGCAGCTCGAGAAGATCGTGTGGGTTGACGGAGCCCTCGGTCAGCTGCTGCCCCGCGACCACGGTCATGCCGTCCGCCACTCCGGGGCGCAGGCGTGCGCGGCGCGACACCGTGTAGCTCTTGTCGTGGCCCTTGTCATCGTGGACGGTGAGCTTGCGGGTCTTGTCCGCGTCTTCGATCACCAGGATGCCGCTGATCTCCGCGAGGATCGCCTGGCCCTTGGGGCGCCGGGCCTCGAAGAGCTCGGTGACGCGCGGGAGGCCGTGGGTGATGTCCTCGCCTGCGACACCGCCCGTGTGGAAGGTTCGCATCGTGAGCTGGGTGCCCGGCTCGCCGATCGACTGGGCCGCGATGATGCCGACAGCCGTACCGATGTCGACGGGGCGGCTCGAGGCCAGGTCCCAGCCGTAGCACTTCTGGCAGACGCCGTACTTGGCGCGGCAGGTCATGACCGCGCGCACGCCGACGTCAACGACGCCCAGAGCACGCCAAGATTCCAGTTCGGCGTCGTTGACGACGTAGTCGCCGGCCTTCTTGATCGCCTTGCCCGTCTTGGGATCGGCCACGTCGCGAAGGAGGCACCGTCCGACGAGGTTGTGATTGACGCGGTCGCCGCCCTTGGGGTCGGCCACCGCGAGCGTGACGCCCTGCTCGGTCTCGCAATCGGCCTCGCGGACTATGACGTCCTGGGCGACGTCGACCAGGCGGCGAGTCAGATAGCCCGAGTCGGCGGTGCGCAGGGCAGTGTCGGCCAGTCCCTTGCGGGCGCCATGCGTCGAGATGAAGTACTCGAGCACCGAGAGGCCCTCGCGGAAGTTCGCCTTGATCGGACGGTCGAGGATCTCGCCCTTCGGGTTCGCCATGAGGCCTCGCATACCGGCCAGCTGGCGGATCTGCTTGATGTTACCGCGCGCTCCCGAGTAGGCCATCATGTAGACGGGGTTGAACTTGTCGAAGTTGGCCGCCATAGCCTCTCCGACGTCTTCGTTCGCCGCTGTCCAGACGTCGACGATCTGGCGATGGCGCTCGTCCTTCGTGATCAGTCCGCGCTCGTATTGCTTCTCGATGCCCGCGACCCTGTCGTCCCCGGCGGCGAGTATGGACGCCTTCTGCTCGGGGACGACGACGTCGTAGACAGACACGGTCACGCCGGCGCGAGTGGCGTAGTGGAAGCCCAAACGCTTGACCTCGTCAAGGATCCTCGCCATCTCCGTAGTGGAGTAGCGGTTGGATGCGTCCTCGACGATGCGGGAGATGCCCTTCTTGTCGATCTCGTGATTGACGAACGCGTGGTCGGCCGGGAGCGAGCGGTTGAACGTGATGCGTCCGACAGTGGTGGTCAGGCGCGATCCGGCCTTGTGTTCCTCCTGGACACCCAGGGCGGTCTCGACCATCAGGTCGCGGTCCAGGCGCACCTCTATGCGCGCCTGCAGGTCCACGGACCGGTTGTCGTAGGCGAGCACCGCCTCCCCCGGGCTGTAGAAGGCGCGGCCCTCCCCGTGCAGACCCTCGCGCTCGGATGTGAGGTAGTAGACGCCTATGACCATGTCCTGCGTCGGCGTGGCCAGCGGGCGCCCGTGGGCCGGAGACTTGATGTTGTTGACCGACAGCATCAGGATGCGCGCCTCCGCCTGCGCCTCGACCGACAGCGGCAGGTGGACGGCCATCTGGTCGCCGTCGAAGTCGGCGTTGAACGCGGTGCAGACCAAGGGGTGAAGGCGGATGGCCTTGCCCTCCACGAGCACCGGCTCGAAGGCCTGGATGCCGAGACGGTGCAGGGTCGGTGCGCGGTTGAGCATCACTGGGTGGTCGCGGATGACCTCCTCCAGCACGTCCCACACGATCGGGCGCGCGCGGTCGACCATGCGCTTGGCGCTCTTGATGTTCTGCGCTTGGTCGAGGTCGACGAGGCGCTTCATCACGAACGGCTTGAAGAGCTCGAGAGCCATGACCTTGGGCAGGCCGCACTGGTGGAGCTTGAGCTCCGGACCGACGACGATGACGGAGCGGCCGGAGTAGTCGACGCGCTTGCCGAGCAGGTTCTGGCGGAAGCGGCCCTGCTTGCCCTTGAGCATGTCCGAGATCGACTTCAGGGGGCGGTTGCCGGGGCCTGTGACCGGGCGGCCGCGACGCCCGTTGTCGAACAGCGCGTCGACCGCCTCCTGCAGCATCCTCTTCTCGTTGTTGACGATGATCTCGGGGGCACCGAGGTCGAGGAGCCGCTTCAGGCGGTTGTTGCGGTTGATGACTCGACGGTACAGGTCGTTGAGGTCCGAGGTCGCGAACCGGCCGCCGTCGAGCTGCACCATCGGGCGCAGGTCCGGCGGGATGACCGGAACGGCGTCGAGGATCATCCACTCGGGACGGTTCTTCGACCCCTTGAACGCCGCGACGACCTTCAGACGCTTGATGGCCTTCTGGCGCTTCTGGCCCTTGCCGTCACGGATGATCTCCCGGAGTTCGGCCGCCAGCTCATCGAGGTTGACGCGCTCGAGAAGGTCCTTGACCGCCTGCGCGCCCATGCCGCCGCGGAAGTAGTTGCCGTAGCGCACCTTCATCTCTCGGAAGAGCGTCTCGTCGGCGATGAGGTCCTTCGGGGCGATCTTCACGAACTTGTCGAAGGCGTCCTTCAGCAGCTCGCGGCGGTCCTCGAACTCCTCGTCGAGGTCCGACAGGTCGCGCTTCGCCTCGGTCTCCAGGCGCTTGATCTGGTCCGCGACCGGCACGGCGTCGTCCACGATCTCGCCCTCGTCGGGCTCGGCCTCGCCCTTGAGCACGGCGACGCGGCGATCGCGCTCCTGCTCGATGGAGTCGGCCTCCGCAGCCTTCTCGCCCTCGAGGTTGGCGAGATCGGTGTCGAGCTCGCCCTTGAGCATGTCGAGATCGGCTTCGCGGTCGTCCTCGTTCACGGTCGTGATGATGTAGCTCGCGAAGTAGAGGACCTTCTCCAGGTCCTTCGGCGCGATGTCGAGCAGATAGCCCAAGCGGCTCGGCACGCCCTTGAAGTACCAGATGTGGCTCACCGGGGCGGCGAGCTCGATGTGGCCCATGCGCTCTCGGCGGACCTTGGCGCGCGTGACCTCGACGCCGCAACGCTCGCAGATGATGCCCTTGAAGCGGACGCGCTTGTACTTGCCGCAGTAGCACTCCCAGTCCTTCGTCGGACCGAAGATCTTCTCGCAGAAGAGTCCGTCCTTCTCGGGCTTGAGAGTGCGGTAGTTGATCGTCTCCGGCTTCTTGACCTCGCCGCGCGACCACTGACGGATCTGCTCTGACGAAGCCAAGCCGATCCGCAGGCGATCGAAGTTGTTAACGTCTACGTCGAGCAACGTAGCTCCTCCTCATTTCAAGCCCGGGTGTTCCTCGAGAGCGGCGTCTGCCGGGCAGGGCAGTCCGGGCCGGTCCTTGCGCGGGCGGTCCCTACTCGGTCGAATCCGTGCCGATCGACTCGGCGTCGACGACCGAGAAGGCGTCGTCGAGCGATATGTCCAAGTCCTCGTCGTCCAGTTCGGGCAGTTCGTCGAGAGCGCTCTCGTCCCTGGAAGCGCGAGAGTCTCCCTCCCCGATGGCGCCCAGATCGAGCCCCAGTTCCTCGGCGGTCCTGAAGATGTCCTCGTCCTCTTCCTTCAGTTCGATCTCCACGCCGGTCTCGGAGATGATCTCGACGTCCAGACACAGGGACTGCATCTCCTTGACGAGCACCTTGAATGACTCTGGGATGCCCGGCTCGGGTATGTTCTCGCCCTTGACGATGGCCTCGTACGCCTTGACGCGGCCGACCACGTCGTCGGACTTGATAGTCAGGATCTCCTGGAGCACGTAGGCGGCGCCGTAGGCGTACAGGGCCCACACTTCCATCTCGCCGAACCGCTGTCCGCCGAACTGCGCCTTGCCGCCCAAAGGCTGCTGAGTGATAAGCGAGTACGGCCCGGTCGACCGGGCATGGATCTTGTCGTCGACCAGGTGCAGCAGTTTCAGGATGTAGATCTGGCCCACCGTCACGTCGGCGCGGAACTGCTCCCCGGTGCGGCCGTCGTAGAGGCGCGACTTCCCCGTGCGCTCGACGCTGGGGATCATCGCCGGCTCCACGAGCTTGCCGTAGCGGGACTCGGCGCGCAGGCGCGCATTGCGGTCCGACGCTTCCAGCACGTCCTCGATCTCGGCCTCGCGGGCGCCGTCGAAGACCGGCGTCGCACAGTAGATGCCGCCGTCGACGGGTTCCTTCTGCTTGGGGTCATCGGACCAACCGACGAAGGCCGCCCAGCCAAGGTGCGTCTCGAGCAGCTGCCCGATGTTCATGCGGGACGGGACGCCGAGAGGGTTCAAGATGATGTCGACGGGACGTCCGTCGGCCAGGAAGGGCATGTCCTCGATCGGGAGGATCTTGGAGATGACTCCCTTGTTGCCGTGCCGGCCCGCGAGCTTGTCGCCCTCGTTGATCTTGCGCTTCTGGGCCACGTACACGCGAACCAACTCGTTGACGCCCGGAGAGAGGTCGTCGCCGTTGTCGCGCGAGAACTGCTGGACGGAGATGACGCGGCCGGTCTCACCGTGCGGGACCTTCAACGACGTGTCGCGCACCTCGCGCGCCTTCTCACCGAAGATCGCCCGAAGCAGGCGCTCCTCTGCGGTGAGCTCGGTCTCGCCCTTGGGGGTGACCTTGCCGACGAGCACGTCGCCCGGGAATACCTCTGCGCCGACGCGGATGATGCCGTCGTCGTCGAGGTTGGCCAGCACGTCTTCGCCGACGTTCGGGATCTCTCGGGTGATCTCCTCGGGGCCGAGCTTGGTGTCGCGAGCCTCGACCTCGTACTCCTCGATGTGGATGGAGGTGAGGACGTCTTCCTTGACGATGCGCTCCGAGAGGATGATGGCGTCCTCGTAGTTGTAGCCCTCCCACGGCATGAACGCGACGAGGAGGTTGGTGCCGAGCGCGAGCTCGCCGAGCTCGGTCGAGGGACCGTCGGCGATCACGTCGTCGATCTCGACCTTCTGGCCGATCGCGACCACGGGGCGGTGATTGATGCAGGTGCCCTGGTTCGAGCGCATGAACTTCGGCAGGTGATACTCGTCCAGCGCGCCGTCGTCGCCCCGGATAGCGACCAGGTGGCTGTCCACGCGCTCGACGATGCCGGAGCGGCGGGCGCGCACGATCTCGCCGGTGTCGACCACCGAACGGTGCTCCATTCCCGTGCCGATCAGCGGCGCTTTCGGGCGCAGCAGAGGCACGGCCTGCCTCTGCATGTTGGAGCCCATCAGCGCGCGGTTCGCGTCGTCGTGCTCGAGGAACGGGATGAGCGCCGTTGCGACGGAGACCATCTGGCGCGGGGAGACGTCCATGTACTCGACGTCTGCGGGGTGGACCTCCTCGGGGTCGCCGCCCTTGCGCATGCGGCACAGGACCGTGGGGCGCTCGAACTTGCCCGTCTTCGGGTCGAAGGTCTCGTTCGCCTGCGCGATGATGTAGCGGTCTTCTTGGTCGGCGGTCAGGTACTCGATGTCGTCCGTGACCTTGCCCTTGACCACCTTGCGGTACGGAGTCTCGATGAACCCGTACGGGTTGATGCGCGCGAAGGTCGCGAGCGAGCCGATCAGCCCGATGTTAGGGCCTTCAGGAGTCTCGATCGGGCACATCCGCCCATAGTGGGACGGGTGCACGTCGCGGACCTCGAAACCTGCACGCTCGCGCGACAGGCCGCCAGGGCCCAGCGCGGAGAGGCGCCGCTTGTGAGTGAGCCCGGCCAGCGGGTTGGTCTGGTCCATGAACTGCGAGAGCTGGCTCGAGCCGAAGAACTCCTTGATCGCGGCCACGATCGGCCGGATGTTGATGAGCGACTGCGGCGTGATCTGCTCGACGTCCTGGGTTGTCATGCGCTCGCGCACGACTCGCTCCATGCGGGCGAGGCCGATCCGGAACTGGTTCTGGATCAGCTCGCCCACCGAGCGGACGCGCCTGTTGCCGAAATGGTCGATGTCGTCGACGGTGTAGCCGTCGCGAGACTCCCACAGGTTCACCAGATAGCGCACGGCCGCGAGGACGTCCTCGCTCGTTAGCGTCGACTGGTCGATCGGCAGGTCGAGGCCGAGCTTGGTGTTCACCTTGTAGCGACCGACCTTCGCGAGGTCGTAGCGCTGGGCGTTGAAGAACAGACCGTCCAGGAGCGACCGGGCGGACTCGACCGTCGGGGGCTCACCCGGACGAAGGCGCTTGTAGATCTCGACCAGCGCCTCTTCGCGGTTCTCGGTGTAGTCCTTCTCCAGTGTGCGCTTGATGCACTCGGACTCGCCCATGAGCTCGAGGATCTCCTCGCGCGTCTCGGCGATACCGAGCGCCTTCAGCAGAACGGTGACCGGCTGCTTGCGTTTGCGGTCGATGCGCACGGACACGACGTCCTTGCGGTCCGTCTCCAGCTCGAGCCACGCGCCGCGGGCTGGGATGACCTTGGTGGTGAAGATCGCCTTGTCCGAGGTCTTGTCCCGCTCCTCCGAGTAGTAGACGCCCGGAGAGCGCACGAGTTGCGAGACCACGACGCGCTCGGTCCCGTTGATGACGAAGGTGCCGCGATCGGTCATGAGCGGGAAGTCGCCCATGAACACCTGCTGCTCTTTGACCTCGCCGGTCTCGCGGTTCAGGAAGGCGACGTCGACGAAGAGCGGCGCCTGGTAGGACATGTCTTTCTCTTTGCACTCCTCCACGGAGTACTTGGGATCCCCGAACTCGTGCGCGCCGAACTCCACCGCGAGATTCCCGGTGAAGTCTTCGATCGGTGAGATGTCCTGAAAGGTCTCGTTCAGACCTTCGTCGAGGAACCATTTGAAGCTGTCACGCTGAAGGGCGATGAGACTGGGAACGTCGAGCACTTCAGGGATCTTCGCAAATGTGCGGCGCTGGCGAAGACCAGCCTGGACAACGCGGGATTCGGCTCCACGGGGCACCAGGTGATTCCTCCTCCGGTCGTGGGGCTTAGCTACATACGCGGCAAACTGTCAGTCTAGGCAAACGGCGTGCCAGGGTCAAGGCCCTTTTTGCGGCGTCCCGCAGCCCCGATGCGCCGCGAATGCCGCGCGTTCCGGACCCCTGCCGGCTGGGGCGAGAAGACGCCGGCAGGGCCGGGAGCTCGAGGCCCCGACCCTGCCGGGATGGATCGCCGCGAGAGTGCTACTTGACCTCGACGACGGCGCCTGCCTCTTCGAGCTTGCCCTTGGCCTTGTCGGCCTCGTCCTTGTTCACGCCTTGCAGAACGGAGGCGGGAGCCGACTCGACCAGGTCCTTCGCTTCCTTCAGTCCGAGACCCGGGACGATCTCGCGGACGACCTTGATGACCGAGATCTTGTTCGGGCCGACCTCGGCGAGGACGACGTCGAAGGTGGTCTTCTCCTCCTCCGGCGCGGCTTCGCCGGCGGTGGCGCCTGCGGCGGCCACGGCGACGGGAGCGGCAGCGGAAACACCGAAGATCTCCTCGAATTCCTTGACGAGCTCCGCCAGCTGGAGTGCCGGCATCTCCTTGATAGCCTCGATGATCTCATCCTTGCTTACAGCCATGGTGTCCAGTTCTCCTTTGCTCTGATCTTCATTCGGCCGGCCCAGCGCTCCCGCGCGACCCGCGCCTCACGGTCTTCTTCTCACGCGCTGGCTAGGCCGCGGCCTTCTGGTCCGCGATCGCCTTCAGGACGCGGGCGAACGCGCCCGCGGGGCCGGCCAGAACGCGAACGAACCCGGACATCGGGTTCTGTATCGTGCCGAGCAGCTTCGCGATGAGCTGATCACGCGACGGGAGCGCCGCCAGTCTCCGCACGCCGTCGGCCGTCGTGATGGTGCTGTCGACGAAGCCGCCCTTGAGCTCGAGCGCCTTGTGCGCCTTCGCGAAGTCCACGAGCGCCTTCGCCGGGGCGACCGGGTCGCCGAAGCTGAACAGGAACGCCGTCGGGCCCTCGAGCAGATCGCCGAGGTCCGGCAGAGCGAGTTCGCGCATCGCTATCTGAGCAAGAGTGTTCTTGTACACGCGCAACTCGGCGTCGGTGTCTCGCAGGGAGACGCGGAGCGCTTGGATCTCCTTGACGGTCAGGCCGCGGTAGTCGGCCAGGATGACCGCCGAGGACCGTGCGAACCGGTCCTTGATCTCGCCTACCTCTTCTATCTTGTGGGCATTGGGCATGGTTGTCCTTCTTCCCTCCCTTCGTCCGCGTACCACCGCACGGTTCGTCCCCGCAAGAGCTGGGACGGTGGCGGCGGCAACGCCGGTCTCCGGGATCGAGATGGCCCCGGAAGACGACGTGGCCTCCGCCGAAGGATCTCGGCGGAGGCCACGGACGATTCAGTCTCGTCGCGCGTCCTTTCCGGCCGGTGGCCGGGAAGGACGCTCATGGACATCCACCTCGGCAGGCGGGACTCTATCGTCCCCTTGGGCCCCGCTTCTCAGCGCAGGCACCGGCTGTCTTCGGCAGCGTCGGTCGGTATCGCGTGATGTCAAATGGTGCGGAGCGTACCCTACCACCCTGGAGGTGCCGGGGGCAAGCGCGCCCGCCACCGCCGCTGTCGACTAGTCCTCGAGGAGGTTTCGGATGCGGGTCGGATCGACCTTGATGCCGGGCCCCATCGTGGTGCAGATCGTGATCGTCTTGATGTACCTGCCCTTGGCGGACGCGGGTTTCGCGCGCAGGATCTCGTCGAGAACGGCGCGGTAGTTCTCGACCAGCTTGTCGGTGTCGAAGGACACCTTGCCGATCCCCACGTGCGCGATGCCGAACTTGTCGGCGCGGTACTCGACCTTGCCTGCCTTCAGCTCCTTGACGACGCGACCGACGTCCATGGTCACGGTGCCCAGCTTCGGGTTGGGCATCAAGCCGCGGGTCCCGAGGATCTTCCCCAGACGGCCGACCTTGGCCATCATGTCCGGGGTCGCTATGGTGGCGTCGAAGTCGAGAAAGCCGCCGTTGATCCTCTCGATGAGGTCGTCGTCGCCGACGATGTCGGCGCCGGCCGCCTCGGCCTCGCGTGCCTTCTCGCCGGAGGCGAACACGGCGACGCGGACCGTCTTGCCTGTCCCGTTCGGGAGCGAGACCGAGCCGCGGACCTGCTGGTCCGCCTGACGGGTATCGACGCCGAGACGGAAGTGGGCCTCGACGGTCTCGTCGAACTTCGCGGTCGACAGCTCCTGGCTCAGCCCTATCGCTGCGAGCGGAGTATGGATCGTCTCCTTGTCGACCTTCGCGCGGACCTCGGCGAGCCTCTTTCCGATCTTCATCTGTGGAACCTCCTGTGGTCGACGGGCCCTTCTCGGACCCTCCCACTACCTCTGCTGCGCGCTCGGGCGGATGCGCGGGCGCGTTCTTGCCGCGCTACTCCTCGACGGTGATGCCCATCGAGCGGGCGGTTCCCTCGATGATCCTCATGCCGGCCTCTATGTCGTTCGCGTTGAGGTCGACCAGCTTGGTCTGGGCGATCTCACGGACCTGGTCCCGGGTCACCGACGCGACCTTGTCGCGGTTCGGCGCCCCCGAGCCCTTCTCCACGCCCGCGGCGGCCTTGAGCAGGACGGCCGCGGGAGGGGTCTTCGTTATGAACGTGAACGAGCGGTCCTCGTAGACGGTGATCTCGACCGGGGTGATGGTGCCGAGATTCGACTGAGTCTGCGCGTTGAACGCCTGGCAGAACTGCATGATGTTGACCTGATGCTGGCCGAGCGCGGGCCCGACCGGAGGGGCCGGGTTCGCCTGTCCGGCGGGGATCTGCAGCTTGATGAATCCTACGACCTTCTTGGCCATGATGTCTGTACGTCCGATCCTTCTCGTCGGCGCCGCGCTCGTGCGCGCCGCCTGCTCTCCCGCTCTACGACACGACGCCTACCCTGCCTGAGAAGCCCGGTACGGGGGCATCACTCCCGCCGGCGGGCCGAGACGCGTCGCAGATGTCTACAACTTGGCGACCTGATCGAATCCGAGTTCCACGGGCGTCTCGCGCCCGAAGATCGAGACCATGACCTTGATCTTGCCCTGGTCGGGGTTGACTTCCGCGACGGTGCCGTCGAACTCCGCCAGCGGCCCGCTGGTCACCTTGACGGCCATCCCCTCGTGGAACTCGGTGAACGACTTCGGCTTGACGCCCTGGACCCCGGTGGAGCCCTTGATCCGCTTCACCTCTTCGCGTGACAGGCCGACCGGCTTGCCTTGGCTGCCCACGAAACCGGTGACCCCGGGGGTGTTGCGCACGACATACCAGGAGTCGTCGTCGAGCTGCATCTCGACGAGTATGTAGCCCGGGAAGACCTTCTTGTCCGAGGTGACCTTCTTGCCACCCTGCTTGATCTCGGTGATCGTCTCTTTCGGTATGAACACGTCGAAGATCTTGCCGGACATCTGCATCGACTCGATGCGGTGCTCGAGGTTCGCTTTGACCTTGTTCTCATATCCGGAGTAGGTGTGGATGACGTACCAGCGCTTCGCCATCTTCCCTAGCCCCCGACCTGTGCGAGGAATCGGACAACGGCGCTCGACACGTAGTCGAGACCGAAGATCAACACGATGAAGATGGCGAGCGTGACCACAACGATCCAGGAGGAGTTGACGATCTCGGTGCGCGAGGGCCATACGACCCTGCGCATCTCGGCCTTGACGTCGTTGAAGTAGCGAACGAGTCGCTTCAGCAGTCCGGGCTTCGCTGCCTTGACGCTTGTCTGGGCCATCTACTCGGACCGTCCTCTCGGGTCCCCTGCCATCGGGCGGGGATGGATGCTCATGCTACCGGGCCGAAGTCTGCAACGTGCGTGGCCCGGGATGGTCTCGTGTGGCAGGCCAGGAGGGACTCGAACCCCCAACATCCGGTTTTGGAGACCGGCGCTCTACCATTGGAGCTACTGGCCTATACACCGTTTCTCTCAGGAGACGCAGGCGATGTCTACCTGGTCTCCTTGTGGACCGTGTGGCAGCGGCACCACTTGCAGTACTTCTTGTACTCGATGCGCTCCGGGTTGTTCTGCTTGTTCTTCGTCGTCGTGTAGTTGCGGCGCTTGCACTCCGTGCAGGCGAGCGTGACGAGCGTCCTCATGGTATCGCTTCCTCCGGATGGACCCTGCCAGTACTCCCGCGGACGCGCATGCGGGGCGGGCCGGGGACGGTAGGGTAATCTACCACCCGCTCTCGAAGGGTGTCAAACCGCTCGACGAGCAGGCGAGCGGGACCCGGCCTCGTTTGTCGGGCCGGGTCCCGCTACCTCATTTGCGTATGTGAAGGCGTCCTACTTGATGATCTTGATGACGCGGCCAGAGCCTACGGTGCGGCCGCCCTCGCGGATGGCGAAGCGCAGGCCCTCCTCCATGGCGATCGGGGAGATGAGCGATCCGGTGACTTCCACGTTGTCGCCGGGCATGACCATCTCGGTCCCCTCGGGCAGGTGGGCTATGCCGGTGACATCCGTGGTGCGGAAGTAGAACTGCGGACGGTAGCCGTCGAAGAAGGGGGTGTGACGTCCGCCCTCCTCCTTGGTAAGGATGTAGACCTGGCCGACGAAGTCGGTGTGCGGGGTGATCGATCCCGGCTTGCAGATGACCTGGCCGCGCTCGATCTCTGTGCGGCCCACTCCGCGCAGGAGCACGCCGATGTTGTCTCCGGCCTGCGCCTGGTCAAGAAGCTTGCGAAACATCTCGACGCCTGTGACGACCGTCTTGCGGGTCTCGGGGTGGATGCCCACCATCTCGACCTCGTCGCCTACCTTGACCACTCCGCGCTCGACACGACCGGTCGCGACCGTGCCGCGGCCGGTGATGGTGAACACGTCCTCGACCGCCATCAGGAAGGGCTTGTCGATGTCGCGGTCGGGTGTCGGGATGAAGGTGTCGACGGCGTGCAGCAGCTCGTCTATGGACGGGACCCACGCATCGTCGCCCTCGAGCGCCTTCAGCGCCGAGCCGCGGATGACCGGGGTGTCGTCGCCCGGGAACTCGTACTCGGAGAGAAGCTCGCGCACTTCCATCTCCACGAGTTCGATGAGCTCCTCGTCGTCGACCATGTCGCACTTGTTCAGGTACACGACGATGTGGGGCACGCCGACCTGACGGGCGAGCAGGATGTGCTCGCGGGTCTGGGCCATGGGGCCGTCGGTGGCGGCGATGACCAGGATCGCGCCGTCCATCTGCGCGGCGCCTGTGATCATGTTCTTGATGTAGTCGGCGTGGCCCGGGCAGTCGACGTGGGCGTAGTGACGAGCCTCGGTCTCGTACTCGACGTGGGCGATGGCGATGGTGATGCCACGCTCGCGCTCCTCGGGAGCCTTGTCGATCTCGTCGAACGGGGTGAAGTCGGCCAGGCCCTTCTCGGCCTGACGCTTCGTGATGGCGGCAGTCAGCGTGGTCTTGCCATGGTCGACGTGACCGATGGTGCCGACGTTGACGTGCGGCTTGGTGCGCTCGAACTTCTTCTTCGCCACTTCTTCCTCCTTCTTCCTTCAAAGACGCGGCGCGGATCCGATCGGACTTGGCTCCGCGCTCATTGCCCGTCGACGCCCCGTGCTTATCGATCCTGCTTGCTGCTGGAACGTGTCTACGACCGGCCGTCGGGCTCGGGCGTGGATGACCATGGTAGCGGTGGCTGGACTCGAACCAGCGACTCCGCGGGTATGAACCGCGTGCTCTGAACCAACTGAGCTACACCGCCGTGTACATGTGACCGGCGTGCGGCGCGGAGAGCTGGACTCCCCGCCTCGGCCGCACGATCCGGTGAGCCGTGAGTGGAGCCCACAATCGGACTCGAACCGATGACCTCTTCCTTACCAAGGAAGTGCTCTGCCGACTGAGCTATGTGGGCGTGTGGTGGGGGCGCCAGGATTCGAACCTGGGTAGGCGTAGCCAACGGGTTTACAGCCCGTCCCCTTTAGCCACTCGGGCACACCCCCATACAAACAAAAAGCCGTATTCGCGATGTCAAGGTCGGCCACCACCCTGCGAAAAGGCGTGGAAATACTACAGGCCCGTCGCAACCACTGTCAACGGCGGCAACGCCACCGGGCGTGCCCATGGATGATCGGGCGTTCTCGCGGCCTTCCGAAGGGTCGTCGAGTCGCTTCGGCTGAAGACGCGAACGGAGGCATGAGCTGGCAGCGCGGCGAACCTCCGTAGGATACATCGAACTGGAGCCGGCGGGGGGACTCGAACCCCCGACCTATCGCTTACAAGGCGATTGCTCTGCCAACTGAGCTACGCCGGCGCGCGCACCATTCTATTCGATGGGCCCGAAGGCGCCCTCAGCAGGCGCGGCACCGCTGGATCTGGATCTCCACCTTGCGCTTGACGCGCTGCAGGGCGTTGTCCACTGCCTTGGAGTGTCGGCCGAGCGTCTCAGCGATCTCGCAGTAGGAGTTGCCCGACATGTACAGGCGGAGCACGTCGGCCTCGAAACCCGATAGCGCGCCGGTGAACCCTTCCTTGATGCTCGCCGTCTCCCAGGCCGCTATGACGACCTCAGCCGGATCGCAGACCTCGCGCGCCGCGAGTATGTCGGAGAGGACGCGGTCGCCCTCTTCCTCTGAGGCGGCCGGACGGTGGAGCGAGATGTAGGTGTTCAGCGGCGTGTGCTTCTGCCGCGTCGCGGTCTTGATGGCGGTGATGAGCTGGCGGGTGACGCAGAGCTCCGCGAAGGACCGGAACGAGGCCTGGCGCTCGGGACGGAAGTCGCGGATCGCCTTGTAGAGGCCGATCATGCCCTCCTGGATAACGTCGTCCCTGTCGGCGCCCGCCAGGAAGTACGACCTGGCCTTGCAGCGGACGAAGCTTCGATACTTCTGGAGCAGTGCGGAAGACGCGCCTTCGTCACCGGCTTGGGCCGCTACGATGAGATCCGACTCCGTGTCCGTCTGCTGGCGACGGACCGTCCCCCCTCGTACGACCACTGCTTGATCCTCCCCGACTCGAACAACCCCGTGCAAGGCCCATTCGGAAGCCGCTCCGCGCCCTCCCCGACACGGTACGGCACTCCGGACGCTACCGTTCGCACCCCGCCTTGTCAACGCGGCGGGGCCGATTCCTGCAAAGTCGCGCAGGGACCGTGGAACAGGTCACCGTTCGTCGGCTTCGCCGCGCCCCGCCAACCGGTCCAGACGGGCGAGGACGCCGGCGTCCAGCGTATCGGCCAGCGTGGCGCGGCGGCGTGGGGAGTCCGACTCGCGGCGCCACTCGGTCTCGTCACCCTCGAGTTCCCGGGCGAATGCCGCGGAGCGCGTGACGGTGACCGAACCGCCGCCCGCCGCCCAGCGGGTGGCGCTGTCGGAGGTGACGATCTCGACACGGTCACCCGAGTCACGGGCGGCTGACGCGAGCAACTCGATCACGGCGTCGGCTTCGTTTCCGTGGGGAGAGAAGATGACTGTGACGCCGCCGACCTGGCTCGGGGTCCCCTCGGACGCGGGGTTCCCCCCGCCATCGAAGACGACGGTGACGCCCTGGCCTTCCGCCACGCGCGAACCGAGGTCCGCGATGAGACGCTCGCGCGCGCCGTCGATGTCGCGCTCCGCGAGGGCGGCGTAGCGGGACGTGCCGAGAAGCAGGTTGTAGCCGTCGATGATGAGCCGCCTCACGTGTCGCCAGCCCCCCGGGGCGACAGCGTGCGGCGAAGCCACTCGTATGCGAGCACGGCGGTGGCTGCCGACACGTTGAGCGATGAGATCCGGCCGCGAACCGGGAGCGACACGAGCACGTCGCATTCGCGCTCGGTCAGACGGGCAAGACCGCTCCCCTCGGCGCCCATCACGAGGGCGATCCGCCCTTCGAGCGGAGCGTCCCAGACGACCGTGGCGGCCTGCTCGGAGGCGCCTGCCACCCAGTAGCCGGCCTCCTTGAGACGCGAGAGGCAGCGCGCGATGTTCGGCTCGCGGCAGATCGGAACGTGCTCCGCCGCTCCGGCGGCGGACTTGAGCGCCGAGGGGGTCATCGCGGCGGCACGGTCCTTGGGGATCAGCACGCCGGCAGCCCCGACCACCTCGGCGGTGCGGACCACGGCGCCCAGATTGCCCGGGTCCGTCACGTGATCGAGAACGACGATCAGACTGCTACCGTCGTTCTCGCTGGCTCGCAGCACGTCCTCGAGGCTCGAGTAGCGGAACGGCTCCACCACAGCGATGACTCCCTGATGCGAGCCTCTCTCGCTCATGCGGTCCAGCTCACGCCTCCCGACCTCGTCGACCGGGATCGCCCGCGAGCGCGCGGCCGAGCGAAGGCCGTCGAGAGGGTCTCCATGCCGCACGCCCTCGAGCAGGAACAGACGCTTCACCGCGCGGCCGGAGCTCAGAAGCTCGGCGACGGCGTTCCTTCCCTCGACGGTCTCCTCCACGGCGACGGCGCTAGCCTCGAGCCGGGACGATGCGCGGCCCCGACGGCGTGTCCTCGATGCGCCGGCCCGCGTCGCCTAGCCCGTCACGGATCCGGTCGGCCGCAGGCCAGTCGCGCTCGCGGCGAGCCGCCTCCCTAGCGTCGAGCAGCGCGGCCTCGGCATCCGCGCTGTCCGCGCCTGTGTAGCCAACGAGACGGGCCGCGAGCTCGACGAGGGGATCGGCGACTTGCCCCTGCACCGTCTGTGTCAGCGTGAACGACTGTGTGGCCGAACCGGTGGCAGGTATCGTCACGCCGAGCACGGAGAGCAGCTCGGCCACCGCGCCCTCGGCCTGGCCCAGCGCATCGAGATCGGCCGGCCCGAGGTCAGATCCGACGCGGGAGCGGAAGCCGTTGGCCACGCGGGCGAGCTCGAACAGGACGCCAAGAGCACCCGCGCTGTTGAAGTCGTCGTCCATCTCCGCATCGAACCGGGACCGAGCGTCCGACACGGCGGCCACGAGGGCCAGCCTCTCCGACTCGGGCGCACCGGAACCCGGTGCCCGCCGGCCACGGATCCAGCGCACTTCGCGGATCATGTTCTCGAGACGCTCGTATGCCGTCCGCGCCTCGTCGAGACGCTCGGTTGAGAAGTCCAAAGGACTGCGGTAGTGCGTCTGAAGCATCAGGAGACGGATGACCGATGCCGGGTAGGAGTCGAGCACGTCCTTCAGCAACAGGAAGTTGCCCAGCGACTTGCTCATCTTCTCCGAGTTCACCTGCAGCAGGCCGCCGTGCATCCAATACCTCACGAACTGCTTCCCGGTGGCCGCCTCCGACTGCGCGCGCTCGTTCTCGTGGTGCGGGAAGATCAGGTCCGTGGCGCCACCATGGATGTCGAAGGGGAGTCCAAGCTCCATCTCCGACATGACCGAGCACTCCAGGTGCCAGCCCGGACGGCCCTCCCCCCAAGGGCTCGGCCAGTGCGGCTCGCCCGGCTTGGCCGACTTCCAGAGCGCGAAATCGAGGGGATCCTGCTTGCGCTCGTCGACGTCGACGCGGGCACCAGACTCGAGCTCGTCGATGTCCCGCCCCGAGAGCTTGCCGTAGCTGTCGAAGGAGCGGACGGAGAAGTAGACGTCGCCGTCGACGACATACGCATGGCCGCGGTCGATCAGCCTCTCGACCATCTCGATCATCGGCGGGATGGTCTCGGTCGCGCGCGGCTGGGCGGTCGGGGGCTTGACGCCCAGGTCCGCCATCGCCTTCAGGAACGCCCCGGTGTATCTCGCGGCGATCTCGGAGGGCTCGACGCCTTGCTCCTTCGCAGCGCGGATGATCTTGTCGTCCACGTCCGTGATGTTCTGGACGAACTTGACCTCGTACCCACGGTGTTCCAAGTAGCCGCGGATCACGTCGAACGACAGGAAGGTCCGAGCGTTGCCGATGTGGATGTGGTTGTAGACGGTGGGACCGCACGTGTAGACGGCGACCTTGCCCTCCTCGACAGGAACGAACTCCTCCTTGGAGCGGGTCATGGTGTTGTAGACGCGTAGAGCCACTTGAAGAGGTCCTTCCGTGGGGCTCAGCCGTCAGCGGACGATCCCTCGGCGGCTTGAGTCGTGTCCGCGTCCACGTCCGATTCCGGCGTCGCAACGCGCGAGTGCCCCGACGCCGCCTCTTCCCGACCGAGGCGCTCGTCCATGCGGTCGATCCTGTGCTGCAGGCAGCGGAACATCTCGACCACCGGGTCCGGGAGATCCTCATGGTGCAGGTCGACGACGTCCACGCGCGTGCCCTCGCGCATCACGATGCGCCCCGGCACCCCTACGACCGTGCAGTTCGGCGGGACGTTGTTCACGACCACCGCACCAGCCCCGATCTTGCTTCCGCGCCCGACAGTGATGTCGCCCAGTACCGTGGCACCAACGCCGATCACCACGCAGTCCGCGATGGTCGGATGGCGCTTGCCGCGTTCCTTACCCGTACCGCCAAGGGTGACTCCCTGATAGATCGTCACGTTGTCGCCGATGATGGACGTCTCACCGATGACCACACCCATGCCGTGATCGATGAAGAGCCCGTCGCCGACGGTGGCCCCGGGATGGATCTCGATCCCCGTGCTGTGCCTGACCCACTGGCTGAGCGTGCGTGCCAGGAACGTGTGACCCGAGAGGTAGAGACGGTGAGCGAGGCGGTGCCTGCGGATCGCCGTCAACCCGGGGTAGTTGAAGTACGCCGACCAAGCGGACGTAGCCGCCGGGTCGCGCTCCATGACCGCCTGTATGTCACGCCGGAGCACGTCGAACACGAGAGTGACACCCGCCGTCCTTCGCCGGATCGGCCTTCTCCAAGCCGCCCCACCGCGCCAGTGTAACCACCCGCCCGCTCCCGCGTCACGCCCGCAGCGCCAAGTCCAATCTCGCCGCCGCCTCGACATTGCCGAGGAAGTGGAGCAGTTTGGCGATCGGAAGACCGTGCGCGCGTCCGGTCAGCGCCGCCCGGATTGCTGGCAGCGCCTCGCGGGGTGGCAGGCCCGCGGCACGAAGGGCGTCGCGCAGGTCCACGCCACCGGACGACCGCAGAGTCTCGAGCGCGATCGCGAGCGCATCGGCTGCGCCGGGCGCCGCGAGCGCAGCGACCGCCTCTTCGTCCTCAGGGATTCGCCCCGCGACGCCTGCCAGGAGGTCCTGCATCTCGCCGGCCACATCGACCTCGTCGGCGAGCGCTTCCGCCACCTCGCGTGGCCCGGCGCCCGGCAGTGCCGGGGCGTGCGCCTCGACCAGAGCGATCCGCTCCTCCGACGGCAGCAGGAGCATATGCCGCTTGTTGAGCCAGCGCAGCCGGGCGGGGTCGTGGACGGGAGCCGACGGCGAGACGCGACCTACGTCGAACGCCTCGTACAGGTCCTCCATCGTGAGAACCTCGCGCCCGGCCGGATCCGACCAGCCGAGCAGCGCCAAGTGGTTGACCACCGCGGACGGAAGATAGCCCCGCTCGCGCAGGGAAGCGACTGACTGGCTGCCACGCGACTTGGATAGCGGCCGGTGATCGGGGCCCGCGACGAGAGGCGCATGTGCGTAGCGCGGAGCAGCCGCTCCCAGCGCGTGGAAGAGCATGAGCTGCCGCGGTGTGTTGGACAGATGGTCGTCGCCTCGGATGACGAGTGTGACCGACATCTCGCCGTCGTCGACCGCACACGCGAAGTCGTAGAGCGCCGTACCGTCGGGACGGGTCAACAGGAAGTCGCCGATGTCGGAAGCGTCGAAACGAACGGGCCCGTGGATCAAGTCGTCGACGACCCATACGCCCTCCGGGTCCACGGCGAAGCGCCAGGCGAACGGTTCGCCATCTTCGGCGCGCCGGCGCGAATCGTCCTCCTCGATCGAGCGGCAGCCGCCGCGATAACGCGGCGGACGGTGGACTTCGTCGGCCGCGCTCCGTCCGCTCTCCAGGGCAGCCTGCTGGCAGAAGCAGCGGTAGATACGGCCCTGCGCACTCAGTCTGTCTAGCGCTCGGGCGTAGACCGGCGAGCGGTCCGACTGGCGGTAGGGCCCGCAGGGGCCTCCGATGTCCGGCCCCTCGGCCCACGACATCCCCAGCCATGCAAGGTCGCGCAGCAGCCCCCCTTCGTGGCCAACGTCGGATCGAGCCGCGTCGGTGTCCTCGAAACGCACGATGAAGGTGCCGCCGCTGGAGCGGGCCGCCAGATGGTTGAAGAGAGCGGTACGCGCACCGCCGAGGTGAAGCTCGCCAGTCGGAGCAGGCGAGAAGCGGACGCGCTCCGCCACCGTCAGGACCGCTCCAGAAGCACGACCGCCTGAGCCGAGACGCCCTCGCCGCGGCCGGCGACTCCCAGGCCCTCCGTGGTCGTGGCCTTGAGGCCGATCCGGTCGACTTCGACCGCGAGGGCGGCAGCCATACGCGCCCGCATGACGTCGCGATGCGGCGAGATACGGGGGGCCTCAAGGACAAGGACGGTGTCGGCGTCCACCAAGCTCCAGCCATCCGCCCGCATGATGTCCCCGACTCGGGCGAGCAGGCCGATGCTTGAGGCGCCCTCCCACTCGACGTCGTTGTCGGGGAAGTGGAGGCCTATGTCACCCGCCCTCATCGCCCCGAGGATCGCGTCCATCAGAGCGTGCACCAAGACGTCGGCGTCGGAGTGCCCTGCCAGCCCGCGCCCGTGGACGAGTTCCACGCCACCGAGGATGAGCGGGCGTCCGTCCGCGAAAGCGTGCACGTCATAGCCGAGCCCGACCCGCATCTCAGACATCGCCCGTCGCCTCCCGCGTGCACAGCAGCGCTTCAAGCACCGCGATGTCCTCGGGAACGGTCACCTTGATGTTCCATCGCGGACCTTCGAGCATCGCCACAACCCCACCGAAGCGCTCGACCAGAGCGGAGTCGTCGGTCGCCTCGAACCCCTCGAGAGCGGCTCGCTCGTGCGCCTCCAGAAGAGAGCGGAGCCTGAACGTCTGCGGCGTCTGCGCGACCCACAGTCTCGAACGGTCGGGAGTCGAGACGACGCGGCCGTCATCATCGGCCTCCTTGATGGTGTCGAGCGCGTGGTAGCCGATGACCACCCCGTCGATCGACGGATCGGTCTGCAGGGCGGCGAACGTCGCCGCTATCGTGTCGGGCGTCACGGCCGCACGAGCCCCGTCGTGCACGGCGACAGCGGTGCAGCCTTCAGGCAGCGCAGCGAGTCCAGCAGCGACCGATGCGCGACGCGTGGCCCCGCCCGGAACGACTGCGATCACCTTGGCCACGCCGGCCGGTTCGACGGCTTCGACCCTGTAGGCCTCCACGCGGTCGGGATGGGTCACCACCACCACCGCGTCGACGGCGCCACACCGCTCGAACGCGCGCAGCGTGTGTGCGAGGACAGGCAGCCCGGCCACGCGCGCGAGTTGCTTCCCGCGAGCGTCGCCGAAGCGTTCGCCCAGCCCGCCCGCCACGACCACGGCCGCGTTCATCAGCCCTCCTTCGGCCTGGCGAAGACCATCCGCCCGCCCGCCGTCTGGAGCACGGACCCCACTACGACGTCGACGTCCTCCCCCATCAGGACCTTGCCGTTGTGGACCACGACCATCGTTCCGTCGGCCAGGTAGCCGACCCCTTGGTCGGCCTCCTTGCCCTCGCGGGCGACGTGGATCCGGATCGTCTCCCCGGGCAGATGAGCCGGCTTCAGAGCGGCCGCCAGGTCGTTGATGTTCAGTACGTCGAGCCCTTGGACGCGCGCGACCTGTGTGAGGTTGTAGTCGACCGTGACGATCGTGGCGCCGGCGTCGCGAGCCAGCTGGACCAGCTTCCCGTCGACACCGGGGATGTCGGGGTAGTCGACTGAGAACACGTCCACCGAGTGCTCGCCCGATCGAAGCGCCGTCAGCAAGTCCAGACCGCGACGGCCGCGCGCGCGACGGAGATCGTCCGCGGAGTCAGCGAGCGTCTGCAACTCGGCCAGAACGAACACCGGGACACGCACGGTCCCTTCGACGAAGCCCGCCCGCATGAGTCCGGCGAAGCGGCCGTCTATGACGGCGCTGGTGTCCAGGACCTTGGTGGACGCGCTCTCGAGCTCGCCAACCCCGGGAGTGAATCGCGAGAAGATCCTGGCGACGTCCCGACGCTTCAGCAGCGCAACTCGGACGCCGATGTAGGCGCAGACCGTGAAGAGGCCCACCTGCCCGACGACGCCGAGCAACGGCGGCTGCAGTGCGTGGACCGGCTGGGACGTCATCAGGGCGACGAGGAGCCCGACCAACAGGCCGACAGAACCTAGAACAAGATCGCTCATGGAGGCGGCGCGCACGTAGTCTTCGAAGAACAAGTAGCCCCGCTGCAGTTCCCTCCCGATCATGCCACCGAGTATGAATCCGATCGACGCTCCGAGGATGACGAACAGGATGATGACGGTCGGTACGGAGTAGCCGAGCAGCTGATTCACATCGATGAGGCTCTGAACGCTCAGACCTGCCAGCGCTCCCAGTGTCGCCAAGACGAACCGGGTGAGCTGAACGAACATGTGATTCGACGCGTGCCGTGGTAGCGCGAAGTGCGCGCTGCCTGCGTCGTCACCCCCTTCCAGGCGAGGGTCGCTCTCGCGTCCCTCAGACGGTCCGACGGTGCTCAAAGCGATTCTAGCACCCTGCTTCTACCCCGCTGACGCCGCGCGACAGACCGGCGGACGGAGGGACGCGCCTCGCTTCCCTAGATCGACGCCGAGCCGCGCAGCCGCCTGAGGCCTTCGGCGATGGCTCGCGCACGACGAGAGCCGACGCCGTCCACCTCGTCGAGTTGCTCCTCGGTCGCGTTCGAGAGATCCACCAGGCTACCGAACCGATCCACCAGTCTGTTGATGACCGCCCCAGGCAGAGAAGGGATGCGGCGCAGCACCCGATGGCCGCGAGACTGGACGTGGTACTCCAGAGCGTCGGCCGAATTGGGAAAGCCCAGTACCGCGGCGACCACGAGGTCGTCGAGAACCCGATCCTGGGTCAGGTCCGAGAGGGCGACCCTGGCCGCGTTCGCCTGACGAGAGCCCGTCGTGACCAGGTAGTCGCGCAGTAGGAGTCCGTGCTCTTCGGAGACGTTGGCCGTGACCTCCTCGGCCTGCATCGCAACAAGCCGGCCTTCGGTGCCGAGCTGGTCGACGTAGCGCCCGACCTCGCGAGCCACCCTTTGGACGAGCTCGGAGCGTTGCACCGCGAGGACCACGTCCGCGATGGTGACAGCGTCCTCGAACTCCAGCACGGTCAGGCGGGTCATAACGTCGTCGAGGCGGATCCGGTACCGCTGCAGCGTCTGCAGGGCCTGATTCGCCTTCGCGAGCACGACCGTGACGTCCTCGACCGTGATGCGCCGGCCGGCGCGATAGAGGCTCATGATGCTGCGGCGCTTGGAGACGGATACCACGAGCGCCGACGTCTGTCGGCTGACGCGTTGAGCCGTGCGGTGACGGATGCCCGTCTCGACGGTCGGAAGCGAAGCGTCGGGGACCAGATGGACGTTGGCGCGAAGGATGGTGGTGCACTCCTCGTCCAGAGTGATCGCGCCGTCCATCTTCGCCAACTCGAACACCATCTGAGGGGCGAGTGGGATGCCGAGCCGGAACCCTCCGTCACAAAGCCGCTCGACCTTCTCGACATCACCGATCACGATCAGCGCTCCGTCATGGGCAGAGATGATGCTGTCCAGGGCCTCTCGCAGCTCGGTCCCGGGGGCGACGCGACGCAGCACCTCCGCGACCCGCGCCTCGATCCTCGCGTCCATGGGCCCTCCTAGGGGCACGCCCACCTGTGGTCGGATTGTACCCGCCCTCCCCCCGCCCGCTCGCGCATCAGCCGGCAAGCAGACCGACCGCCACCGACGCTGACGCCACGGCGCGGAGATCCACGCCGGGAGGCTGCTTCGGGTCGCCCCCGGGAGCCGTCACCACGGTGCGCAGCCCGAGACGGGCCGCTTCCGCTGCGCGGACCGCCGCGTGCGCGACGGGACGGACCTCGCCTGCCAGCCCCAGCTCACCGAAGGAGGCCATGCCATGCGGGAGCGCGACGTCCCTGCGCGCGGACGCGAGCGCGAGCGCGAGAGGCAGGTCGGCGGCGGGCTCGGAGATCCGGACGCCGCCCGCGACGGACACGTACACGTCGTGCTGGCCGAAGGCGAGCCCCGCGTGGCGCTCCAGGACCGCAAGGACCTGCAGCAGGCGGGGCAGCTCTATCCCGGTAGCCAGCCGCCGGGGCATCTGCAGGTAAGAGGGGCTCACGAGGGCTTGGATCTCTACCAGCACCGGGCGCGAGCCTTCCATCGCGGCCATCACCGCTGAGCCCGACACGCCCTCGGGGCGGTGCTCCAAAAGGGCGGCCGACGGGTTGGCTACCACGCGCAGCCCTCCCTCGGCCATCTCGAACACCCCGATCTCCGAGATCGAGCCGAAGCGGTTCTTCACGGCGCGCACGATGCGGAAGGTGTGGTCGCGGTCGCCCTCGAAGTACAGGACCGTGTCCACCATGTGCTCGAGCACTCGCGGACCGGCGATGGCTCCCTCTTTCGTCACGTGGCCCACCAGCAGAGTGGTGACGCCGTGCTGCTTCGCCACGCGCGTCAGGGTCGCGGTCGAGGCCCGTACCTGCCCGATCGACCCGGCCGTGCCGGGGGTGTCGGGGTCCACCATCGTCTGGATCGAGTCGACTACGAGGACGTCAGCCCCATCCTCGAGGGCGGCCGCTTCGACCGAGGCGACGTCGGTCGCGGGCAGCAACCCGATGTCACCGGAGCACCCCAAGCGCTCGGCACGCATCTTCACCTGCGCCGGGGACTCCTCGCCGCAGACGTAGAGGACTCGTTTCCCGGAGCGCGTCAGAGACTCGGCCACCTGTAGGAGCAGGGTCGACTTGCCGATCCCCGGCTCCCCGCCAAGGAGCACGACCGAGCCCCGCACCAGTCCTCCGCCCAGCACGCGGTCGAACTCGTCGATACCTGTGGGCACGCGGCGATCGCCCGCCGTCTCGACCTCCGAGAGCCGCACCGGCCGCGCCAACGGCGCGGCGGAACGCGAGGAGGCCGTGGTCGAGCCCGCAGCCTCCTCGACGAACGTTCCGTACTCTCCGCACCCAGGGCAACGCCCGGCCCACTTCGGCTCGACGTGCGAGCACTGAGCACACCGCCAAGCCGTCCGTGCCCTGGGCATCGGCGCTTCGGCCTACTCGCCCGAAGCGCCGCCGCTGGCGGCTCCCGAGCTGCTTCGTGAAGCGCGCGGTGGTGTCATGCCCTTCTTGCGCGACGCCTTCGCCGCAGCCTTCGGCACCTCGGGGGCGCCTTTGCCGCGCGCGAACACGATCCGGTCGTCTTCGACCTGCAGCTCGACGACGTCGCCGGGGTTCCAGTGCCCAGCGAGCATCTCCTCGGAGAGCGGGTCCTCGACCATGCGCTGGATCGCGCGCCGCAGAGGACGGGCACCCGACGCCGGGTCGAATCCTTCCCTCGCCAGCAGCTTCCGGGCTTCCGGAGTGAGGCTCACGCCGATCCCGTGGGAGAACAGGTGGGTGCGCAGGTCGTTGATCATCAGGTCGACGATCGAGCCGATCTCCTCGTGGGTCAACTCATGGAAGACGATGACCTCGTCGACACGGTTGAGGAACTCCGGCCGGAAGAGCTTCTTCAACTCGCCGGTCACCCTGCCTGTGATCGCCGCGTGGTCGAGTTCCTGTGACGCCGTGCCGAAGCCGAGGGTGGTCTTACCCTTGGCGATGTCGCGGGCGCCGACGTTGCTGGTCATGATGATGATGGCGTTCTTGAAGTCGATCCTGCGACCCTGGGCGTCCGTGAGCCGCCCTTCCTCGAGGATCTGCAGCAGGACGTTGAACACGTCCGGATGCGCCTTCTCGATCTCGTCGAAGAGGATGACGCTGTAGGGCTTGCGCCGGACGAGCTCGGTGAGCTGGCCGCCCTCGTCGAAGCCGACGTAGCCCGGAGGCGAGCCGACGAGCCTCGAGACCGTGTGCTTCTCCATGTACTCGCTCATGTCGAGCGAGATCAGCGAGTCCTCGCTGCCGAACAGGAACTCGGCCAGCGCCTTGGCCAACTCGGTCTTGCCGACCCCTGAGGGGCCCAGGAAGATGAACGAGCCGGACGGGCGGTTCGGATCCTTCAGGCCGGCGCGGGCGCGTCTGATCGCACGGGACACAGCGGACACCGCTTCGTCCTGGCCGACGACGCGCTCATGGACAGAACCCTCCATGCGAAGGAGCTTCTCGGTCTCCGCCTCGGTCAGCGCGGTGACCGGAATGCCCGTCCACATGGAGACAAGCTCCGCGATGTGGGATTCCGTGACCTCGACCACCCGAGACTTGTCGGGCTTGAGCCACTCTTCCTGTATGGCACGCTTCTCCGCCAACACTTGCTTCTCCTTGTCGCGCAGAGAAGCGGCCTTCTCGAATTCCTGGGCCTCGATGGCGGCTTCCTTCTCCTGCCGCACCGCGCGCAAGCGATCCTCGACCTCGCGCACGTCGGGGGGGGCGGTCATCATCTGGATGCGCATCTTGGACCCGGCCTCGTCCACGAGATCGATGGCCTTGTCGGGGAGGAAGCGGTCGGAGATGTATCGGTCAGCCAGCATCGCTGCGGCCTCGAGCGCCGCGTCGGTGATCGACACCCGGTGGTGGGCTTCGTAGCGGTCGCGCAGGCCTCTCAGTATCTCCACGGTCTCGGCCACGGTTGGCTCTCCGACCGTGATCGGCTGGAACCTGCGCTCGAGCGCAGAGTCCTTCTCGACGTACTTGCGGTACTCGTCCATCGTCGTCGCGCCGATCGTCTGCAGCTCGCCGCGCGCCAATGCCGGCTTGATGATCGAGGCAGCGTCTATCGCTCCCTCGGCCGCGCCCGCGCCGACGAGCGTGTGCATCTCGTCGACGAACAGGATGATGTCGCCGCGCTCGTGGATCTCCTTGATGACCTTCTTCAGGCGTTCCTCGAACTCACCGCGGTACTTCGAACCGGCCACCAGGGCGGCCAAGTCGAGCGTGTACAGCTGCTTGCTGCGAAGCGTCTCGGGGACCTCGTCGGACGCGATCTTCTGGGCCAAACCTTCGACCACGGCCGTCTTGCCGACTCCGGGCTCGCCGATCAGGACCGGGTTGTTCTTGGTGCGGCGGGACAGGATCTGCATGACGCGTTCGATCTCCCGCTCACGCCCCACGACCGGATCGAGCTTGCCCTCACGGGCCATACGAGTCAGGTTGCGCCCGAACTCGTCGAGCAGCTGGCTGGTGTTCCCGGCATGCTCCTCGCCGCCCTGCTCCCCGGGTTTGCCGTAGTAGCCCGACAGAAGCTGTATGACTGCGGAACGCACCTTCTCGAGGTCGGCTCCCAGGTTCAGCAGGACCTGAGCGGCGACTCCCTCGCCCTCTCGGATCAGCCCCAGGAGGATGTGCTCGGTTCCGATGTAGTTGTGACCGAGTTGCAGCGCCTCACGAAGACTGAGCTCGAGGACCTTCTTCGCGCGCGGAGTGAACGGGATGTGGCCGTTCGGCACGTACGTGCCTCGCCCGATGAGCTCCTCCACCTGCTGGTGCACGTCCTCCAGCGAGATGCTCAGCGACTCGAGGGCCTTGGCGGCTATGCCGTCCTGCTCCCGGATCAGCCCGAGCAGCAGGTGCTCCGTCCCTATGTAGTTCTGGTTGAGCATCCGCGCCTCTTCCTGCGCGTAGATGACAACCCGTCGTGCCTTCTCTGTGAACCGCTCGAACATGTTCAACGCTCCTATCGGGAAGCCCGCCAGTGGCGCGGCGCCGCTGTGTGGCCCTCGAACGCATTATACGCGCGAGGGAGGACACGAAGCTGCGCGGATGTCGACAGCGGAGCGAAATCGGTGCCACATCTGAGCGTGATGCGCTCAGATATCGGCTATCCCGCGCTCAGCAGGAGGTCAGCGAGTGCCCCAAGGCCGTATCACTCCGGGCGCAGGTGCGGGAAGAGCAGCACGTCGCGGATGGAGGGGCTGTCCGTGAGCAGCATCACGAGGCGGTCGATGCCGATGCCCATTCCACCAGCGGGCGGCATGCCGTACTCCATCGCCCGAAGGTAGTCCTCGTCGAAGCCCATCGCCTCCTCGTCCCCGCCCGCCTTCGCCGACATCTGAGCGGCGAAGCGCTCACGCTGGTCGATGGGGTCGACCAGCTCCGAGAAGGCGTTGGCGAACTCGCGGCCGGTGATGATGAGCTCGAACCGGTCGGTCACATCCGGATCGCCCTGCTTCTTGCGTGCCAGGGGCGAGGTCTCGAGCGGGTACTCGGTGACGAAGGTCGGCTGGACCAGTTCGCGCTCCACGAGCTTCTCGAACAGCTCGGTGATGAGCTTCCCCTTGCCGAACGACTTCTCGAAGGGCACGCCGTGCTTCTCGCAAAGGGCGCGGAGGTCATCGAGCGTGCGGGCGAATGAGACATCCCCGCCTTCGGCGTCGCTCACGAGCTCGATCATCGTCGCGCGGCGCCAGGGAGCGCCCAGGTCGATAGTTTCGCCCTGGTAGGTGACCACTGTCTTGCCAACAACGTCGTTCGCCGCCGCGCGGACCAGTCCCTCGGTGAGATCCATCATCCCGCGCAGGTCGGTGTAGGCGCGATACGCCTCGAGCATCGTGAACTCGGGGTTGTGGCGCACCGAGATCCCCTCGTTGCGGAAGGAGCGGTTGATCTCATAGACCGCCTCGAACCCGCCGACCAGCAGTCGCTTCAGATACAGCTCGGGCGCGATGCGCAGGTACAGCTCCATGTCCAGCGTGTTGTGGTGCGTGACGAACGGCTTGGCGGTCGCGCCCCCGGGGATCGCGTGCAGCATCGGGGTCTCGACCTCGAGGTAGCCCTGCCCGTCCATGTAGCGACGCATCGACGAGATGATCGCGAACCTCTTCGTGAAGGTATCGCGCACCTCGGGATTGACGATGAGGTCGACGTAGCGCTGACGGTACCGGGTCTCGGTGTCGCTCAACCCGTGGAACTTCTCGGGGAGCGGCCGCAGGGACTTGGACAGCAAGGTGACTGTCGAAGGCGCCACCGACAGCTCGCCTCGGCGCGTACGGAGAACCGTGCCGACTGCTCCCGCCCAGTCCCCGAGGTCGAGATCCTTGACCGCCGCCAGAGCAGCGTCACCCATCAGGTTGGCGCGGCAGAACAGCTGGATGTCGCCCGTCGCATCCCTGAGTACCAGGAACACGGCCTTGCCCTGGTCGCGCAGGGCGACGATGCGTCCGGCGACGCTAACCTCGTCAGAGGTCTCCTCGCCTGGGGGCAGGGACGCGTAGCGAGCGATCAGATCATCGGCGCGGGCCGTGACGTCGAAGCTGAGCTTGTACGGCTCCTCGCCGCGCTTGCGCAGAGAGTCGAGCTTCGCTCGCCTGACGGCGATCGGATCGTCGTCGGGGACTTCGGGAGCGCGCTCGCCTTCGGCCATGTGAACCCGCCTAGTGGTGGATCGAGACGACGGTGTAGGTGATCGTCTTGCCCGACGGGAGAGCCACGGATACGGCGTCACCCTTCTTGCGGCCGATCACGGCCTGCCCCACGGGAGACTCGTTGCTGATCTTGTTGTTGGCGGGATCGGCCTCGGCCGACCCTACGATCTTGTAGAGCATCGTGCCGTCCCCGCCGTCGTCCTGCAGCTCGACCTTGCTCCCCAGGCACACTTTGTCGTTCTTCTTGGGGGCCGAGATGATCGTGGCGTGGGCCAGGATCTGGTTGACCTCGAGGATCCTGCTCTCGACCCACGCCTGCTCGTTCTTGGCGTCATCGTATTCCGAGTTCTCGGAGATGTCCCCGAACTCCTTGGCTTCCTTGATCCGCTCGCCTACCTCGCGACGCTTGACGGTCTCCAAGAAGTGCAGCTCTTCTTCGAGCTTCCGCTGGCCCTCGACAGTCAGGGCGATCTCTTTGTGCATGGTCCCCGGACTCCTATCGCGCGCGTAAGGCATTCGCGAAACACCGCTCTTCCGGAATGGCCGGTGGGGTGCAACGCGTGGGCCGCCTCGTAGTACGGGCGGCCCTCAGAGTTGCGAAAGAGTATAGCGCCCCGGTCCGCGCATGCAAGTGGCGGACCGGGGCGAGTTCAGGACGGGTAGCGCCCCTACAGCGGCTTCGGGATCTCAGCGTCGTCGCCCGAGTCGGCCTTGGGCGGCTCGGGCGGCTTCTCAGCCGGCTTCTCCGCGGGCTTCTCATCTTCCTCGGCGAGCTTGCCGTCGATGCCGTCCTTGAGCGCCTTCGCGGACTTCCCGAACATCTTGGCCAGCTTCGGCACCTGGGTTGGGCCGAAGATCACCAGGACGACAGCGAGGATGATCCATAGCTCAATACCGCCGGGCAATCCAAAAGCAGCCATTGTTCCTCCTACTTCGATTGAAGACCCGCCCAGCCCTTCCGGGCCGGGTGTTCACATGTTGCCAGAGGGCAAAGCGCGGAGTGCAGGGCCGCGGGTGCACCGGCGAACAGCGTACACCTACGCTGTACCGGACGCCACGGGCTCGAGATGCGAGAGGTAGTAGAGGGTGTGCAGCAACTCCTGGACCGGGTCGGTGTTGTGAAGCGTCACGCCGTCCGGGACCTGCACCACGACTGGAGTGTAGTTCAGTATCACGCGTATCCCAGCGGCGGACAGCCGGTCAGTGACCTCCTGAGCGGCGCTCGGCGGAACCGCCAATATGCCCATGCTGATACCCTGCTCCCTCACCGTGCGCTCCAGCTCAGCCATGTCGCCGACGACCAGGTCTCCTATGCGGCCTCCCACCTTCGCGGGATCATTGTCGAGCACGGCCGTGACGATGAACCCGTGCTTGCTGAGACCGTCGTAGGCCGCTATGGCCGAGCCCAGGTTCCCCGCGCCGATGAGAACGAGCCGGTGGACGTGGTCGGAACCGAGTATCCGGGAGATCCGGCTGGCCAGCGTGTTGACGTCGTAGCCGATGCCGCGGCGGCCGAACGACCCGAAGTACGTGAGGTCCCGACGGATCTGAGCGGGGTTGACGCGGGCCAGGCCTCCGAGGCGCGCCGAGGACACCGTCTCCTCGCCGTTGCCGCGGATCTGGAGGAGCACGTTCAGATAGAGCGGAAGGCGTTCGATAACGCCCTCGGGGATGTGGGTCCCGACCTCCACCATGTCTCCCCGCCCCCGTCGGATGTGGCCGCGCGCGGCGCGAGCCCGTCGCGGCCGTCAACCGAGGAGATCCCTCGGCTTGCTCATATCGTAACTTCTGTTACAAAGTGGGCGCAAGAGGCAGCGACCGCCGATCCTCCAGCGCCGGAACAAGCCGAACCGGGCCAGACTAGAAGGCGGCTCCGTCGAGCGCGTGCGCGCACACGCAGGGTCGCTCGACCGGCAGCGCGGGGATCATGGCCTGCAGCAGATCGCGGACACGCTCGTTGTTCTGACCGAACACGCGTATGACCTCGTCGTTCGAGACCGGCTCAACCCCTTCGGCGCCGACGTCATGGTCGGTGATCAGCGAGATGTTGCAGTAGCAGATCTCCAGTTCGCGGGCCAGATGGCACTCCGGGTACTGAGTCATGTTGATGACCTCCCACCCTTGGGAGGCGAACCAGCGCGACTCGGAGCGCGTGGAGAATCGCGGGCCCTGGATCACGACCACAGTGCCGGTCGGGTGCACGTGGATCCCCAGCGACCCCGCCTGATCGATCGCCACTTGCCGCATGGTCGGGCAGTAGGGGTCCGCCGAGGAAACGTGCGTGGTGATGGGCCCGTCGTAGAAGGTGTCGGCGCGTCCCCACGTGCGATCGACGAACTGGTCGCAGACTACGAAGTCGCCGGGCTTGACGTGAGGCTGAAGCGAGCCACATGCGTTCGGGCCGATGATCCGCGTAACGCCCAGCTCCTTCATCGCCCACACGTTCGCGCGGTAGTTGATCCTGTGCGGAGGCAGCTCATGGGCCTTGCCGTGGCGGGGCAGGAACGCCACGGTCCTGCCGGCGATCTCCCCGACCGTCACCGGTGCGGACGGAGGACCGTACGGCGTGTTGACTCGGTATTCCTCGGTGCTGTCGAGCAGCGAGTAGAAGCCGCTGCCGCCGAACACCCCGATCTCGGCCTTGGGAAGCTTCATCGTCTCTCTCCTGGATCGTCCGTACGGGCAGTGCTGAGTCGGCCAGGGCGTGCGCCAAGACCTCAGGATTGTATCGCACGCCCTCCCCGGCAGCGCCCGGCCCCCAGACGAACCGCTTGCGGTCAGGCGCAGTCGCGGTACGAGGCCTCGCCGGCGGATGGGACGAGCAGAGAGCGTCCGAAGGGGCCGCCGCGGGCGCTCCAGCGCTGCTCGAGCACGGCGGCTCCGGACACGGCGTCGAGGAACGCGGCGGCCCGGGCGTCCAGGTTGTCGGCATGGTTCAGCAGCAGGGCCTCCAGGGAGCAAGGCATGCACAGGGCGCCCCATTCGCGCTCACCGTGATGCGCGAGGATGGCGTGTACCAGCCTGAGGGCGACTCCCCGATCGAGAGGGCGAGGCAGGCCGTCGATCGCGCGCGACACCATCTGTTCGCCAAGTACGACGTGCCCGACCAGACGGCCAGCGTCCGTGTACTCGAACGAAGACTCGAACGAGAGCTCCTCCGTCCTCCCGACGTCGTGGAGCAGCGCCGACGCGAGAAGCAGATCGTGGTCTACCCGGGGATACGAGCCTGCGAGGGACTCGCAGAGCTTGGCTACGGCGAGAGTGTGCTCCAGAAGCCCGCCGACGTACGCGTGGTGCGGCCCGTTCCCCGCGGGGGCTGACGCGAAGCGATCGATGAAGCCCGGGGCGCCGAAGACCGCTCGCACCACCGACCGCAGCCGCCCATCGCGTACGCGCTTCACCGCAACACGCAACTCGCCGAGCATCTCTTCGCGGTCGCGAAGGCCGCGGGGCAGAAGGTCGCGTGCGTCGAAGCCCTCAGCCGGCCGCAGCGCATCGATCGAGACGCGGCGAACGCCACGGTAGGTCGTCACGATACCGCGGGCCCGGACTATCGACCCGGTGGGAATCGTCTCGTCGGCGGAGCCCGGTCGGAACATCACCCCCGGGATCGAGCCGCTGCAGTCGGAGAGCTCCAAGGACAGGTACGCGTCGCCGGTTCGCGCGGATCGGATGTCGCGCGAGGCCAGCGCGAACAGCGAGTCGACACGCATCCCCTCGCCCAGGTCCCGAACGTACTGTTCCTTCATGACCGCCTCCGCGACACTCCTGCTACCGCTCTCATGTGACGAGCCTATCCGCCCGGTCTGACAGGCCCGCGGCGCAACCGGCGCCCGCCCTGGTCTACCATTGGATCGTCAGTGGAGTGCCAGTGCACCCTGCCCTCAGGAGACACCTGATGCGAGCTCGCTTGGCTATGGCGGTCGCTGTGTCCGCCCTCCTCCTTTCCTCGTGCGGCCAGGGTTCGCTCCCCGTTGTCCGACTGGAGACAGCGGGCACACCGCTGACCGCCGCCGACGCCGAGAGGCTCGCGGCGTCCACCGACATCCGAGCGTTCGCCAGCGTCGAGACGAGCCGGGCCCCGGCGCTGCGTGCGGCGGCACTGCAGGACCTGCGCGCCGACGGCGAGGCGGGCAAGCGCGCCGCGGACCTGCTCACAGAGGGCTTCCCGGCGCAGACGGCGTCCGTCCCGGTGCTCGTTCGCTTCTGCGCGGTCGACGGCGCAGACGCGGTCGTGGTCGTGGAGGCCTACGGCGACGCAGGGGGTGTGATCACGCACCGTCGGCTCTGGGTGTTCGACCTGACCTCCGGTGCGCTGCTGCGCGCGGCATCCTTCTATTAGCCCGGCGCGTGGCTCCATCCGGAGCAGCCAGATCAGGCGACCCGCTGCGGAGGCGACTCGCCGGCGGGCGGGCCGTAGAGCCGCGTCAACTCGCGACTGATCGCTTCGGGCGTGTGGCCCGCCTCGCGCAACTCGAACTCGAGAGAGGCGATGACGAGGCGCCGGCTGACGGCAGGTGCCGCGCCCTGCAGCGCCCGCCGGCGGACTACTCCCCAGAAGTAGGCCTCCATCCGGGCCCGAGAGGTGCGGTGCCCGGGGCATGGCCCGAATCGCGCTTCGGTGGCCCGGGTAGCTTCGACGGCGACGGCTTGAGGAGTACCCGCGGCGACGGCCCGATCGGCCAGGCTGCCGAGAACGGGATGGGCCGTCGGAGCGACGGGGTAGTGCCGCATAGTAGGACCTCCTATCGACCACGGGTTCGATAGGAGGCTACAGGTACGCTCTGACACCCGGACCTAGGTCCCGGGGACCTCCATGATGCAGTCGATGCTGTCGCGGTTCACGGCAATGTACTTGACGGAGTGGAGGATCTCTCCCGGGGTTCCGAACGTGCAGACCCGGGCGTCGGTCACCGGGAAGAAGTCCTTGCCCTTGGAGTTCAGGGCGTCGGTCAGACGGCTCCCCGCCAGCACGTGAAGATCCCCCTCGATCTGCATGCCCTGCGTCAAGATGACGACGTGAAGCCGGTCCTTGTGGCTGTACACTTCCCCACCCCTGTCCCACCGGCGCGGCAGCGCCGGGCGCTTCACCGCTTCCGCCACAGGATACTAGAGCCGCGAGGCGAGCGAGACAAGCGCCAGACGGGCCGCGTCCGCCGCCGCGAACTCCGCGATCGAGAGCGCCAGCGAGAGCAGCAGCGCCGGCCAGGCGTCTCGCAGCCGGTCGAACGAACGCTCGAATGCCGGTATCAGAGACACGAGAACGAGATTCACCGACATGAACGTCACCACGATCGCCGCGGAGGTCGCGAGCGGGAGGACGACGCCGAGCACAGGGCCTCCCCACCAGGCGACGGCGAACGCGAGAGGCGCGGCGGCGCACCACACGAGCCCTTCGAGAGCGGACCCGAGCACCTTCTCCTCCGACCTTCTCCGCCAAAGCTGCGTGTTCAGCAGAGGGACCATCACAAGTGCGAGCGCAAACCCTGTTCCTATGCCCGTCGCGAGTCTCAGCACGTTGGTCGTGGGCCTAAGCGCCAAGTACGAGGTCATTCCGTCCCAGGCCAGCCAAGCCACGGCCGCGGACCCGATGCCCAGCAGCCACGCCGGCGGCATCCCCGCCCGATGCCGACCCCGATCGAGAAGCGCCGCGACGGCCACGGCGACCACGAACCCCAGGTAGATGCCCGTGTCCCTGGCGCAGACGGGGAGCTGGTAGCCTCCCGCCGCGAGACTGCGCGAGGGCAACTGATGGCACAGTCCGTAGCCGAGCCAGTGGAACGCCGCCGAGAGCATGGCCGCCCTTCGAGAATGGTCGCCCGACTCTTCACAGACGACGCGGCGGGCCCGGCGCTCCGCCGGACCCGCCGTATGCCGTCATCTGGTCGGGATGGCGGGATTCGAACCCACGACCTCTCGGTCCCGAACCGAGCGCTCTACCAAGCTGAGCCACATCCCGACGAGGTCGTATCCTACACGGTCGGCGCGTGGCGCGGCAAGCAGCGCTTGGCGCCGCTGAAGCAGGAGGCCCGACCCCTTGAGGGGAGCCGGGCCTCCGGTTGGACGGTGTTCGTTGCGCGACCCGCTAGGGCGTCGGGGTCGGTGTCGTCGAGACCTTCAGCGCGTCGTGGCACGGCTGGCAGAACTTCGATTCGACGTGGCAGGTGAAACACTGGTCGACAGGCGCTGCAAGATAGGAGGCGATACCCTCCTCCTCGAGGACCTTGGCCTCGACCTCCAGCGCGCCCATCTCCTTGATGATCTCCTTGGACGTCTCGCCGTGCACGGCGCCGGCCCAGTCGGCGGCCTGGTGCGTCGCCGGGACGAGCTCGAATCCGGCCGGGTGGCAGGTCGTGCACACTCCCGGAGCGGCCTTCTGGCCGGTCATCTTGACCTTGCCCTCGAGGTCGTGGCAGCGGAAGCAGTAGTCCATCTTCATGAAGTTGGGGTGCACCGTGTTCTTGCTGCCGTTGGGGGCTACGAGGACCGGAGGTACGGCGGTGTCGTTGTGGGCGATGCGGTTGTGGCACACGGTGCACCAGATGCCGGCGTCCGCATGCACCTTGTGGTCGACCAGCAGCCCCTCGCTGGCGGTTACGACACGGTTCATGGAGTGACACTGGGTGCACTGTTGGCTGCCCATCTCCTTCCCGCCCTTGAGCGCAAGCGCGGAGCCCGGGTTCAGAGGAAGGGAGAAGGTGTTGCCGACCGTGGGGATGACCTCGAGACCGGACTTGACCTTGGCGATCATGAAGGTGATCGTGTCGGCGCCAACGGGCTCGTGGCACGCCATGCACGAGATCTCGGCGTGTGACGATGCGGCATAGGCGGCGATGGTGTCGTCTTGCACCTTGTGGCAGACCTCGGAGCAGAACCAGCGCGTGGAGGTCGCACCCAGCATCACGACTACGAATGCGGCAAGCGCCAGGACCACGACGAACGTCCAGACGATGTAGCGCGGCCTGCGGACCGGGTCCTTGAACCCGGCCAAGGAGATCTTCGCCATTCCCATCGCTCCTCTGTATGACCAAATCGGGGATCACGACGCGCCTACGGCGGGTCATGACGCACCCCTCCCGCCGTGGTGCAACCTTATGTGAACGTTCCCGCGCGTGCAAGCGCGCCCGTGCGGACGCACAGCGGGCCTGCTGCATGTGTTCGGCGTCAGGAGAGCGATTCCTGCACGCCTCAGGACGCGCCTGTGAGTGGGACTTCGAGGGCCGTCAGGGACGGCGTCGCATCAGGCCAGTTCGAGCACGATCTCGACCTCGACCGGCGCTCCGAGTGGAAGCGACGCGACGCCCACCGCGGCCCGGGCGTGGCGCCCCGACTCCCCGAACGCCGCCCCCATCACGGCACTCGCGCCGTCCACCACTCCCGGCTGACCCGTGAACCCCGGCGCCGATGCGACGAAGCCCGTGACCTTCACCACTCGAACGACTCCGTCCAGGTCGCAGACGGTCGAAGCGGCCGCCAGAGCGTTCAGGGCGCAGAGCTCCGCGCATGCGCGGGCCTTCTCCGTGTCAACCTCGGCGCCGACCGCACCTTGGGCGAGCAGTGCGCCCGCCCGCATCGGCAGCTGCCCCGACGTGAAGACGAGCGAACCGGCCCGAACCGCCGGCACGTAGTCGCCCAGCGCGGTAGGACCCTGCGGAAGCTCGAGGCCGGCCGCAGCGAGCCTCATAGCCGTTTCGCCCGATGCTGTCATGAGCAGCCGCCCTCTCGCGACGCCATATGGACGCTGCGGATGATAGCACCGCCCCGGATGGCCTGGCCCACCGGGACCGGTCAGCCTCTATACCCCATGGGGTATACTTCCTCCGCCCCACGGTGTTGTCCGCGCCCGCGGCGAGGAGGAGACTGTGGTGGTCGCTGTTCCGGTGGGCGCCAACGAAGGGTGAGAAGATGGTCCAGGTCCAGGTATTCGATCTCGCAGCCGAGACCTGCTGCACCAGCGGCGGCTGAGGCCCCTCCTGGTCTCCGGAGGAGATCACGGAACTGATCCGCGAGGAGATGACCCGAAGATTCGGCGACAAGGCCTCCATCGAGTATGTCGACACGGGAGACCCTGCGAAACGCGAGGCCCATGAGGATAGCGTGAACGCGATACGGGATCGCGGGCTCATCTACCCGGTCACATTCGTCGACGGCGAGGCTGTCTACGATGGAGCCGTCTCCTACCCGGGCATCATCCGGGCGGTCGAGACGAGACTGGGCCCGGCGGCGTGACCGACCCGCGACCCGTCGTCGCGGTCGAGCGCTGCGGCTCCTACGAAGAGGCCGAGGTCGAGGCCGCGCTGCGGCGGGTGCTCGCTCCTCTCGGAGGCATGGAGGCGTTCGTCTCGCCGGACGAGACTGTCTTCGTGAAGGTCAACCTGCTGATGAAGGCCGAGCCGGACAGAGCGGTGACGACCCACCCCGCGCTCGTGCGAGCGGTCGTCCGCGCGGCCAAGATCGCCGGTGCCCGCGACATCGCGATCGGCGACAGTCCTGGGGGCCGTGTCACCGCGGCGGCGGCCCGGGCCCTGTTCGACGCGAGCGGCATGACCGCAGTCGCGCGCGAAGAGGGAGTGCGCCTCTCGGTGCTGGACGACTCGGTGGTGCGCGTCCCCTCGCCAGGTGGGGCCCTGTATCAGTCGTTCAACCTCGGACGCGACGCGGTAGAGGCCGACGTCCTTATCGATCTCCCGCGCATGAAGACGCACGGCTTCATGATGTTCACCGGGGCCGTCAAGAACCTGTTCGGCTGCATCCCCGGGCTGGAGAAGGCGCAGTTCCACGTGAAGGTACCGGACCGCCGGGACTTCGCCGGCATGCTGGTGGACCTGTATCTCGCCTGCGCGCCCGAGCTCTGCATCATGGACGCGGTCGTCGCGATGGAGGGCGCCGGTCCCTCGGGCGGAACCCCGAAGCAGATCGGCGCACTGATCGCGTCTTCGGATGCAGTCGCGCTCGACGTCGTGGCCTCCTCCATCGCGAGGTTCGACCCCATGGACGTGTACACGAACGCCGAGGCGCGCCGACGTGGGTTCGGACCCGCTTCCGCCGACGACGTACGTGTGGAGGGCACGCCCTGGAGGGACCTGGTTCCCGATGCCTTCGAGCATCCGGCGCGCGACGTGTCGCGAGGTCTGCCCCCCGCCGTCGGGAGATGGGCTCGCAGGCACATAGCCTCGCGACCGTTCCTGCAGGATCGTGGCGCGTGCACCACCTGCCGCACGTGCGAAAAGAACTGCCCGGTCTCCGCGATCCGAATGGTCGACGGCCGCCCGGACTTCGGCTACGACACCTGCATCCGCTGCTACTGCTGCCAGGAACTCTGCCCCGAGCGTGCTATCGGGCTCAAGACCCCTTGGGTCACCCGCAACCTCGTGCGGCGCGGAGGCTCGAACCTGGCCTGAGCAAGGGCGCGGAGCCCTAGACCGCCGCCACCCCATCGACCTCTCCTTCCGGAGAGCCCCACTCGGCCATCACGACACCTCCGAGCACGATCGCTGCCCCTACGAGCTGCAGCAACGTGAGGCGTTCCAGCGGGAAAGCCAGAGCCGCGAAGGCCACAGTGAACGGAAGCTCGAGCGTCGAGACGACAGCCGCCGGCGCTGCGCCCATGCGAGCGATGCCGCCGAGGTAGAGCATCACGGCGGCGAAGGTCGGGATCGCGACGATCAGCGCTACGACCCCCCACGCGTAGGCGTCCCACGAGGCGACGGTCGCCAGCGTGCCTGTGAAGGCAGCGACGGCCGTCAGTGCGACCGCGGAGAACGCGAAGGTGTAGGCCATGATCGTCAGGCGGGGGGTGCGTCCCAGCGACCGGTACGACAACACGTTGAACACCGCATAGCCGAGAGCGGCCCCCATCCCGAGCGCGACCCCTCGCCCAGTGACCGTCGAGCCCGGCGCCAGCACGTTCGCGACGAGCGCGCAGCCCGCGAAGGTCAGCAGCACCGCCGCGACGCGCTTCAAGGGAAAGCGCTCCTTGAGGAACAGCCACCCTATGATCGAGACGAGGGCGGGATACGTGTAGAGGAGCACGGTGGTCACCGACGGGCCGATCTCGCGCACGGCGAATCCGTAGCACAGAGAGGCGGCGCCGTAGCCGGTCAGCGACAGTCCGAGGAAGCGCAGCAGGTCCCCTCCGGTGACGCGCAGCGCCGAGGGGTCTCGCAGCGCTTGGGCGACGCCCATCACGGCCGCTGCGACCGCGAATCGCACAGCCAGCAGGGACATCGGCTCCGCCCCGTGCGCGAACGCCCACTTCGTGAGTATCCCGAGGGTCGCGAAGCAGCCCGCTGACGCGACGACTGCTGCGAGGGCGATCCTGCGGGACAAGTGGTGACACCTCCGGTGAGCCTCGTGGGGCATCTGACCTTTGCACTACGTCCTCACGCCCGTCAACAGCGCCCTGCTAGACTCCGGCCATGGACGCGCAACACCGCCGCCGCCTGAGAAGACACCTGCGCTGGCTCCCCGCAGTTGTGTGGGCCTCAGTGATCTTCGCGGGCAGCTCGATCCCGGGCACGAACATCCCCGGAGCCTGGAGCGTCTGGGGTCACCTTGCGGAGTACGCGGTTCTGGGCGGGCTCACCGCATTGGCTCTGCGGCGCGACGACTGGGGGACGGTCCTGCTGGTGATCGGGCTGTGTGCGCTCTACGGCGCGTCGGACGAACTCCACCAGGCCTTCGTCCCGTTCCGGACGCCCGACGTGCTCGACTGGATCACCGACGTCGCCGGCGCGGCGATCGGAACGGCAGCCTATCTGCTCGTCACGCTCCGCCGCGAGCCGCGCTCCACTCAGTAGGACGTCACCGGTGGAGGGGCGATCCCCAACTGCTTCAGCTTGATCCGGAAGTCGTGCGCGTTCGCCGACGTGGCGATGGCGTCCTCGATCGAGATCTTGCCCTCCTGGTGTAGGCGCAGCAACGACTGATCGAACGTCTGCATCCCGTAGTACTCGCCCTCGGCCATCGCTTCGCGGATCTTGTAGGTCTGCTCCTGATCGAGCAGGTGCTCGCGGACCGTCCCGTTCATCACGAGCACTTCGACCGCGGGAACCAGCCCGCCTCCGATGGCTGGCAGCAGCCTCATGGAGACGATCCCCCGCAGCGTCGATGCGAGCATCAGCCGAGTCTGATACTGCTGGTGAGGCGGGAAGAAGTCGATGATCCGGTTCACCGTCTCGGTGGCGTCGATCGTGTGCAGTGTGGAGAGGACCAGGTTTCCGATCTCGGCTGCCGTCAGCGCCGCGGACACGGTGACGTGGTCGCGCATCTCCCCGATGAAGACGACATCGGGGTCCTGGCGCACGACGTGCCGCAGGGCGTCCGCGTAGCTGTCGGTGTCTATCCCGATCTCGCGCTGGTCGATCACGCACCGCTGGTCCTCGTGCTGGACCTCGATCGGGTCCTCCACGGTCACTATGTGGCCGTTGCGGGTGCGATTGATGTAGTCGATCATCGCTGCGATCGTGGTGGTCTTGCCCGAGCCGGCCGTGCCGGTGACCAGGACGAGTCCCCGAGGCTCGTTCGCAAGATGCTCGATCACCTCGGGCAGTCCGAGCTCGGCGAACCCGGGGCGGTCGGTGGACACGCGGCGAGCGGCTAACGAGACGGCGCCCGACTGGCGGAATATGTTGACTCGGAAGCGCCCGACCCCCGCCAGCGGGTAGGCCATGTCGATGTCACGGCCCTCCTCGAACAGCTGCCGTTGACGCGGTTCGATCATCTCCAAGGCGAACGCCTCCGTGGAGGCGGCGTCGATTGGGGGCATGTCGCGCAGGATCTCCAGCACGCCGTCCAGTCGTACCGCCGGCGGCGTGCCGGCCTTTATGTGCAGGTCGGAGCAGCCGCGTTCGGCCATCATCCGCAGCAACGCGTCGATCGCGGCCATCTGCTTCCCCTCGCCCCATCCGTTGCGCGCCGCATCGAGCGGCGATCGCACCCGCGGTTCCTGCATATCGTACCGCGCAGGACACCGCACCACGAGCGTGTTCTAGGCTTCTCGCAGGGCCGGCATCAGAAAACCGAGCATCCCGATGCAGATCATGTACGCGCCGACCACGATGATCGTCGGAACGACGCCGTAGTACTGCGCGGCGATGCCCGCACCGGCGAGTCCGAGGACTCCTGCGACCCGGGTCAGAGTGATGCGCACGGAGAAGACGCGCCCGCGCGTCTCGTCCTCGGTTCTCGCCTGCATGATCGTGAGCATGGGTATCCCGAAGTACTCGTTGGCCACCCCAAGAGCGAACAGAACGGGGGCCGCCATCGCGATCTCCTTGACGAAGTAGATGGGGAGCAGCAGCAGCCCGAAGGCGACGATGCCCCAAAGGTACTTGCGCCCCGAGCGGCGCGAGCTGCCCACCCCTATGGCGATGCTGCCGACCAGCAGCCCGGCGGTGGTCGAGAGGTCCACGACGGTCACGCGAAGCGCGTCAGGGATGCTCGAACCGGCGAACACCTGGAGCGCGAGAAGGATGCTGAGCGTCAAAGACGCTCCGACCCCTATCGCCACCGCACCGTACGTGAGCAGCAGTCCACGCAGAACGCTGTCCGTTCGGATGCGTTCGAATCCGACTCGCAGATCCCGGCGCACGACCGAGAAGCCCATCGGGACGAGGCTGCGAGCCGCGGCACGGTGCCTCAGCGCGAACACGAACAACGCCGAGACGAAGAACGTCGCGCCATCCACGAAGAAAGCCGACGCCGGCCCGATGCCAGCGACCAGGGCACCGGCGAAGCCGATACCGAGCAGTTCAGCGATGGAGCTCGTGCTGAGGTCGAGAGCGTTCGCGGCCATGAGCTCGTCCTGCTCGACCACCGACGGCACCAACGCCATGCGCGATGGCTCGAAGAACAGCGAGACTGTCGCGCTGGAGAACGCCAGGGCGTACACGGCCCAGATCCCGATGGGTGCCACGAACGGGATGCAGATGACCAAGACCGCGCGGATCGCGTCGGCCGCGATCATCGTCCGCCTGCGGTCCCAGCGGTCGACCAAGCCGCCCGCGACGATGCCGAAGAGAGCGGCGGGCAGGAAGGTGAGCGCGAACACGATGCCCATCTGCGCGGCCGAGCCGGTCGCACGGTAGACCATTATGCTGAGCGCGACCTGATTGATCTTGTCCCCGACGATCGACACCGTCTGTGCTATCCACAGGCGGCGAAAGTCGCTGCGCCGGAGCGGCGCCAGAGCCCCCCTGGTCGTCATGGCTTCCTAGTTCACGCCCCCTTGGATGCGACGCTGCGACGCTACCGGTGCGCCTTAGGGCCGACACCCTCCAACAAACCCCCGACCGTCGATCGGGTCGATGCTGACAACGTCGCCCGTGTGCGGGGAGTGGACCATCTTGCCGCCGCCAATGTAGATCCCCACGTGGTGGATCGGAGTGTAGAAGAACACAAGATCGCCTGGCTGCAGGTTCGCGCGACCCACGTGGGCACCATGGTTGATCTGCATCCGAGATGAGTGAGGAAGGTGCACCCCTACCTGGGCGTAGACGAACATGGTGAACCCGGAGCAATCGAAGGTCCGGGGGCCGGAGGCCGCCCAGACGTAGCGGCACCCCAGGTACTTGAGCGCGATGGCGACCACACCCGTGCGCGGAGCTCGGGCGGGGTCGCCCCAGTTCCAGCCCGTGCCGCCCCTGGCGCCGCCGTGCTTGCGCGCGTCGGCCGCACGCCTGGCCCGATCCGCAGCCTCGAGCGCGGCGATCTCCTTCTCGACGCCCTTCAGCAGCGCTCTGGCGCGACCCTCGTCCTTCAGTATCGAAGACCGCCGGGCTGCCATGACGTCGTAGACGTTCTTCGAAGCCGCCTCGGAAGTCTTGAGCTCGGCCCGCTCAGCGACCTCCTCGGCGCGCAACGTCTTGAGCTCGGCCACGGCGTCCGCTTCCTGCTTGTTCATCTCGTTCAGCAGATCCCATCGAGTCGCGAAGTCCTCGAAGGACACGGCGCCCAGCAGCACGTCCAACAGCGCGAGCGGGCCGGAACGGTACATCGTGTCCGCGCGAACGTTGAGTGACGTCTGCAGCACGTCGGTCCTGGACTTGTTCGCGGCGAGACGCGCGCCTATCTTGACGACCTTGCCGTGCAGGCCGTCGTACTCGATCTTCGCATCGTTCCAGTCCTCGGTGGCGATCTCGGCATTCGTCTCGAGGGCGTCGATCTTCGCCTTGATGGTCACCGCTTGGGCGCGCTTCGTGCTCAGGGGCGCGGCTATCGCCGCGGTCGGCGACGCGGCCAGGACTATGGTCAGCGCGAGGGCTGCGGACGCCAGCCGCCTTCTGGTTGCCACCCGCCTCGCCTCCCTTGCTGCTTCGCTCGGCATGGTCGTGCAGTGGCAAAAACCAAGCTACCGTAGCACAGACTCGCTCCCTCCAGGGCCCGACAGGCCCACACACAGCCCGTCCAGCAGTGAAACGGCGAGCGCCTGCAACCCGTGCTCATCCGCGGTGGGACGATCGACGTGCACCATGACCCGCGGGTCGGACGTGTCAACGGACGCGACCGCGACCGCGAGCCTCTTGGACAGGGCCTCGCCGCCTTCGCGGACCGTCACTGTCCACGGCTGGCCCGACGACTCTGCACTCAACTCGAGGACCAGCGCAGGCGTGCCCGCGCCCGGCGCGCTCACGCGCGCGCACGGCTCGCTCGCCCGCGCGAGGTTGACGATGCGGTCGGCCAGGGCGCGCGAGGGCCCATCGGCGACCAGGGACACCTCGATCTCCCGCAACACCGCCGCGCTGCGGGCCGGAGCCGCCTTCAGCTCGGCCGGCGGATCGGAGGGCTTGTCGCTCCACACGTGGTGAAGGCCGCTTATGGCGCGGACTGTATCCGGCCCGACGATGCCATCCGCACCCAGCCCGACGTTGGCCTGGAAGTCACGGACCGCCCCCTCGGTGTACGCTCCGAAGATCCCGTCCGCGGCACCGCACGCGAAGCCCAGAGCATTCAGCGCGCACTGCAGGGCGCGCACGTCAGCGCCGTGGAGGTACGGGTAGCGCAGGTAGATGAGCCGGTCGCCCAGAGCGAAGGTGGCGTCGACCAGCGCGGCCCAAGTGTGGTCTCCGACCTCGCCGTCCTCGTCCAAGCCCCGGGCGTGCTGGAACGCGCGTACGGCCGCGCAGGTCGCCCCGAGGAACACGCCGTCCACGCCGGTCGAACCCAGGTCGACCCCCAGCGTGATGAGACGCCTCTGGATATCTTCGACCGCGGCGCCGCGGTCGCCCTCACGGATCGGTCTCACAGAAGGCCTCTCACCGCTTGCCCGAGGTGGAGCGCCGTGGATGCGTCAGCGCCCGTACCGGTCGCGGAACCTCGCCAGGTTGTCCTGCGCGGCCTGGTTGTGCGCTCCGGACCTCTCTATGAAACGCTGCACGTCGAGTTCCAAGGCGGGATGACGCTCGTAGGCGTACCCGTTCCCCTCGGCCTCGAGGACCTTGCCCTCGGCCAGGGACGATAGTATCACCTTGATCGGGCCCTCCGACCGGCCAAGACGGCCGGCCACCTCCAGTGGAGTCAGACTGCGCCCGACCGAAGCGGTCATGAGTTTGAGGACCTCGCTCACGGCGTTCCGGGTCCCGCGGTCGCCGGGGAGATCTCTAAGCGCTCTGTCCAGACCCATCGCTCCGCCGCTCCCGTTCCGCTGAAGCGCCCATGCGTCCGTGATACCCGCTCGCTGCCGCTGCCAGTCGACCCGGGGGTTCGCAGCCGGAACAGTCGGTGCAAGAACAGTGCCGGGTGGCGCCCCGTGCTACTCGAGCCACTTCACGGTGTTCTTGCCGGCCCGCTTGGCCATGTCCAGGGCTTGGTCCGCCGCCGCGATCAGCGCCGCTCCGGTCTGCGCGTGACGCGGATATGTGGCCACCCCTACGGAGATCGTCCTGTGCACGTCGTCGACGATCCCGAAGCCTTCGTAGCTCAGCATCGCGACACCGGCGCGGATGCGATCGGCCACCGCCGTGGCTCCGTCCAGGTCCGTCTCGGGGAAGACCACGACGAACTCCTCGCCGCCGAGGCGGGCGGCGATGTCGATCTCCCTCAGCATCCCTTGGATGGTAAGGGCGACGGACTGCACGACGCGGTCGCCGTGCGGATGCCCGTAGGTGTCGTTGAACGACTTGAAGTCGTCGATGTCGAGCATGATCAGCGATACCATGTGGCCGAATCGCTGCGCGCGCTCGATCTCCTCCTCGAGGTGCTGCGTGAAGTAACCGTGGTTGTAGAGCCCGGTGAGGCGGTCGGTCACCGAGAGGCGTTCGAGCTCCTCGTGGAGCAGCGCGTTCTGCAGGGCGAGCGAGCTCTGGTTCCCGATGACCTGGAGGCGCTCCGTCTCGGCGGGAGTGAACTCGCGCGCGTTGGCGGAGCCGATGACGAGCACGCCGATCACGCGCTCGCCGCGGCGCAGAGACACCGCGGCATGTGACGCAAGGTCCTCGGGCTCTGTGGACCAGGCGGTCGACCCGGGGATCTTGCCCGCGTCGGGCTCTACCGCGACGCCGTCGCGGCAGGCGCGGCCGAGGATCGTCGTGTCGACCGGGACGACATCCACGAAGTACTCGGGCGGGCGGCCTTGCGAGGAAACGTATCGAAGGTCCGAGTGCTCCTTGTCGAGCAAGTACACGCAGGAGATCTCCGCGCCCAGGATGCCGTTGGCGCCGTCCACGACGAGAGACGCGACGTCGTCCACCGTCGTGAACGAGGTCAGCGCCTTGAAGAACTCGTGCGTGAAGAAGATCTCGGACAGCCTCCTCTCGAGCTCCTCGTTAGCCCTTTCGAGGGCGGCCGTGCCGGCTTGGAGCATGTTCTCGTGATCGCGGATCTTGTCGTAGGCGACCTTGAGCTCGGCCAGCAGGCGCTCCTGCTCTTCACCGCGCTTCTTGGCCATGAGCAGGCCGCGCGTCAGCTCCGACCCCTTCGCCCCTACGATCTCCACTGCCGCGGGCCGATGCTCGACGAGGCGCGCCCGCAGCTCCGGGTCGTCGGTGAGATCGAGGATGACGTCCAGTCCGTCCACGGACGCGAGATCGGCGATGTCATCGTAGGTGGAGATCCCCAGCTCGCGCGCCGCCACAGCGCCCTCGGCGCCGGCGCGCGAGCCGGCGAGGGCCACGACCTCGATGCTCCCGACCTCTGCCAGCAAGCGGAGCATGGAGGCGGCGCGCAGATCACCCCCGGCGATCGCGACCTTCCACGGCCGGGGAGGGTTCTCGCCTTCGCCGAGGCCTTCCGCCTGGTCGGTCACGCCCGACACGGGCCCCTGCCCCCCGTCGATTGCCTAGATCTCATGCACACCGTAGGTGTAGGTCCGTACCAGCAGCATACCTGTGACCGGTTCGAGTTCGATAGTGCGGGCGTGCGAACCGCCCGTGTCCGCCGCGACCACTGGAACGCCCGCGCGCTCGAGCTGGTCGCGAACCGCGGCGACGTTGCGGTCTCCGATCGTGTCGGTGCCGGATTCGCCTGAGAACATGGAGGCGCCGCCCGCCAGCTTGGCGACGAGGCGGCGGCCACCGGCTCCAAGGTCGATCATCCCCTCCACCAGCTCCGGGATGGCGATGTCAGCGAAGCGGTGGCGCCGCCCTCCCTTGCCGCTGCCGGGCTGGGTGGGCAGCATCACGTGTGCGAGGCCGGCGATGTGCATGCGGGGATCCCAGAGAGCGACACCGACACAGGAGCCGAGTGCCTGCGTGACGAGGACCGCGGGCCCGAGGGTGCAAGCGCTCTCGCCGACACCGACGATGATGCGTTCGGGGTCATCCTCCTGTGCAAGGTTGTCGAGGCGGGCGGGCATCTGACTCATGCGACGCCCAGACGTCCGAGGAGCGCGCGGAGACCGGCCGGATCCGGCAGGAAGAAGAGGTAGGCATACACCGAGGCGTCCGCGTCGTGGAAACGCGTCTTGAGCAGAAAGGCGACGTCCGCACGCATGGCCGCGTCAGAGGCGACCGCCTGCGTGATCGCGCCGGCCATGTCCATGGTGGAGGAGGGCCTGGCCGGCAGGAGGCTCATGTCGGCCAGCCTGCCGACCGCAGCGAGGTAGGCGGACATCAGCAGTGACGCCACGTGCGTGAAGAGCGCCTCCTCGTCGGACCGGAAGGCCCGCGTGGACCCGACAGGCCTCGCGTGCATGAGATCCACCAGCGCGAGCGCGGAGTCACGCTCCGCCATGAACAGCATGCTGCCGCCGATGTCACCGAGCAGCCGCACGTGGACGCCGACCACGAGCGCTTCGGGCCCACCGAAGAACTCCGGGACCTCTCCGACGCCCAGCACCTCGAGAGTGGGGACGTCGATCCAAACCCGGTGTCCCACTAGTTGCGAGAGGGCGGTCGCAGCGTGCCCCGCGCCGATGCTCGCCGTCTCCCTCAGCGCGTCGGCCTGCATCTCGGACAATGAGTCGACTCTCATCGCTGTCCCTCCCCTGCGGCGAACAGCGCGCGCGGATCGATGATGAGTGCGACGCTGCCGTCTCCCAGAACGGCGGCACCGCTCAGCCCCCTGACGCCGTCGAATAGACCGGATAGCGGCTTGATCACGATCTCCTGCCGTCCCACCAGCCCATCCACGCCTATCGCGCGTGCCGACTCTCCCCACTCCAGCAGTACGATGTTTCGGCTGCGGACCGGAGAGCGCTCCTCTTCCTCGAGCCCGACGACCGAGCCGAGAGTGTCGAGCGGGACCACTCGGCCGTCGCGGAGGGTGAGCACGGGATGGAGATCGACCGTCCCGACCGGCAGGTCGTCGTAGGCGAGCACCTCAGTCACCGTGCCGAGCGGGATCGCGTATGTGTGGCCGGAACTGCGCACCAGCAGCGCTTGGATGATAGCCAGCGTGAGCGGGAGCGCCAGCACGAACTCGGTTCCCCTGCCGGGTCTCGACCGGATGGCCAGAGTACCCCCCAGCTGTTCGACCTTGGCCCGAACCACATCCATCCCGACGCCGCGTCCGGACACCTTCGTCGCGTGCTCGGCGGTCGAGAATCCCGGCGTGCAGGTGAAGAGCAGGATGTCGTCGTCAGTCATCGTCTCGCGATCGCCGGCTTGCGCCAGACCGCGCGACAAGGCTGCCTGCCATATGCGCTCGACGTCCATCCCGCGACCGTCGTCGGCTACCGAGACGAGCACCCGGTCGCGCTCGCGCGCGGCCGACAGGCGCACCAGCCCGCGCGCGGGCTTTCCCGCGGCAACGCGCTCCTCCGTGGACTCCAGTCCGTGGTCGATAGAGTTGCGGAGCAGGTGCACCAGCGGTTCCACGATCTCGTCGAGCACGGTCCGGTCGAGTTCGATGTCGACGCCCTCGACCTCGAAGGCGAGGTCCTTGCCCAGGTCGCGCGCGAGGTCGCGCACCATCCGTGGGAACCGGTTGAAAGTGTTGCCGACGGGGACCATGCGCGTCTCCATGACCTCGCGCTGAAGCTCCGCCGAGATTCGGTGCACCTCTTCGACCGCGGCGTGGAGGCCGCGGTCGTCGATGCGGTCGGTGATGTTCTCCAGGCGCGACCTCGCGATGACCAGCTCGCCGACGATGTCGACCATCTCGTCGAGGTGGGTGAGCGCTATGCGCACCGTCTGGGTGTCGACGAGCTTCGGGACTGCCTTGTGGGCCCGTCCGAAGGCGGCGTCGCGATCGGGCCCCGTCTCCACGGAGCCGGTCGGGATGTTCGGCGCCCTCCTGCCCTACGAGCCCGGCCGACTCGGCTTCTGCCGGTGCCTCGGCGGCCGCGTGCGACTCAACGACCGTCGCGGACTCCACCTCGGTGATCGCGCGAACGGCCTCGGCGAGCTTCTCGCCGGGCCGATCGGTGCGAACGCTCACGGTGAAGGTGCCGTCGAACTCGCCGTCGTCGATATCCGACTCGGACGGGACGGTCCCCACGACCTCCCCCAGTTGGCGGAGGCGCTTGATGACCATGTAGGCGCGAACCGCGGCGAGCTGACAGGCGGCCTCGATCGTGACCGAGAGGGTGACGACCCCCGCCTCGGCGCCATCCGCGGCGGCCCGAGTCGCGTCGAGCCCAGAGCCCGAGGCCGGATCCGGCGCAGGGGCGCCCCGGGTCGCCGTGTCGGTGCGCTCCCGCAGCTCCTGCACCGTCAGCTCGGCGTCGATCTCTGGACCGCCCGACGCCTCGTGGTCGATGAGCTCGCGCAGCGTGTCGGTCGCGCGGAGGACGACGTCGATCAGGTCGCCCGTGACCGGCTGTTCGCGCTTCCTGACGGTGTCCATGAGGCTTTCCATGGTGTGCGTGAGGGCGGCGGTCCGGTCGTAGCCCATCGTCCCGGACATCCCCTTGAGGCTGTGGGCGGCGCGGAACACCGCTTCGACCGGCTCCAAGTCCTCAGGATCGGACTCGAGCGTCAGGAGAGCGTCGATGATGCCCTGCAGGTACTCGGCGCTCTCCGAGAGGAATACCTCACGGTACGCCCCCATGTCGAGCTCGTCGGTCACTCGCTCGCTCCGTTCCGCAACGCGAGACGGATCTCGACGGCCACGCGATCGATCGGGACCACGGCCTGCGCCGCACCGATCTTGACCGCGGAGCCGGGCATGCCCCACACCACCGAGGTCTCCCGGTCCTGGGCGATGGTGTGCCCACCGGCTTCTCGGACCGCCAGCAGCCCCACGGCGGCGTCGGAGCCCATCCCCGTGAGCACCACGCCGACCGCCTTGTCGCCGAACGCGTGTGCTGAGCTTTCGAGCAGGGGGTCTGCCGCCGGGATCAGCCCGTGGATGGACGGCCCTGCGACGAGTTCGATGCGGGTCGGCTCCTTCGGCGCTCCCACGATCCGCATGTGCGTGCCGTATGGGGCGACGTAGCCATGCCCCGCGAGAACTCGCATTCCGTCTTCCGCCTCGGAGACCGGGAAGCCGGCTACCTTGGCCAGACGCGCCGCCAGGGACGCGGCGAATCCTGCGGGGAGGTGCTGGACCACCAGGAATGCAGCCGACAGGTCCGGCTGCAGGCCTGCGAAGACGCTGTCGAGCGCCAGCGGCCCTCCGGTCGATGCCGCGATGCACACGACCCTCTCGGGGTCGCCTGCCGCGGGAGTCATGCGCGGGGCTGCGGGAGCGCGAGGCACGGCTCGCGCGCGCTTCTCGGGGCTCGTAGCGTACGCGGCCTCGATCGCCCTTACGAGCTCGATGGTCAGCCTGCCGATGGAGGTGGCGAGGCCTTCACGCGGTTTGAGGACGAAATCCGTGGCGCCGGCCTCGAGCGCTTCGAAGGTCGTCTCAGGGTCGTCCACGCCCGTCAGCATGACGACGCGTGCCCTGGAGTCACGCACGATCAGCCGCAACGCCTCCATCCCGTCCATCTCGGGCATCTGGATGTCGAGAGTGACGACGTCGGGATCGAGCGCCCTGACCGCGGCGACAGCCTCCACGCCGTTGCGGGCCACGCCCACGACCTCCATGTGCGAGGCCTCGCCCAGGACGCGCGTGAGTATCTGGCGCACCAGCGCCGAATCGTCCACAACCAGGACGCGGATGGTCGGCTTCATCTCGGGCCGCCGTTCAGCGCGCGTCGGCGGCGAGGCACTTCTTTACGGTCTCGAGCACCTTCGCCGGTTGGAAGGGCTTGACGAGGAAGTCCATCGCGCCGGACTCGAGGGCCTCGACGATCATGTGCTGCTGGCCCATCGCGCTCACCATCAGCACGCGCGCCTCAGGGTCCTTGCTGCGGATGACCTTGAGCGTATCGATCCCGTTCATCTCGGGCATCGTGATGTCGAGGGTGACCAGGTCCGGGGCGACCGTGTCGTACTTCTCCACCGCGTCGCGGCCGTTGACGGCCTCCTCGATGCGATAGCCCTCCTTGGAGAGTATGTCGCGGATCATCATGCGCATGAACGCCGCATCGTCCACGACCAGGATCGTGCTCGGCATCTAGGCGTCCCCCTCTTGTGTCTCCGTGGCCGCGAGGTCGTACTCCGCGCGAGGCAGGACGCGCTCGAGGTCCAGCAGGATGATCAGACGACCGTCCAGGTGAACGACGGCCTCGAAGGCTTCGACGATCTCGCGAGGAAGCGCGGCCTCCGGGGCGGGCATCATCTGGTCGGTCTGGAAGGTCGCGACCTCGCTGGCCGCGTCCACAGCAAGACCGACGGCGCCGGAGGACGTCTCGGCGACGACGATCCGCGCGCGGGTGGTCGGATCGAACGTCGTGCCGAACAGGCGCTTGCCCAGATCGACGACGGGCACGACACGCCCGCGAAGGTCGATGACGCCCTGGACCGACTCCGGAGCGCGCGGGACGGGCGTGACGGTCTCGTAGCGGATGATGCTGCTCACGTTGACTATCGGGAGCCCGTACTCCTCGGTGCCCACCCGGAAGAGCACGTACTGTCGTCCATCGGCGTTCACGCTTCGTCGCCCTCGAGACGGAGTCTCTTGACCGACTCCTCCAGGCGATGCGACATGTCGGCCAGGTCCTGGGCAGAGGAGGAGATCTCCTCCATGCAGGCCGTCTGCTCCTCGGCGGCGGCGGCGGTCTCCTCGACCGCGGCCGCGTTCTCCTCGACGACCGCGGCGATGTCGTGCATCGCCCGGTCGACGGCGTCGGTGCGCTCCTTCTGGTCGGTCATCGCCTGGGCGATCCGGTCCGCGAGCTCGGCGGTGTGCTGGACGGCCTCGTCGATCTCGGCGAGCGCGGCGCCGGTGCGGCCCACGACCTCGGTGCCCATGGTCATCTCGCGCTGGCCGATCTCCATCAGGCGCACTGCCTTGTTCGTCTCGTACTGGACTTCCTTGATCAGCTCGCCGATCTGCTCGGCGGCCTTGCCGGAGCCCTCGGCGAGCTTGCGGACCTCCTCCGCGACGACGGCGAAGCCGCGGCCCGACTCGCCCGCTCGTGCAGCCTCGATGGCCGCGTTGAGGGAGAGCAGGTTGGTCTGGTCGGCGATACCTGTGATGACGTCGACGATCTTGCCGATCTCGTCCGAGCGCCTGCCCAGCAGGGCGACGGACGCGGCGAGCGTCTCGATCGACTGCTGCACCTCGGCGATCTTCGCTATGGCCTCGTCGGTCGCCGCGCGGCCGTGGTCGGCCTGCCGCGCCGCCTCCTGGCTGATGCGCGACGCCTCGACCGCCTGCACGGAGACGTTGTTCACGGTCTGTGCGATCGCACCGACCGCGGAGCTCGTCTCCTCGACCTTGCGCGACTGGAGCTCGGCTCCGTGGGCGATGTGCTGGACCGAATTCGAGATCTCCATCGTCGAGGCGCTGATCTCCTGGGATGACGCAGAGAGGTCGGTGGCCGCAGTCGCCACGGATTCCGAGGAGCGGCGCACGCCGCCAGCTATCTCGGCCAGCGACTCGATCAGACGATTGCACTCGTCGGTGAGAAGGCCGATCTCGTCTGGACGATGGATCGCGGCGCTGACGGTGAGGTCGCCCATCCCCGCCTGCGCCATCACGTCGCCGACGCTGCTGAGCGGCTGGAGGATGCGCACGGCGAAGGCCTTGTCCCACGCGCGCTGGCCGAAGAACACGGCGATCCGCCATGACCACCGCACCGGCGCCCATCAGCCAGATGATCTGCATGAGGCTGGGCTTCAGGAGCCAGATCGCGAAGCCGGAGGTGACGATGGCACCCGCCGCGACCGCTGGCCCGATCGTCAGCCAAGTCTGTACCCCGAACGCGCGCGCGAGGCCTTCCTCGACCTTGATGGTGCTGCGTTGCGCCACCTTCGACACCCTCCTCCTCGAGAGCCACAGACCCGCCCGCGGCCCGCTGACCACTCCCCTCGCACGATTCTACTTCCTTTGCATCGGCATGAGGACGCGGACGGTCGATTCCCGGCGCCCTGACGGCGATGCCGTTCAGATCTTGCGGTAGATCCTCTCGCGCCCCGATATCGGCTCGAAGCGCGTTCGCCGACTGCGTCGCCATCTTCTCCGTGCGTCCGAGCACCAGGTATCCGCCCCTCGTGAGCGCCCGGTGGAACACCCCGGTGACGCGTTCCTGCTGCTCTCTCGTCAGGTAGATGAACACGTTGCGGCACAGGATCAGATCGATGGAGAGCGGCGGGTCGTCGGTGAAGAGGTCCAGCTTCTTGAAACGGACCCTGTCCCGGACCTCTGGATTGACGCGGAAGTGGCGCTCGTCCGCGGTGACGAACCGGGAGCGGTACTCCGACGGGATGTGGTCGATCTTGGCGATGTCGTACTCCGCGCACTCGGCGGTCCTCAGCGCGATCGGGTCCAGGTCGGTCGCGGCCACGCGGAGCAGCGGCTTCGCGCGCTTGGGGCTCTCCGACGCCAGGAACGCCATCGCGATGGAGTAGGGCTCCTCGCCGGTCGCGCATCCCGCCGACCACGCTCGCACGGCTTGTCGGCCCGAGGCGGCCTTGGCAGCAAGGATCTGGGGGATGACCTCGCCCTGGATGACGTCCCAGACGGGCGGGTCGCGGAAGAAGTCGGTCACGTTGATGGTCAGTGCGTCCAGCAGGCGCGCGTACTCGGTCTCGTGCAACATGAGGTAGCTGGCGTACTCGCGGTAGGTCGTGAGACCCAGAGCCCGGAGCCTGGTGCCGAGGCGCCTCTCCGCGTAGGCGTTGCGGTACTGGGAAAGGTCGACACCGCGCTCGCGCTCGATCTGGGCGATGAGCGGGGCGATGCTCCCACGTGCGGCGAGGTCGTCGATGTCTTCCATTCAGACCTTCCGTCGGGCGCCCGCGCGTCGTGCGCGGATGCCGTCAAGTTTACGCGTACGCGGCGCGCGAGGTAGAATCCTGCGAACCTACTTGTCGAGGAAGAGGACCATGGATCGTACGCATGTACCAGGACGCGTCGCGACCGCTCTGATCGCGCTGGTCCTGACCGCTTTCATCGCCGCGATGACGTGGGCCGCGCTCGACGACAGACTTCTCGCCGACAACCTGCCCGCGGGCGCCACGGTCGCAGGGGTGTCCATCGGAGGACTGAGCCCAGCCGAGGCCACGCGCGTGATCGATCAGCAGGTCAGCGGACCGTTGCTTCAACCAGTCTCCGTCACCTTCCGGGGAGCGCCCGCAACGGTCGATCCCACGCAGTTCACGTCCATCGACGTCGAGGAGATCCTCGCCGATGCCGACGCGCCCAAGCACGCCGCGACGCTGCCGGAGCGCGTCTGGTGGCGCGTCACCTCCACCCCGTACGGGCACGACACGACGAGCGTCATCTCCGTGGACGTCGCGAAGGTGCAGACCTGGGTCGCGTCTGAGAAGGTGAGGCTGTCCATCCCGGCTGTCGATGCGACGGTCTCCGTCAAGGGATCGAAGCTCAACATCAGGCGCGCGAAGGCGGGGGTCAGCTTCGACGCCACGGCCGCGGCCGCGGCCGTCTCGGACGCTCTTCTGACGGGCGCCAAGACGGTCGCGCTGGTCGAGACCTCCACGACGCCCAGGATCACGGACAAGAAGCTCGGCAAGACCATCTTCGTGAGCACGAGCCACAGGACCCTGACGCTCTACAACGGAGCCAAGGTCGAGAAGAAGTACCGCGTGGCTGTCGGCATGCCGGCGTATCCGACGCCCACCGGGACCTACGAGGTCGAGCTGAAGCGGTACCGCCCAAGTTGGAGCAACCCGGGCAGCGCCTGGGCGGCGAGCATGCCCGACTACATCCCGCCCGGACCCGCGAACCCGCTCGGTACCCGTGCACTGAACATCAGCGCCCCGGGGATCAGGATCCACGGAACGAGCAACAACGGCTCGATCGGGACGGCGGCCTCCCACGGGTGCATGCGCATGCACATGTGGGACATCGAGGACCTGTATCCGCGGGTGAAGGTCGGGACGAGGGTCATCATCGTCAGGTAGCGCGAGCGCGAGCGACAGCCCGCTCACCCGAGAACGAAGGCCCCGGCGCATCAGCGCCGGGGCCTTCGTTCGTCATTCAATTCCGATGCGGCCTATGGCGCCGGCCAGACACGCGCACCCGCGTGACACGCATCATCGCACGAACCAGCGTGATCGCCGGTGGGCGCGAAACCGATGTCCGTGCGCAAGAGATGCGGCTCGACCGAGCCGTGGCTGACGTGGCACGCGCCGCAGGAGATGCCCTGGCCGCCTGAGGAGGGTGCTTTCACGTGCGCGCTGTGCAGGGTGGTCCACGGACCGACACCATCGCCCTTCACGAACCAGCTCATGCCGGAGCCGTCGGCAGTGCCGGTGGCGTACACGGTGTCGAGGTGGCAGTCGTAGCAGAGCAAGTCGGAATCGGTGGACGGAACACCCTCGAGAGTGCCGACGAGGATCGGCGAGGACCCGGAGGTGTGCGGTCCGCGGGCCTGGCTGCCGACGACTGCGCTGTTGCCATGGCAATCGGTGCAGTAGAGGATCGACCTCGGCGTCCAAGGGTTCTGGAGGGTGGCGGTGACGACCTCGGAGCCCGCCGCATAGGGGATCGAATGGACCGACGTCATGAGGCCCGGATCGGTGGTGACCGATACGTCTTCGCGACCTCCGGGCGCCACGTACGACGAATGGCACTTGAAGCAGATGCCCCACTCTGTGGTGGACCGGGCGATCGGGTTGACGAAGTCTATGCCCCACGCGCCGGCGAGCGGGCCGGGGACCGCGGGGGCGAGCGCTGAGGCCGTGTTGCCTTCGTGGGTGTTGTGGCAGTCCGAACAGGTGACGTGGCGGTGAACGGCGCAGCCTCGGTCGAGACGTGCGATGCCGCGGCCACCTCATCGATCGGGTGGCGCGACGGCAGCACCGGACCGAAGTCAGCGAGCACGAGCGAGGGCGCTGGACCTGCCATCTCCGTGCCGCCACCGAGGTACGTCGGGTCCGCCGCGAGATCGCGCCGCTCGAAGGCGCCACACCTGCACCGACGGCGCCACCGTCCAGGGCGAACCTCCGTTCCCGACAACGAGCTCGCTGTGCGAGTCACCCTCGACGTCGCCCACGAGAAGGGAGCCGGTGCGGACCCCGATACCGGTCGCCCTTTCGATGCTCAGCAGCCGTGTCCAGACCCCGATCCTGGAGACGCCACCTGCGGCACGACCACGACAGTGGCGTCGCCGCTGATCGGGTCGGAGAAGGTGACGGCGACCTCGATCGCCCGGGACGCGCGGGCAGCACATCTCCAACACCACTGGCGGTGGGCCTTGCCGTGCCGGACACGACCAGTAGCCCGCCTAGCTCGGCCCCCGTGTTGTCGAGCACCCGCACGGTCGAGGTGGCCGACGCAGTGTCGCCGACGATGATCTGGTTCTGGCCCGCCGGAGCGGTGTTCCAGACACGTCCGATCGACGGTGCGAACGGAGCGGTGCCCGCCGCCACTGTCGTGGCCGTGATCGCGACACCGCCGTCCCGCCGGCGATCGTGATGCTGTGGTCCGCCATGTTCGTCACGACGATGCTCGAGTACCCGCTACCCGTCAGATCGCCGGTTGTGATCGCCCAGGGCCCCGTCGGAAGAACCAGATCGCCGAGCGTGGAGAGAGCGGAACCGGTCCAGTCGTAGACGACGAGATGACCGTTGGCGGTGATCCCGATGATCTCGGCTGTGTCGGGGAGCACGCCGGCCCCGTTGGGGACTACGTTCGCCACGGCGAGCGACGTGAACCCGAAGCCGCCCGGGATCGCCGCGGTCACGGGAACCCGCGAGAGACCGGTGAGAGAGTCGCTCGCGATCACGCTCACGTCCGCCGAGAACGAGGAGGCCGACCACCAGTTGGTTGCCGCGCAGGTAGGGGTCGACGCTCCCGGCCCCAGCCGGCCCCGTCCTTAGGCGCGAGGGAATACTGCTTCGGCCCGATGAGCGGGCGTTGGGTCAGCGCCCGAAAGCGCGCGGCCGTAGACCGATACGCGCCCGTACTCCGTCGTGCTGTTGGTCCGACGCGTACACCGCGATCAGCTCGGGCCTCGCGGACTCGGACATCGGGTACGCCTGGCTCGAGGTGTCGGTGGACGCAGCGACCTTGCCGGGGGCGTGACAGGAGTCGCACTGGACGCGACCCTTTGCGTCGAGCAGCTTGGGGATCGCAACGCCAGCACCCGCGTCTCGACCCATCGGCGCGTGGCAGACCTGGCACTCCCCCACCCGCCGCGAGCCGGCGGGGACCCACGTCGCCGTGATGGACACCGTCGCAGTCGGACGAGCCGTGCCCGGACGCCGTATAGGTGGCGGAACCCTCCCAGGTGGCGCTTGCGGGCACGTGGCATGCGATGCAGAACGCGCGGTTGTCGGCCGTCACGGTGAAGGTCGTCGGAACCGCGGTCGGGACGATCGAGGCCACCAGGAGCGGAGCTACGGCGCTGCCGTGCGGATCGTGGCACCACGAGCAACGGATGCCCGTGCCGCTGGTCGGCGTCGACAGGCCGCTGTAGTGGCCGGTCGTCATGAACACGGCCAAGCTGGCGAATCTCTCGCCCATGGCGGTTGCGTTCGCCGCCGTGTGGCACGTCGCGCAGTAGGCCTCACCGGCGTAGACGGGCGCAGTGACCTCGAACGAGCGGAGCAGCCTCGGATAGGGGGTATCGGTGGCCGTTCGAGCCGTGCCGTGGCTATCGTGGCAGGTCGAGCAGTAGATCGGACTCGGGCCGTAGGGCGCGGTCGCCGGCGCGAGAGCGTGCACCGATGAGAGCTCGTAGAGCGACTGGATGTCCTTGTTGCTGCCGAGCTGCCCCTGGCCATGACACGCGAAGCACAACTGCACGTCGCCGACGGCGGGGTCGGTGCTCAGCACGAGCGACGTGCCGGTCGGCGTGGTGGTGGCGTCGATGCGATACGGGACCACCGTGGTCGCTGTGTGCGCTCGATGGCAGATCGCACAGGAGTCCGTGGTCGACTGCTGGGAGTCGAGGACCACATGCGGAGGGGTGACAGCGAACGCCGGTGCAAACCCCCCGGCGACGAACACCACAACGACCAAGCCGACGGCTAGGCGCGCTGCGACGTGTATGGCCCTCTGCGTTCGCACGCGGTTCTTCGGCCCGCCCCTCCCGACGCGTGGACGATCGCGCGGATGCAGATGTCGGCTGCCGATGAGACCGGCGCACTCGACCACGACGGCGCTCGCGTCTACCGGGACGCTGGTCCGACCCTCGCCCGCTTGAGGGGCGCGACCGCCGCTGCTCCGCGCATATCCACCCTTACCGACCACGGCGATTATAGCGTTACGAAGTCGCCGCGTGCACCGACCTTCGCGACAATCCGATCGCGACCGCCGCAGCCACCGCGGCCGCAATGAGCAGCGCTATCAACGCGATGGTCCAAGACCCCGACGAAGGGACGGCCGAAGCCGGCGCGAGAAGCCGCGTCCGGCATCCTCAGAACGTCCACCCGGCCGTTTCCCGTGTCCCCGACGAAGACGCGCCCGTCTTCGCTGATAGCGACCCCGGAGGGGGTCGCGAACATCCCCGCGGTCTCGCCCGCGCCGCCGGCCTCGCTCGTCTGCTGCCCGGCCGCGGAGTAGGACCTCACGACCCCGAGGGCCGCGTCGGCTACGACGAACCGCCCGTCGGGAAGAGCAGCGATGCCGCGGGGAAGACCTCCGGTGAGCAGCCCGCGGATGAAGGCGCCCTGCCGATCCAGCACGAGCACGCGACCGTTGTTGCTGTCGGTCACAAGTACCGTGTCGTCAGTGGCGCACACACCGTTCGCGAAGGAGAGCGGCTCGCCAGTCCGTCCCGCCGGAAGCCCTTGGCCGAAAGCGCCGATCCTGCGGCCGATCGGGGAGAACACCACGACTTGTTGCGAGTCCGAGGTGTCGGTCACGTAGAGCGTGCCGTCAGGCGCGAATCCGATCCCGAGGGGCCTCCAGGAAGGGAACGCCGTCGAAGTCGGATCGATCCCGCCCGGGCCCAAGACACGGACGAGCTTCCCGGTCGCCGAGAAGACCACGACCTGGTCGCGCTCCCGGTCGGTGACGTACAGCCGGCCGTCGACAGGCCCGACCGCCACGTACGCGGGCGCCTTCAGGAACCCCGCCCCGATCGTCGCGACGCGGCTCCCGTCACGCGTCAGGACGTCGACGAGGCCGCGTCGGCCATCGGCCACGTAGAGGCGGTCGCCCGAGACGGCCACTCCCACCGGCTGCGTCGCCGTCCCGTCCGCAGAGAGGATGGCCGGCAGGACGGTGACGGTCCCCTCGAGGGCAACCATCTCGGTCGGCCCGCCTATGCCCGGGGCCGCCTCGCGCCAAGCCATGACCCCTGCGACGCACGCGGAAACGACGAGGAGCGCGACGACGATCCACGGTGCCCATCTCCGGAGGGCCCGAGAGCGGGTCGCGCGTCTGGCGGCGGCGAGCCCCCGCCGGCGACGGTCCCCGATCTCGGCCTCCGCGAGGGAGTCGGGCCCGTCGTCGTCTGCAGGCTCCGTGGTCACTGCACGATCGCGTCGACCAGCGACGTGAGGTGGCTCTTGAGCGCGGCCGAGTCACCCGTCTTGGACGAGCCCTCGATAGCGACGAGGATGCCGTTCTCGTTCCACGCGACGATCGCCAGGCGGTGCCCGTCGGTGCCGAAGTACACGGACCGGCCGCTCACAGTGATGGTCGAAGCTGAGGTCGGGTAGTTGCTGCCGAGGTCGTTCTTGATCGCGTTCTGGGCAGCTGTGGCGTCCCTGTACTGCTCGACGACCACTACGAGAGCGTCGGTCGGCATCGACTTGGCGGGCACGTACTGACGCGTGAGCGCGTAGACGTCCGCGACGATCGGGGTCGATGTGTACCCGGGCAGCGAATCAGGAACGAAGGACGACAGCGACGCCACGGGTCCGATCGGCTCCTTGCCCGGGGACTCGCCGGTCCCGCCCGGTGTCGGAGTCGAGCTGGTCGGGCCGCTTGCCGGAGGCTTCGGCGCGTTCTTGTCGGCCACGGGCGTCCGACCCTCGTCGATCGCGTCGATCTGCTGCTGAGCGGTGCGGAACTGCGGTTCCGTCTTCACGACTTCGGCGAGCTTCTCCCGCGCGGTCGTCAGGTCGCCGGCGAGGATTGCCGCTTGCGCCTCTGCGTACAGGGCCTCGAGCCGCCTGTGACGGTCGCAAGTGATAGTCTCGCGGACCACCTTGTAGTCCGCAGCGTCGGCCGCGGGCACCTCGACCGTGCGGACGGTGTCCGTGAGCACCTCGCCGTAAGTGCACACGATGCGCTCGCCGGTCTGGACCCGCACGTCACGGTTGACTCCGGCGAGCAGGAACCAAGTCCCCGCCAGCAGGATTCCGGCAACCACCAGTGCGATCAGGATGATTCTGAGTCGGCGCGACATTCTGTTCACTTGCCTCCGTGTCCGAGATGAAGGTCCTCGCGCACGCTGGAGCGGCGCGCGACCATGATGGCCAGCATGAGCAGTGCACCCAGTATGACGGCTCCTACCATCGGAGCGTTCGGCACCGCCGTGAAGGCGATCGATCCGTGTTCGGTGCCGTAGTAGACCTGTATGGCCGGCGCCAAGTACGCGTTCCACACGTGCGTCGGGACGTCGAGCAGCCAGGGCCACGCGGCCGAGGCGGCCAGTGCGACGGCGATCGGCCACAGAGGCCGCGCATCGAAGGCCGCCACCATCGCAAGCACGGCGAGTGCCAGCGCGACCCAGCCAGCCACCGACTCGGCCCCGCTCATCGTCCAAGCACCGGAAAACGTGCCCCCGATCGTGACGTCGACCTGAGTCCGGATCGCCGGCAGCGTCAGGGCGACGAGAGCGAGAAGCGCTGGAACCGCGGCCGCCGCGCTGAGAACCGGGGCGGCGAGCGCCCTTCGCGCGTCGGGTGCGTGCGCCAGCGCACACGCACCCGCGAGCACGACGAGAGACCCCGAGACCACGCCTGGCACGATGAGGGGCTGCGGCCCCGCGACTCCCACCGCCTGCTCCAGCCAGATGAGGCCGGACAAGAAGACGGGGGCCATCGCCACGGCAGCCGCACCTCGGGCGGGCCCGAGCGTCTTCAGGCTGGCCGGCCACGAGACGCAGACCAGCCCCCACGAGACCGCCGCCATGGCGACGACGAGCGGCTGCTCCAGCACTGAGCTCCACCCGTGAGCGAAGTCCGTGGCGCCCCACCACAGCAGCGAGGCCACGAGCGCGCTCGCCGAAGCGCACAGCAGCGCTGCATCCAGTCGCGTCGATCTGGCGGCACGCACGATCAGTAGGCCGCCGGCCAGCAACAGAAGGCCTCCGGCGAGCATCCCGAGCTCGCGGGGCGCGAACCGCACCCACGGTGAGAACGAGGACGGACGCTCCCAGTTCGCCACGACGCCCGCCACCCCCGCCAATGCGAGCAACGCGCCGGCGAGCGACCACCCCGCGCTCAGGTCCAGGCGCTCCCGCAAAGCGAGCGCAGCGGCTCCGCAGGCGGCGATCGCCGCCCATCCGCCGCTGACCCAGAACACGACGATCGAACCCGCCGGGGCGTCGGTCATGCGCAGACCGGCGATCAGAGCGGGAGCCCCGAAGAAGGCCAGCAGGCCGCCCACGCACGCGAGCAGTGCGGTGGGCCGCGTGAGGCCCCGTAGCGCCTTCAGGGGTCTCGGCGCGGCCAGGACCGCCACCACGAGAGCGCCGGCCGTCATGGTGGCCGTGAGGGCTCCGGCGGGTACTCGTCCTGTCAGCACGACGGCCATCTGGAGCCATAGTGCGAAGGCCGGGGACAGGACGAGCAGAGGCGCTAGCCGCCGCAGTCGGTCCATCCGGCCACCACCTCCATCGGGTCGCGCGCTCCAGGTCCCCCCAAGGTACCCCATCGAGGCGGAAGGGCCGGGAGACGTGGATCCTCTCCCGGCCCTTCGCCGAAAACCCTGCCGTGTCGTCTGCCTCGACTTCAGGCAGGCGTCACGTCCCTACTTGTTGTGGCACGTCTCGCACACGCCGCGGTTGTCGAGCTTCAGCAACGCGCTGTCGTGTGTCGGCGGGACTCCGCCCTCGCCGGTGTTGACCCGCAGATCGTTGGCCGGATCGGCGACGTTCGCCCAGCCGGTCATGGTCGTGGAAGCACCGTGAGCGTTGTGGCACGTCAGGCACTCGATCCAGTCACTGGCGGTGTTGGAGACCGAACCGCTGCCGACAGAACCGTTGACGCCGTCGAGGTGCGCCAAGGCCATCGGCGCTGGCAGATCGGTCACGACCAGCGAACGCGGACCCGCGAAGTTCGTGAGCGGGACGTTGATCGGGTGGCGGTGCCTCTCGATGAAGCCGAAGCCGTCAGCGGCCTCGTACGTGCTGGTCTTGGTCATGTACACGGTGTGACAACCGGTGCACCAGCCGCTCATGCCCTTGAGCGGGTCTGCGCCCGGAGAGACCGCGTACTTGGCGGACGTGTAGTTCGGCACGTAGCCCGCATAGGGATTGTGCAGACGGAAGCCACCCTGCGGGAAGCCGGTCTCCCTCGACAGGACGAACGGCGTCGGATCCGGATCGTTCCCGGTGCCGGTGTAGCCGCCGACGGACACGCCGTAGACGACGTCCTTCAGGATGCGGTAGTTCGACGACCCGTGCGGGTCGTGGCATGTTCCGCAGTCCATGACGATCTTGTTGCCGGCACCCAGCGTCGCGGGATAGTTGCCCGACGCGTCGACCGACGATGTGGAGGTGGATCCGAACGTACCGCCGCCCCATGCCGCCCAGGACTCGCCGTTCATGAGGTGGGTCGAGGTCACCTTGTTGTTCATGCCGTCATACAGGAAGCCGGGCTCCAGGTTCGGATCCACGCGGCCGAACGCGCCGCTGAGGAGGTTGCCGCCGTTGGTCCCGTACAACGTGCCTTCGTAGATACCATCGAGGACGTTGGTGTCCGCGCCCTGGCTGGTGTTGTCGTGGCACGCCAGGCAGAAGAGCTCGATAGTGGCCGCATCGGAAAACAGCAGAGCCGACTTTGTCGCGCCCGTCGTGTCGATCCAGGTGATGGAGCTCGGAGCGGTGTGCGCGCGGTGACACCCGGCGCACGCCTCCGTGTCGGAGATGTAGCCGCCGTGCGGGCCCATGTTGGCCAGCGCGACCGCGGGAACCAGCAGGACCGCAAGAACAGCCGTTGCCAGGACCAAGAGCAGAGCGATCTTCTTCGCGGTCACTTGGCCCCCCCTTCGCTCAGCGCCTCTTCTGCAATCTTCGCACGACGGGCCGCGAGTGCCAACAGCCCGCCCACGACCAATGTCGGCGCGAGAGCAGCCTTCGCGAACGGACTGGACAGCAGGCTGTTGACCATGGGGCCGATGTGATCCTCCATGAACGGGTCTGCCTTCGGCGGAGCGACCAGGAACTTGTGGGAGGCCCAGAACATCGAGCCGTCACCGAAGCGGGACATCCAACCCTGACCCGTGTCGGTCAGGTAGGCGAGGATGTTCGCTCGGGTGTCGTAGACCATCGCCTTCGCGGGGCACGTGAAGACACAGGTCGGCTGATGGTCGAGCTCGGGGATGACCCCAGCATTCGGCAGCGACCCTGCGGTGAGCACCAGCTTCGATACCCGGGCGCCGTTCGTGCCCGGCGCCTTGGTCGGCAGATCGCCGCCGTCGGCGGTGGCTCCCGCGCCCCCATACGGCGCACCAGTGTACGAGCCCGTGCAAAGCGTGCACTTCCAGGCCTTGATGGTGGTGAACAGGTCCGAGCCGTTGCCGATCATCGGAACGCCGCCGCGCTGGCAGTCGATCTTGCACTGACGGACGCACAGCGGATCCTCCGGGTTGCAGAGGGTCGGATCGATCCAGACAGCGCCGGTCGCCGTGTTCTTCTTGATCGCCTTGAACGGGCAGCGACCCTGGCACGGCGGATTCTCGCAGTGCCAGCAACTGAACCTGCACGAACGGACCCATGTCGACGCGTCTTTGCGACTTGATGACCACCCGCTGGTTCGGATCGAGTGTCTGATGCGGTAGGTCGGGTAGGGTCGCGTTGTCACCCTTCATGTGCCACGTACGTTTGCAGGCGATGACACAGCCGTTGCATCGCACGCACTTGTCGACCTCTTGAAGGATCGCCATTTCGTTTGCCACTATGCCACCTCCCCTAAACGATCTTGCTGATCTTGCAGAGACAGACCTTGTACTCAGGGATCATCGTGTTCGCGTCCCATGCGTCGATGCACAGGTCGTTGGCACGCGATCCGGTCGAGAGACCCTTGTCACCCCAATGCCACGGGATGGCGACCACACCGCGACCGACGCGCTGGTTGGAGTCCATGCCGACCCCCACGCGGGCCTTGAAGCCGCGAGCCCAGCCGGCTGCCGCTGTTCGGCGAGCAGCGTCTCCTGCGTCCGTCGTCGAGCTCGCCGCGGGCCGTCTCGATCTGGACCCAGTCGCCGTCGACGATCGGCGGCACGGCGTTGCGAGCGTCGAACGAGTTGATCTCGATCCACGGCACCGGCTCCGCCTCGACGTTCCACGAGTTGTTGCGGGTGGTCGGGCCGCCCTGGAAGTGCTCGACGCAGCGGATGCTGGTCAGCACGAGCGGGTAGTTCGCGACCACGGGACCGCGGGTGTCGCGCCGGGTCCAGCAGGTTGCCGGCCGTGCCTCCGGAGGTGTTGCGGCCGAAGAGGGCCACGAGATCCTCGCGAGGCGACTCGTCGGCTCCGTGTAGCCCGGGAAGCGGCCCGTGAACGTCTTGCCAGCGGACACGAAGTGCGGGCTGGTCGGGAACGAGAGGCCGGACTCGGCAGCGTCCTTGAACGTCTTGTACTCGCGGTAGGCAGCGGCGAAGTCGGCGAGAGCGTGTTCGCGTTCTGCGTGAACAGTGCAGGAGATCAGTGCCCGGCGACACGAAGGTGTCGGCGAAATCGGCCGCGACCTCGCCGTTGTTGTAGAACACGCGGCGGTTGAGCAGCCATGCCCAGCCCCAACGCGGGTAGTTGTTGGCGTTCGCGTTGGCGGTCGCCGTGTCGCCCGTCGTGGCGCCCGTATAGATGTTGTTGCGCGACTTAGCCTTGTTCTTGACCACCCAGTTGACGGCGTTCGCGGGATCCGCGAGCGTGCAGGCCGACGTAGATCGTCGGGTTGTAGTTCGTGAGCGTGGACGAGTACCCGCCCGCCGGAGCAGCGCCGGAGTAGATCCACATCGTGCCGCCACTGGTGGTGTTCGCGGTACCGTCGCCGTTCTGGGCGAGCGGCACGTCATCTCGATGTAGATCTTCTCGGCGACGATCTCGGAGCCCTTGACCGCGTGGTCACGGCGCCGGCGAGGTAGCGCCCGGAGCCCAGCGCTCGGTCGTGCCGGTGATGTCCTCGAACGCGGTGGCGCCCACCCGGCGTCCAACCGTACTTGTCGCCGTAGAGGCCCTTGTACGCGGGACCGTTGATCGGGGTGCCCAGCTGCCCCACACCGATCGAGGGCACACGGTCGGAGCGGCAGACGTGCCGTCGGCCGTTGTACGCGACGTCCGTGATGTGTGAGAACGCCCCGGCCTTGTCCAGCGCGTATGCGAAGCGCAGCAGCAGCTCGAGGTCGGCCTTGCTGTTGCCCTTCGGGGAGGTGCAACGCTCGCGCCACTGGAGCCAGCGACCGGAGTTGGTCACGCTACCGGCTTCCTCTGCGTGCGAGCACGCGGGGATCAGGTAGGTGACGCCGGCGGCCTTGCGGTCGACGGCGGCGGTCTCCGTCTCGTACATGTCCACTACCACGAGCAGGTCGAGGTTCTTGAGGCCGGCCCTGACCTTGGACTGGTTGGGCTCGGTGACGGCGGGGTTCTGGCCCCAGACGAGAGACGAGATGATCCGGTTGGCGTCACCGTCGGCCAGCGCCATGTTGCGGAAGGTCTGGATGTGCTGGACGCCGTTGCCCTTCGGCCACAGGTTGTAGAGGGTGGCAACGTCCGTACCCGACGATGTCCCCTTGCCGAAGAACTCGTTCGTCATGTTGAGGAAGCCGCGCTGCTGCAGACCGAGCGCCGCCGGCGTCATGGAGATGTCGATGCCGAAGTCGCGACCACCGGTGAGCGAAGTGGGAGCGACGGCACTCACGAGACCGATGCCCGTACTGACGGCCGTCACGAGGACGAGCAGGTTCGCCTGGACGTCGGCGTTCACGGCGGCCAAGACATTGTTGGCCGTCGATGTGACGATGCTGCCCGCATCGGTCGCCAGAGAGACCGTGATGGCGCTTGCCACGACCGTGACGTCGAGAGCCGCACTGGGCGTCCCCGGATTGACGTAGGTGACCGTGATGCTGTTGCCCCCCACGCCGGCGTTCACCGCGGTGAAGACGAGGCCTGAGGTAAGTGTCAGCAGGGTCGCCGTCGCCTTGACCGCGGCGGTGTTGCCGACGACCCGGTTGCCGAAGAGCGGGTTCAAGTAGCTGCTGCCAACTCGTGCCTACTCCCGGGTTCCCCGAGTACGCGGGGATCGAGTCGAACAGCAGGCCCATGTCGGTCGAGCCCTGGACGTTGTGGATGCCGCGCAGCGCGTTGATGCCGCCGCCGGCACGACCCATGTTGCCCATGAAGGTCTGGATGACCGCGAGGTCCTTGATGTTCTGGGAGCCGTTGGTGAACTGCGTCTGGCCCATGGCGTACAGGATCGTGGTCGCCTTGTAGCCCGTCGCCTGCGGCGTCGAGGTGCCGCCGCCGAAGTCGCTGGAAGCGAAACGGCTGTTGTCGATGAGCGCCTTCGCCGACGAAGGCGATGTCCGCCACGCTGCATCCGCAGATGTCGGCGACGGTCGCGGTGTCGTAGGGGGCGAGGTGCTGCTGCAGCGACGTCCAGACGGTGTCCAGGCCGCCGACCTGAGCGGTGACGCTCGGGGCGATGACCGGGAAGTTGGCGATCGTGCCTGCCGCTGCCGCGCGAGGGTGAGCGTGCCGCGCTGGTAGTCGTCGGCCGCGGCGTTCGACGACGAAGCGGGTGTCGCAGTACTTCGGATAGCCGCTGGCGAGCGGATACGTGGCGCACGCCGTCGTAGGTCGCTGCCGCGAGGTTCGCAGCGGTCGAGCGTCTTGCTCACGCCGGCGTCGTTGAAGAACGCGCGTCCGTCGGACAGCGAGTTCGTCGCGAGCGCGTGCCGTTGTGCCACGCCAGCATGTTGGCGGATGCGGTCGCGTTGTAGGCGGCGATGTTGTCGAAGATCCACTTCATCAGCCCGTTGGAGAACGCGACGTTCGTACCCGGACGGATACGGACGTACCTGTCACCGCGGTTCGGGTCGCACTGACGAGCGGTGCGCGTCAGGCGGGGGTCTACGACGATCAGCTTGGCGTTCTTGCCGTTGCCGAAGCGGGCAGCGTTGACGTGAGCCATGCACGCCGGGTGGTTCTCGGCGGGGTTGGCGCCGAAAGCGAAGACCAGGGACGCGTTATCGATGTCGGTCCAGTGGTTCGTCATCGATCCTCGTCCGAACGGGCGGCCAAGACCGGCCACTGTGGACGAGTGTCATATACGGGCCTGGTGCTCTGTCAGGCTGGTGCCGAACTCGGCGATGATCTTGCGGTAGGTGTAGTTCTGCTCGTTGTTCATGTGCGAGCAGCCGAAGAACTGCACGTGGGGCGAGTTCGAGGCGGCGGTGAGGCCCGGAGTCCGATGCCGCCACGGGCCGTCGTCAGCTTGGCGGCGATGTCGTCCATCGCGACGTCGAGCGGTACCGGGTTCCATCCGCCGTTGGCGAGGCGCCAGTAGGCCACTCCGCCCGCGTAGGTGTAGCTGCCGGGAGTGAACGCCGGACCGGTCCAGCCGGTGGGGACCGTCGTGAAGGCCGTGGTCCCGGGCTGGGCGGCGAACACGGGATTGACCGGGTGCGTCCCCGCGAACGCGGCGAGCCGACGCTTGTTGGTCACGAGCTGGAACGCGCCCGCGCCCTTGGCGCACAGGCCGCCGTTGTTGATCGGCGAGTCGACGTCACCGTAGACGTCGTACACGTCGCCGGTGACGTCACCGACGGCGATGACCTGGCCGCAGCTCGCAGAGCAGTACGGACACGTCGTGTGGAACCGCGTTGATGACGGTGTCGCCTGTGTGCAACGGCATCTCCGCCATCGCCGGTGCGGGTGCGAAGTTGAGCGCTCCGGCCGCAGCCGCACCCGCAGCGCTGACCTTCAAGAAGTCACGCCGCGAGAGCTCGAATCGCCCCGCTTCCTTATCTCTTTTTCCCATTCCTATTCCCTCTCCTAGTTCGGATCTGGGTCGTGCCAAAGCGCCTTCCCGCCACTCGGATCGTGTCCGGCCGTGGACCTGAAACCCCTATTCCTGCCCCTTCCTGCGGGCCCCGGCCGACGGGCGAAATGCAAAGAGACCGCGGCAGCGCACCATGTGTGCTCGCTGACCTGCGGTCTGTGGATCCTTCTATATGGCCTCCCTTACCCGTTGGGACGCATGCCCCGGACAGGCCCCCGTCGGGGCCTGACTCGGCACACGCCACCTTTCCAAATCCGGGAGGCGACACGGTTTCCCGCACCACCCTGTTCGGCCCGACGTCCGTGGCGCGACCGCCGTAGGTCCGCCGGGCTCGGAGGCGTATCTGATTGTCAAACACCCGGTTGAAGTTGCCGGCTTCGCCGCGGATGTCGGCGGCGGATAAGTAGCCCCGCGCGCCGATTCGTGGTCATCACGCTATGCCCGCGCTCACGCGTTGTCAACACAACCTACACACGACACCCATGCCCGCCCGCCGTCTTCGGCCTAGCGCTTCTTCGCGAACCTCGCCAGCCACGATGAACGGTCGTAGACGTCCACGCCCAGTGCAGCGGCGTACCGCGCCAGTTCCACGTCCTCGGTGCACAGCACGTGGTAGTGCTGGCCCATCGCGAGAAGGCCCGCCCTCTGCGTCGGTATGCCGAAGCGATCCCGGATGATCCCTGCTTCGGTGTCCGAGTACGGCTCGCCGTGGAGCAGTTGACCGAGGTCGACCCCCTCGGCGACACGACCCTCGTAGAGCGCGGCATCGGCCTCGGTCATCACCCAGCGCCAGCGACCCTTGGTCATCGCGGTCACGAGCTCGGCCACGATCATGCCGTCCACGAAGTCCGGGGTGGCCACGAACCGCCGGCGGCGCAGCAAGAACGGGAGCAGCAGCAACGGCAGCGGCAGCAGGTACAGCCACCAGAGCCCGGGCTCGACCGTTGTAACGCCGGGGATCTCCGCGACCGAGTACCCCCACACCTGGACCTGGTTGTTGTCGCGGTCGGTGATCAGTATCCGGCCAGCGCTGTCGGTCACGATGTCGTTCGGGAAGTTGAACTGGCCCGGACCCGCGCCGTTCTCGCCGAAAGTCGCCAGGAGAGCGCCCGCCTCGGTGTAGACATCTACTCGGTGCGACAGCGCGTCTACCACGTACAGGCGACCCTCGGCATCGAGCGCCAAGCCGCGGGGCGTGCCTGAGCTGTTGATGATGCGCACGAACGTGCCGTCGCTCTTGAAGACCTGGACGCGACGGTTGTTGCCGTCGGCGACGAACACCAGCGTGTTCGCGCCCGATCCCTTGACCGCGATCCCGTTCGGGAACAGGAAGTTCCCCGGGGAGTCGCCGACAGAGGCGATCTGCTCCGTGTGCCCCCATTCAGCGAGCAGAAGACCGTCCAGTGCGAACGCCAGAATGCGGTGGTTGTCGGAATTGCCGACGTCGCTGATGAAGACGTTGCCGTCAGCCCCGAAAGCGATCGCGAGAGGAGACCAGTCGAACTCCGGATCGCCGTTGGGGACGAACTTGCGGAGGTAGTTGCCGTCCGCATCGAAGATGTATACGCCCTTCAGGGAGCGGTCCGTGACCCAGATCTCACCGGCCTTGGACACCGCCATGTGCACCGGGCTGTCCAGGTGCGTGTTCTTCCCGTCCTCGATCGGTCCGAAATCGAAGAGGAAGACGCCGGCGCGGGTGTATGCGCGTAGCGAGCGCAGTGCGAAGTCGGTGACGTACACCCGGTCGCCGATCACCGCGATGCCGGTCGGCCGCGTCATGGCCTGTGCGTCGGTGCCCGAGAACGCGTAGAGGAACTGCGGCGGCGTGAGCTTCTGCCCGCCCGCGACGACAGTCGGGATCGGCAGCCGCCGGTTCTGCGTGTAGTAGTACGCGGTGTAGCCGAGGACCGCGAGGAGAACGGCGAGGGCGATGAGGATGATGAGCCTTCTGCGCCTCGCGCGCGCCATCGCTCCCCCTGTGGTCATGGGAGCGTCTTGCGCGCCGGGGCCGGTCATCGGATCCATGTCCTGCGGGTCGTCACTTGGCATTCGCGCTCAACCTCTTGATCGCATCGGTGGCCTGGGTATCGCCGGGCAGCAGTTCGAGTACTCGTTCCCAAGCGTTCTGGGCGCGCGCCTTGTCCTTGTTGACCTCCCAAAGCTCCGCGACGAGCCGCACGGCGCTGACGTTCGATGGCTCGATGGCCGCCGCGATGCGCGCCTCGCTGAGCGCGCGCTTGGGGTCGGAAGTCTTGAGACTCGCCGCGGTGGAGAGATGACCGGCGGCGCTCCCGAGCAGGTCGAGCTGCTTCTGGGGGTCGGTGATGCCAGCCGGAGCGGCGTCGGCCGCGATCCTGAACAGCTCCGCGGCTCCCGCAAGGTCCCGCTCGTTAAGCAGAAGGAGGCCCATGTCGTAGTTGGCCTGAGCCTGCGCAGGATCGAACGCCAGGACGATTGTCAGCTCCTCCTTCTGCATGTCGGCCAACCCCAGGCGCTGGTAGGCGACGGAGAGCATGTAGTGCACAGGCGAGGAGTCGCGCTTGATCTTGATGGACTCCTTGAGGTTCGCGACGGCTTCCTCGTAGCGCTTCTCCTCGACGAAGGTGGTCCCGAGATAGTAGTAGACATCGGCGAGCCGCTGGTCCTGGGCGGACATCTGCTCGGCTCCGAGGATCGTGATGAGGTTGGTCCAGTACTGCTCGGCCTTGACCCACTCGCTACGCTGCATGGCGATCAGACCGAGGTCCGTCAGAGCGGCCACGTTCTCCTTCTCGATCGTCAGCGCCGCCTGAAGCTGAGTGATCGCCTCGGATTGCTGGCCGTTGGCCATCATCGCCTCGGCGAGACGGACGCGGGCCATCGCCAGGTTCGGGCTCTTGGCCACGATCGCCGCCAGATTGGTGACCGCTCGGGCCGCGGGTGACTGCGTGTCTCGCAGCCGGACGTCGCTGTAGTAGCTCCACGCGACGTACCCGGCGACCAGAAGGACGGCGAACGCCAGCAGCCAGGTCGCGACCTTCATCCACCGGTCGCCGGGCGTGTCGTGGCGGCCGAACGGCGATGCCGTGGCCGGTTCGTTGACGGTTTCGTTCAGAGTGCTTTCGTCCATGCTCTCGCCTTCATGAAGCCGGGGCCGCAATGCCCGGCCGGTCGTCGGGTGCTTCTAGAGGTTCAGATCGCTGTGGCATCGGCGGCACAGTTCTGCGCCGGGATACGGAGCGATCAGGACGTTGCGGTAGTCGAGTGCTCCGTGGCATTCGAAGCAGGAGCGAAGATCATGCCCTTGGCTCAGGTCCACCGGTATGCCTACGGGCTGGACCGCCGCGTAGCCGAATCCCACGTGGCACTTCTCGCAACGGTACGGCTTTCCGAGCTTCTTCGCCACCGCGAAGTGGACGGCGTGCTCGGCGAGTCCCGATGGCTTGATCGCCGTCGCGGGCGTGGTGCTCATCACCGGGTGGCACACTACGCAGTTGCTCAGCACCAGCTCAGCCCCTCGCAGTGCTCGGTGGTGGCACTCCTCGCACGTCTGCCGAGCGATATGGCACACCTTGCAGTCCTGGGCGTTCAGATCGGTCGCCAACGGGTGCGACGAGGTCCAGTCCGCGGGGTGGGGCATCGGCGTCGTGTGGCACGCCTCACACGAAGGCGAGTCGTGGCACGAGCCACAAGCGCCCTTCTGTGCGAGGAAGTCCTTGCCGTGCTGAGCGCGGAACGCAGGCAGCAGGTGGCCGGCCGGGATGATCTGCCTCCGTGGGGGGCCCCCACGAGTCTTCGGCCTGCCCTGATGGCAAGACGTGCAGAAGTCCGCCGTGTGACACATCGCGCATTGCTCGGGAGAGGTGTTGGCGGCCACCTTGTGACTCTTGTTCACGAAGTCGGTCGTGTGGTCGGTCGGAAGCAGCACGAACTCCTTGGGGTGACAGTCCGCGCACTGCTCGGTGGCCACCAGCCCTCGGAGCGCGTGCGTGAGGCCGTGGCACTGGTAGCAGGACGGCATGCTCGGACGCGCGGTCGTGTCCGGCCCGTGTGGGAACGACACGTGGCAATCCACGCACTTGAACGCCTTCTGGAGGTGCGTCGCGTGAGCGAAGATGACGCGCCCCGGCACGTAGGCGTCGAGATCCGGGTGGCACTGTACGCACTGGCCCATCGTCACGAGCCCGTCGGGACGGATCGTGATCGCGGGCGTGCGCGGTCTCGCGGGCATGAGGGGTATGAAGACGGGCTGAGTCGGCGAAGTCTCGACGGCCTCCTTCACATGGCAGGCGTCGCAGTAGCTGACCGCGTCGTGACACATCAGGCAGAGGTTGGAGTCCTTCAGAGCCGCGTCGGCGTGCGGCTTGCCCGCGTAGCCGGCGACGTGGTCCCCGGGCACGAGCTGGCTGCGCGGCCTGGTGTGACAGGTCGGACACGCCGAGCGCGCGACCTCCTTGCCGCTGTGCTGGAGACCGTGGCAGTTGAAGCATGACTGCATCGTCGGCAGGACGCTCACGCCGCCTGTGTGCGCGGGCGCCCAGTGGCACGCGTCGCACGAGAGCGTCATGTGCGAACCGTGCTGGAAGATGTGTCCCGGGGTCTTGGCCTCGGCGATCGTCGCGTGGCACGGCATGCACTGCGTGCCCGAGTGGACCGGAGCGTTGAGGTCGACCGGGGGTATGGGCGTGGAGGCCGCGTACGCGGGCGAAGTGATCATGGCCGCCGTCAACACGGCGGCCATGATCAAGACGATGCGGACTGAACGCGTCACTCAGTCGTCCCTCTTCTGACGATCACTTACCGGTACCGAAGATCCGCGAGCGGAGCTGGTTGATCGGGTTGTCCCTCTGGACCACGCCGGTGCTGTGGATGAACGAGCGCGCACCCTCGGCGAAGGTCTCCGTGCTGCCGCCGTGGCAGCCGCTCTGGCCGCAGGTCGAGGGCAGGTTCTCGGGGCTGGTCATGGACTTCGGGTCCTTGAGCGCGAGCACGTTGTGCGAGCCGTGGCACGTCCAGCACGCCGGAGCGTCCAGGGCCCCTGCCTTGTAGGCGGCGCCGTGGTAGTAGTCGCTGTAGGAGGCGTACGCCGCCTCGTGCGCGTGGCAGCTGCCGACGCACAGCTGCTGCCCGGACAGCTTCAACCGATCCTTCGCGGCCTGCGTCTTGAGGCGCTCGATGTCGTGGCCGCCGTGGCAGCCCCCGCAACTGGCGGCGGGAACGCCGCTCGTGCCGCTCACCGAGGCGTGGATCGAGACCGCCCACAGCCCCTGCTCCTTGTCGTGGCATCCGGGCGCCCCGCACGCCAGGCCGGCATTCGCGTTCCACAGCTTCGTGGCGTTCGTGCCGTCGTCGTAGCGGAAGTCCGGGTGGCACTGCTGACAGGTCAGCGTGCGGTGCGCGGAGGAGTCCAGCGTGCTCTCCGTGACCGGCGCCACGATGCGCGGCAGCGCACCCTTGTGGCACGACAGACAGGAGTTGCCGGGGTCGAAAGTGGGCGACTGCGTCGTCTCCCAGGAGACCTTGTTCTTGACGTGGCACGCGTCGCACTGTGCCTGGGTATGGCACAACATGCAGCTCGTCCGGTACTGGGTGACGCCCGCCTCGACGTGGCCCTTGCCCGCATAGCCCGCGACCTGGTGGTCCACGGGGATCAGCTGGGCGCGCGGCAGCGTGTGGCATTTGGGGCACTCGGGGCCTGCCACGATGCCCTGAGGACCGTGGCGCAGGCCATGGCAGGAGAAGCACGAGGGCATCAACGGCCGGACTGTGCCGGTGGGGGTGTGCGGGAAACGCGGGTGGCACGCCGTGCAGTCGTAGGTCATGTGCGCGCCGTGGCTGAAGATGTGGTTGGGGACGATGTTGTCGTTGATCGTGGCATGGCAGTCATTGCAGATGAACGACAGGAGCGGACCCTGCTGCAGCTGCTGGACCGGGGTCGTGGTCGTGGTCGTTGCGACCTGGGCCCATGCGGGTGCCACCGCGACGGCCCAGAACGCGCAGGAGACGAACAGAGCAGCAGCAAGACGGGTCAGCCCGCGGGAGCGACTCCCAAGCGGAGCGGTCATGTAGGTCCCTTTCGACAACTCGGCGGATCCTATTCCGCGCACGGCGCCACTAGCGCCCTAGCACGGAGTCGAAGAACCGCACGATCGGATTATCTGCGGCGATCTGCGCGCGCCCGTGGATCATCGGCGCATATGCGACGTAGGCGGAGCTCGCGCCCTTGTGGCACCCAGGGGTGCCGCAGGAGTTCGTCCCGCCCAGGTTCTCGGCGTTGGTCGGCGAGAGCCTGTTGGTGCTCACCAGGACCGTGTGCGTTCCGTGACAGGTCCAGCAAGCAGGGGCATCCTCGGCACCGGTCTTGTATGCGGCGCCGTGGTAGTAGTCGTTGTAGTTGGCCCAGAAATCGGGGTGGCAGCCCACGCGGCCGCACATCTGCTCCGACTGCGCATGCACGAGGCGCTGTCCCTCAGGGTTGTTCTTCAGGATCGCCATGTCGTGGCTGCCGTGGCAGTCGCCGCAGAGGGGCTTGAAAGCGGCCTTCGGATCGGGTTGCTTGCCCGGCAACGGAGAGATCGCGTGCGCGCCGAGGTTCCAGTCGCGGAACTGGTTCGGATGGCAGTTGTTGCACGACTGCTTGGCGACGGAGCGCCAGTCCTGCCCGATCTGACCGTGGGGAGCCTTGTAGCCGTAGTCGACGTGGCATCCGGTGCAGACCGTCGTACCGTGCGCCGACTTGGTGTAGGCCGCCTCGTCGATCCAGAACGAATGGGTCAGGTCGCCTTGGGCGACAACCAGGTTCGGGTCGCCGTGGCACACCATGCAGCCCGACTTGCCGAATGTCGGCAGGGTGAAGTCGAGCGCGAAAGCGCCCTTGCCGCTGGCCGCGGGCGTGGTCGTGACGGAAGGGGCGACGGTGGTCACCGCCGCGGTGCTGGTCGAGACCGTCGACATCACCGCAGCGGGCTGATCCTGCGCGCCGGCGACCGCGGTCGACAGAGCGACCATCAGGATGGCGACAATGATCAGGATCCCCGCCACTAGCACTCTGCGTTCGATCCTGGCCGGCGACATGGGTCTTCGCCCCTATTCCGCCGAGGTGGCTACGACCGTATGGCCGTGACCGTCCTCAGCCTCGCCGTGGTCTCCGAACCCGAAGAAGTCCTTCGTGACCGGGATGTCCTCTGTGGCCGACAGGTAGACGTGGACGGTCGTGAGGATGATGAACACCCAAGTGAGCGCGTAGTGCAGGATGCGCATCCACGCGACCGCCATGGCCAGCCCGCCGACCATGGGCGCGAGCCACCAGCCGAGCAGTATCGCGCTCGGCGTCAGACTGGTCCCCGGTATCGTCCAGAACTCGAGGAGGGCGAAGCCGCACAGCATCTGCATGAGCATGAAGGCGGCGAACATCAGGTAGGCCGCCTTCTGCATGACGTTGTACTTGTCCGTGTGCGGCTTGCTGTTGCTGATGAAGGAGTAGTAGAGAAGAACGCCCACGGTGGACTTGAGGTCCTTCATCGTGACCGCGAACGCCTTCCAGTCGCGGCGCTTGCTCGCGAACGCGTACCACAGACGCCAGAAGAAGGTCAGCGTGACGACGATCATGGCGACGTAGTGGATGTAGCGCAGCGTCGTCCGGCCTCCGTCGATGAACGGGAACCGGATGGCGAGTCCTGTGAAGCCGAGAACGAACATCATCACGAGGTGCTGGAAATGGATGTACTTCGGAAGTGCGGGAGGATGGGGCTCGTCATGCTCGGGCCACTGCTTCAGTATCCACTTCTTGCGGAACCGGCCCACAGGGATCGAGGCCAGGAAGTGGATGGGCAGAGCTATGAGCATGATCACGTAGACCGTCGAGAAGATGACGTCGAGCCAAACATTGACTTGAGCCAGAATAATCGCGGACACCCCCGTCGCGTCGCTTGGTCGCGCTAGGCTACCGGGCCCATGACTGCGCGATCCCTTACCGGATGAGACTCGAGCAACCCGAAGGACGCACCGCTCGCATCGTCCACGCGTGCCTGACTCACGCCCCCGGGCGGTCACGGCGACCATGCCCCGCCGGTCCCCGGAACCAACTCGCAGCATATGGTTACAGGGTGGTTTCGTCAACGAGCCGACCGACGCGCCGAGCGGATGCGCCGAGCAGGATCGAACAGGATCCGTACAGTCGGTGTGCCAGTTGCTGCAGGTCCCGGGACGCCGTTGACGTGCTCTCGCTCTATCGGTAGTTTGGGTCTCGCCCCGATGGGCCGTGCCGTGAGGGCCCTGAGGACCGGCTCACCATCTGCTACCCGGATGGGTGGGTCGAACAGGGGCCCTGCCGCGAAGTCGGCTCGAGCGCCGTTCCCCGACGGGGGCGTGAAGCGGGAAGACGGCCGCTACGCACTCCCGCCGCCGGACGAAGTCCACCACCCGAGGAAGCGGTCAACCCGAATGCCCGTCCTGCCTGGAGTCCAGATCGCGGTCGGCATCGATGCTTCCGACACCCCCGAGGGCATCCGGGAACTCGTGGGACTGGGAGCCGACGAGTTCTTCGCCGGCTACGTTCCTGCCGAGTGGTCGGACCGCTATGGCTGGGAGGTCGGCCTGAACCGTCGGGCCTTCGGTCCCGACTACCAGTTCGCCTCGCTCGCCGCCCTTCAGGAGGCGATCGCCGCGGCGCATGCCGTCCATCGGCCGGTCTTCGTCACGTTCAACGCCCACGACTACCACGCGGAACAGGTGCCGCTGCTGCACCGTATCGTCCTCGACGTCAGCGCCCTGGGACCCGACGCCTTGATCGTGGCCGATCCGGCTCTGCTGGAGCTGCTGTCGCTATGGGGCGTCACAACGCCCGTGCACCTCAGTGTCGGCGCCGGCTGTTTCAACAGCGCGGCCGTGCGGCACTTCTGCGGGATCGCCGACGTCCGCCGCGTGGTGCTGCCGCGGAAGATGTCCATCGCGGAGATGGAGACGATGATCGCAGGGCTTTCCGACCTCGAGCTCGACTACGAAGCCCTTGTGATCGGGTATCGCTGTCTCTTCAATGACGAGTTCTGCTTCACCCGGCACAGCGGCGTCACGGAGCTGTTCTGCAGCAGCTTCGTTCCGGATCCGGAGGCGCCGGCCTACCGGCGGTTGCCGTCCAACTGGAAGGAAGTGGCCGAGGAGGCCGCGCAGGCCCCCGGCGAGCAGTTCGAGGCGGGGAGCGCCCTCGACTGCTTCTGCAAGGCGCGCGGCCATGAAGTGCGACCGTTGGTTTCGACGACGGGCGAGTCCTCTGCGACCGCCGAAGGCATGGACGGCCTCTTGGCGTCCAACCTGTTCTCGCACTGCGCGCTCTGCGCGATCCCCGGGCTGCGCCGAGCCGGTGTGAACGTGCTGAAGGTTCCCGTGCGAGGCACGGGCTGGCAGAAGCGCCGCTACCTGGAAGTGGTGCGTCAGGTGGTCGACCATCCCGACCCGACACCCGAGTTCTGCAGGAGCCTGATCGGCAGTCCCGGCTTCTGCGCCAAGCTTGGAAGCTGCTACTACGCCAAGTCCGAGCAGGCCCTGAGCACGCCGCGGGGCGGCGAGAAGTGAGCGACATGGAACTCGCCGTCTACATGAGCGATCTGGACGATCTGCTGCGTCTCGAGCAGGGGTTGCGGAACAGCGATTCCTTCGACATCCCCCAGTTCATCTTCGCAAGCATGTTCGGGGACGACCCCGGCGCCCCGGAGTACTTCGGCAACCTGGTCGCTGCCGAGTGGCTGCAGAACTACATGGCGGCGGGGCACGAGATCACGCGGCTCTACTACGGCCAGGAGTTCTGCGAGTACCTCATCCCGTCGTGCGACGATCTGGAGAAGGCCCTGTCCTTCGCCCGCGAGTCGGGAATGCAGTTCACGTACGTGACGGGGTATGTCACGGATGCCGGCCTGACCGCCACGCGCCGCAACTTGGAGTGGCTGGCGGAGCACGCCCCCGGTTCCGAAGTGGTGGTCAACGACTGGGGGGTGCTCGCCGTGCTGGCTGAGGGATTCCCCATGCTGCCGCCGGTTCTGGGCCGGCTGATGATAAAGCAGCAGCGCATGGCCCGCTTCACGACGAAGGCTCCACCGGTCAACATGCGCGGGATCAACTCCCCGGAAGCCTCCGTCCTCTCCAGGCAGGTCGCGGCGCTGCGCGAGTTGAACCTGTCCATCCCGGAGTATCGGCAACGGCTGAAGAGCCTCGGGGTCGTGCGGTTCGACCTCGACATCGTGCCGCAGGGGGTCGAGGTGCCGCCTGGCGCCTGGGGTTTCGGGATGAGCTGCTACTACCCCTGGGGCTATGTGACCGGCTCCCGCAACTGTTACACCGCCGGCGTGCTCGATCCGGAGCGGAGCTTCGTCGTGACGGAGTCCCCATGCGCGGCGCCGTGCCGGAACCTGAACCGGGCGTCGAGGGTCCTGCACTTCCCGCAACCCCCGGTCCAGCGTGGCAATGCGGTATTCATCTACCACGCTCACTACGCTGCGCCATACTGGAACGGAGAGATCCCGGTCGACCGGATCGTGTTCGAACCCTGGATCCCGTGGTGACAGCCATCGGAGGACCGGCTCGAGCGCCCGGACGGGCGCACGGATCGTGAGCAGCGGTTGACCATGGCGGACGGAAGCCCGTGGGGAGAGAGTCGAGCCACCTTGTCCGGCCGACGGGGACCCCGACCGTTCCGCACTCACTCGGCGTCATGGATCGCGGAACGGAGGCTCGCCTGTGTCGGATGTGCTGTTGGTCAATGCGCCGGTCAGGGGTGCACGGCTTGACCGGCACGCCAGCTTGGGGCTGCCGTTGGGGTTGGCCTACATCGCGGCGGTGCTTCGGGAGCACGGCTATCGTCCATCGATAGTGGATCTGAACATCAACGGCATGGACCCCGCCAAGGTCAAGAGCATCATCGAAATGAGCGATCCGGCCGTCCTGGGCATCTCCGCGCACACCGAGACCTACCTCGGAGGGCTGGAGTTCGCGCGGATAGCGAAGGGACTCAAGCCCGATCTGGTCGTGGTCATGGGTGGCCCGCACGCCAGCGTCATGCATGTCGAGGTGATCCAGGAGGACTGCATCGACTACGTCGTGAGGGGCGAAGGGGAACTGACGATGCTCGAGTTGACGGACTTCCTGCTGAAGGGCGTGGGGGATCCGGCTGACATCAAGGGGATAGCCTTCAAGCGAGGCGGGGTTGACGTGATCTCGCCGGATCGGCCGTTCATCGAGGACCCCGATACGCTGCCATTCCCGGCCAGGGACCTGCTGCCGCTCGATCTGTACACCTTCCCCGGGAACCTTCTGACCTCGCGCGGCGGCTGCCCGTTCAACTGCGACTTCTGCGCGGTGAACAGTATCTGGCTGGGCAGGCGCCGGTACAGGCGCCCTGAGAAGGTCGTACAGGAAGTCGAGTCGGTCATGTCGCAGTACCGACTCGCGGGGGTCGCCTTCGCGGACGACACGTTCACTCTGAACCGCAGGCACACGCTCCGGCTTTGCGGACTCCTCAAGGGATTGGCCGCCGAGGGCATGGGGGTTCCTTGGACATGCTCCACAAGAGCCGACCTGGTCGACCGGGAGCTTCTGGAGACGATGGTCGGCGCAGGCTGCTACGGTATCCAGTATGGAGTGGAGGCAGGGTCTCAGGAGATCCTGGACTTGATCGGCAAGGGCATCACGCTGGAGCAGGTGCGGCAAGCGGTGAGGATCTCCAAGGAGGTGGGCGTCCAGGATGTGTTGTGCTCCTTCATGTTCCCCCACCCCGCCGACACAATAGCGACGGTTCGCGCCCAGAAGATGTTCATGAAGGAGCTGTCCGACTTGGGTGCCCGCATCAGCATGTCGTACACCACACCCTACCCGGGCACCCTGTACTACGAGCATGCGAAGGAACTAGGCATCGAGACCCTGTCGCACAGCTGGGATGATTTCAACGCCAAACACCTCAACTTCACGACCAGGAACCTGTCAGAGGGTGAACTGACCTCTCTGGCTGATGAGATCGCCGACGAGGTCGGGCTGGTGCAGCAGCTAGCAGAAGCACCCGCGCGGCTCGACGCTCCGTGTGCGACGGACGGTGATGCACAGATGCAGAGGGGCCCCGGGATGATTCCCGGGGCCCCTCCTTCACTTCTGTCCGCGTGCGAACTCTACCTCCACACGACCTTGATCGTCTTGGAGGTGCTGGCCGCGAATGCGGAGTTGCCGCTGTACTTGACCCTGATGTAGTAGGTACCGTGCGCCGCACCCGGATGGTAGTAGTAGTTCCATTGGCGGCTGCCGAAGAGGTGGCGCACCGAAACGAGGTGCCACGTACTCGAGGTGGACTTCCTGACGTAGACCCCGATGTGCGTGCCGTTCGGCATGTTCGGCTTGATGACGCCGTGGAAGTAGACACGGGTCCCGCGCCGCACGCTCGTGCGATTGGCCACGATCCACAGATTCGTGGCCTGCTTCACTGCAGCGTTGGCCGCGAAGGTCACGGCGATCGTGTGGGCGGCCTGCACGTTCGTGAACGTGTGTGAACTCAGGCTGCCGGCAGAGACGCCGTCGACGAGCACGACCTCGACGTGGTAGCCACTGTCAGGGGTGAACGTGTACGTCACGTCGTCCCCCTGCGTCACGGAAAGCACGCCCTCTTGGCTGATATGGCCGTTCGCGCCCGCTGACGCAGTGACGTTGAAGAGAAGCGGATCCAGCGCGAACGTCGCAGCGATCGTGTGTCCGGACCTCACGTTGTAGAAGATGTACCAAGTGGCCGGCGTGACCGATGCGCCGTCGACCTCAAGGGTTTCTACGTGATAGCCGGCCTCGGGCATGATGCTGCAGGCGACCAGGGCGCCCGGGACGGTTGATGTGGCTTGCACTGTCTGCGCCGCCATCCAGATCGTCCCGTGCTCGCCCGCATAGGGCGTCACTGTGAACCAACCCGCGGGATTCGGCTTGAACGTCACATCGATCGTGTGGGTCTTGACGACGTTCAGGAACGTGTACCAGCCGTCATTGCACTTCGGCGAGCCGGCCACCGATTTCGCAGGCAGCGGGACGCCGTCGACTGTGATCGTCGCGACCTGGTACCCCTCGGCGGGCTGCATCGTGTAGATGATGCTCCCTCCAGCCGGCACCTGCCGGTCGCCGATGGGGTTGATGCTGCCGTGGTCACCGGTGGTGGCCGTGATCGTGTACGTGGATCCAGCACCCGGCGCGAAGGTCACCGCGATCGTGTGGGTGGCCTGCACGTTCGAGAACGTGTAGGAGGTCACGCCGCCGACCGAGGCGCCGTCGACGGTCACGTCCGCGACGTGATAGCCGCTGTCAGGAGCGAACGTGAACTTGACGTTGTCCCCCTGAGTTGCCGAGTACGCGCCCGATGGGTCGATAGAGCCGTTCGAGCCCGCTGTCGCCGTGATGATGAACTGACTCAACGGCGCGGCGACGACAACGGTCGTCTGCCCCAGCCCCTGAGCGGTCCCTCCACCTGCCGTTCCAGCGACGGCGAAGAGCGTGTACGTGCCGGGCACGGGGACGGTGAATTGGCCGGTCGCGCCCACGGCCCCGGTGACACGGGTGGTCCCATTGAAGAGCGCCCACTCCGTGCCGCCGTTCGAGACGTTGTAGACGGCGGTCGAGCCGTTGTTGGACACCACGGCGGCGACAGGGTTCGTGGCCGTTCCGGTGTGGCAACCGCTGCACGCGGCCGTATACGTACCGCCAGGGAACGCCAAGCCGGTCGTGGCGAAGCCGAAGGTGAGACCCACGACTGCCATGAGCCCGACTACGATCAAGAGTGTCTTTCTTGTCATGCGCTGTGCCCCTCCTTACTCTTCTCTCGATAGAGCTATGTGTTTGCTCGCTTGCCCGGGCCGCCGTTCGGGTCGGGGATCATCTCCTCGAAACCAAGGTCAGCTGCGCCCGTCGCGGAGCGGTTCCGCCCGGCTTCCCGGACGATCCGCTCGATCGGACAATGCGAGCGTCGGTTACACCAACTTCACCTTTGCGACTGTCGGCACTTCCGCATGCAGGAAGACGGCCTTGAACTGGTAAGTCCCCTTCGCCATGCCCTTCTTGAAGGTGTACCTGTACTGCCACTGCGCAGTGCTGCGCAGCTTGTAGGAGTGGCGGGTGGACGCGTAGGTCCAGTACTTCTTCCCTGGCTTCTTGACGTAGACGATGACGTTCTTGCCGATCGCGCCGGCCGGAGTGACAGCACCGGACAGCGTCACGGCCTTGCCGATCCTGGCCGTCTTGGCGCTGGCTTTGATCGAGACGGCAACGGCCTTCTTGCCGCTGGCCTTGACTGAGCTGGCTGACACTCCGCCGAGCCTGCCCTTGGATTCGAGCACGTCTGCGACATACCCGAGCCCGGCAGCCTCGAGGTTTGCCCGCGTCGGTCGTCCGGTCGCGGTGTCCCAGCCCTCGACCTCGTAGTACTTGGTCTTGAACTCGTCCATCTTGACCTTGCTGAGCGGGAACTGCGTGATGCCCTCCGTGTACCCACCGGCACCCGCATTGAGGGTCGGGTCCCAGACGGTCTCGTACTGAGGGACGGTCGGGCTGCCGCCGCTTGCAGCGGTCTGCAGGTACGGCTGTCCGTCGTGATACACGTACGAATCGTAGGGCGGGTACGGCGGGAAGTACTCCTCGTTGCGGTGCCTGCCGTGAAGGGAGATGATCGCACGTTCGAAGTCCCAGACCTTCTTGCCCATGTCCAGACCGTCTTCCCAGGTGTAGTTCAGCCCGGTGACGGCATTGAAGAACCTTGTGAAGAAGTCGGGCATCAGACCGTGGTTCTGCGCAGGATCGGCGTTGCCCTGGTCGTGCCCCCAGTTCTTCCACACGTTGTCCTGGTCGCACGTCATGGCACAGTCACGCCAGAACTTGGCCATGCGCTGGGTCCAGGAGACGTAGCGAGCCATCGCGACAGAGTAGACGCCCGCCTCGCTCTGATCGAACATCATCGGGTCGTGCCACGGATGCGCGAGCATGGTGGCCGCTGCGGTCCGGTCCTTGCACTTCTTGAGCGTTCCGGCCAAGGTCCAGCCGGAGCTTCCTGGAACGACGCCCTGGTCGAGGTTGTTGTGCATGTGCCAGTTGCAGTCGCGCACTTGGAACAGGCCGGCGTAGGCCATGGACGGATAGATGCCCCAGTGCGTCTCACCGGCCGCGTAGATCATGTTCATGCGTCCGGACATCATCTCGTCCTCGAGGATGCCCCACTTCTCGGCGCACCGGACCTGGCCCATGGCCAAGTCCTTGCCGATCTCCTCGGCGCAAGCGACCCGACGCATGAGCTCGACGACGAACTCCTTCGTGTTCTCCTGGCTGAAGTCCAGGTCGGTTTCGACGCGCTTCCCCGAGCCGATCGGGCCGATGACCCCTCTGTCCCACAGGTTGCGCAGCCAGCTCCTGCCGCCTCTGGCCTTGAGGGTCTCCGCGCTCACCTTCTGGCCGCAGATGCTCGACATCTCGAAGTCGTTGATGCCATACCGCTGGCAGTACGTGTCGCCGTACACGGAGTACTCCGTGCACCCGCCGTTGATGGCCTTGTCCTCGGTCTGGGCGATGTAGGTGTCGACGCACTGCATCCCGGCCCCGAGCGGGAACCCGTCGGGGGAGGTGCCTTTGGTGTTCTGCCGGCACCCCTGGTCGCAGCCGTAGCAGCTCATCGGCCGGCCCTGGTTGGTCGCGCCCCAACCGGGGCTGAACCCCGCGCCCGGCTTCGGACTGTTGATCGCCGCGCCGAGGTTGTCCTGCAGGGCCTTCGTGTTGATGGTGTTCCTGAGCCACATCCGCGTGTCCATGAGGGCGTACGGGTCTGCGACCGGAACGCTGCCCGAACCCAGGCAACTGATGGCCTTGAGCTTCTTCGACCCCATGACGGCGCCAAGACCGGAGCAGCCCGCGCCGCTTCCCGTCTCGTGCTGAAGGCTCGCAAGCCTCGACAGGGTCTCCCCGGCCTGGCCGATCGTCACAACCGCGGGCCTCTGAGTCGACGCACCGGCGTTGGCGCCCGTGCCGAGTGTGCGCCAGTCACCGAAGTTCATCGTGTTCCAAACGGCTTCCTGGGCTTCGTAGGAGTCCGTTCCCCAGAAGCTCGTGGCGTCTTCGATGGTCACTTTCCCATCGATGATGTTCAGCCACACCGGTGTCGGCGAAGCTCCCTTGACGATGATCCCATCGAAGCCGGCGAACTTCAGGAACGCGCCGAACTTCCCGCCGAAGTTGCTGCGGCTGAACTGAGGCCTCGGAGAGGCCTGCGGGGCCAATGCGATCACTTCACAACGAGAGCCGGCGGGGCAGAGAGTCCCCTGCTGCGGCCCTGTGAAGAGGCCTAGAACGTTCTCCGGTTCGAAACCGGTCTTGTCGTGGGTGTCGGTGATGTAGTCGTGGTCGATCTCGTCGAACCAGATCGCCATGCCCATCCCGAAACCGCCGATCCACTGTTCGTACTGCTCAGTCGGGATCGTGTCGATAGCGCTGTTGGTCAGGTTGACCCTCAGGATCTTGCCTACATGTCCGCCTATCATGCCGTCACCGTCCCCCATCCTCTGCTGTTTGGCAGGGCGGTGTAGAAGTCTGTGTCGTAACCGGCCGAGATGTCAGTCACGTACTTGATCGCCCCTGCAGGGCACACCGCCACGCAAGCCTGGCCATTCGCGACGCCGGGGCCGCTCGGCCGATTCCAGAACGGCGCGTTCGTGCACAGGTCGCACTTCTGCGTGATGTTCTCTTCGCTGTGAACGGTGCCCGAAGCTGCACCAACGCCGGCGGTCGACGGGTGGAACTGGAGGTTCTCGGGAGTGAACGGACATGCGCCGATGCAACTCTTGCAGCCGATGCACCTGGTCGGATCGATCCTGCGCACGTTGGCGTGATCCTCGTCGACGCTCAAGGCGCCGGTCGGGCAGGCTGCAACGCACGGCGCGCCATCGCACTGATGGCACTGCGCCATTACTATGTCGTCTCCGAACGGCGCCAGATCGTCCTTTATCACTTGGATCCTGGCCAAGGAGAGGTTGACCTTCCCCTCATGCACCAAGGAGCAGGCTGCCATGCAGCTGGTGCACCCGGCGCACTCGGTTGAGTCGACCTGAAGGAAGCCCCCGGAAACCGGGTAGTACGCCATGGTGCCCAAGCGGAATCCGCCGAAGGCGGCAGCGAACGCGACGCCCCCTAGCCCTTGGACGAACTCTCGTCTTGAAACGCCCTTGCCGACGCCGCTGTCATTCTCGGGCGTCGACTCGATGCACTCGATCTTGTCTTGGGACATTGCGATGCAATCCCTCCGATCACTGACGGAGTGTGTCTTCTCGTCTGTGAAGCGCCATTCTGCATCGCCCATGTGCCTTGGTAGGCAGCCGGCACGGGCTGGGCTCCCCCTCCTGCCGCCCGACTGAGTCGGGACGGCGCGCGACCTAAAGGTCCCTAAGACCTTCTACCGCGCCCCCTTTTCGAGGTGGAAGGCGCCCGGGTTTCCCGTGGGCACCCTAGCGGTCCTGCTGCCATGGCCGTAGCTTTGGGCATGCAGGACTCGGAGGCTATTCTGTTGACCGGTGTTGCCCCTCGGGATCGCAGACGGGTACTCGGCTCACCGCCGACCCGCCCCCCGCGTCCGTATAGACACATAACATGAGCCACTCGGCGTGCCTAGGGGTATAAGGCATATTCCGACAAAAGGTGTACCAATTGTTACAAGTGGCTGTTCGGATTGTTACAAACCCGAGGTCGGACCTGGATCCCCGGAATCGGCTCGCGGCATACGGCTGGGGGCTTTATTCAACGAGCCCGGTCGGCGCGCCGGAGTGATGCGCAGATCGGAGAACGGCAGCTCCGAGAGGCTCCCGGGAAACGTACGCGCCAGTGGAACGAGATGAAGGGGCCGTCACTGGCAAGGTGACGGCCCCTCATCGTAGCGCGATCAGATCAGATCGGACCCGCAGGTCCTATCTCCAGATGACCTTGATCGTCTTGGAGGTGCTGGCCGCGAATGCGGAGTTGCCGCTGTACTTGACCCTGATGTAGTAGGTACCGTGCGCCGCACCCGGATGGTAGTAGTAGTTCCATTGGCGGCTGCCGAAGCTGTGGCGCGTCGATACGAGGTGCCACACGCTCGAGGTGGACTTCCTGACGTAGAACCCTATGTGCGTGCCGTTGGGCATGTTCGGCTTGATGACGCCGTGGAAGTAGACGCGGGTCCCGCGCGGAACGCTCGTGCGACTGGCCACGATCCCCAGGCTCGTAGCGAGCTGCGTCGGGGCGTCGGCCCCGATCGTGAACGTCTTCGTCACGTGCACGGAACTGTTGCGCGCGATGTCCTGTGCCCAGTACTCGACGGTGTGGGAGCCGACGCCGGTGACGGCGAAGGTCTTCGTCCCTGCGGGAGCGGGCGTGCTCGTGGGCTCAGGCCCCGGGCCGACAAGCTCGTGGCACATACCGCACGCGCCATAGTCGCCGTGCGGCGGGGTCTGGTCGAACGTGGTCAGCGGTGGCGGCGTGAGCGCGGCGACCTTCGGCAGACGCGCGAAGAGCACCTTGGCCGCTGTGGCCGCTGCGGGAGACACGACCTGCACGAGGTTGCCGCCGTCGACGCGATAGTAGAGGCTGTCGACGCCGGAACCATTGAAGTTGTCGGTGGCCGTGACGGTGATCGAGGCGGCCATCACGTACGACGCGGCTGCGTCGCAGGTGACATCCGGGGCGACATCGTCATCCACGAAGAACGGGATGGTCATGACCGTCTGGGTCGTGCCCGTCGCCATGTCCTTCCAGATCGTGTTCAACGCGAGTTCGTGCGGCCCGTAGATGCTGGTCGTGACCGACGTGGCGGGGCCGACCGTCTGACCGCCATCGAGCTTATAGGTGCACGCAGGCGTCAGTTTGATCGTGGCGCTGTTCAAGTACATGGCCTGGGCGTCGGTGATCGTCGCTGGCACCGCGAAGGCTGCCATCGGCAGCAAGCCGACGACCAGCAGCAGGCAGAGCACGGCCGCCAAGCGAGCCTTGGTGCGGCCGTGGCGATGCGTGCTACGCGTTTCGTTCATGCTCTCAGATCCTCCCCTATTGATTGGAGTTGAGGTGCTTATCGACTTCGTCCCACTGAGCGATCCCCATCGCTTGGGACTCCGTCAGATACCTGTCGGAGTAGAGACAGACCATGCCGTTCGATACCGTGACGCTCTTGATGTCGGCGTACTCCTCCATCGATCCCATCACCGTGATGTGGGCGAAGACTTCCTCGAGCGGGAGGTTGAAGGGATCCAGCTCGAAGAACACCACTGCGGTGGGTCTCGGGTACGTCTGTGCGTTGTCACGGACCGTCTGGGCGATCAGGAAGACCGGATCATCGGCTTGGGTGCGGAGCAGCAGGCGCGCGTAGGGAACGACAAGGTACTTCGTCGAATGCAGGAACTCGGCACCGGTCTTCTCGTCCGGGGTCCGGACGATGTCCGCGAATTCCGGATCGCTCGCGATCGCTTCCCAAACGCCTGCCAGCTGCTCCTCCGTGAAGGAGAAGGGCTCTTCGGCGAAGATCGCTGGAGAAGTGATGTGTGCCGCTCGCGACTCGCGTCGGATGTGGTCGGTCACTGCCGTCAGGCGCTTCTGAGCCTCGGCCGCCTCAGCGGCGACCTCGTCTTCAGGCTCGAGCGTCTCGGTGGTGCCGCCCTCCGGGGCTTCCTCGACGACGTCGTTCGTATCTAGATCGTCATGCTCCACTGCTCGTCCGTCCCATCGATCTCGTTCCCGGTCATCTGTCCCGGCTCGCTCTGACGACTCTCAGGCGAGGCCCGCTCATGCTCTCTCGGCTAGACGGGGGGCAGCAGAGGCAGCGCCTCGAGCTCGTCCGCGACATCCGCCATGCCCATGCCCGCGAGCGTCGCGCGAAGCGGTGCGCCCGTGGTCTTGTCGAAGCCGAGCTCCTCGTAGAAGAGATCCAGAGCGAGGTCCCAGTCTTCCTGCGTCTCGTAGTAGTTCGTGCCGTTGAAGGCGACCGCACCTTCGTGGTTATCGACGAGCCCCCACGGCGGCAGCTGGTCGTGAAGGACGCGCATGTTCCTCGCCTTGAACGCACGCATCGTGAGCGCCCGCTGCAGAGTGAAGAACTTGATGCCCTCGTTGTCGAACTCGATCGTGTTCATCGTCTTGCCGGTGGCAGCCGAGAACAACTGCGACTCCAGAGAGATGTCTCCGCGGTAGCCGCGCTCCTTGAGGGGAGACACGACCCAGGGCCACATCCAGTTGCACAGGCCCGTGCTGTCCATGATCTCTTTGCGGGCGATGGCCCACTTGGCGGCCACGGCCTTCTGCTGATTCATCGGATTCACGCCGTTGCCGAAGTTGCAGGCCAGGCCCATGTCGTCCATGTAGCCGTTGCGTGCGAACTCCACGCTCGCGATGTCTACGGTCACTGCGTTGGGGAGGCCGCACGCGATGAAGTTCGACCAGCTGTGGTTCTGGGCGTCACGGTTGTAGCCGGTGTTGATGAGGCCGCCCACCTGTCCGCCGTTCTCCAACGAGTGGTGCTTCGGGAAGCCGAGTCCCCACCACTGCACGGCACTGTCCGCGTGGTATGCGTCCGTTATGCCGGGGGTACCGGTCTCCCACTTGCCCAAGCTCTCTTCGACGGGACCGCCGAGGAACTTGCCGAGCTCGCCGACCCCGTAGGCCATGAGGCGACCGAACTCCTTGAGGAAGGCCAAGTCGCCGGCCTCGTAGAGACCGAACAGGCCGGTGGCCGCGTTGAGAGAGGTCCACTCCGCGGTCGGAACGTTCGGCTGGATCCACTTGACGCCCTTGTTGGCGCCTCCGTAGATGAAGGCCCAGCCACGATCGGTGAGTCCGTAGTTGTTGTGCAGGCCGAGGTCGTCCGTCATGTGCTTGCCGGCGACGTAGGCCTCGAGCGCCTTGAGGTTCGCTTCCTGCCCGGTCAAGGTTCCCTTCACCTTGGCGGCGTTCATCAGTCCGCGCCCCCACCAACCGGTGCAGGTGTTGGCCGCGGTCGTCGGTACGCCCCACTTCGCTGCGGTCGGCACGCTGAGTGCCTGGTGGCAGCGGATCGGGCACGCGTGGCAACCGTCCATGCGGATCGTGAAAGCCTCGGCGAATGCGCCGGGGTCCGACTTCAAGCAGCGATACCCGACGCTCTGGCGATCGTGCGGGTCGCACGTGCCGGTCTCGACGGGCGGGGTCGCGGCGCCCCAGTACTGGCCCTTCTTGGCATACCAGCGGGCACCGCTGACGTATTCGGCCCACGGCTGCGGGCTGTTGGGCACGACGGCCTGGTTGTTCGAGCCGATGAGCGACATGGAGTAGTCGATGAGCGTGCGCCAGGCCTTCTTGCTGGCGGCGATCTTGACACTGCCGCTGCCAACGACACCTATGGCCTTCAGGTTCTTCGAGCCCATCACGGCGCCAAGGCCGCCCGCTGAGTGCGAGTAGTTGGTCATGATGACCGACTGGGCGACAAGGTTCTCGCCGGCCTGGCCGATAGCTGCGACCTGGCAGCTGCCGCCCAGGGCCTTGGTGATCTCGGCCGTGGCGCGATAGATGCCGTTGCCCCAGATCTGCGGGCAGTCGACGATCTCGACTTTGTCGTCGCGGATCGCGATGTAGACAGGGCCGTCGGCCTTGCCTGTGACGATGATGCCGTCCCACCCGGCGAACTTCGCCTCAGCGCTGAAGTGGCCGCCCATGTGCCCGGTGGTCACCGCATGGAAGGGGTGCTGCGGCGAGAGGCTGGTGATGCAGGTACGGCCACCGGACGGAGCGCCGGTGCCGGTCAGAGGGCCCCAGCCGAAGATGATGGGGCACTCGGGGTCGAACGGCTGGGTGTTGGCGTCGGTCTCGTCCCACAGAACCTTGTAGGCCATGCCGGTGCCGCCCCAGAAGTCGCTGTACTTGTCGAGGGTGTCTTCGACCGTGGACGTCCGCGTCCCTAGGTTCACGCGTAGCGTCTTGCCGGTCCAACCTCCATAGGTTGGCATGCTCTATCTCCTCCCGAATGGATCAGTGTTCGCGCTCGTATGTGACGACATCACGAGTGGCAAGTGGCGCAGTACGCGCTGCTGGACGGGTCTGCCATGAGGCCGGGCTGAACCGGCGGCGTGGACAGGCGAAGGTCGGTCCACGCGACGTACTTCAGCGCTCCGGTCGGGCATGCGCGAGCACACTCGGGGCTTCCGTCGCACAGGTAGCACTTGCTGGACTTCTTCGTTGTCGGGTTGACGGTGATCACCGCCCACGGGCACGCCTTCGTGCAGACGCCGCAACCGACACACAGGGCCTCGTCGACCTTGCGGGCCCCGGTCTTGGCGTCCGGCCTGATGGCGCCATTCGGGCACGCCTCGGCGCAGGGAACGGGATGCGGGCACTGCTTGCAGGTGTCGGCCCGCACGCGGAAGTCCCCGTCGGCGCCCTCTGCCATCCCGGCGGGCGCCCCACCCATGGTGGCGAAGTTGCGCGCGACCTTGATGCGAGCGAGGTGGGAGCTGGCGGCGCCGTCGTTGAACTCGCTGCACGCCAGCTCGCAGCGACGGCAGGCAACGCAACGGCTGATGTCGTGGAGCAGGACACCCTTCGAGTCGACCATGATGGGCGACTTGAGTGCGCTGACGAAGGGGACGCGGCCGAACATGCTGGCGGCGAACATGCCGACGCCGGAAACGGCCGTCACCTTGACGAAGCTGCGGCGGCTGACCATGCCCGTCGCGAGGTCGGCGCCTACGTCATCGCCGATCACTGGGAGTAGTGCTGGATGCTGGGACATTGCGATGCAATCCCTCCGATCACTGACGGAATGTGTCTTCTCGTCTGTGGCGCGTCAGTCTGCATCGCCCGTGTGCCTTGGTAGGCAGCCTTCACGGGCTGGGCCCCCCTTCCTGCCGTCGACGTCAGTCTGACGGCGCGCGCCTTGAAGGTCCTCAGGACCTTCAACCGCGCCCCCTTTTCGAGGTGGAAGGCGCCCGGGTTTCCCGTGAGCACCCTATCGGTCCTGCGGCCATGGCTGTGGCTTTAGGCTGCAGAACTCGGAGGCGATTCCGAACCGGTGTTGCCCCTCGGAATCGCAAGAGTGGTCCCTTGAGCTCTTTGTCGACCTCACTTGTGCTTCCGCGAACAGTGAAGCACGTGTCGCATCGATGCGCCAGTTGGGAGTTGTGGACATTCCGACGGACGGTGTAGCAACTGTTACAAGCCCGGGACATATCGCTCAGACGTCGAGGATCTCGACGCTCGCCCGAGGCGGAAGACCCGCGGCGGCGAGGATGTCTTGGACCGCTCGCGAGGACGCCGGCTCGACCCGAAGCGCGATGCCGCACAGCTCGCCGAGGGCCCCCGGCGAGGGGATCGCGACGGGCTGGATCCCCGCTGCCTTGAGCGCGGCCTCGGCGGCCATTGCGTCGTGCACCGACGCGAAGCCGAAGGCGACGAAGCGGCGCAGGTCGCCCATCAGGCGAGCAGGTCGGCTACGGCGGTCAGGGCCGCTCGAATGTCGGAAGCCGTGTTGCCGTAGCCGACTCCCAGACGGACCGCGCCGGTCTCGAGCGTGCCCAGCGTGCGGTGCGCCCATGGCGCGCAGTGCAACCCGCTGCGCACCGCGATCCCGTAGGTGCGATCCAGCAGGAACGCCATGCGGTCGCAATCGATCCGGTCGGCGACGAAGGAGAGCGTCGTGACACTGGGCTCGTCGGGTGCGGGACCGAGCACCCTGACGCCCGGCATGAGCGAGCAGGCCTTCCTTGAGCTCGCGGAACAGGCGCCGCTCGGTGGCGCGCCACTCGTCGCCATGGAGCGCTAGAAGTCGCGCGGCGGCTCCGAGACCCGCGATGCCGGGCGTGTTGGGAGTGCCGGCCTCGTAGCGTTCCGGACGTCCCTGCGGCTGCACCTGCTCGTCGCTCGATCCGCCGCCCGTGCCTCCCTGCAGGAGTTCGACGGCGTTGAGCCCGGGACGCAGATAGAGCAGGCCCACGCCCTGCGGACCGAGCAGCGCCTTGTGACCGGAGACCGCGTAGGCGTCCACGTCCAGAGAGGCGATGTCGACCGTCAGGTGTCCCGCGGCCTGCGCGCCGTCCACGAGCAGCAGGGCCCCGTTCTCGTGGGCTATGTCCGCCAGGTCCGCGATCGGCTGAATCGCACCCGTCACGTTGCTCGCGTGCTGGCAGACGACCGCGCGCGTCACGTCGGCCCGCACCGCGCGCTCGAAGTCGCCTGCGTCGATCGTGCCCGTCCGGTCGGCTTCCACGACGTCGACGCGCACGCCGAGAAGGGACAGGACGTGGAGCGGACGGGAGACGGCGTTGTGCTCCATCGACGAGACGACGACTCTATCGCCCGGGTAGACGAGCCCCTTCAGCATGAGGTTGCACGCCTCGGTGCAGCCGGACACGAAGGAGAGGTTTCGAGCATCCGGGACGCCCAGCAGGTCCGCGCACGCGCGACGCGACTCGAAGACGAGTCGTGAAGCGCTGAGCGCCATGGCGTACGCTCCGCGCCCGGGGTTCGCCCCGCACTCGGTCATGGCGTTGACGACGGCCTCGACCACCTCGGGCGGCTTGGGCCACGACGTCGCCCCGTGATCGAGGTAGATGCAGGGGCGCACCCGGCTTGCGGCGTCCCGGTCCCTCGCGTCAGTCATGCCCGCCGCCCGCCATCATCTCGACGGCGTGCTCAAGCTGGTCGGCGACGAAACCGAACGATTCTCGGGCGGCGTTGACGCTGCCGGGCACGTTGATGACGAGCGTGCGCCCGCGCAGCCCCGCGACCCCGCGGGACAGCATCGCGCGCGACGTGACCTTCGCGCTCTCGGCCCGGATGTGCTCGGCGATGCCGGGAGCCATGCGGTCGCACGCGTCAAGTGTCGCCTCGGGGGCGATGTCGCGCGGCGAGAAGCCCGTGCCGCCGGTGGTGAACACCACGTCGGCCGCCTCGACGTCGGCGAGTTCCACGATCGCAGCGGTCAGGGCTGAGCGGTCATCGGCGCACAGGCGGTAGCCCGCGACCTGCCACCCGCGCTGTTCGGCAAGAGCGACCAGGGCCGGCCCGGAACCGTCGGCCTTCTGACCCGAAGCGCACGAGTCAGAGGACGTGACGATGCCGATGCGCAGCGCCGGCATTCGCATTCACCCCGCCGTGCGGCCACGCGCGCTCGCGGGCGCGCAGGCCTCGCCCGCCGCGGCGGCCTCGGCTGCCTTCTCGGCCGCGAACTCGGCGATCGCCTCGGGCGGAGTCCGGTCGCAGGTGCCGTCGCCGAGCGAGACCAGCCTGATCTCGTCCCCGACCTGGACGTCGCCGGCTTCGCGGACGACCGCGAACAGCCCCTCGCGGGGCATCACGCAGTCGCCCGCCTGGTAGTAGATCGCGCACTTGGTGTGGCACACCTTGCCGATCTGGCTGATCTCGAGGACGGAGTCCTCTCCGACGCGTATCACGCTGCCGACGGGCAGAGCGAGCAGGTCGATGCCGGAGGTGGTGATGTTCTCCGCGAAGTCGCCCGGCCCCACTTCCAGGCCCTTGTCGACCATCGTCTGGATCGACTCCATGGCGAGCAGCGAGACCTGGCGGTGCCAGTCGCCCGCGTGCGCGTCGTCGGCGAAGCCACGGTCGAACACGAGCGTGCCGCACTCGCCGCGCTTCTTGCGCATCGTCTTGCGCTCACTCAGGTTCACCGACACGACGTGGGCAGGGTTCTCGACGGCCATGTTCCTAGACTTCCTCTCCGCGGGTCCACGTGCCTGACTTGCCGCCCTCTTTCGACAGCAGCCCGAGCGCGTCGACGGTCATCCCCCGGTCGACGGCCTTGCACATATCGTACAGGGTGAGCGCGGCCACGGCGGCGGCCGTGAGAGCCTCCATCTCGACACCCGTGGGGCCGTCGGTCTCGACGGTGGCGGTTACCCGCACTTCGTCGTCCAGCGGATCCAGGTCCACTGTGGCGTGCGTGAGCGAGAGCGGATGGCACAACGGAACGAGTTCGCTCGTGCGTTTGGCGGCCATGATACCCGCCACGCGAGCGACTGCGAAGACGTCCCCCTTGGGAGCGCGACCCTCGACGATCATCGCGAGCGTCTCGGGCCTCATGTGGACGGTCGCACCGGCGATCGCGCGCCGATGGGTGACCCCCTTGCCCGCCACGTCGACCATTCGCGCCTCTCCCCGCTCGTTCGTGTGCGTCAGACCTTCGCCGGTCACGGTCATCCTCCGATCTGGGACATGTGGCGGACGGTGCCGATCCGCATGTTGTGGGACTCGGGCTTCGCCGCGAGCGCCGCTCGGATGAGCCCGCGCACATCGCCGCCGCCGCGCAGGACCGCCCGGGCGTCGAGCTCGTCGTCTGAGAACAGGCAGGTGCGCAGCTTGCCGTCGGCCGTGAGCCTGAGGCGGTTGCACTCGCCGCAGAAGTGGTGCGAGAGCGGCGAGATGACGCCGATCGTGCCCGCAGCTCCCGGCGAAGCGGTAGTAGGTCGCCGGGCCCCAGCCGCCGGGCGCCTCGTCGCGCGCGACGGGTTCAAGCTCGCCGATGCCCGCTGCGAGACCCTCGGCGGACAGCCGGGCGACGATCTCGTCGCTCGGGACGTGGTCCTCGGCCGTCCAGACGCCCTCCGAACTCTCCGGGCCGCAGGAGCCGCCGGCCGCCGGCTCGCCTTCTCCGCCGACTGGCATGTACTCGATGAATCGGATGTGGAGTTGACGGTCGAGCGTCATGCGTGCGAACGAGAGAAGGTCCTGGTCGAGCGAGCGGACGACGACCCCGTTGACCTTGACCGGGTGCATCCCTGCGTCGAACGCCGACTCGATGCCGGCGAGCACGTCCTCGAGGTGGCCACCTCGCGTGACTCGCCGGTACACCTCGGGGTCGAGGGTGTCGAGAGAGATGTTCACGCGCGTGAGGCCTGCTGCGACGAGGTCCTTCGCGTAGCGCGGCAGCAGGATGCCGTTGGTCGTGATCGCGATCGCCTCGATGCCGGTCAGAGCGCGAAGTCGGGCGACGTGTTCGACGATGCCGAGGCGCACCAGCGGCTCGCCGCCCGTGAGGCGGATCTTGGAGATGCCCTCATCCACGGCCGCCTCGGCGAAGCGCTCGATCTCCTCGAAGGTGAGGATCTCCGCGGATCGCGCCACGGCACGCCACTCGGCGGCATGCAGTAGACGCACCGCAGGTTGCAGCGGTCGGTCACCGAGATGCGCAGGTAGTCGATGCGGCGTCCGAACGCGTCGATGCCCATCGCTACTCCTCTCCGCCCATCAGGAACGACTGTTCGATCAGCTCGGCCACCGAGGAGTGTGCGTCGAGGGGGAAGACGGGAACGCCGGCCGGCACGATCTCGGGCGTGTCGGTCATCACCGCGAACAGCCGGTCCGGCTCGCTGATCATCTCGTCGGAGCGTGCGCGACGCACGATCTCGATGCGGACATCTCCCGCGCGCTTGAAGCCTTCGGTCAGAAGAAGGTCGGCGTCGCCGGCGGCCTCGACGAGCTGCTCGAGCGTGCTCTCCTCGGGTATGCGCCGCACGACGGCGAACTGGGTCGGAGAGGAGATCATGGCAGCGACCGAGCCGGCGCGCGCATGGCGCCACGAGTCCTTGCCAGGGACGTCGACGTCGACTTCGTGTATGTGGTGCTTGACCGTGGCCACACGCCAGCCCCGAGCGGACAGCTCGCGGATCAGGCCCTCCATGACCGTCGTCTTGCCCGAGTCGGACTTACCGACTATCGAGACCACGGGGATGCGGAACGTGGCCACTTCTGTCTCCTAGAAGCAACCGAGGTCGCAGTTGTGGACCCGGACGCCGGCCATGTCGGCTGCGGTACCCGCCACTTTGTAGTTGATGCCGTTGTCGTCCGCGAACTTGCGCAGCACGGGGCAGGTCATCTTGCCGTCGACGGCCTTGACGAGGATGGCCGCCTTCATCTCCTCGGTGACCTGCGCTGCCCAGCGGGGGTCTGGGGCCTGATCTCCCTTGCTCATGACGTTCCTTCTTCCTGGTCGAGTCGGATACACTCCACAACGCTCCGGGCGGCTACTGACGACAGCCCCTCCGGAAGTGAGATCAGGCAGTTGGCGCGGTGCATCGAACTCAGCATCGCCGAGGACTGGTTCCCGGAAAGCCGCGCCTCGTGCTCGGACGCTCCGGGCGCTGCGCCGTCGACGCGCGTGAGGACTCCGCGCATGAAGTAGTGGCGATCGGACTTCTTGCGGATGTCCTCGGCAAGGGTCGCCAGAACGCGCGGGCGATCGAGGTCTGCGAAGCCCGCGCATCTTGCGGATCGCGGGGCGAACGAACAACTCGAAGCCTACCATCGTGGAGGTCGGGTTGCCCGGCAGTCCGAAGAAGGGCGTCCCGCCGATCGTCCCGAACGTCTGCGGTGCGCCCGGGACGCATCGCGACCTTCCAGAAGTCGAGCTCGCCCATCTGCTGCAGTACCGTCTTGACGACGTCGAAGTCGCCCATGGAGACCCCGCCCGTGGTGACCATCAGGTCGAACTCCGGAGCGCGGCCGAGCAGCGCACGCGTGTCGGCCTCGTTGTCGCGCGCGATGCCGAGGATGTGCGGCACGCCGCCGGCCGCCAGCACCTGCGCGGCGAGCGAGTACGAGTTGGAGTTGCGGATCTGGCCCGGGCCGGGCACGGTGTCGATCTCGACGAGTTCGTCGCCCGTGGAGACGATCGCGACACGTGGGCGGCGGTAGACCCGCGGCGCGGGAGTCCCCACCGCGGCCATCAGGCCTATCGACGCGGCGTTGACGACCTCGCCCGCGCGCAGCACCAGCTCGCCCACCCGAACGTCCTCACCCGCACGGCGGATGTGGTCGTCGGCTGTAGCGGCGCGTCGGACTGCGACCGTGCCGCCGGTGCTGCCGCCCTCCTCAAGGGCCTGGGTGTGCTCGACCATGACGATCGCGTCCGCGCCGGCGGGCACGGGAGCACCCGTCATGATCCGCGACGCCTCACCGGCGTCCGACGGCGACCTTCGGCATGAAGCCCGCGGCTATGTGATCCACCACGCGAAGGACGACGGGGCACTCATCGGTCGCGCCGGCCGTGTCGGCCGCCTGGACCGCGTAGCCATCCATCGCCGAGTTGTCGAAGGGAGATACGTCGATGTCCGACACAACGTCGGCGGCGAGCACGCAGCCGAGCGAGTCGAGGATGGGAACCGTCTCGGACTCGAGCCGCGTGATGCGCTCGAGGACCATCGCTCGGGCCTGTTCGACCGACAGCATCTCTCACGCGCCTTTCTCGGCGAGCACCCGTTCGGGGTGCGTGTAGACGACCATTCCGCCACCGCGGACGTAGCCGGCGACACAGATCCCGAGCGAAGCCGCGATCTCTGCAGCCAAGTCCGTGACGGCGCTCTTGCTGGCGACGACCGGGACCCTCGCCTTCGCGGCCTTGACCGCCATCTCGTAGGAGACACGCCCCGTGGTGAGCAGGACGCCGTCGTCGGTCGGCAAACGATCGAGCCACGCGCGCCCGAGTACCTTGTCGACTGCGTTGTGCCGACCCACGTCCTCGCGGACGATAGCGACCTTGCCGCCCCCAGCGAACGCGCACGCCTGCATGCCGCCCGAGTCGCGGTACTTGACGGCAAGTTCGTTCATCGCTCGCATCCACCCCTGGAGGGCGGAGGGCGCCACGGCGAAGTCGCCCCGAACGGGCTCGAGCGAGCTCGCGTGGCCCACCGACGAGAACGTCACCCCCTTGCCGCAGCCCGACGTGATGTAGCGGCGACGGTAGGTCAGCTCATCGGGCACTTCCTCGCCGGTCTCGACGTACACGAGTCCGCGCTTGTAGTCGGCGCTGATCGCGACCAGAGCCTCTCGGTCGGTGAGCAAGCCCTCGGAGACGAGGAACCCGGCGGCCAGTTCCTCCAAGTCGTCGGGGGTGGCCTGCATGGTCGCTACCTCGACGTCGTTCATGTACACCGTCACGGGGCGCTCGACCGGCATCCGACCTCCGTGCCGATCTCCCTCGCGCACGACGATGACGCCTCGGCCGGCCTCCGCTTCCTCCGTCTCCGACTCGCGGGCGTCGGCCAGGTCCTCGGGCGTGTTCACGTTGACGAGACTTCGCAGCGAGGGATCGGCGGCGCGCAACGCCTCGAGCGACAACACGACGACCGGGACCTCGGCGTAGATGGCCACCAGCCGTCGGCGGCCCGACGCGAGAACGCGTCGCGCGATCGGCAGGCAGTCGCGGTGGTAGAGCGCGAGCAGCGGCTCGATACCGCTCTCGGTCGCGGCAACGACCACGAGGGCGCCGTCGCGCGCGTCCCACAGCGCGCGGATGACTTCCGGCTCCAGATACGGGATGTCGGCAGCGATCGCGAGCACCCATTCGTCCGGGGTCTCGCGTAGCGCCGTCACGAGCCCTCCGAGCGGGCCGTGGTTGGGGACCTCATCGACGAGCACCGCAGTGTCGGGCGGCAGCCCCGCCTCGGCGATCTGTTCGGGCCGGTTCGTGACCACGAAGGTGTGCTCACACACCTTGGAGACGACCTCGACGACGCGGGCCAGCAGCGTCTCACCGCCGATCGGCAGCAGGGTCTTGTCCACTCCCATGCGCATCGACCGGCCGCCCGCAAGCACGGCGGCGGTCACTGGCAGACGCTCTGTCCGACTCGGGCCCATCCTCACCTTCGCCTCTTCATAGCGGCCTCGCCAGCCGGTGCCGGCCGACGAGCGCGAGATTTCATAGTACTGCAAGGCTCAGTCGGCAGGCCGCATCCGCACCGCAGTGGCCTTGAACACCGCGACGACCCGCTTGCCGGTCTCCAGACCCAACTCCGCGACCGCGGCGCGCGATACCGAAGCTGCGAATCGCGCGCCAGCGCGCTCGAGCGTCACGTGGACGGTGCCGCCTTGCGGGCGCACCGCCGTCGACGGTCACGTCCAGGTGGTTGCGGGCGCTGCCGGCGGCAGCTGCGCGTCCGCCTCGTAGAGGGTCACGTCCTCGGGGCGAACGCGACCAGCATCACCTGAGTCCCGACGGGCAACTCCACGGTCGAGTAGAGCGTGGAACCGCCGCAGTCTACCTGCGACAGGCCGTCGCTCGACGCGACGACACGGCCGCGAAGCGACGGCTCCATCCCAACGAACGCGGCGTGCCAGTCGTCCGCGGGCAGTCCCACGACCTCAGTCGGGGAGCCCTTCGGCCACGATGCGGCCGTCGCGCATCACGCACATGAGACCGGCGACGGCGGCCGCCTCGTCCTGGTCGTGCGTCACGTAGATCGCCGTCACCTGCTCCGAGGAGAGGATCCTGGAGAACTCGGCGGTGAGCTCGCGCTTCAGCAGAGGATCCAGGTAGGACAGCGGCTCGTCGAGAAGCAGCAGGCTCGGCTTCAGGACGAGAGCGCGCGCGAGCGCGACACGCTGCGCTTCGCCGCCGGAGAGAGTGAGCGCGCTGCGCTTCTCCCATCCGGTCAGGCCGACTCGGGCGAGTCCCTCCGCTACGCGCTCCCTGCGCTCGGGGCCGGCCACGTGGCGAAGCCGCAGGCCGTAGCCGACGTTCGCCCCGACGGTGCCCCGCAGGAGGTATGGCTTCTGGAAGATCGCGGCGATCGTGCGTCGTGTCGCTCAGGTCCCCACGGCGAACGATCTCCTCGCCGATCAACACGCGTCCGGCGGTCGGCCGCTCGAGCAGGCCGAGAACGCGCAGCAGCGTCGACTTCCCGGCACCCGAGGCGCCGAGGATCGCATAGGTGATCCCGGGAGGGATGTTGATCGCCGGTACGTCGAGCACCGTGCGCTTCCGGTAGACGACCCGCAGTCCCTCGCCCCGGACCGAGACCGCGGGCGACGGCGCACCGTGCAGCGAGGGGGTGATCACGTCACCGCTCATAGCTGACCCCGGTGTTCTGCACGGTCGTGAGGACGACGTTCACCATCAGCGCGATCCCGATCAGGATCATCGCCCATGCTGTGGCTTTCGAGAACTCGCCCCGACGAACGTCGGCCATGATCGCGGTCGTCATGACGTCCGTGTAGCCCTCGATGCCGCCGCCGACGATGGAGACGGCCCCGACCTCCGAGATGATCGCGCCGAAGCCCGCGATGATCGAGACGATGATGCCGCCGCGAACCTCCTTCAGGATGGCGAGGCCCTCCTGCCGACGCGATGCGCCCGAGCGCCCGCAGCTGGTACCGCAGGTCGCGAGGCACGGCGGCGACAGCCGCGGCCGACACGCCGATCACGAGCGGCGCGGCGAGGATGACCTGGGCGATGACCATGCCTTGAGGCGTGAAGAGCAGGTCGAGGAAGCCGAGGGGGCCGGACCGCGAGAGGGCCATGTAGACGAAGAGCCCGACGACCACGGGCGGGAATCCCATGGCCGTGTTCACGAGGATCATGATCGCACCGCGCCCGCCGAAGCGGCTCATCCCGAGTGCGTAGCCGAGCGGGAGTCCGATGATGGTGGCGATCACGACGGCCGAGCCCGACACCATCAGCGAGAGCGAAGATGACCGGCCACACGGTGACGTCGCCGCCGGTCAGAAGCTTGAACGCTTCGCGTATCGCCGTGGCGTAGACCTCCATGCGGCTCCGTCCGAAGAAGGTCCCGGCCGGCCGCCGCAGCGGCCGGCCGGGATCACGTCACCAATGTGACTCCGTGCGGTTCCTAGCCTAGTACGAACCGGCGTTCGGCGTGAACAGGCTCTTGCCGAAGGTGTCGATGCCGTAGTCGCGGATGATCGCTTGGCCAGCCGCGGACTCTGATCCAGCGCCTGAAGTCCTGCGCGCCTTCCCAGTTGCGGGCCTTGGCGACCTCGATGACGCTGTACTGGTTGAAGTAGCGCGAATCGCCCTCGTTGACGATCCGCGAGGTGCTTCACGGTCTGCAGGTTGTTCCGTTCAGCCACGTGGCGTTGTCGGCCAGCGTGTAGCGCTCTCTCCGTCGCTCGCAGCTTGGAGCGCCTGGGCCATGCCCATCGTGCCCGACGCCTTGTACCAGCTCTGGCCTATCTGCGGGTTGCCGAGCGAGGGCCCAGATCTCCTTCTCCTTGGCGTTGGTTCCCGAGTTGTCGTTGCGCGACCAGAAGGTCGATCCGGTCGACGCGATCTTGCCGAAGGCCACCTGGGCGGAGTCGGACTGCGCGATGCCGGCGGGTTCGCCGTGGGGCCGACGAGGACGTAGTCGTTGTACATGACCTTGAAGCGGGTCAGGCCCTTGTGAGCGGAGAGGCAGCGGCCTGCCGACGATGCCCGTTCATGAAGTTGATCTCGGCCGCCGGGCTGTGGGTGAGCAGCACGTCGGCGTCACCGGAGCCGCCCAGCGCGATCGCCGCACCCGAACCGACGAAGGTCGCCTTCAGCGCGTACTCGGGGCAGCGTGCGGAGGAACGTCGGCCGCAGCGCCTCGAACAGACCGGAGTCACGCGTCGACGTCGTCGACGCGAGCGTGAGCTGGTACTTGACGCCCGGGCCCTTGCGCACGATCAGTCTCGCGGTCCTCGACAGGCCCTTCGCGGAGACCGTGTAGCGGGACCGGATGTAGAACGTGCCGCCGAGCTTGGGCAAGTACTTGAAGCTCCAGCGACCCGTGCTCGAGATCGTCGCTTGTCCGACGAGCGTCCAGAAGGTGCGGCCGGGCTTGCGGATCTCGATCCGGATCTTCTTGCCGTGGGTCGACGCGGCGATCCGACCGGAGACCGTGAAGGTCTTCGCCGTCGGGAGGTATAGCGGCGTGATGAGCGTCGAGTGCGGCACCGCCGCAACGGCGACCGCCGGTACCACGACTGCCGCGAGCATGGCGGCCCCGGCCGTGACAAGGGCCAGCCGCCGCAGAAGCGGCATCTCCTTCGAGTGGCGCATGTACTCTCCTTTCCAAGGTGGGAGGCCGCGTGGTTTCCCACTTCGACCCTATCGTCCCGGCTGCCGTAGTGAGCGCCTTGCCACCAAGGGCTGGTCCGGGATCGGAGCCGCGCCGCTGCGGCGGCGCGATGGAACCGTGTGCGGAGATGCGGCTACTTCACGCGCACCATGCTCGCGGCGACCGCCTTGAGCTGAGCCAGGCTCAGGTCCCCCTGAAGCTCGGCGTAGTTGCCGCCCTTGTAGTAGACGATCATCGGCGGAGACGAGAGGTCCTCCGGATCCTGATACACGACGTCGGCGGTGTCGGTCCCCCATGGGACCTTGCCCGCGGAGACGATGTCCTGCAAGCGCTCCTTCGGGCTCCCCTGCGTGAAGATCAGCACCTTCTCGCCGTTCAGGTAGATGATGTCGCAGATCAGGCCCGTGCCCGTGTCGAGTTCGAGGACGTCGACGGTGTCGATCTTGTAGCCGCTCGGTACCGTCTTCGGGAACCACACCGGTATCTTGACGCCCTTGGCGTACTTGCCCACCTTGGCCGGCCAAAGGGTCGGAGCGGCCGGCTGCGGTGCGACCGTGGCGCCAGTGGACGATACGGGGAGCGGTCGGCTCGACACTCGGAGTCGGAATCTCCGCCTGAACGGTCCCGGTGGAATCGACAGCGCCGGTCTCGGTGTTCGGCTCGTCGATGCTCCGGCAACCCGCGAGGGTCAGAACGACGGCCAGCGACAGGGCCAGCACCGACGCAGTGATCAGTGCCCCCCGATGCGGGGGCAGGTCGAAGAACCGGCGCATGTTGGTCTCCTTTTCAAGTCCGGAAGGCGGCGGCGTTTCCGCTCGTCACCCTATCGTCCCGGTAGCCGTGGCGAGCGCCTGCCGCTTTGGGCCCTCCGGGATCGGAGATGCGCCGATGCGTCGGCGCGGACCCGAGGATACACCTAAACCGCGCGAGTGCGTACCAGACTTCACGATCCCACGAGACCGACGGCAACGCGCGCTGCTACGCCAACTCGACGCGCAGGTGGTCCGACAGGGCGACCGCGGCGCGGGAACGCGCGCCACGCGGGGACACGACGTAGAAGGGCCGCGCCACGGGGAAGCCGGGGGCTGCGACCTGGGCGACGGTGCCCAAAGCGAGCGCCTTGTCGGCCATCCAATGACTCACCACTCCGACGCCCATGCCGCCCTCGACCGCGTTCACGATGGCCTCGCTCGTGCCGAGCTCCATCACCACGTTCAGATCGCTCGGTTCGATCCCGCCCTCGCGGAGTGCGCGCTCGAAGACGATGCGGGTGCCCGAACCGCTCTCTCGCACGATGAAGGGGTGCTCGGCGACTTCCGAGAGCGGCACTTCCCTGCGTTCGGCCAGCGCGCTGTCGGGCGGACAGACCATCAGCAGGCGGTCGGTGCCCATCTCCTCGTACTCCACCTTGACGCCCGGGATGCGCGCTCCGGTCATGCCGAGATGCGCCTCCCCCGCCTCCACCCTTGCGACCACGTCGGCCGAGTCGTAGACACGCAAGGACACGCTGACCTCGGGGTAAGCGCGCAGGAACGACCCCAGCAGGCGCGGCAGGATGTACTGACCCGGCGTCGTGGAGACGGCAAGCTCGAGGTGACCACCCACCGTGTCGGTTAGGCGCTCGATCTCGACGCGGGCGTCGTCGAGCTCGGCCAGGACGCGTCGGGCGAAGGGCAGGAGCGCTCGCCCGGCCTCGGTCAGGTCCACTTTGCGATAGCGGCGCTCCAGCAGCGTGGCGCCGAGATCGGACTCGAGGCCCTGGATCTGCATGGTGACTGCCGGCTGGGACAGCCCCGTGGCGCGGGCGGCCTCGCTGAACGAGCCGTTGTCCACGACCGCCACGAACGCCCGCACCTGGTTGATGTTCATGGCCAGAGGCCCCTCTCCCGCGATGACCGCCGTGACTATCTGCTATCACGCATTCGAATCATAGGGCACCACAGGCGTGAGCGACGCGACCCTGGCGGGTATAGTTCGTGAGAACGATTCTCACGAAGGGTCCCAGCGATGCCGCAGACGTTCACCCGCCCCCGCGGCAGGACCTCATCGCCCGCGCGTACGGGAGAGGGCGCGCGAGCGCGCAGCGCCTCGCCGTGGCTCGGGCGGCAGAACGGGCGGGTGGCGCGTTCACGGTCCACGACCTCGCGGCGCTCGCTCGCGACGAAGACCCGCGCATCTCGACCGCCACGGTCTACCGCTGCGTGGCCGCCATGGCGGCGGCAGGTCACCTCTCCCACGTGGGAGAGCGCGGAGGAGCGGCCCTGTGGGCACGGTGCGACGCCGCGGAACACCACCACCACCTGGTGTGCACGGAATGCGGGGCGACCGCCTACGCCGCGTGCCCCGTCGACGAGCGGGCGCTCGCTACGACAGCGCCCGACGGCTTCACCGTGACCTCCCACGACGTGCGCCTCTACGGGCTCTGCGCGGCGTGCGCCGGCCACGCCGGCCGGACCGGGAGCTGAGGTCCGTGTCGCACATCCACATCCCGGACGGGGTTCTGCCCTGGTGGCTGGTGGCCGCGGGCTGGGTCGTTGCGCTCGCGCTGGTGTGGATCGCTTCGGCCCGGGCGCGCCGGGCGGATGTCCGGCGCAAGGTACCGTTGCTGGGAGTCGTGGCGGCCCTGGTCCTCGTGGCCATGTCGACCGAGATCGTGCCGATCGCCTACCACGTCAACCTGACGGTGGTCGCCGGAGTCCTTCTGGGGCCTTGGCTGGGGGCGATCGCCGCGTTCATCGTGGTCGTGATCCTCGCCCTGCTCGGGCACGGCGGCGTCACGGTCATCGGACTGAACACCATCATGATCGCTTCGGAGATGGCGATCGGCTGGGCGCTCTTCCGAGCCCTGGCGCGCGCGATGGGGCGGCGGCGCGTCGGGTGGGCGGCCGCGGTGACGACCGTCGTCACTCTTGCGATCACCACGACCGCGCTGGTGGGACTCGTGGCGCTGGCCGGAGGGGGGGCGGCCACCGGGCGCGAGACCGGGGCGCTGGACCCGCGGTCGCTGACGTTCGCGAACCCGTTCTCGGGGGGCATCGTGTCCGTCAACACGCTACGCGGCGCCGAGCCCGCGACCGCGACCGCTCCCCTGTCCGTCGCGCGCTTCGCCGCCGTCGTCTACACTCTCGGCCCCATCGGGTGGGTGATCGAGGCGCTCATCACGGCCGCCGTGCTCTCCTACGTGGCGCGGGTGCGACCGGGGCTCGTGTTCGGCCCGGTGACCGCCGAGCCCGCGAGACGCCCGCCCGGCGACGAGGGGGCGCTCTGAGCCATGGACGTTCGCGCGATCGACCTCAGCGCGACGACGGGTGACTCTCCACTGCACCGCGCCTCGCCGATCACCAAGCTGGTCGCGTTCGCGTTCGTTCTGACGGCAGTTGTGGCCCAACAGAACCTGTTCGCGGTGCTCGCCTGTCTGCTGCTGCTGGTCGCGCTGGCGGTCGGGATGCGGCTGCCGCTGGGGCCCGTCTTCGGTCTCGCCGCGTATCCCGGTGTCTTCGCGGTCGTCTTCGCGCTCGCCGCCGCTCCCGACGCGCTCACCGGAGCCCTGTTCGTCGTGCGCGCCGTCGCCGCCTCGCTCGGCGCCATCGTGCTCGTGTTCGTCACGCCGTACCCGCAACTGTTCGCGCCGATGCAGAGAGTGCTCCCGGAGGTGGCCGGCGACGCGCTCCTCATGACCTACCGCTCGCTCTTCCTGCTCGCGGAGAAGTTCGAGAGACTTCGGATCGCCATCCGTTTGCGCTCCGGGCTCACCCGCGGGCACCCCGTCCGGGCCGCGCGAGCGAGCGCGGCCGCGTTGGGCTCGCTCGTGCTCTACGCGTTCGACCTCTCGCAGCGCGAGTACGACGTCATGCGCCTCCGCGGCTACCGCGGGCGCTTGCAGGTGACGCTCCCCCGCGCGGCCAGCCGCACCTTCGACGCCTCGCTGCTCGCCTCGGCCGCCGCGGTGCTCGCTATCGCCCTCGTCTTCAGGCTGGCCGGAGCCGCGCTGACCCCGTGGTCGTGGCTGCTCGCCGCGACCGCCGCCCTCGCGCTTCTCGCGACGATCGCCGGGAGGGTGATCAGACCATGACATCGGACCGCAGCTACGTCGCCGCCGGCCACGACCACGCCCACACCGAAGGGTGCGAGACTGTGGTGCGCGTGTCCTGCGTCAAACACTCGTACGAGGACGGGACGCGCGTCGACCTGTGCGGACTCGAGTTCACGGCGGATCGCGGCAGCCGCGTCGCGATACTGGGACCCAACGGCGCCGGCAAGACCACCATGCTCTTCCACATCCTCGGCCTGCTGGCTCCCCAGGAGGGCATCGTCGAGGTATTCGGCGTCGATCCTTCGAGCCGGTGGCCGGAGATCAGGCGCCGGATCGGCGTGGTGCTCCAGAACGTCGACGAGCAGATCATCTCCCCGACCGTCTACGACGACGTCGCGTTCTCTCCCAGGCAGTACGGCCTGCCCGAAGCCGAGGTGCAGGAGATGACCGGGGCCGCCTTGGCGCTGCTGGGGATCGAGGACCTCGCGACGCGCGTGCCGCACAACCTGTCGGGCGGAGAGAAGCGCAAGGTGGCGCTCGCCGGCGCGCTGGTGATGCGCCCCGACCTGCTGGTCTTGGACGAGCCGTTCGAGGGACTGGACCCGACCTCGCGGCAGTCGCTCATATCCCTGCTGCGCTCGCTGGCCGAGGAACGTGACGTGACGATCGTGCTGTCGACCCACGACATCGACACCGTCCCCGAGTTCGCCGACTACGCCTACATCCTCCAGCAGGGCGGGCGGATCGTGCTGAAGGGGACCCCGGCCGAGGTGTTCGCTCGAGTCGACGTGATGGCGGAGGGCAACATCCGCCCGCCGGTGCTCGCCGAGCTGTTCGCGAGGCTGCGAGACGCGGATCCGTCGGCGCCGCCTCCGGCGCTCACGGTGGATGACGCGGTGGCCGAGCTCGAACGCTGGAAGTCCGGGTCGTAGCCTGGGGCGGTCCGCTACGCCCCCGCGGACTTGATCTTCGCGGCGAACTCGGCCGCCCAGTCGCTTGCAGCGGCCAGTTCCTCAGGCGTGGGCCGGAACTTCTGGGTGTAGGGTTCCTGAACGACCTCCACCCCGATCTCGGCGAGGCGGTCGTCGATCTGCTTCGTGGCGCCCGAGGACCAGCCGTAGCTGCCGAAGGACGCGCCCAGACGCCCGGCGGGCCGAAGGCCTCCCGTGTACTGCAGGAAACCCGCAACGCGATAGAGCATCCCGTGATGCAGCGTCGGCGATCCCACCAGGAGCCCCTTGGAGTCGAGGATCTCGACCATGATGTGCGCGAGCGAGCTGACGGCGAGGTCGAAGAGCTCCACGTCCAAGCCGGACGAGACGAGCGCGTCGGCGATCGTCCGCGCGAGCTCGTCGGTGGAGCCCCACATGGTCGAGTACGCGACGACGACCTTGTCTCGCAGGGTGCCGCTCCCCCACCGCTCGTAGGCGGCCATGGCCTCGGCGACGAGGTCCCCGCGCCAGATCACGCCGTGGCTGGGAGCGATCGTGGCCGGCGTCCATCCGGCCTCGCCGACCTTGCCCAGGACCTTCGCGATCTGCGCGCCCAGAGGCATCAGGATGTTCGCGTAGTAGACCTTGAGCTCCTCCAGAGCGAGATCGGCGCCGACCTCGTCGGCGAAGCGCTCCGCCGATGCGAGGTGCTGCCCGTAGGCGTCGTTGCACATGAGCACGTGGTCTTCGGGGCAGTAGGTGAACATGGAGTCGGGCCAGTGCACCATCGGAGCGGGCATGAAGCGCAGCGTGACGCCGCCCAGGTCGATGACGTCGTCTGCGCCGACCGGCTCGACGACGAGCCCGTCATGGTATTCGGCCACCCCGCGCACGCCCGGGACGGAGGCCACGACTCGGGCCTTCCGGCAGGCGGCCATCACGTCACGCAGCCCCGAGTTGTGGTCCGGCTCGATGTGGTTGACCACTATCAGGTCGATGAGCGCGGGATCGAGGACCTCGGAGATGCGCGACAGCAGCTCCGGCACGAAGGGCGTCTTGACGGTGTCTATCAGGGCCACCTTCTCGGCCCCCCGCACCAGGTACGCGTTGTAGGTCGAGCCGCGGGGGGTGTCGTAGCCGTGGAAGTCACGCAGGTTCCAGTCGACGGCGCCTACCCAGGTGACGTGATCCGACACTGTGACAGCACGCATGGTCTTCCTCTCCCTGCGTTCGTGGACCCTCGAGGAAGGAATCTACCCGCGGCGGGGCGCAAAGCGACGGCGAAGAGAGCAGCTCCCTACGTCGAGCGAGCTACGAAGAAGTCCGCCATCGAGGCGAGCAGGTCGCGCGCCCGGGACTTGGGCAGGACGTCGACCAGACCCTGCTTGGCGTCGACCACCAGGTCGCGCGCGTAGGTGCGCGCGAACTCGAGCGAGCCAGCCCGGTCCATGATCTCCACGGCTTCGGCGAGCATGCCGGGGTCCATCGTGCGCGCCGAGAGGATCTCCAGCAGCCGCTGCTTCTGCCGGGAGGTCCGAAGCGCGTGGATCGCGACAAGAGTGCGCTTGCCCTCGGTCACGTCGCTTCTGAAGTCTTTCTTCGTGGACTCCTTCACTCCGACCAGATTGAGCACGTCGTCCTGGATCTGGAAGGCCAGTCCGGCGGCCATGCCGAAGGCGCGCAGGGTCTCGACCTGCGCCGTCGAGCCGCCGCCGATGATGGCCCCCACCGCGAGCGGGACCGCGCCGGAGTAGTAGGCGGTCTTGTGGTTCGCCATCGTGAGGTAGTCCTCGACGCCGAGGTCGAACCGGCCGTCGCGCGCCCAACCGATGTCGAGCGCCTGGCCCTCGATCGTACGGGTGGTCATATCGACCAGCTCGTCCAGCACCCGGATCTTCATCGAGTCGTCGAGACCTGGATCGTGGACGACCGTCCCGCATACGAGCGCGAGCGCGAGATCGCCCGCGTTGATCGCGAGCCCCTCGCCTTCGCAGACGTGCATGCACGGCTCGTTGCGGCGCGTGAGTGCGCGATCCTCTATGTCGTCGTGGATCAGGGCGGCGGTGTGGAAGTGCTCGATGGCCGCCGCCGCGGGCCATGCCCTCTTCGGGTCGCCGCCCACCGCCTCGCAGGCGAGCAGGCAGATGAGTGGACGGTGGCGCTTTCCGGAATTGTCGGAGAACTTCCGCAGCGGAGCGTAGAGGTAGCGCACCATGTCCGGGTGCGTGCCGTCACCGAAGAACGTCAGCAGGTACCGGTCGAACGCCTTGGCGTTGGCCTTCAGATAGAGTTCGAAGCCGGTCACCGATGCTCCCTGTGCGAGGCGTGCCCCCGTGCGCGCGTGCGCGTACGCCCACGCGGGTGCGGGCCGGAGGTAGGATACCGCAACGCGCTGGGGCCGTGACCTCGCGCCACCTAGCGGAACCCCTTCTCGAGGAACACACCGTCGGGGCCGAACCGGCGGCGGTAGCTCATGAGCACCGCGAGCGCGGCGCCGACTATCTCGGCCGCGGCGACCATCAACATCACCACGATCTGATACTTGGTCGCCTCCAGCGGGTCGGCGCCGGCCAGGATCTGGCCGGTCATCATCCCCGGGATGAAGACGATGCCGGCGGCGGCCATCGAGTTGATCGCGGGGATCAGCCCGGCGCGTAGGGCGGTCCGGACGCTGGGATGCGCGGCCTCCCACGGCGACGCCCCCAGCGCGGTCATCGCGCGGATCTCTCCGGCGCGGGCGTCCAGGTCGGCGAACACGCGCTCGAGAGAGAGGGCGATCCCAGTCATCGAGTTGCCGAGCACCATCCCGGCTATCGGGATGACGTAGCGCGGCGAGTACCACGGCTCGGCCCCGATCACGAGCCCGGTCACTGCGAAGGTCACCGTGATCCCGGTGACCGCCATGGATGCGACGGCGGCGAGGAAGAGACCGGAAGGTGCGTCGGGGGCGCGCTTGAGGATGATGCGGGCCGCGGCCACTGTCATGATCGCGAGGATCCCGATGACCCACCACCAGCGGTCCGCCTCGAACGCCCAGCGCAGGACCAGCCCGAGCAGGAGCAGCTGCACGTATGTGCGCAGAGTGGCGATCGCGAGGTCCTTCGTGACCCCCAGCTGCATCCACAGCGCGATGGCACCCGTGACGAGCACGAATCCGGAGGCGAGCAGCAGCTGCGGCCAGCCGATGGCGACGACGCCGCCTGCGAGTTGCGCTGAGGTCACGTCCGGGCCTCCTCGGCGAGCTTGCCCGCGCGCAGTCGCAGACGCCTGTCGGCATGGCCGTCGGAGTGGCTGTGCCGCACGCGCACGACGGCTCCGCCGGCATCGACGAACTCGCGAGTGAGGAGACCGACTTGCTCGGCCGACTCTTCATCCAGCGAGGCATCGGGCTCGTCCAGGAGCAGCACGGAAGGCCGGGTCAGCACGGTGCGCAGGAGCGCGACGCGAGCCGCCTGACCCTCGGAGAGGCGCGAGACCTCGCGATCGAGCGAGACGTCCGACAGGTGAACGCGGTCGAGCGACGCGCGCAGGACCTCGTCGACCGGACGCTCCTCGGCGGCGCGCACCTTCAAGCGCCAAGGCAGGGTGAGGTTGTCGGCGACCGTTCCGGGGACCAATGCGCTTCGCTGCGGCAGATAGGCGACGGCTACGCGCCAATCGCGCGGATCTATCCCGGAGGCGGGCTCGCCAGCCAGCATCAGACCGCCGGTCACGCCCGGCAGCAAACGCGCGAGAGCCAGGAGCAGAGTCGTCTTGCCGGCGCCGGAGGGACCGACGATGTCGGTGAGCGTCCCGGCTCGGGCCGTCAGGTCGACGGCGTCCAAGACCCGCAGCGGACCTGCGTCCGCGCGGCGGTCGACGGAGAGTGAGCGCGCCTCGAGCGCAGGTGAGTCGGTGGTAGGCATACCGGCCATGCTACGCCCCGCCACGAGCGGGGCGCCACCGGCAAGGTGGCGGCCCTTCATCGTGGCGCGATGAGATCAGACCCGCGGGTCCTACCTCCAGATCACCTTGATCGTCTTCGAGGTGCAGGCCGCGAATGTCGAGCTGCCGATGTACTTGACCCTGATGTAGTAGGAACCGCGCGCCGAACCCGGATGGTAGTAGTAGGTCCAGTGGTGGCTCCCGAAGATGTGGCGCACCGAAACGAGGCGCCACGTGCTCGAGGTGGACTTCCTGACGTAGAACCCTATGTGCGTGCCGTTCCGCATGTTCGGCTTGATGACGCCGTGGAAGTAGACCCGCACCCCGCGCCGCACGCTCGAGTGGTTCGCAACGACGGACAACGAGGTCGCGCGAAGGTTCGATGCAAAGGTCGCCGAGATCGTGTGGCTCGCGGTGACGTTGTTGAACGTGTAAGACGTCACCGCTCCGACCGACACGCCGTCCACGAGCACTTCTGCCACGCGATAGCCGGCGCTAGGCGTGATCGTGAAGGCGAGGTCGGCACCGGAGGCCACCGTCTGGGGCGTTGACGGTGAGATCGAGCCGTGTGCACCGGCCGACGGCGTGATCGCGAGGATCCCCGGCGGCAGCGATGAGAACGTAGCGGAGATCGTGTGGTTGGCCGTGACGTTCGTGTCGGTGCGTGCGGCGTCGGTGCCACCGTCGCTCCACTCGACGAAGTCGTAACCGGTGTTCGGGACCGCGGTGACCGCCGTGCCGCTGCCGCCGTAGGGCACCGTCTGGTCGGCGGTGCCGCTGATCGTGCCGCCGGTCCCAGCGGTGTAGTGCAGCGTGTAGGTGTTGATGGCGAAGTTCGCGGTGACCGACTTGTCTACCGTGACGTTCGCATCGGTCCGTGCTGCCGTGAGCACACCGTCAGACCAAGACGTGAAGTGGTAGCCGGTGTTCGCAATGGCAGTGACCACAGTGCCCGACCCGCCGAGCACGACCGTCTGAGGTGACGTTCCGGTGATCGTGCCGCCCGGCCCCGCGCCATAGGCGAGCGTGCGAGTGTCGGGCGCGTCCACAGCGAAGTTCGCGGTGACCGACTTGTTCGCGGTGACGTTGCTGTCGGTCCGAGCGGCAGTGAGCACGCCGTCCGACCAGCTCACGAAGTGGTAGCCGGTGCTCGGGACGGCGGTGACGGTAATGCCGGAACCGTTGTGGTTGACCGTCTGCGGGCTTGTGCCTGAAATCGTGCCGCCGCTGCCCGCGGTGTAGGTGAGCGTGTAGGTGTTGATGGCGAAGTTCGCGGTGACCGACTTGTTCGCGGTGACGTTGCTGTCGGTCCGAGCGGCAGTGAGCACGCCGTCCGACCAGCTCACGAAGTGGTAGCCGGTGCTCGGGACGGCGGTGACGGTAATGCCGGAACCGTTGTGGTTGACCGTCTGCGGACTTGTGCCCGAAATCGTGCCGCCGCTGCCCGCGGTGTAGGTGAGCGTGTAGGTGTTGATGGCGAAGTTCGCGGTGACCGACTTGTTCGCGGTGACGTTGCTGTCCGTCCTCGTGGCAGTCGCGATGCCGTCGCTCCACGCGACGAAGTGGTAGCCGGTGTTCGGGACCGCGGTGACCGCCGTGCCGCTTCCGCCGTAGGCAACCGTCTGCGGGCTGACACCCGCTATCGTGCCGCCGGTGCCCGCAGTGTAGGTCAGCGTGCAGGTGTTGACACGACCGGTCCAGGTCCCGCGGTAGGCGCGGGCCTTCTCCGAGCCCTTGGTGAGCGTGATGGTCCCCGCGCGTGCGACGGCGATGGGATGGTCGGCCGACCCCGGTACGAATGCCGCACCGCGCAGTTCGTAGTCACCCAGTCCGCCGTCGATGATGTCCTCGACACTCCAGCTGTGACCGCCGTCTGAGGTGCGCCACACACCCTGGTACCTGCCGACCGCGACGCCGTTGTTCGCGTCGGCGAAGGCGATCGACCGCAGCCCGTTCGCGGACAGCAAGGGGTCGCGCAGCGGGATCGGCGTATCCAAGCTGGAGGTCCAGGTGCTCCCGCCGTCTGTGGTGCGCACGAAAGCCGCGTTCGCGCCCACGGCCCATCCGTGGTCCGCGTCGGAGAAAGCGATGCCGAAAAGGGCATTGCCGGTCCCGGGCGATCTCGCGCTGGAACCTGTCGTGGTGAGGTATTTCATGATCGCCGACCCGGTCCCGCCCGAGGTGTCACCGACCGCATAGGCACCCGTTCCGACGGCGGCCACCGCGCGCAGCGCTCCTGTGGTGCCCGGAGCCACAAGCGTGCTCCAGGTCGCTCCGCCGTCTGTGGTGATGGCGACGCCGTATCCGTCGCCGACCGCCCAACCCGTCGATCCCGAGAACGCTATGGCGCGCAGCGCCTTGGTGCTCGGCCAGTCTGTGACCGTCTTGGTCTCCCAGGAGACGCCGTTGTAGTGCAGCAGTGTCCCCGACTGACCCACCGCCCACACGCTGGTGGGCGACAGCGCCACGACCCCGTTAAGCTCCGCGCTCACGCCGTCGATGGTGCTTGCGCTCCAAGTCGCTCCGCCGTTGCCCGTGAAGGCGAAGAACGCGTAGCGGGACCCGGTGGTCGGGTTGTCCACCCGCAGACCGACCGCCCATCCGTGGGTGGCGTCGGCGAAGGACACGGCGTTCAGAGCCGATGCGACAGGCGTCTCGGAGTCGCCGTCGATGATGTTGTCGGGACCGTGCCAAGGGGCGGCCCACGAAAGGGAGTCGGCCAGGGCGGTAGCCGGCATCGCGACGAGCGCCACGAACGCGGCGATCGCGAGCACGAGTGACAGGCAGCAGACGCGGACGGAATCTCATGTACACACCTCACCCTAGGAGCGGCACGGGGCCTTCCACCTCCACGCGCCTGGACACTCGTCCCAGCCACCGCCGTGCCATATCGCGAAGGCGGAGTCCGGAGCGGGGACGAGCCCGATTCTACACCCGCGGCCGGTTCCCCCTGAGGGAGGACGGCCCCGCGGAGGGCGCGGGGCCGTCCCTTGCGGCAGCCCTCGTGGGAGGGGCGTCCTAGTCGGAGCCGCCGCCGGCCTGGTGATGGCCGTCCCTCTCTCCCGCATCGCCCTTATTGGTGGGCCCCCCTTGCGGGTTCTGGGTAGATGGTGGCTGGGCCTCATGGTTGGCCCGCTCTTGGAGGTTCAACGTCAGCGTTTCGTGCTCGTCAGGTTCGCCAGCCTCGCCTGCTTCGTCGTCAGCTTCGTCGGCTTCGCGGGATCCGTCAGCCTGGTCGGCTTCGCGGCTTCGCCGGATCCGTCAGCCTTGTCGGCTTCGTCGGCTCTGTCGGCTTCGCCGGGTTCGTCGGCCTCGAGTCCTCGCCTCGCGTCGCTCGCGTCGCTCGAGTCGTCCGGCGTCTGCACGCCCGTGCCCGGGACGTCGGGCACGGTCAGCGTGACCAGATGACACCCCGAGCACGCCCCGGCGAAGTGCCCGGCGGGCGGCGCCGTTGTGTCGGTGATCGTGGGAGTCGCCGCGCGGGCGACCGCGACCGACATAGCCAGCGCAACGAGCACAAGGAGCGCGGCCAGCAGCGCGATCTTCCCGGGATCCGTCCGCCCTCTCTCCATGCGTGGATCCTCCGTTCCGCCCGTCTCCCACGTCCCGTTATCGCGCCCCGGTCTAAGAGGACGATGAGAGCGCGATGAGGAATACCCCACGTTGCGGCCGGAGTCTCCTGGGGTTCCCCCGCCCGGTGACATGGAAGTTCGCGTGGTGCCGACGGCCGCTGGTGACCCGGACGAAGGCGACGTTCAAGCACCCGTCGGCCGGCGAACACTCCGCCGCGGCTTCGGGCGCGCCGAGCGCCGCCCGGGGAGCTACGCGTCGCACAACTGCACCTGCCACCGAGGCAGCCCTCCCACCGGCGACTGAGGCCGCGAGGGTTCTGCCCTTGGTCGTGACGCAAGATCGTCCGGCACTACTACATATATGACAGAAGCGGGACAGCCTCCAAGAGCTGCCCGCTTCTGAATCTCCCGCGTTTCCGCAGGTCACACACTCTATGGCGGAGGCGCGTGCGAATCGAACACACCCGGGAGGCTCTTCACCCCCCACGACGGTTTTGAAGACCGCGGAAGCCACCAGGCCCCATCCGCCTCCAGCGCGTCATTGTGGGGGCGCCCCAGGAGGGTGTCAAACCGCGAGGCGAACTCCGGGACCGGACACCGGGTATGGACACGGGGGCGGCATGGGCATTTACTCATAGTCGAGTTCCGGCAGAGGGGTTCTGGGTCCACACAGGGGCTTGTCCGTCGCATGGGAGGGGAGCCGGTCATGAACTACTCGTACAACTACTCGAGCTCGAGCGGAGATGCGGCGGGAGGGATACTCGCTCTCATCTTCAGCGCGTGCTACTCGCTGTTCATGCTCGCCGTCGCCGTCCTGCTCATAGCAGCGATGTGGAAGCTCTTCACAAAGGCCGGCAAGCCGGGCTGGGCGGCGATCGTCCCGATCTACAACATCATCGTTCTGCTCGAGGTCGTCGGACGCCCGACCTGGTGGGTCGTCCTCTACCTCATCCCGTTCGTGAACATCGTGATCCTTCTGATCGTCTGGATCGACTTGGCGAAGTCCTTCGGGAAGGACGTGGCCTACGGACTAGGACTCTTCTTCCTGCCGTTCATCTTCCTGCCCATGCTGGGATTCGGCAAAGCGGCATACGTTGGACCTTCCGTGGCCGCCGCGCCGCAGGCGCCCTATCCGCCGCAGCCCTACGGTGCACCGCCGGCCGCGCCGTACGCGCCCCCGGCACCGCCCGTCTACGCGCCGCCGGCGCCTCCCGCGTACGTGCCCCCGGCACCGCCTGCCTACGCGCCTCCGGCACCGCCTGCGCCCGCCGCGCCTCCCGCGCCTCCCGCGTACGTGCCCCCGGCATCGCCAGAGCCGCCTGCGCCTCCCGCGCCTCCCGCGCCCGAAGCGCCCCCGGCGCCGCCCGAGCCGCCGGCTCCTCCCGCGGAGTAGCCGCGGACTAGCGCTTGGTCGAAGAGGCCGCCGTCGCACACGCGACGGCGGCCTCCCTCGTGCGACCACCAGGCGCCGCCACGGCCACCCGGCCGGGCCCTCTGGACAGCCCGGGAACGGGTATACGATTGCGGGGAGTCAGGACCTCACCGGACGGGGGCATCGTGAGCGACGAGAGCGCTGCGCAGGGCGAGCCGGACGACTCCTCGAGTCGCCCGCGGAAACGCCGCCTTCCGCGGTCCCTGATCTGGAGCGGCATCGCGATCGTGGCACTCGCGCTCTTCGCCGGCGCGATGGTCTACACCGAGCAGCCTTCGTTCTGCCCTACCTGCCACGAGATGCGCCCCTACTACTCCGCGTGGCAGTCCGGAGGCCACGCCTCTCGGGCTCAGTGCGTCGACTGCCACATCGACGCGGGTGTCATCGCCCGCATCGCCCACAAGCCGAGCGAGCTCAGGGAGGTGTGGGACCACTTCTTCACCGACTCCCGCTTCCCCAACTACAGCGTCGATGTGCCGAACACCCGGTGCACGCGTGCCGGATGCCACCCGACGGTCGTGACGAGATCCGGCTCCACGTTCTCCCACGCCCAGCACGCGACCCGGGCGAAGTGCCAGGAGTGCCACGCGACCGTCGGACACCTCGTGACACTCGACGCGCTGCAGGCCGAGGGCGTGCTCAAGGCCGCCGCGACCACGCCGGCAATCCCGGGCGGCCTGACCCCTTCAAGCGCGCCGGGGCACAAGCCGGTCAGCTGTCAGAAGTGCCACGACCAGGCCAACATGAGGTGCTCGGCGTGCCACGAGGCGCCGCACGAGCCGCGCGGGGAGTGCTCACTCTGCCACCAGCCGGGCGCGGACTTCGTCTTCGTGCACGGCGCGCGGGGCTCGGATTGCGCGCAGTGCCATCCGGCGCCCGCCAACCACTTCGGCCCCGACTGCTCGGCGTGCCACTCGCCCACCGTGGCCTTCAAGAGCACGGTGTTCAGCCATCCGGCCAGGGTCGGAGAGCACAACTACCGCAGCTTCCCGTGCGTGAAGTGCCACCCGACCGGCTACACGACGTCCAGTTGCACCTGTCACGGAGGCAGGGCCCCGGTGGGCGACTAGGGGCTCGCGGCGACCGTCTCATGAGAGCGCCCTCATCAATGGCCCACGGATTGCACACGGCCCAGTGCGAGAATCCTCGCTGAGACCGGACCCGATCCGTGAGGACCTGATCATCCGATGCACGTCATGATCCGACCCATGATCTTGGCGGCCGCGCTCCTGGGAGCGATGACGGTGGGCGCCTTGGCCGCCTCGTCGTCGGCGACGCCTCCGAACGCCGCCGATCTGCCTTCGATAACCACCTCCCTGCCGACCGCGGACTCCGTGGCGCCAGCGACGGCACCCGCTCCGGCTGCACCCTCATCGCTCCAGCCGAACACGAAGTCGAAGCCGTCAGCGCCCCGGGCCCCGAAGACGTCGCCAACATCGTCCTCTCACAAGGCCGCCACCTCCTCTCCCTCCAAGCCGACCGTGTCTGCTGCTGCGAAGGAGCCCCCCGCCTCTCCCGACATGCCCAAGACCGACGGCGACCAGGAGCGCGGCTCCGACCACTCGAGCCATACCGAGCACGAGGTCGTGACCCCGCCTCTCCACGAGTCGGACGAGGACGGCCATGACACGGAGCACCAAGATCGCCAGAGCCACGACTGAACGGCAGAGTGGAAGAGGAGTGGGAGCTTGTGAGGATCCTGCTCGTCGAGGATGAAGACCGCATCGCGTCCTTCATCGTCAAGGGACTGCAGTCAGAGGGGCACTCTGTCGACCGCGCCACCGGGATGCGCGAGGCGCTCGACCTCGTGTCGTCGCGCTCGTTCGACCTGGTGCTGCTCGATCTCCTTCTGCCCGACGGTCACGGGAGCGACGTCCTGCGCGCCCTGAGGGTCACCGATCGCGACGTGCCCGTCATAGTGCTGTCGGCGCTGGGAGAGGTCGACGACAAGGTCGAGCTGCTGGACCTGGGAGCGAGCGACTACCTCACGAAGCCGTTCGCCATGCGGGAACTCTCCGCGCGCATCCGTGCTCATGCGCGTCAAGGGCACTCCGCCTCCCACCGCCTGGAGACCACCGACCTGGAGCTCGACACCCGCACCCGGGTCGCCCGCCATGCCGACACGACCGCCGATCTTCCATCCCGCGAGTTCGCGCTGCTGGAGTACCTCATGCGCCACGCGGGCCAGGTCATGACCCGGCAGCAACTCCTGGACGCAGTGTGGGGATTCGATTTCGACACGGGCAGCAACGTGGTCGACGTCTACGTCGGCTACCTGCGCCGGAAGCTCGACATCCCTGGAGAGCCGTCCGCCATCGAGACGGTGCGCGGAGCCGGGTACCGTGTCCCGGCGTAGAAGAGTGACTGTGAGCGCCCGCGTCGCCCTCGCGGTGACGCTGGTGCTCGCCGTCGGCGTGCTCGCCCTCTCTCTAGCAGCCTACTGGAGGGTCTCGGCGTCGCTCGCGGACGATCTCGATCGAAACCTGCTGCGCGAGGCCGAGGCGTTCGCAGGCGCGATCGCCCCTGGTGTGGCGGCCGACGCCGACCTGCGCGCGGCCACGCGCACCTACCTGACCGCGCGAGATCAGGCGTCCTCGACGACGCGCCCGGTGCTGCTCGTCTACTTCGCGAGCGGGACGCCCGCCGTCATCTCGAACTCGAGCCTGCTGCTCGAGAACGCTACCGGCAATGCCACGGCCCTCAGTGCCGCCACTGCGAAGGCGGCCTTCATCGACCTGAGGCTCGGAAGGGAAGGGTACCGGGCCACCACGGTCCCGGTGCGCGCCTCCGACGGCCAGGTGGTGGCCGTGTTCGAGGCCGCGCTCCCGACTTCGACGATCCACGCGCTGAGCACGGAACTGCTCGTCACGATGCTTGGTATCGGCCTTGTCGTCGTCGCGCTGGGCGCGTTCGTCGCGGTCTGGGCGGCCGGAGCGAGCCTCAGCCCGCTGGCGAAGACCGCCGCGACCGCCGCGCGGATCACCCAGTCCTCACTCGCCGAGCGCATAGACTACGCGGGGCCGGACGATGAAGTGGGACTGATGGTCGCCTCCATCAACGAGATGCTGGACCGCCTCGAGGCCGCATTCGGCGAGCAGCGGAGGTTCACGGCGGACGCCTCGCACGAGCTCCGCACGCCCTTGGCCGTGGTCTCCGGACACGTTGACATGCTGCGAGGCGTCCACCTGAGTCCGGCAGAACGCGAGGAGGAGATCGCGCTGATCTCCGACGAGGTGGCTCGGATGGGACGCCTGGTCAACGACCTGCTGGCGCTCGCGCGTCTGGAATCGGCGGCGCCCGGCAACCACCAGCCTCTCGATGTGTCCGCCTTGCTCCAGGAGGCCGCGGCGCGAGGTCGGGGGCTGGGCAAGCGCGCGATGACCGTCAAGCCGGCGCCGGGCCTGTGGGTCTCCGGTGATCCCGACCAGTTGATGCAGGCGCTGCTCAACCTGGTCGGCAACGCGGTCGCGCACACGGCCGACGGAGGCGTGATCACGCTGGCCGCGCAGGCGCGCGGCGATCGCGCGCGGATCACGGTGAGCGACGACGGCCCCGGCATCCGACGCGAGGACCTGCCGCGCGTCTTCGATCGCTTCTATCGAGTCCAGGGGCCTCGCGGCGGATCGAGTGGCGGATCCGGGCTGGGGCTCGCCATCACGAGGCGACTCGTCGAACTCCACGGCGGCACGATCACGGCGGCCAACCGACCGCAGGCCGGGGCGGTCTTCACCATAGACCTCCGACGGATACCCGCCCCCTAGCCGCGCCGCAGCGTGCGCGAGTCTCCCTCGCGCCTGGTGACGCCCTTGGCGTCGAAGAACTCCAGCAGCGGAACGACGTACTTGCGGCTCGTGCCTAGGATGTCACGGGCGTCGCTCGCGAGCATCGTGCCCTTGGCCTCGAGGAACTCGACGATGCGCGACCGCGCGGCTTCGACCGCATCGGCTGCGAAGTGCAGGTCCGGCCCGAGCCGCACGACTCGCCCCGCGGCGACGAGCTTGGTGAGCGCCTTGCGGGCCACACCGACGTCGACGCCTGTCGCCATGGCGAGTTCGGCGACCGTGCCCGTTGCGAGCCCCTGCGCTTCGAGCAGGGGCATGAGTGTGGCGAGCGCCTCGTCCTCCTGCTGCAGAGCGGCGGCGGCCGCCTGCGGGTGCCGCACCTCTCCGCCGGTGACGCGCACCAGACCGCGGGTCGCGGCGTGGTCGAGGACCGCGTCGTAGACCTTCTGCCCGACCCGGCGGTCCACACGGTCACGAAGGGCACCGGCAGCGATCCCCGTAGACTTCGGATGCTCCTCGTGGAAGCGGACGAGTTGCGCGAGCGTGCCCGACACAAGGCGTTCGAGTCCCTCCGTTGTGACGAAGTAGGTCTCGCCTGCCACTTTGAGGCGTTCGAACGGTCCCCTGTTGAGATCGTCGGCCACGCCGGCGCGGGGCAGGCCGAGCGCTGACGCCACTTCGGCGGAGGTCATGGGGACCGCGCGCGAGACGAGCAGCCCCGTGGCCGCGCCGCGCAGGTCGTGCGCCTGCAGCGCCTCCAGCAGGTCTCGCTCTGGCGCGCGCAGGCGCGTGCGCCTGGGCGGAAGCGCGTCGAGGACCGTTCCGCCCCCGATGGTGGACACTGGAGAGTAGGAGCGCACGATGAACCGATCGCCATATCTCGGCGCGAGCGGCTGCTCCAGCCGTATCTGCGCGAGCGCACTGCCACCGGGCTCCAGCTCGCCGCCGCCGTCCATGAGAAGCACGCGGCCTATGACCTCGCGCGTCCCGTGGTGCACGTGCACGCGCACGCCGCTCTGGAAGGGCTTCTCGTTGCCCGACAGGTACTTGAAGGAGGCGTCGAAACGGTCGGTCACCTGAAGCGACCCGGGGGCCGCCAGTATGTCGCCACGCGCGATCTCGTCGCGATCCAGCCCGGCGACGTTGATAGCCACGCGCATTCCGGCGCTGGCCTCGGTCACGGCCTGGGAGTGGACCTGGACGCCCCGCACCCGTCCCGTGCGGCCCGACGGAAGCACCTCTATCGGGTCGTCCCGTCGGACCGTGCCGGACCACATCGTGCCTGTGACCACGGTCCCCGCGCCCGCGATCGTGAACACACGGTCGACCGGCAACCGCATCGGCAGCGCTGCCTGTCGCGCTGGCGCCTCACCCGCGACGGCGTCCAGCGCCGCCTTGAGCTCGTCCAGCCCCTGGCCGGTCCTGGACGAGACCGCGACGATGGGCGCACCCTCGATGCTCGTGCCCTTGAGCAGACGCGCGACGTCGTCCTCCACCATGGCCAGCCACTCGGGATCCGCGAGGTCGGACTTGGTGACCGCGACCACGCCGCGCGAGATTCCCAAGAGATCGATGATCGCCAGGTGCTCGCGGGTCTGCGGCATGACACCGTCGTCAGCAGCGACCACCAGCAGAACGACGTCGATGCCGGTGGCGCCCGCCACCATCTGTCGCACGAATCGCTCGTGGCCGGGGACGTCGACGACTCCCATGCTCGCGCCCGAAGGAAGGTCGAGCCGGGCGAAGCCCAACTCGATGGTGACGCCACGTTCCTTCTCCTCCGGAAGACGGTCGGGGTCGGTCCCCGTCAGCGCCTTGACCAGCGCGGACTTCCCATGGTCGATGTGCCCGGCCGTGCCTAGGACGAGCGAGTTCACGCGGGCTCTCCCGCAGAGATCTCGGCCAGGCGCGCGACTACCAGCGACTCCTCGAGCGAGGAGAGCGTCCGCGGGTCGAGGATGACGCGGCCGTCTCGGATGCGCGCGACTATCGTCGGGTTGCCGAGGCGCAGGCGCTCCTCAAGGGCGTTGGCGCTCATGGTCCGCGGCGACAGCGTCACGATGGTCGTGGGGATGTCCGCGAGCGGCAGGGAACCGCCCCCGGCGCGCGATACGTCGGGCATCGCGGCGACCCGGAAAGCGTCGTCCGTCGCCGCAGCGATGTCATCGACCAGCTTGCGCGCGCTCGCGGCCACGTCGGCCGGGCGGCGGGTGAGCATGTGCAGGGTGGGGATCTCGGCGCGCGCGCGCTCTGGGTCCAGGTAGAGTCGCAGGGTGGCCTCGAGGGCAGCGAGCGTCATCTTGTCGAGACGGAGGGCGCGCGCGAGCGGGTGCTTCTTGAGCCGGTCGATGAACTCGGACTTGCCCGCGATGATGCCGGCCTGCGGACCGCCAAGGAGCTTGTCGCCCGACACCGACACCAGGTCCGCACCGGCCTCGATAGAGGAGAGCACCGTCGGCTCGTCGGGCAGCCCGTAGGGAGCTAGGTCGATCAGCACCCCGGAGCCCTGGTCCTCGTAGACCGGGACGTCGTGCTCTGCCCCCAGCGCCACCAGGTCGGAGAGCGTGACTTCCTCGGTGAAGCCGACGACGCGGAAGTTGCTCGAGTGCACCTTGAGGAGCAGTGCCGTCTTGGGCGTGATCGCCGCGGCATAGTCGGAGAGGTGGGTCTTGTTGGTCGCGCCGACCTCGACCATCTTCGCACCCGACTGGCGCATCACGTCCGGGATGCGGAACGAACCGCCGATCTCGACCAGCTGCCCGCGACTGACGATCGCCTCCTTGCGCGAGGCGAGCGCCGTGAGAACCAGTAGCACGGCGGCGGCGTTGTTGTTGACTGTCATCGCCGCTTCCGCGCCTGTGACATCGCGGATCAGCTGCTCGACGTGCGAGTGGCGGCTTCCCCGCTCCCCGCTGGCGACGTCGTACTCCAGCGTCGAGTAGTTGCCGGCCACCTCGACCACCGCGCGCAACGCCTCCTCCGCAAGACGGGAGCGGCCGAGGTTCGTGTGAACGATTATGCCGGTGGCGTTGATCACCGGCCTGAGCGACGGGCGCATCCGATCGTCCGCGACGCGGATCGCGTCGGCGGCCACGCTGTCGGTGTCGAAGGAGACGTCCTTCCCGGCAAGCACCGCGGCGCGCAACGCTTCGATCGCCTCGCGCACCGCATCCACCACGACGGCTCGCCCCAGGGTCTGCTCCAGCGCGGCGAGGTCCTCGCGCTTGAGGAGCTCGTCGGTCTTCGGCAGCGAGCGCAGCAGCTTCTTGGTGTCCATGACTCCGGATTCTACCCGACCCGGGGGTGAGGGCAGGCCCGCGGCGCGCGTCGGGCGTCAGGCCGCGACGCCGGGACTACGCCACGGTGACGACGTCGGCCGGACCGGAGAGGACGCTGGCCGAGGCGGCCATGTCGCCGACGTCGCCGACGGCGAGCGCGTCCTTGAGGCCGAGGAAGTCGAGACAGGTACCGCAGGACTTCACGACGGTCCCGGCCTCGAGCATAAGGCGGATGTCATCGAGCGACTCCGAGCCCTCGCACGTGAGGCGCACGCCGCCGTTCATGAACATGAGGCGCTCCGGCCTCTGCTCCGCGCGGGCAAGGGAGTAGATCAGGTTGCGCATGAGTACGCCGCCGAGCTGCTCGTCGCCGCTTCCCAGCGTATCCGTCGTGAACCAGAACGTCTTGGCCATGTCTTCGTTCGCCTCTCAGCCCTTGACAGTGATCCGACCAGCCTCGCCCGGCGCCACACGTCCTATCACCGCGGCGACGACACCCCGAGCCTCGAGAGCGGCAGTCAGAGCGTCGGCACGCTGGGGCCCGACCGCCATCAACAGTCCTCCGCTCGTCTGAGGGTCGCACAGCACGCGCCAGCGCGCGAGGTCCTCGATCGGAGCGTCGGGCGAAAGGGGCGCGGGACGCCCGGGCCACTCCGTGAACGCAGATGCGAACTCGATGACCTCGGCGGTCCTCCCGGGAACGATCCCCTGAGCCGCGTACTCGAGCACGCCGTCGAATACCGGCAGCGCCGCGAAGTCGATCTCGCCCGAGCATCCACTCCCCTCGAGCATCTCGTGGAGGTGGCCGACGATGCCGAAGCCGGTGACGTCGGTCGCGGCGCTCACCCCCACCTCCTGCATCGCTTCGCACGCGTCGCGGTTCAGCGTCGCCATCGACTCGATGACCGACCGGATGGACTTCTCGTCTTCAAGCTCGCGCTTCAGGGCGGTGCCGATGACACCGGTGCCGAGCGCCTTCGTCAGGATCAGGACGTCGCCGGAGCGGGCACCTACGTTGCGCACAACACGGCCCGGGGCGACCACTCCCATCACGGAGAGCCCGAACTTCGGCTCCTTGTCGTCGATCGTATGGCCGCCGACCACCAAGACGCCCGCCTCTCGGCACACGTCCCCCCCGCCCCGCAGGACTTCGGCGACGATCTCCGGCCCGAGCGTGCAGGGGAACGCGACGAGGTTCATCGCGGTCAGGGGCCTGCCCCCCATTGCGTAGATGTCGGAGAGCGAGTTGGCCGCGGATATGCGACCGAAGTCGTACGGGTCGTCCACGATCGGAGTGAAGAAGTCGACGGTCAGGAGCAGCGCCGTGCGCTCGTCGAGCAGGTAGACCGCAGCATCGTCCGACGTCTCGAAGCCGACCATGAGGTCGGCCGAGTGCGATGGAGACAGGGTGTCGAGGATGGCCTTCAGGTCCGCCGGACCGTACTTGGCCGCTCAACCCGCCTTGGTGGAGAGCTGCGTTAGCCTGACCTTCTCCACGGGTGCCCTTCGCGTGCGGAAACGGCAACAAGACCATGCAATCCATAAGATTACATGATTCCTTGTTCCCGCGGAGTGTCTCTCTCTCGCGGCCGCGCCGTGGCGTGCGTCCTAGACGCGAGACATCTGGCTGAGCACGCGGCGGACGAATTCCAGCCGCACCTCCCGGATCTTGGCGGACTGCACGAAGAGACAGAGGACTCTCCGCGTCTCCGGATCGGAGGAGAGCGCGTAGAGCGCCTCCCCGTCGGGTCCCGAGGAGATGCAGGCGATCCCGCGATCCACGAAGTCCTGCAGCACGGGCTCGATCTCGTACTTCTTGCGACCGAGTCGTCCGGTGAGTTCGGAGATGTCGGCCTGGGCGCCGACGTTGTCCTCGAGGTAGACAGCGACGTCCCAGGCTGCGAAGGAGGACAGGTTCGCATCCACGAAGGCATCCACGGCGCGGTCCCCCGAGCCCGTCAGATAGTCCATGCGTCCCTCCCCCCGAAAGGCGCGTGTGAACGCATTCACTATACTCCGCGAGGGAACGGGGCGCACGTTTGTGCGGACCGGATGCAGTGCCGGCGATGATCCGCGACGACGGTGATTTGCGGCGGATCGAGTGGCCGGCCTGGTGGCCCCCCTGGGATTCGAACCCAGACTGCGCCGGGTTTAAGCCGGCTCCCTCTGCCAGTTGGGGTAGGGGGCCATGAAGGCCGTCTTCGTCACGCCGTCCGGCAGGCCTCGGCGAGCACGAGCCCATAGAGCAGGTCGTGCTCGCTGACGATCGTGGAGTCCACGCCCGCAAGGCCCATGATGGTCTCCAATATCACCGCGCCCGCCACGATGACATCGGCGCGCGCCGGGTCCATGCCCACCACCATCCTCCTCTTCGCCAGCGGCATCCTGGCCAGCCGCGAGCGCAGGTCGGCAACGTCGCCGCCCGTCAAACGGGACATGTGCACCCGGAGGGGATCGTAGGTCACAAGCTCCTGCTTCACCGCCGAGAGTGTCGTGCCCGTGCCCGCCAGGGTGATCAGCGTCCTGGGCTGCGACCGCAGCCCATCGAAGAAGGGCCTCATCTCGTTCGCCGCCCAAGCAGCCGCCGCCTCCAGCTCGGCCGCCGCCGGAGGGTCGGAGACCAAGAACAGGTCGAGCACCCGGCGCGACCCTACGTCCAGCGACCGGGCGGCGTCTATCTCGACCTCGCGCCCGGCCGGCGAGAAGTGCGCCGATCCGAGGACGAGCTCGGTCGAGCCCCCCCAAGGTCTGCGACCAGGATGTCGTCGTCGTCGACCTGATACGTCGCGCCGGAGAACGCGAGCCGGGCTTCCGTCGCGCCCGGGATGATGTGTGGCCGGACTCCCGCGCGCTCGATCCTATCCGTGAACTCGCGAGCGTTCGACGCGTCGCGGGCCGCGGAAGTCGCTACCGCCAGTACTGACTCGGCCCCGAGCCTCTCGGCCTCTGCCACGAACCCCTCGACTGCCACGGCAACGCGCTCGATGCCCTCATGAGACAGACGCCCTGAGGCGAGAAGGCCCTCTCCCAGATGAGTGACGACGGTGCGCCGGACGATCTCGTCCAGGCCGACACCGTCAGTGTCGGCGATGAGCAGTCGCGTGGTCACGGTGCCGATGTCGATGACGGCCACACGGCGCTGCGCCCTCGCGAGACTCTCCCTGTCCGAGTGGATCTCCATGCGCCGATGGTATCAGGACGCCGTGACCGCGGGCTCGCAGCGGGAGGGGTCGCAGACCGGCCCCATCGCCCCGGCGGCAAGACAGCGGAGCACGCCCTCACCCACCGGATCTCCCGTGCCGGCAAGTGCAGAGGCCACGCGCGCGTGCAGGCACTTGACCGCCAGCGGATCGGCCTGTCCGGCCACCCCGACGTCCGGGCACGGATCGGTGCCGCCGCCTTCGGCCTTGCGGGCGGCCCGGTACGCGGCGTCCGCCGAAAGCAGGTCGTCGGCGAACCCGGGGTCCGCCGCCGCTCGGCTGGCCCACTCACGGTGCTCTCCCGCCGACTCGAGACGGCTGACAGCCTCGACAAGAGAGGGGCAGGTCAACCAGAAGAGCGTCGGGAAGAGCGTCCCATCGTCGAGGGTCGGCGCCACTGCGATGACGCTGGGCGCTCCGCGTTCGCACCTGGCCACGACACGCCAACGCCCTCGGGGCGGCCTCCCCAGCTGCCGCGCCAAGGCGGCCTTCTCGTCAGGGCTCAAGGCCGGGGGTCGGCTCCGGGGCGACGCCGAAGATCGCGTCCAGCACGGCCTGAAGGATCGAGCCACCGGAGTCCGCCGTGGTCGAGCCGGTCGTCACGCCGCTGGCGGCCGTCGAGCCGTCGGGGATGACGACGTAGACGTTCTCGCCGCTCTTCGTGTAGCCGAGCTTCTCCCTGGCCGCCTTCTCGACGCCCTCCGGGGTCTTGAGCTCGGCGACCTCGGCGCTGAGGGCCGAGTTGCGGTCGCGAAGCGCGCGGTACTGCTGCTCGAGGCCGGCAGCTCGGCGCGCGGTCTGGTACTGCAGTCTCATCGCGGGGTAGAGCTGCCACCCCAAGACCGCCACCAGCGCCACCACGGCGATAGGCAGCCAGGCGCCTGCGGGGCGGAGGTCGACGCGACGCTTCGACGCGGCAGCGGTCTTGCGCGAGGGCGCCTTGGAGCGGCCCTTGGCGGTCGAGGTTCGGGGTGTGGCGGAGTTGCGACCGGCGGACCCGCCACGGGAAGCGGAGGTCCTGGTCTTGCCTCGCGAGGCCCCGCGCTGCGTTGAACTGGTGCGTCCCATGCGTGGGTGTTCCTGTGAGAAGGCCTGCGTTTCACCGGACGCCACTGTCCGGTTCCGACAATGGTACCACGCTTGCCCAAAACCATCGACCTATACTGGAGACTGAGCCGATATGGCGCCTCCGACCGGCCCGTGCGCGGGGGGCGTGGAAGGCTTCGTCTACATGGTGATGACGCGGATCAGGTCCGTGGAGCCGGCGACGCCCTGCGTCGTCCCCGCCGTGAGAACGGCCCGCTCCCCCGCCGAGGCGAGATGAAGCCGGCGCACGGCGGAAACGGCCGCATCGGTGGTCTCCTCGATCGTTCTGGTGTGCCCTATGACCGCGCACTGAACGCCCCAGACGAGGGCGAGCGCGCCGGCGACCGGGGTATGCGGGGTGACCGCGAGAAGCGGCTGCGGCGGGCGCAGGGAGGCCACCGCCCGGGCCGTGGCGCCGCTCTGGGTCGCGGTGACGATCACTCTGGCGCCCGTGTCGCGTGCGAGCGCGCACGCGGCCGCGGCCACAGGCGACCCCGCAGCGACGGCGCCGGGCGTCACCGGAGCGGACGGCCCCGCATCCTCGGCGGCGCGGCAGACGCGGTCCATCGTCTCTACGGCCCCCACCGGGAACTGACCGATCGCCGTCTCCTCCGAGAGCATCACGGCATCTGCGCCTTCGAATACGGCCGTCGCCACGTCGGAGGCCTCGGCGCGCGTGGGCGACTGTGAGTGGGTCATCGACTCCAGCATCTGGGTCGCCACGATCACAGGACGCCCCGCCGCACGGCACGCCTCGACGATCCTCCGCTGTGCGGGCGGGACGCTCTCGGCGGAGGTCTCGACCGCGAGGTCTCCGCGGGCGACCATGACGGCGTCCGCGGTCTCCACGATCGCGTCGAGACCTGCCAGGGCCTCGTACTTCTCGATCTTGGCCACGATCGGGATGGGGCGCTCTCCCATCGCGGCGCGAAGGCGTTCGACGTCGCGGGCGCTCCGCACGAACGACTGGGCCACAAGGTCGACTCCGGCATCGGCGCCCCAGGCGAACAGCTCCAGGTCGCGCGCCGTGACCCCGTCGAGGTTCAACGACACACCCGGGACGTTGACGCCCTTGTGCGAACCCAGCGGGCCGCCGCGCACCACTCTCGTTTCGACGTCGCCGCCCCGCGTGGACAGCACGCTGAGCTCGAGCGCGCCGTCGTCGAGCACGATCCGGTCCCCCGCGGAGAGGTCCGCGGCGAGCCCGTCCCAAGTGACGCAGGCGTGCGAGGCATCGCCGACGCAGTCCCCGGCCGAGAGGACGAACCGGGAGCCGGTGGCCAAGGTCGTGCCCGGCGCCATGGCGCCGACGCGCAGCTTCGGGCCGGGAAGGTCCAGCAGGACGCCGACGGTGCGCCCGGCCTCCTCCGACCAAGCGCGGATCGCAGAGAGCCGACGCGCCAGGTCGGCGATATCGCCGTGCGAGGAGTTGAGGCGGGCCACGTCGACCCCTGCGGACAGCACGCGACCGAGCACGCCGGGCTCGTCGCAAGCGGGCCCGATGGTCGCCACTATCCTGGTCCTGCGCAGCCCCGTCATCGCGCCCCCACCGCTCGCCTCGACGGGACTTACATTCCCTAGCGGCTGATGTTGTAGAAGGCGCGCATGCCCGGGAAGTCCGAAGAGTCCCCGAGCTCCTCCTCGATCCGCAGCAGAGCGTTGTACTTGGCGACGCGGTCGCTGCGGGCCGGGGCGCCGGACTTGATCTGCCCTGCGTTCACGGCCACGGCTATCTCCGCGATCGTCGTGTCCTCGGTCTCCCCGCTGCGATGCGAGATCACACAGGTGTAGCCCGCGCGCTTGGCCATCTCGATGCAGTTGAGCGTCTCGGTGAGCGAGCCTATCTGATTGAGCTTGATGAGTATGGAGTTCGCGACTCCCTCCTCGATCCCGCGCCCGAGGCGCTCGGGATTGGTCACGAACAGGTCGTCGCCGACGAGTTGCACCGTGTCGCCGATCCTGTCGGTGAGCATCTTCCAGCCGTCCCAGTCCTCCTCGGCCATGCCGTCCTCGAGCGAGATGATCGGATAGCGCTCGGTGAGGTCTGCCCAGAAGTCGACCATCTGCGCGCTCGTCAGCTCGCGCCCTTCTCCGGCGAGCACGTAGAGTCCGCGGTCGGAGTTGTAGAACTCGGTCGCCGCCGGGTCGAGAGCGAATACGACCTGGTCGCCCAGGGAGTAGCCGGCCGTTTCGACCGCCTCACTCAGCAGTTCGAGCGCCTCCTCGTTGCTGGCGAGGTCAGGGGCGAATCCGCCTTCGTCGCCGACACCGGTGGACAGGCCCCGCGCCTTCAGGACTCCCTTGAGCGTGTGATATATCTCGGAGCACATGCGCAGGGCCTCCGAGAAGGTGGACGCGCCGACCGGCATGATCATGAACTCCTGCAGGTCGACGTTGTTGTCGGCATGAGCCCCGCCGTTGAGCACGTTCATCATCGGGACCGGGATCTGGTGCGCGTTGGCGCCGCCGATGTAGGAGTAGAGCGTCAGCTCGGTCGACTCAGCGGCAGCCTTCGCCACCGCAAGGGAGACGCCGAGGATCGCGTTCGCGCCCAGCTCACCCTTGTTGTCCGAGCTATCCATCGCCAGCATTTCGGAATCCACGGCCCGCTGGTCGGTGGCGTCCATTCCAATGAGCTCGGGACCGATGACGTCGTTGACGTTGGCGACCGCCTGCAGCACTCCCTTGCCCAGGTACCGACCTGAGTCGCCGTCGCGCAGCTCGACGGCCTCGAACGCACCCGTCGAGGCGCCCGAGGGAACGGCGGCCCTTCCGAAGGATCCGTCGTCCAGCATGACGTCGACCTCGACCGTCGGGTTCCCGCGGGAATCCAGGATCTCGCGGGCCCATATGTCGGTGATGTAGCTCATGCGCTCTCCCCCTCTTTCGCCCGGCGCCATAGCGCCTCCATGTCCTCGATGCCCATCTCAGCGAGGTCGCAGCCCGACTCGGCCGCGACCCGCTCCATCTCGGAGAACCTTCGGACGAACTTGGCGCAGGTGCCGCGCAGCGCCTGTTCGCCGTCCACACCCATCTTGCGGCCGACGTTGACGACCGTGAAGAGCAGGTCGCCCAGTTCGTCCTCGGCTTCGGGGCTGCCGGGCACGGTCGACTTGAGCTCGTCGATCTCCTCGTGGACCTTCTCCCACACGTCCTCGATGGTCTCCCACTCGAAGCCGACCCCGACAGCGCGGCGCGAGATCTTCTCGGCGAGCGTCAGTGCCGGGAGCGTCGGGGCGATACCTTCGAGCAGGCCCCGGCCCGGCTGCTCCTCGCGCTTGATGTGGTCCCAGCGCTCCATGACCTCAGCCGGAGTGTCCGCGGAGGCGTCGCCGAAGATGTGCGGGTGGCGGCGGAGCAGCTTGGTGACTATCGCATCGGACACGTCGTCGATGTCGAAGCGACCCTCTTCCTCCGCGATCTGCGCGTGGAAGACGACCTGCAGCAGGATGTCTCCGAGTTCGTCTGCGATCGCCGCGTCGTCGCCCGCCTCGATGGCTGCGACGGCCTCGTACGCCTCTTCGATCAGGTGCCGGCGCAGGGACATGTGCGTCTGTTCGCGGTCCCAGGGGCAGCCGTCGGGGGCACGCAGCACGGCCATGATGCGCACGAGCTCGTCGATGCTCCGCTCGTGCCTGTCCGTCGCCACAGCGCCCCCTGCGGTCGTTGGCTATGAGTGTGGGCTATGGGGCAGGCGTCGGCGCGCTCGCGCTGGCGGCGTCGATGATCTTCTTCAGGTTCGCGTCGTAGATCTCGATCGTCGCCTTCTTGCGCAGGTCGACGATGTACTTGGAGAAGGCGTCGGAGCGAGAGTTCTGCAGCAGCACCTGAGTCACGGCCGTCGTCGCCTGAGCGAGCGTCTGCTGCGTGGCCGCGCGGCGGCCCAGCAACTTGATGACGTGCCAGCCGAACTGCGACTCCACGAGGCTCGCGGAACCGACCTTCATCTTCGTGACCGCGTCCGAGAACTCCGTGACGTAGGCCGAGGGAGCCGCCCACCCCAGGTCGCCGCCCTTGTCCTTGCTGCCGGGGTCGGTGGAGTACTGCTTGGCCAACGCGGCGAAATCGCCTCCGGCCTTGACCTTGGCCAAGACCGTCTGCGCGAGCGCCTTGTCCGTCGTGGCGAACAGGATGTGCTCGGCGTGGACCTGCTCGGGAGTGGCGAACTGGGACTTGTTCGCGTCGTAGTACTGCTTGATCTGGTCCGCGGAGGGATTGGGCGCACCGCTCGCGACCTTCGAGCTGACGGCATCCATCAGAAGACTGTTGGTGATCTGCTCGCGCAGCATGGCCATGTCGAATCCGGCCGACTTCATGGCCGTCTCAAGAGCGGCCTTGCTGCCGTACTGCTGCTCCAGTCCGGCGATGTAGTCGTCTATCTGCTTGGGCGCGACTGCGACGCCGAGCGACTTCGCCGCTTCCTGGACCAAGGCGACGTCGATCAGGCCGTCAAGGATCTGCGCCCGGTACTGCTGCTCGACGGTCGCGCCTTGGGTGGACTCGAACGCAGCCGGCGAAGCCTTCTTCATCTGCGCGATCTGCGCGTCGATCGTCGCCTTGAGGATATCGGTCCCGTTGACGCGCGCGATCGCGTCAGCGGACACGGCCGCCTTGCACCCGGCGGCACCAACGGTGAGGAGCACTAGGAGCGCAGCGACGACGAAGGCGGTCGAACGGGGATGGCGGATCATGGAAGCTCCTTGCATTGCGTGAGGCGGTCATGAGTTCACAGTGGCAGCGATTATAGCAGTCAACGTGCCCAACACTCCGTTCATCACGGCTTCTCCATAGCCCAGTGGTACCTGCAGTCTGCGCTCGCGCTCGAGGTAGACCGCGCCCAGCGTGGCGAGTTCGCCGCGCTGGGCGTCGTCGAGCGTAAGCGGCTGCACCACGACGCGGTTGCGGACCACCGCCACGTTGGTCACCCCGAGCTGCCCCGCGAGCGCACGGGCGCGCGCGACGCCAGCCAGATTGGAGGCCACCTCCGGCATGGCCCCATGGCGCGAGGTCAGGTCGGCGACTACCGACTCGACCGCGTCCGGCGTGCCCGCCGCCGCGAACCGGCGGTAGAGGCGCACCCGTTCGTCGGCCGCCTCGACGTACTCCTCCGGAAGGAAGGCCTTGACCGGCACGTCGATCCGCACATCGGGGAGAGCGACCTCGGGCTCGCCGCGGACCTCGGCCACGGCTTCCCGCAGCATCTGCGCGTAGAGGTCGAAGCCGACCGCGGACATGTTGCCGTGCTGCTCGGCCCCCAGGAGCGAGCCCGCGCCGCGGATCTCGAGGTCGCGCAGAGCGACCTTGATGCCGCTTCCCAGGTCGGTGAGCTCGGCGATCGCGGTCAGTCGGTCGGCCGCCTGCTCGGTCAGCTGCTTCCCGCGCGAGAACAGGAAATACGCGTAGGCCTTCACGTGGCTGCGACCAACGCGGCCCTTGAGCTGGTAGAGCTGGGCGAGGCCCAGGCGCTCGGAGTCCTCGATGATCAGCGTGTTCGTGTGCGGGTTGTCGATGCCGGATTCGATGATCGTCGTCGCGACCAGCACGTCGACACGGCCGGCTGCGAACGCTTCCATGGCGCGCTCGAGCTGATGCTCGGTCATCTGGCCGTGCGCTACCCCGATCGTGGCCTCCGGCACCAGCTCCCGCACCCGTTCGCTGGCCTGGTCGATGCTCATGACACGGTTGAATATGTAGTAGACCTGCCCGCCGCGCGCCAGCTCGCGCCGGATGGCGCCCTGCACGGCGTCGGCCTCGAACTCGCCCACATGCACCGAGACCGGGAAGCGGTTGGCTGGCGGGGTGTCGATGACCGACATGTCGCGGACGCCCCCCAGTGCCATCTGCAACGTTCGCGGGATCGGCGTCGCGGAGAGCGTGAGCACGTCGACCTGCTCGCGCAGGTTCTTCAGGTGCTCCTTGTGCTCGACACCGAACCGCTGTTCCTCGTCCACGATGACCAGGCCGAGGTCCTTCGGCACCACGTCGCGGGAGAGCAGTCGGTGCGTCCCGATCAGGATGTCGACGCCGCCGTCGGCGAAGCCCTTGAGCGCTGCCTCCTGCTGGGCCTTGGTGCGGAAACGTGACAGGACCTCGACGCGGACCGGGAAGGCGCCGAACCTATCGGTGAAGGTCGTGTAGTGCTGCTGGGTGAGGATGGTCGTCGGGCAAAGCACCATGACCTGCTTCCCGTCCTGCGTGGCCTTGAAGGCCGCCCGGATCGCGACCTCGGTCTTGCCGTATCCCACGTCGCCGCAGACCAGGCGGTCCATCGGGCGGTCGGCCTCCATGTCGGCCTTCACGTCGGCGATCGCCGCTAGCTGGTCGGGCGTTTCGACGTAGGGGAAGCTGGCCTCCATCTCGAGTTGCCACGGAGTGTCGGGACCGAACGCGTACCCGGTCGCTGCGGCGCGGCGCGCGTAGAGGTCGACCAGGTCGAAGGCGAGCTTCTTGGCGGCGGCGCGGGCCTTGCCCGTCGCTCGCGACCAGTCGGCGGTGTTCAGCCGCGTGACGCGAGGAGATGACTGGTCCGGCCCGACGTACTTGGTTACGCGCTCCAGCTGTTCGACGGGCACGAAGAGCTTGTCGCCCTTCGCGTACTCCAGCAGCAAGTAGTCGCGCTCGGCTCCCATCACGTCGCGGCGGGTCATCTCGCGGAACAGCGCGATCCCGTGCACCGAATGCACGACGTAGTCGCCCGCCTTGAATTCGAACGTGAGAGAGGTCGGGTCGACACTCCCGAGCGAGCGGCGCATCGAGCGCTGGTAGACGTCTTCGACGCTCACTACCGCCAGACCGGCGTCGGGGATGACGAACCCGGCCGGGATGTCGGCCACGCCCACGTTGACGACCTTCGCCGTCAGTCCGCCGGGCACGTCTCTTTCGCTGCCGGGAAGGACGTGGCTGACGCCCGTGTAGGTCGAGACTGGCAGACCACCGTTGGCGAGCGACGCCGCGAGCGTCTCGCGCTGACGCCGGTCTCGGGCCACCAGCACGACGGTGTTGCCCGAGTCCACAAGCCCCCTCAGCCCTGCGATCGTCTTCGCCTCACCGCCGGCGACGTCGGGGCGACGGGATGCGAGTTCCGCATCGGCGGACGCGGCGGTCCGAAGTACCGAGAGCATGGTGAGGCGCTGTCGCCCGCCGAGATCCAGCTTCGCGGGCGACACGAAGTGGCGCGAGGCGTCTTGGAACACGGACTCGGCCGCCTCCTCGTACTCGGAATAGGTGCGGAGCGTGTCGTCGAAGAGCGCCCGCGGCTCGGCCACGGCTACTAGCGCGTCCTTCGACAGATAGTCGGCCACCGTCGCCAACTCCCGGTAGAGGTAGGGCAGGTACGACTCGACGCCGTCGAAGTAGACACCTTGCTCGAGCATCTCGAGCTCGTGTGCGAGTGCGGGCTCCCCGAGCGCGCGCCGCTGCATGTCCTTGAAGGAGGAGCGGTGCGAGTGCGAGACGTCCTTGGCCGTCCGGTTGGAGAGCCGTATCTCCCGGCATGGGTACGCCTCGATGCGCTCGACGTCCCCGACGCTCTGACCTGTCGACGGGACGAATCTGCGCAACGACTCGATCTCGTCTCCGCAAAGCTCGGCGCGAACAGGGACGTGGATGTCCGAGGGGTAGACGTCCAGGGTGCCTCCACGCACCGCGAACTGGCCTGGGTCCTCGGGGATCTCGACGCGCTGATAGCCCATCCTGGCTAGTAGGTCGACCGTCTCACCGAGATCGATCGATCCCCCGGCTTCGAGCACGAGCGGCTCGAACGCCTCCGCCGCCCCGCGAGGGGGCAGGAGGCGGAGCAGCCCGCGAGCGGAGGCGACCACGATCGCCGGGCGACCCTCCTCAAGGGCATGGAGAGCGCGTGCTCGACGACCCGTGACCCCGACGTCGCCAGGCTGTCGAGACCATGGGAGCGTAGCGGGGGCAGGAAGGGGCAGCACGGACTCGAGAGGCAGGTAGGCGGTCAGCTGGCGCGCGAACCGCTCCGCCGCTTCCTCCCCCGGCACCGCGACGAGCACCGCTCGCGGCTTCGCGCGGAAGACCGCGGCCACCACGAGCGGCCGTATCGAAGGCGGCAGAGCCAGCGCGAAGTCCTCGCCCGCCTGCAGCGCGCCGGTCGCCTTCGCGAAACCTGGTGCGCGCTGGAGTAGTACCGACAGATCGGCGAGCAGGGACATGCGGCGGATCTCCTTCGAGCATGGGGCACGGGCGAGCGAACGGGTGCGAACAGCACGACGGCCCCGCGCCGGAGACCGGGGCGGGGTGCGTTGCGTGCTGTGCGAGGGTATTCCCGCGCCCTGGCGGGGTCAAGCGGAGGAGAGAGCCGCAGACTACCCGTCCCGGCGCGAGAGAAGGCCTTCGACGATAGCCCAGTCGGCGAGCTCGTCGATCTCGTAGTAGGTCGCCTCGTCCATCTCGACCAGGCCGATCCGGCCGCACAGCCGGCACCCCGACTGGAGAAGCGCCGCACGCGAGACGACGTAGAACGCACCGTTCTCGACGAAGAATCCCTCGAACTCCTGGCGACGGGGCCGCCCTTTGAAGTCGTAGTTGACTGGAAGGGCGACCTCGCCCTCCTGCGTCCAGATGAAGCGCTTCTGGCGCACCACCGAGAGCACCGAATCGTATCGTCCGCTCTCGAACAGGTCGATGCCCCGCTCGAGGTCATCGGCGGTCAGCAGGGGGGAAGTCGCCTGGATCAGCACCATCGCGTCGAAATCATCGCGTTGGCGCGCGTACTCGAGCATGACCTGCTCCGTGCTCGCGGTATCGGAAGCGCTCTGCGCGGAGCGGTGGTGGATCTCGACCTTGGGGGAGCCGTACTCGCCGGCCACGCTCGCGATATCCGGCGAATCCGTCGAGACGGCTATCCTGCCGATACGGGAGCACTCGTCGGCGGCCCTGATGGCCCAGTGCACGAGCGGCCGCCCCGCCATCTCCTTGATGTTCTTCAGGGGGATGGACTTGCTGCCCCCGCGCACGGGGATGAAGGCGGTGTAGCGGACGTCCATGGCTCCTCCGCCGGCATGAGGGGTCCTCGAGCGCGAACGATGATAGCACGAGGCCCGCGACGCTCCGTGCGGCGCTCGGCTACACTATCGAGACGTATCCCACCGCAAACCGCGACCTGAACCCAAGGTGAGAATGTGACCGGATCGAAGGATTTCGCCCTCGGCGGCCGTCCTGTGGGCCCCGGCCACCCTGTATACGTCATCGCCGAGATCGGCGTGAACCACAACGGAAACCCCGCTCTAGCCCACAGGCTGGTGGACGTGGCGGCCGCAGCGAAATGCGACGCAGTGAAGCTCCAGCGGCGCTCCATGGCCGACCTCTACGTCGCGCCCCTCTTGAACGACCCCGCAGCCGCCGAACAGTCGCTTCAGTACATGCTCCCCGTGCTCAGAGACACCGAGCTCGCCGACGAGGACTTCGTGGCGGTCAAGGAACACGCCGAGTCGCTGGGCCTGACCTTCCTCTGCACGCCATTCGACATCCCGAGCCTCCGGTACCTCGAGAGCCTGGGCCTCAGCGCCTACAAGATCGGCTCGCCCGACCTCACGAACCTGCCGCTCATCGAGGCAGTCGCCCGCGCCGGCAAACCGATGCTGCTCTCGACCGGCATGTCCACTCACGACGAGGTCCTCACGACCGTGGCCCTCCTGGAGGAACTCGGCGCCGTCTACGCGCTGCTGCACTGCAGCTCCACCTACCCGACGCCGTTCGAGGAGGTCAACCTGCGCTACATGGTGGGCCTTATGGATCTGGGAGTGCCAGTCGGATACTCGGGCCACGAGCGTGGGATCGCGATCTCGACCGCGGCGGTCGCCATGGGCGCGTGCATCATCGAGCGCCACGTGACCCTTGACCGCATGATGGTCGGGCCGGACCACGCCGCCAGTCTGGAACCGGTCGGGCTGGAGAAGCTCGTGCGCGACATCCGGAATCTAGAGTCGGCCATGGGATCGGGGCGGAAGCACACCAGCCGCATGGAGGTGCTGAACCGTGAGGTGCTCGGCAAGAGCCTCTACGCATCGAGAGACATCGCCGCAGGCGAGACGATCACACGCGAGGCGATAGCCATCAAGGGCCCGGCCAAGGGGCTCTCGCCGCAGATGATCGACCAGCTGGTCGGACGCCCCGCCCCCCGTGACATCCCGGACGACGGTCTGTTCCTCGCGAGCGACCTCGGCATCGTGCCGGCTACGCGCACCACGCCGGCGCACCTGGGAATGTGGGGCTTCGTGCTCAGGACTCCGGAGACCTCGCGCATCGAGGAACTGCACCCGCGGATGGTGGAGGTGCGTCTGACCGATCGCGACGTGCTCACGCCCCTGCCCCCTATCACCGACCACGACATCCCTCTGGTGGTCCATCTCCCGGAGTACGACGGCCGCCATCTCGTGGACATCGCGAGTCCCACGGAGTCCGTCAGGCGCCGGTCGATAGAGTCGGTGAAGCGGGCGATCGAGCGTGCGTTGGAGATCGCGCAGCACTTCCGTCCCGGCGTGCGAGCCGTCATCCATCCCACCGCAGCGTCGATGGAGCCCGCGACCGGGTCGGCTCCCTACATGGAAGCCCTCGCACTGAGTCTGGACGAACTGGACGGAATGGGGCTCGAGTTGCTGCCCGAGAACCTGCCGCCACGCCCATGGTACTTCGGCGGTGAATACTTCACGTGCGCCTTCATGGACCCCGAGGACATCGCCGGGTTCTGCAAGGGCACCGGCCGCTCCATCTGCCTAGACATCTCCCACATGGCGCTCTACTGCAACTCGGTCGATAGCGATCTCGTCGCCTCATGCGCCGCGCTCATGCCGTACGCGACGCATCTGCACGTCGCCGACGCGTACGGCATCCACGGTGAGGGCGCGGGCATCGGCAACGGCGACATCGACTTCGCTTCCCTCGCCCCGCTCGTGGCGTCCTACAAGGGCACCTGGATCCCCGAGATCTGGCAGGGCCACCAGAACGACTTCGCCGGCTACTACGACGCGCTCGAGAGGCTCGCTCGCGTGTGGGTGCTGCCCGACCCTTCCTGACATCGACGACGGAAGGACCGCACTGTGATGCATGACGTCGCCGGGCCGCAACGTGGCGATGCGCGCCGGCTGAACGTCCTGTTCGTCAGCGGCTTCGATTCGGCCAACTACGCCACGGTGGAGATCGTTCGCGAGCTCGAGGCACGCGGGCACCGGTACACCGTGCTCGTCGAGTACGAGCAGGACTTGGTGAACAATGCGATGTTCAATGCTGCGGGCATCCCTACCACGGCGATCGCCGACTATCCGCACAGTGAGCTCGATTCGGTCGACTTCGTGTTCGCCGGGCCGCACTTGAGACCGCGGACCCGGCCTCTGGTAGCGGAGATACAGCGCCGCGGCATGTTCGTCGTCTCGCTAGCGAACCTGTTCTCGGCCGTGACTATGAACGTCGCCCCCGACCTCGCGATGACCGGCGGCACGCGCAAGTTCGCCGAGTTCGAGGCGAACGGACTTCGCTACCGGGCGGTGGCCGTCGGGAACCCGCAGTACGACCCCCTCGTGCGCGCGCGCTTGGCGCGGCGCGACGAGCCGGAGCGTCCGGTGCGTCGCGTGCTGGTGGTCGACCAGGGCGCCTACCCGCTGGGCCAGACCGGCAAGCGGCAGCTCGCGGAGACGCTCATCGCGATCGCCCGCAACAACCCCGAGCTGGACTTCCACATCAAGCCGAGGCACCTGCCTCACGAGCCCGGCGACCAGGTGCACACCATCTCGGAGCACCTCTACTCGTACCTCACTCAGACTCCCGACAACCTCACGCTGATCCAGACGCGTGCCGTCATCGAGGAGATCCTCCCGGACTTCGACGCGATGGTCACGACGTGGAGCACCTCGCACCTCGCCGCGGTGGCGCTGGGGATCCCGCTCCTGCTTGTAGGCGGTCTCGACTCGGACGACGTCTACGACGTCCGCTGTCGCAGGGTGGCCGAGGCCTACGAGCACTTGCGAACCAGCGGCTGCGTCGTCGACTGGCGGGAGCTGCGATCCGGCCCCGTCCCATTCGCGCGAGTCTCACCGGAGTACGAGGCGCAAGAATTCGACCCGCCCATGGCACCGGCTGCGCCCCGGGTCGCAGATATCATCGAGGCCATAGACCGCCTCCTTCTGTCGCGCGGTGCGCGGTTCGCCACCGACTTCCAACTCGACTACGCCACCTTCATGCGCGAGGTGGCGAACATGGAGACGGTCGCGGACGGCCCAGGCCCGCGCCTGGAGCGAGCGGTGCGGGTGCAGCTCAATTCGCTCCTGCAACCTCTCGTCTTCGAGAACCGCATCATGGGCTTCGCTCTGGACATGCGGCGCATGCTCCCGGTCTGGGACCGCCGGCTCGAGCCCGGCTCAGGCGAGGACGGCGTCCGCGTGATCGTCCGAGAAGCCCGGGAGCTCGCTATGGCACTCAAGGAGGAGTACTTCGCCGCGCACCCGGACGAGGTGGCGAACGACGTGTTCTTGCAGGACGCCTACTTCGACTGGCTGCTGGCCGCTCGGCGGTACCAGATGCTGCTGGCGTACGACGGAAGGCTCGCGGCGCCCCAAAGCCTCGAGTTCGACCGTGGTATGGCGTATCTGCGGAGGTGGCGGCCGTTCCGCGCATTGCGGCACTTCGTCGAATCCTTCAGCATCTCGTTGCAGCGGCCGGGCCGGGTGCTCAGGAAGGACAGGAACGTCAGGATCATAGTGTCCCGGGCAGACGCGAGGCTTCTGTCGCACGCGATCCTGTTCTTCCTGAACCACTACAGGAAGTACGAGGCGCTTAGCGTCATCGAGGTCCCCGCCTCGGAGAACGCGGCGGCGGCCGTCTACTACAAGATGAGGGCGCTCGTCGCACTGGGGCGGGCCGAGGAGGCCCGAGCTCTCTACGACGAGCACAACGCGACAGTGGCCCGGACACCCGCGCCGGTGAGAAGCCGGCGCAGGAGCGGTCAGGCGGCGGTGCTGATCGCCTGGTACAAGATGCTGTTGCGCCGCTACGCCGCGCGCCTCTGATCGGCCTAGGCGCCGGCTTCGACCTTTCGCGACGCGACCACGCCCGCGCTGCCCGTCAGCGTCCCGGTGTACTCGACCAAGTCGATCGCGCAATCCGGACCGATAGTGATGTTCGCGCCCCGGACGACCTTCGCCCGTGTGCTCTCGAGATAGACCGTGTCGCCCTCGATCGAGTCGGCCGTCAGGTTGCGCTCGCCCAGGAACGGCAGGAACACCCACGGCTGCGCGAGCCGGACGTCGATCGTCCCGCCGCCGATGTCGTGCGCGTCGCACCCGCCATACAGTCGGACGGATACTGTGCCGGCGTTGAGCAGCCCGCCGACCGAGAAGACGCCCTGGGCGTCGAAGACCTCCGCCTGGCAGTCCCCGCCGATCTTGGTGGTCCCGCGGATGTCGATCCTCTGGGCTTTGACCGCGCCGTCTATGTGCGCGGCGCCGGTGACCTTGAGCGTGTCCGCACTCAGCGAACCGTGGACGTCGGCGTTGCCGCCCAGGAGCACGTCGCTTCCCTTGACGTCTCCCGTGAAGGTCGCTGTCCCGCCGACGGTTATCCTCTCGCAGGTCAGGTTGCCCTGCACGTCCGCGACGCCACCGGCCTTGAACGCAGTGCAGTCGACGTCACCGCGGACCGTTCCCGCGCCCGCTATCGTGACCTCGCCGTACACTCCCCCCGTCATGGTCCCCGCGCCCGCGATCTTGCTGTCGGGCCTGTTCGTGTCGCTCATCTTCTTCTCTTCCTCTCCCTAGGACTTCAGTCGTGCTTTGAGTTGTTCGATGCGCTCGGGGAGACTGACGCGCGCGACCACGCGCGCGCCTGACTCCGCGAGCAGTTCGGACGCGCTCGACACGATAACCACAGCCGAGACGCCCATCTTGCGTATCAGAACGAGGTCGCAGCTCGCGGCCTCGCAAGTGGTCCAGCCTTCCTCGAGAGTCGCTATCGCCGCCAGAGCTTCATCGCGCCCCGCGTCGCCGCTCTTCAGGAGGGTGTCGGCCACAGCCACGGCCAGCAGCTCCGCGAAGCGCAGTTGGCTCGTGCCCGGATGACCCTCCGCGAACAGGTCGAGGGCGCTCGCAGAAACGATCTCGCGTGCGAGCAGGTCCTCGCGCGCGAAGGTGTCGGGTAGAGGAGCCGTCGACACTGCCTCGGCGATCTCGTCGAGCGAGGCGTCCTCGTCCTTCATGGCCAGGATGCGCTCGACTCTCGCGAGCATCTTCTCGCGCGGGAAGAAAGTCTCCTGCCCCGTGAATGAGGACTTCCGCACGAACCAGTCCTCGGGGATGAGGCCCTTTCGCTTCCACCTGTAGAGCTGGCCGTAGCTGATGCCGGCAGCCAGCAGAAGGTCCTTCTTCGAGATCAGATCGGGTTCCATCCGGAGCACCTCCTCGTGTGTCTGGACGTAGCGTAACAATGTGTTGTTACGCTGTCAAGAGGCGTCCTGCGTGGAGGGCGGGCAGGGACGTCAAGAGGGCGGCCCGGCTCCCTAGGCGCTATGCGCCCACTTCCCCGCGTTCGTTCCGGGATGGTCGGCCACCCACTGCTCCCAGCCCGGCACGGGCTCCCCCACCGAGTACAGGAAGTGGTAGGCGCCCATGTCGCCCAGGAAGCGGAAGCGCGACTTCAAGTCGGTGGCGAGCTCCTCGTAGGACCCCTTCGACCGGAGGTAGGTGCGGAAGCCGCCGCCCGCGCCGTCGAGGGCCAGCATCTCCGCGGCGTTGCCGATCACCGCCTCGATCTTCCGGTGGTTGCGGATCACTCGCGTGTCGGCCATCAGCCGCCCGATGTCAGCCGGCGAATACGCCGCGACCTTCTTCGGGTCGAAGCCATCGAACGCCTCGACTATGCCCGGCCACTTCGACTCGACGACCTGCCAGCTCAGCCCCGGTTCGAACACGGCGCGTGACATCACGGACAGGTAGTCGGACAGGTGGGCCGGATCGACCTTCTCCGGTGCGTGCATATGCATGTCGGGTCCTCTCCTTCGCCCTCGCACGGCCGGTCACGGCCGCACGGGTATCCTTCTATTCGACGAGACGAGATGTACCCGCGCGGCGGTCAGGAGCAGCCGATGGCGAGGAAGATGACCGACTCCGACCGCGCGTGCGAGACGATGCGGCGGCTCGGCGAGCTGTACCCGAACGCCCACATCGCGCTCGACTACGACGACCCGTGGCACCTGCTGGTGGCCGTCATCCTCTCGGCGCAGACGACCGATGTGGGCGTGAACCGAGTCACGCCGAAGCTGTTCGCGCGTTTCCCGCGGCCGGAGGATCTGGCAGGCGCCGATCGTGCTCGAGGTCGAAGCGATCGTGCGGCCGACCGGCTTCTATCACCAGAAGACGAAGATCGATCATGGCCGCGGCCCGAATGGTCGTCGCGGACTTCGGCGGCAAGGTGCCCGACACGATGGACGAGCTGATGCGCATCCCCGGGGTGGCGCGCAAGACGGCGAACATCGTGATCGCCAACGCCTACGGCAAGGTCGAGGGCATCGCTGTCGACACGCACGTGTTCCGCCTCGCGCACCGGCTCGGCCTCACCGGCGAGAAGGACCCCGACAAGGTGGAGCGCGACCTGTGCGCGCTGCTGCCGCGCGAGGACTGGTTCGCGGTGAACTACCGATTCATCGACCACGGGCGCGCTGTGTGCACGGCCAAGCGTCCCGCGTGCGGCGCGTGCGTGCTCTCCGACATCTGCCCGAGCGCGTTCACCATCCCGGGCTGGCGAGCCGAGATCTAGGGGCGACTACTTCACCTTCGTCGCGATCCAGGCGGCCTTGTGCGGCCTAGGCGGTTGCGCCGGCGATCGCGATCCCGCCAGTGAACGCTAGCCGAAGAACGCCCCGAGGATGCCCGCGACGAAGATGGCCGGCATCAGATTGCCGACGGGCAGGCGCTTTACGCCCATGAGGTCCATGCCGATCGCCAGGATCAGCGTCCCGCCCACCATCGACATCGAGGAGATCACCCCTGTAGTCAGGAGCGGCTGCAGGGCGTGCGCGCCGAGAGCGATCCCGCCCTGCACGATGATGATCGGGACGATCGAGAACCCGACGCCGATCCCGAGCGCGCTCGCGAGAGCGATCGAGGCCACGCCGTCGAGCAGCGCCTTGAGGTAGAGCAGGTTCGGCGAGCCCATGCCGTCCTGCAGCGAGCCGAGGATCGTCATCGTCCCCACGCAGAAGAGCAGCGATGCGACGACGAACCCTTCGACCATCTGGTGCTCGCCCTCACCCGCCGCGCTCTTGAGGAACGGCACCTTCACCGCCATCGAGCGCAGCCAGTGCCCGAACCGCTCGAGCGCCGCCTCGACCCCCACGGCCTCTCCAGTGAGGCCGCCGATGACGAGCGAGCCCACGAGCACGAGGAACGCGTACTTCGACCCTGCCGCGTCGGCCTTGATCAACCCGCCGATGACCATCGTCGCGCCGATCGAGAAGGTCGAGAGGCCGAGTGCGTAGAAGGCGATCTTCCGGAATCGCTCGGTAATGAAGCGCCCAAAGGCAAGACCGATCGCGGATCCCACGATGACGGTGATGACGTTGGCGATGACACCCAGGCCCGGCACTTCTTAGGACTCCTCCTTCGGCAACCATGCGTCCGCAAGTTCCTTGGTGATCTCCGCATGCCCTTCAGGCAGCCCGCTCGACGCAACGTTCGCATCGCGGCGCTTGGCTCGCGTCTGCGGAGCGCCTTCGAACAGCGTGGAGGTCGGCAACGTCGCTGTTGAGCGGCCCTTGCGCTCCCTGACCCGCGACTTCAGCTCCCGGTCGGCCGTCACTATCGTGACCGGTCCTTCCGCGGCCTCGGCCATCCGCACTATCACGTCGTCGGCCGTCTCATCGAGCGAGAAGACCGCCTCGACACCGGGCAGCGACTCCTCGCCGGCTCGCAGGCCCTTGTCCCAGACCACGACGATCCTACCCGGGCCAAGAAGGCCGCGGCCGCGCGCGGCCAGGCGGCGCATCAGCGCCAGCCTCTGGTCGTCGGGGAGCAGGCGGCGAGTGGCGTCGTCCGCCCGGGTCACGTTGTATCCGTCAACGAGGAAGAGCATGTGCGCCATGTTACGCGAAAGCCGGGGCCCGGCCCCGCTGCGACGCGGTGCCGGGCCCACGTGCCATCGCGCGGGTCGCGCTACGTCGCCGAGCCGGCCCGGAATGACTTGGCCAGGCTTTCGGCCATCGTCACGAACTCCGACGGCATCATGATGATCGTGGTCGTGTTCTGCTCCGCGCCCACCTCGGTGATCATCTGCATGCGGCGCAGCTCGAGGCCGAGCGGGTTCTCGGTGATGATCTTGGCCGCGTCAGCGAGCTTCGATGACGACTCGAGCTCGGCTTCGGCCTTGATGATGCGGGCGCGCTTCTCGCGCATGGCCTGCGCTTCCTGAGCCATCGCGCGCTGCATGCTGATCGGGATCTCGACGTCCTTCATCTCGACCATCTCGACCTTGACGCCCCACGGCTCGGTGGCCTGGTCGACGACCGCCTGCAGCGACTCGTTGATCTTGTCGCGCTCCTTGAGCACCTCGTCGAGCACGTGCTGCCCGATGATGTTGCGTAGCGAGGTCAGCGCGACCTGATACGACGCCGCGTAGTAGTTGGCGACCGAGACGACCGACTTGATCGGGTCGACGATCTTGAGCCAGACGACGGCGTTGACCTTCACCGTGACCGAGTCCTTGGTGATCGACTCCTGGCTCTCCATGTCCACGGTCATCGTGCGCAGGTCGACTTTGCGCTGCGTCTCGATGCCGAGCGGGATCAGCCAGTACAGGCCCGGCCCGCGCAGGCCCTTCAGGCGGCCGAGACGGAACACGACCGCGCGCTCGTACTCGTTGGCGACCCGCAGCCCCGAGATGGCGATGAAGACGATGAGTGCCAACCCGAGACCGAAGCAACCGAACAGGAACTCCGCCATTTGAGGTACTCCCTCCCCCGCGGCGCCGCCGACCGGCGCTGCACGTCACAGTATATGCACGGCGGACACGGCGCCGAGTCTCCTATGCGGAGCCGGGCGGGCCGGCGCACTCCGACTCGACGCGCGTCTTCACCGACAGGAGCCATTCGGCTATCCCGGCGCCTCCGTCGAGCATCCGGAAATGCTGGATCGCGCAACGCTGCACGTCCGGCTCCTCGGCGACACCGATCTGCTCGACCAAGCGCCAGTAGACGCACTCATCCTCGTCGCACAGGACCCCAGGGATCCCGCACGTTGCTCTCAGCAGGCATTCCGGCATCGCGATCCTCGTTTCCTCTCGCGTCCACTCGTAGCACGTACTGTAGCGGTCACCTCCGGCTGGGGCATATAGGCCGCAGACGTGCGCATCCTTCGAGAGGACAACCATCATGGCCGGTTCACTCCCCATGCCCCGAGTCGGCGAGCAGGCGCCCGAGATCGACGCCGAGCTCACTGGCGGCGGGCGCTTCCGACTCGCCGACCAACGAGGGCGCTGGGTGGTCCTTTACTTCTACCCGCGCGCCAACACTCCCGGTTGATGCCATGAAGCCGACGACTTCCAGAAGCACGTCGAAGTCCTGGAGTCGTTGAACGCCCTGGTCGTGGGCGTGAGCGCCGACAGCGTCGAGGTACAGCGCAAGTTCATGAAGCGGTTCTCGGTCACCTTCCCGATGATCTCCGACACCGAGAAGCAGGTCATCAGCGCCTGGGGGGCGCGCGAGATCCTCGGCATCGTGGCGAAACGTTCGACGTTCCTGATCGACCCCGATGGCAGGATCGCGCACGTGTGGCCGAGGGTCAGCGTCGAGGGCCACGCCGACGACGTGGTCGCCACACTGCGCACGGCGCAGCAGCAGGGCTGATCCCGCAGGTCGCTTCAGCGGCGAGTGCGCGCAAGCGTGCGAGCCCGCTGGAAGCGGCCCTTACTTGACGTTCACTGTCCCCGTCATGGACGGGTGGATCGTGCAGCGGATCGGGAAGGACCCCGCTGTCGGGAAGGTCTGCGAGAAGCTCTTGCCGGGATCGAGTGGGCCGCTGGACCACGTGTCGCCCGCGACATTGTGCTGCACCGAGTCGTTGTTCATGAATGTCACGGTTCCGCCGACCGCCACGTCGACCTGCGCAGGGTTGAAGCTGATGTTCTCGAGAGAGACCGTCACGCTCGACGGAGCGGTTCCACCGGTCGTGGTCCCACCGGTCGTTGTCCCCGACGTCGAAGCGCCACTCGAGCAGGCCCCGAGCGCGAGCACGAACACGGAAGCGAGAACGAGGACCAGTACTGTGAATCGACGCATCGTCGGCATCCTTCCGATCGCCTGTCGTGACCGTCACTTCATACCCACCAGGGCGCCGCACGCTATCCTTCAAGCGCATGGATCGTTGGCGATGAGGGAGTGACGAGTTGTCGAACCGCCTGGCAGGGTCGGAAAGTCCCTATCTACGGCTTCACGCCGACGATCCGGTGGACTGGTTCGAATGGGGCGGGGAGGCCTTTGCGCGCGCCCGGGACCTGGACCGTCCGGTTCTGCTGTCCTGCGGCTACTCGGCCTGTCACTGGTGCCACGTCATGCAAGCCGAGTCGTTCAAGGACCCGGAGACGGCCGCCCTGCTCAACGAGCGGTACGTAGCCGTCAAGGTCGACCGCGAACTGCGCCCCGACATCGACGCGGTGTACCAGGACTACGTCCAGGCCACGGCCGGACGGGGGGGATGGCCGCTCACCGTGTGGCTGACCCCCGACAAGGCCCCGATCTTCGGCGGGACCTACTTCCCGAAGGAGACGTCGCACGGGATCAACGGCTTTCGAGAGGTGCTGACGGCGCTCGCCACCTCGTGGGTGGACGACCGAGCGGATGTCGACACGACCGCGGAGGCTGCGCTCGCGTTCCTAGGTCAGCAGACGGCCCGGCGGCGCGAAGAGCCCATCGACCGTGCCACGATCGACTCCTCGGTCGACTACTTGATGCAACGCCTGGACCCGCGGTACGGCGGACTCAAGGGAGCTCAGAAATTCCCGCAGCTGCCTGCGGTCGAGTTCCTCACCGCCTATGCGGGACTCGTCTCGGACTCCGAGTTGTCGTTCGTCATCGAGCAGGAGATGCTCGCCATCGTGCGAGGTGGGATCTTCGACCAGGTCGGGGGAGGCGTCCACCGCTACACGGTGGACGAGAAGTGGCGCACCCCCCATTTCGAGAAGATGCTCTACGATCAGGGCCTCCTGCTCTCCGCGCTCTCTTGGGCCGCTCCGCTCGCCTCATCGCCGGAGGTCCGTGGGGAGTACGCGCGCGCCGCTAAGGCCACCGCGACCTTCCTCGGCGCCGAGATGACCGGCCCCAGCGGGCTGCTGTACGCAGCGCTCTCGGCAGACACGGGCGGCGTCGAAGGCGCGACGTACACCTGGACCCGCGGACAACTGGCCTCCGTCCTCAACAGCGAGGAACTCGCGGTGGCGGACAAGGTGCTGGGGGCGGACGACGCGGCGGACGACGAGCCGGTGACCCTGGTCAGGCGCGAGGCCGGTGAGGCGACGACGCAGGCGGTCGATGCCGTGATCGCGAGACTGGCCACGGCGCGGACACTGAGACCGCAGCCGCAGGCCGACACCAAGACTCTCACGGCGTGGAACGCGATCGCGGCGCGCGGGCTGATGGACGCCGGCAAGGCTTTCGACGTGCCGGAGATGGTCGCCGAGGGCCTGTCCCTCACGCGCCGGCTGCTGGAGGTGGCCGTCACCCCCGACGGCGTGCTGCGAGAGCCGACCGACTCCTCCGTTGCACGCGTAAGGCTGCTCGAGGACGCAGCGCATCTGGTCTCGGCCATGCTCACCGCCGCGGACATCGGGGGTGCGAGCGAGATGCGCGACGACGCCCGCTCTCTCCACCTCGACGCCCTCGAGCGATTCGCGGAGGGCCATATCCTCTACATGACACCCGACGCCGGAGATCTGCCTGTCCGGCCCCGTGAGGGCGGCGACAGCGCCATGCCGGCCGGCTCGTCGACCACCATCCAGAACGCTGTGAGGCTGGGCCTGGCGGAAGGAGACGCCTCGCAGCTGGCATTCGCTCGGGCGGCGCTCGGCCAGGCATGGGCGGTCGCGGACTTCGCACCCGAGCAGGCTGGCCGTTCGCTCGCGGCCGCCGTAGCGCTGGAGCTCGCGGGCGGGTGAGCGCCCGCGGCGGGACGGACCCTACCCCTGCTTCACCGCTTGGATGACGAAGTGACATGTCGTGAGCAGACGATCCGGCAGGCCAGACAGCTTCGCCCGCCAGTCGTCATTCAACAGGGACGCTCCTTCGCGCTCGAAGTCGGCGTCTCCTTCGAGCGACTGGTTGCTCGCAGCCCCGACAACTCGGAGCACGCGCAGGCGCTTCTCGAACTCCGTCCGGATCTCGTCCGGCTTCTTCTTGTTCAGGAAGCAGGCCGGAGGCGACTCTCCGGTCACATGGCCCCAAGGGGACGCGGCCACGTCGGCCTCGAAGCGGTGGCCGCCTGACGGACTGTAGAAGTTGTGCCAGAGCATGTCGACGACTCCGCCGGGACTGAGGACTCGTGCAGCCTCTTCGACGAAGGCCGACAGATCCTCCACGTGTTCGAGGACCGCGTTGGAGTAGATGACCGAGAACGCTTCATCCGCGAACGGCAGATGACACCCATCGTAGGTGTGCAGCGACAGCGCCTGGTGATCAACGTCCACGCCGGAGAGAGCCGCGAGCTCCGCGTGGTACCGCAGGGACTCGCTGTACCCGGGACCTGCACAGTTGAGCGCCCTCAACAGGCCCTTCTCCCGCATTCCCCTGCGAAAGGCGGCAGGTCTCCCGTCACGGAAGAACACCGGCTCGACGTCGACGCCGCACACATCGATGCCCTCCGCTTTGAAGAGTATGACGTTCGGGTACCCGTAGCCGCAGCCCAGGTCCAGCATGCCCAGCTCGCTCGACAACGGCTTCCCCAGGAGCCCCTCAAGGCGAGCCCGTAGCTTCGGATGCACGTTCTCGACGTCTTGGACGGCGTGTCTGCGAGCCCGGTCCGCCGAGCCCGCGACCGAAAGCACCGTACGCAACTTCCCGCCCACGGAGGCCCCTCTCGCTGCGAAGCTTCACCGACCAAGACCGCAGCCGTCACGTATCGGGCGCGATTGTACCGCCTGACGCCCCGCACGTCGCGAGCTACGATCTCGTCCCCGGTGATGCTCGGAAACGCTATCGCCGGCGGCGCCGGCCCATGACGCGCCCGCCGAACGCTTTGCGCTTCTTGCGCATCGCGAGCCGGCCCGCCCGCGGAACCGCCCGCTCACGGTAGGGGAAACCTTCGAGCTCCTCCACCGGGATCTCGGTGTCGATGAGCATCTCGATGGCATCGAGTTCGGGGAACTCGCGGATGTCGACGAAGGTGAACGCGGTCCCCGACGCCCCGGCGCGCGCGGTGCGGCCGATGCGGTGGACGTAGTCCTCCGGGTTGTTCGGCACGTCGTAGTTCACGACGTGGCTGATGCCCTCGATGTCGATCCCCCGCGAGACGACGTCGGTCGCCACCAGGACGCGGACCTTGCCTGCGCGGAACCGCTCGAGCGCCTTGGTACGCTGCTCCTGGGTCCTGTCCGAATGGATGGTCACGGTCGGGATGCCCGCGCGCTGCAGACCGAGCGCCACCGCGTCGCTGCGCTGCTTCGTGCGGCAGAAGACAAGCGTCGAGTCGAAGTCGCCGTGCGCCTCCATCAGCGCGACCATCAGATCGACCTTCTGGGACGCGTCCACCGGATAGAGAGCCTGATGGATCAGGTCGATGGGCACGTTGGGGGGTGACACCTCGACGCGCACGGGCTCGTCGAGTGCGTTGTGGACGATCCGCAGGACCTCGGGGGCCATTGTGGCGGAGAACAGCATGGTCTGCCGCTTGGCGGGCAGGGCAGCCAAGATGCGCCGCACGTCGGGCCAGAAGCCCATGTCGAGCATGCGGTCCGCCTCGTCGAGCACCAGGATCTCGACGCGGTCCAACTTGGCGTTGCCGCGCTTCATGAGGTCCAGAAGGCGCCCCGGGGTCGCGACGAGCAGGTCGACACCGTCTTTGAGCGCCTTGATCTGCGGATCGAGTGACACGCCGCCCACGGCTGCGAGGATCTTGTGCCCGGTATGGCTGCTCATCGCGGTCGCAAAGACCTCGGTCTGTTGGGCGAGCTCGCGAGTCGGGGCGACCACCAGCGTGCGCAGAACCCCGTCGGCCGGGGTGCGCTGCAGCGCCGGCAGCACGAAGGCGGCGGTCTTGCCGGTCCCGGTCTGCGCGCAGCCGACGACGTCGCGGCCGGCGAGCGCGTAGGGCATCGCCTCTTCTTGGATCGGCGTCGGCGTCTCATAGCCGAGCTCACGCACGCCCGCGAGGAGCGCGGGTGTCAATCCCAGTTCCTCGAAGCTCACGAGCATCCTTCCATCGCGGCGGGGATCGCCGCTGTGAAGCGGTCCACATCCTCTTCGGTCGTGTCCCACGAGCACACCCAGCGCACGACGACACGGTCGCCGCGCACCTCCCAGTCGTAGAAGTCGGTGACTGCGCGCAGGCGCTGCATCGCCTCGTGCGGCAGCAGGGCGAAGACCTCGTTGGCCTGCGGCTCCCAGGCCAGCTCGACGCCGGCCTCGCGAGCTCCGGCGGCCAGTCGGGCTGCCATCTCGTTCGCGTGCGAGGCCATCTCGCGCCAGAGGCTCGAGCCGTAGATCGGCGGCGAACTGCGCGCCGATGAAGCGCATCTTGCTCGCCAGCTGCCCGCCGCTCTTGCGCTCGTACGGGAAGCTGTCGGCCAGTCCCGGCGCCAGCAGGCACACGGCCTCGCCGAAGAGCAGCCCGTTCTTGGTGCCGCCGAACGAGAGCACGTCCACGCCCGCGTCGGTCGTCAGAGAGCTGATGGGCAGGCCGAGGGCCACCGCGGCGTTGGAGATCCGCGCGCCGTCCATGTGCAGGTACATCGCGTTGTCGTGAGCGAGATCGGCGAGCGCCCGCACCTCGTCCGCCGTGTAGACCACCCCGGTCTCCGCCACCTGGGAGATCGAGATCACGCGTGGCTGGACGTGGTGCATGTTGCCGTGCGCGGAGAGCAGCGGCTCGACGTCGGCCGGGCGCAGCTTGCCGTCTGCAGTGGAGAGGACGGTCACTTTGCAGCCCGTGAAGCGCTCGGGAGCGCCACACTCGTCCACGGCGACGTGCGCGGTATCGGGCGTGACGATGCAGTCGCCGTGGCCGAGCAGCGACGAGAGCCCGGTGACGTTCGCGCCGGTCCCGTTGAACACGAAGAAGACATCCGCGGCTTCGCCGACGTGCGAGCGGATGGCACGCACGCCGCGCGCGGTCCACGGGTCGTCACCGTAGGCGTGAACGTGCCCGTCGTTCGCCTCGGCTATGGCGATCAGGGCAGCCGGATGCGCCCCCGAGTTGTTGTCTGATGCGAAGGTCCTGCTCACGCTGGTATGCCCCTGGCCTTTGGCTTGCGTCTCGATCGCCAGTCTACCGCAGCGACGACGGACGGCAGCGGGCCGCGGACGCGCCCGAGAAGGAATAGAGTGCGGGGAGAGTCCCTGGGACCGGAGATGCCATGGAGCGACGCGAGTTCTGCCGGTTGGTCGGCGTGTGTTCGGTAGTCGGTTGTGCCGGGGGGTTGGCCGGCTGCGCGCGTCTGCTCGACTGGTCGTCGTCGGACACCACCCCAGCGGTCCGCGAGCTCAAGCCGAGCCGCGCTGTCCCCTCTCCCGGCGCGACCTCCACGGTGGTTCCGTCCGCCTCCGCGAGCGAGACCGAGTCCGCGGCGACGACCGGCGCGCCGGCGACCTCCGGCCCACCCGACCTCGCGATGTTCGTGGGTGACGACCCAGGGCTCAACGCCAGGGCCGCGGTCGCGGCGCTCGGCGGGATGACCCGGTTCGTCCGCCGAGGCGACCGCGTCTTGGTCAAGCCGAACGCCGTCGTGGGACGCGCGCCCGAGATCGGCGCCACGACCAATCCCTTCGTCGTCGCTGCCATCGTCGAGATGGCCATCGGAGCGGGCGCGGCGGACGTCGTGGTCGCCGACCGGCCGACCGGGGCCGTCCGGAACGCCTTCGAGGTCAGCGGCATCGCGAAAGCGGTCGCCGACGCGGGCGGTCGCGTGAAGTACCTCTCGGACCGCGACTTCGTCAACACGGCGATCCCGAACGGCCTGGTGCTGAAAGCGTGGCCGATACTGCAGGACGTCTTCGACGCCGACGTGTTCATCAACGTGCCTATCGCGAAGACCCACGCCATGGCCGGCCTGACCCTGTCGATGAAGAACCTCATGGGGATCCTCGGCGGATCGCGGGGCAACATGCACCAGGACTTCGACCAGAAGATCGTCGACGTCAACTCGCTCGTGCGTCCCCACCTCGTCGTGCTCGACGCCTACCGCATCATGATCCGAAACGGGCCGACAGGCGGCAGCCCGGCCGACCTACGGATGGCGAAGACGTGCATCGCTGGGACCGACCCTGTCGCGGTCGACTCCCTCGCGACCTCGCTGTTCGGCATGAAGCCGTCCGATCTCGGCTACCTCGTCAACGCCGCGGGGCGCGGCATCGGCGTGACCGACCTGTCGAAGGTCACGGTCCTGAGGGGCAAGTCATGAGCGACACGACTGACTCCCCGGCCGCTGGCCGCCAGTCTGAGCCCCCCGACCGTCGCCGTCCGGGCGTCCACCGCCTCCGCCGCGCGATGCAGATCGGCTTCCTGATCCTGTTCCTCGTCCTGCTGACGCTCACCGTCTGGCCGCTCGGACAGGTCTACCTCGGTGCGTTCCTGCTCGCCGACCCGCTCATCGCTGTCAATTCGATAGTCGGCGGAGTCTGGAAGCCGGCGATGTTGCTCGCGGGCGTGATGCTGCTGCTTCCGCTGGTGGCGGGCCGAGCGTTCTGCGGCTACGCGTGTCCGACGGGGGCGCTGCTGGAGTGGACGACGCCGAAACGCAAGGCCGAGAAGCAGGGACTTCCCAAGCGATTCAACCGCTCGCGCGTTCCCGTGCGCGTGCGCGAAGCCCTGCGCAAGGCGCCTCCGTTCGTCCTGATCGGGAGCGCGGGGCTGCTGCTGTTCGCCTCCAGCTTCTACCTCTGGCTGGACCCGATCGCGACGATCACACGTACCGCGACGGTCCTGCTCTATCCCCTGCTCGACCGCATCGTGCGTCTGACATCGGACGTGCTCTATCTCGCCCCGCCTCTGCAGCCCGCCGTGGACGCCGTGAACGGATTCCTCACGGGGCGCATCGTCTTCGCCCGCCCTCTGACCTTCGGGCTGACGGGCCTGGCCCTAGGCTGGGCGGTCCTCCTTGTCGGGCTCAACGTCCTCGAGCCGCGCTTGTGGTGCCGTCACATCTGCCCGCTCGGAGGCCTTCTCGGAATGGTGGGCCGCGTCGCTCCCTTCGGCCGAAACGTCGATGCCGAGACCTGCATCCACTGCGGAAGGTGCGAGCGGGTGTGCCCGCTCGACGCCGTGCGGGACGAGTACTTGGCGACCGACACGTCGCGATGCCAGCTATGCATGGACTGCGCCGACGTCTGTCCCACGGCAGCGATATCCACCGGAGTGCGCCCGGCTCGCGCGGTCTACTCGCCCGCGCGCCGGGCCCTGCTGGGGGCATCCGGGCTCGCGATGCTGAGCGGACTGGTCACCTACACGGGGCTGGCGCGCTTCGAGCGCGACGTCCGGCTCGTCCGCCCGCCCGGCGCCTCCGGCAACGCCGGCGTGCTCCAGCTGTGCACGCGCTGCGGCCAGTGCATGAAGGTGTGCCCGACCAACGTCATCCAGCCGTCCTTGGCGAAGTCCGGCCTCGAGGGCGTGTTCACCCCCGAGATGGACTACCGGGCCGGCTTCTGCGACTGGTCGTGCAACGAGTGCGGCAAGGTCTGCCCCACAGGAGCCATCATGCCGCTCGAACTCGAGGCGAAGCGCACGACGAAGATCGGGCGCGCGTACATCGACAAGAACCGCTGCATACCGTGGGCCGACTACAACACGTGCCTCGTGTGCCAGGAGCTCTGCCCGGTTCCCGACAAGGCGATAGCACTGACTCAGGTCGAGGTGACGAAGCCCGGCGGCGGGACGATCAAGCTCGCGCGCCCGGAGGTGGTGGCCGACCGCTGCATCGGGTGCGGGGTGTGCGAGAACGCCTGTCCCGTGGTGCACGAGTCCGCGATCCAGGTGCGGGCCATCGAACCGGAGCGGACGGCGTAGAGAGGGCATCCGGCGAGAGGCAGGCCAGCCGGTCACCGGACGCGTCTGACGTCGGTGGCGAGCACCAGTACCCGGTCGTCGAGCACCTCGACGATCCCGGCCTCCGCGATCGCGCGGCCAGCTGCCTCGCCCCGCCTCCACGTGATCTCACCGGCCGCGCTCCGCGCGAGAAGGGAACCGTGTCGGGGGCGTATCGTGATGTAGCTCCCCAGCTCAGCGCGGTCCTCGCGGCGGCGGAAGACCACTTCGTCGAGGCCCCGCTCGACAAGATGCGCCCCGGACGGGCACACGACCTCCAGCCTGATCGCCCCCATCGTCGCCACCTCAGCCCATCGCCCTGCCGACGATCGCCTGCTCGGCCGCGTCGACTCCCGCCTCGGCCGCCTCCGAGACAGCGGTCACGTCGCGGGTCTCGGCGCGCTCCATGGCCTCGTCGATGGTCCCCACCATGTAGAAGGCCTGCTCCGGTACGCCGTCGTGCAACCCGTCGCAGATCTCCCTGAAGCCCCGGATCGTGTCCGGCAGGCTGACGTAGCGCCCCGGCACCCCGGTGTACTGCTCGGCCACGAAGAACGGCTGCGACATGAACTTCTGCAGGCGGCGAGCCCTCACCACGACGATCTTGTCCTCCTCGGAAAGTTCCTCTACGCCGAGGATCGCGATGAGGTCTTGCAGCGCCCCGTACCTTTGCAGGTAGGCCTTGGTCCGCCTTGCCACGTCGACGTGCTCCTCGCCCACCGCCCATGCCTCGAGTATCTGCGAGCTCGACTGCAGCGGGTCGATGGCCGGATAGAGCCCCTGCTCCGCGATGCGCCTCGACAGGACCACGGTGGCGTCCAAGTGCGAGAACACCGCGGCCGGCCCGGGGTCTGCCAAGTCGTCGGCGGGCACGTACACGGCTTGCACGGAAGTGATGGCGCCGTCTTCCGTGGAGGTCACGCGCTCCTCCAGCTCCCCGACCTCGGTGGCAAGGGTCGGCTGGTAGCCGACTTCGGACGGGATGCGAGCGCGCAGCAGCGACACCTCGAGACCGGCCTGTACGTAGCGGTAGATGTTGTCGAAGAACAGGAGCACGTCCTGCTTCTCCTCGTCGCGGAAGTACTCCGCCGCGGTCAGCGCCGAGAAGGCGACGCGGAACCTCGCGCCCGGGGGCTCGTTCATCTGGCCGAAGAAGAGCACGGACTTGCTCAGCACCCCTGCGCGCTTCATCTCGAGCCACAGGTCGTTGCCCTCGCGCGTCCGCTCACCGATGCCGCCGAACACGGACACGCCCTTGTGCTCGAGGCCCACGTTGCGGATGAGCTCCATGATCACGACGGTCTTGCCGACCCCCGCGCCGCCGAACAGCGCGACCTTCCCGCCGCGCGGGAACGGGGTCAGCAGGTCGATGGCCTTGAGCCCGGTCTCGAACACCTCGGGGTACGAGCGGACGTCGGCGTAGGGAATGGGCGGCCGGTGTATCGAGACCCGCTTGAACGTGTTCACGGGCCCGCCGCCGTCGATCGGCTCGCCCAGTACGTTGAGCATCCTCCCCTTCACCTCTGGCCCGACGGGGATCGAGATCGACTCGTAGGTGTCGTACACGTGCGCGCCTCGACGCAACCCGTCCGTCGAGTCGAGAGCCACACAGCGGACGAGACCGCTACCGAGCAACTGGACCGCCTCCATCGGCAGGCCCGGCCAGGCGATCGCCGACGCGCAGGAGGTTGCGCAGGTCGGGCATGTGCCCGTGGAACGCCACGTCGACGACGGGACCCATCACCTGGTACACCGTGCCCTCGCCCGCCTCGCGCTCGATCTCCGCCAGGACTTTCTCGAGCGCGTCCGCGACGACACTGGTACGGGACTGGGCGCGCCGATCGTCTCCCGTCTCGCTTCCGCCCGCAGGGCCGGGGACATCGCTCGGCCCTGTGCTGCGACCATTGCCGTGACCCCCCATCGTCACCACACCCTTCCCCCGCCGAGAGCCGCCGCGCTATCGTTCTCCGCCTCGCGCACGCGAGACGCGAACAGCACGCCGATCAGATCGGAGGTGATGCTCTCCCGCCGCAGCCGGTTGTGGGTCACCCGAAGATCGTGGAGGGTCTTGTCGGCGCGCTCGGTCGCTTCCTCCATCGTTATCATCCGTGCTCCCTGCTCCGACGCGTACGACTCCAAGAGCACGTCTTCGACCTGCAGCCGCAGGAGTATGCCGAGCAGCTCGTCGAGGATGGCCGCGATGTCGGGCTCGTAGAACCACAGCTCGCCCGTGGAGACCTCGAGGAGGCCGGGACGGACCGCCGGGGCGCCCTCGAGCACGAGGGGGAGGAGCCGGACGATGCACGGCTCGCGCCGCAGAGGCGAGAAGAAGCGCGTGTAGGCGCACCACACCTCGTCGTGGGTGCCAGACAGGAACGCCTGCTGCATGGTGTCCGAGGCCTCGTCCACCTCGGCGTCCGTGACTCCCGCCCGCGGCCACCCGGACGCAGAGATCACCGTCGCAGACGTCTTGCGGCTGATGTAGCGCTCGCCCTTGCCACCCTTCGTGATGACGTCCACGCCGAAACCGAGCCGCTGCATCCGGGAGATGAACGACGACGCCATCCGGTTGATCGACATGTTGTAGGAACCGCACATCCCCCGGTCGCTGGCCAGATGGAGCAGCAGGATCCGGTTGACCGGACGGGGTGTCATGAAGCGTGAGACACGGGCCACGTCGATCCCTCGCCGTGCCGCGTAGGCCTGCTGGCGCTGGACCACCTGGCGCACCATCTCCGTGTACTCGCGGATGCCCGCCGCGCGTTCCTTCGAGCGCGAGAGCTTGGCGGACGCGACAGTGGCCATGGTGCGGACGACCGACCTGATGCTGTCGACCGTTCTCATCCTCTTGCGGACCTCGTAGAGCTTCTGCATGAGTCCCGCGTCACCGCACTTCCGGCTGCATCGCCGTTTCGGCCGTCTCGATTTCTGCGGGCTGCGCCTCGTTGGCCGCTTCGGCGACCGCCTCGTCCCTCGGAGGGACCTCGCCACCTTCTTCCGGCGCGCGCGCCCATTGCGCCAGGAACGCCTCGACCGCTTCGAGCATGGCTGACTCGAGCGCGGGGGTGAGCTCCGTCGCCGCCCGCACGTCGTCCATGAGGCTCGCCCTATGGACCTCCGCATACCGGAGCAGGTCCTGCTCTAGGAGCCCGAGCCCCTCGACCGGTATGTCCTGGAAGAGCCCGCTCACGACCGCGTAGAGCACGAGCACCTCGTGCTCGAGCGGCATCGGCTCGTGCTGTCCCTGCTTGAGCAGCTCCCGGCTCCTCTCGCCGCGTGCCAGCTGTTGCAGCGTGGCCGCGTCGACCTCCGCCCCGAACTTCACGAACTGCGCCATCTCCTGGTACTGGGCCAAGTCGATACGCAGCCTGCCGGCGACCTGCTTCATGACCTTCGCCTGAGCGGATCCGCCGACTCGTGACACCGACAGGCCGGCATCCATGGCCGGGCGCGTGCCTTCGTTGAACTGCGCCGTGTCGAGGTAGATCTGCCCGTCGCAGATCGAGATGACGTTGGTCGGGATGAAGGCGGATATGTCGCCGGCCAGCGTCTCGGCGATGGGGATCGCGGTCAGCGAGCCGCCGCCCCGCTCCTCGGACAGGTGGGCGGCACGTTCCAGCAGTCGCGAGTGGACGTAGAAGACGTCGCCCGGATACGCCTCGCGACCGACAGGACGTTTGAGCAGCGCCGACATCTCCCGGTAGGTCACCGCGTGCTTAGTCAGGTCGTCGTAGACTACGAGCGCGTCCTTCCCCATCTCCATGAAGTACTCGCCCATGGCGCACGCCGCATACGGTGCGACGTAGCGGAACGCCGGCGGTTCGTTGGAGAGCGCCACGACCACGGACGTGTACTCCATGGCCCCGTTCTCCTCGAGAGTCCGGACCGCACGCGCGATCGACGAGGCCTTCTGCCCGATCGCCGCGTAGATACACATGACCCCCGTGCCGCGCTGACTGAGGATGGTGTCGATGGCGATCGTGGTCTTGCCGATCTTGCGGTCGCCGATGATTAGCTCCCGCTGCCCCCGACCCAGCGGAACCAGCGCGTCGATGACCTTGATGCCCGTGTGCAGCGGGGTGTTCACCGGCAAGCGGTCGACGACGCCCGGAGCCTTGCGCTCCACAGGCATGTGGGACGTCGGGACGATAGGCCCCCTCCCGTCGATGGGCTGGCCCAGCGCGTTGACTATCCTGCCCATCATCGTGTCGCCCACGGGCACTGTGAGAAGGTGCCCCGTGCACTGCACGCCGCTACCCTCGCGGATGCCCTCCTCCCGGCCGAGCAGGATGCATCCGACCTTGTCGCCCATGAGGCTGAACGCCAGGCCCTGCACGCCTCCTTCGAACTCTACGAGCTCCTGGGACCCTACGTCGCGAAGGCCTGCGACGAGCGCGACACCGTCGCCGACCTCCAGGACCGTCCCCGTCTGTGTCGCGCCTTCGAGGCGCAGTTCGTGCTCGGTCTCCTCGATCGTGCCCCGGAGGAACTCGCCGACCCCCAAGGGAGTCGCGGTGCCGGCGTCCTGCCTCTCCCTGATCGTCCTCTCGAGCTCGGCGACCCACGTGTAGCGTTGGTCGAGCACGATCCTGCGGTCCGACCCCATCTGGAGCGAGACGTTCGACTCGAGGCGCGGCTCCACGACGGTCTCGACTTCTATCTGCCTGCCCGCGGCGAGGGTGAGTTTGGCTCCGAGCGCATCCACCACGTCCGAATCCACCGGCGTCCGCGATCGCAACACCACACTGTGGCCGCCCATCTCCGCCAAGAGCCGCCCCAGGTTGCTCTCGCGGACCTCCGGCCTGACGTGCGGATCGAAGTCTGCCACGGCGTCCGCGGCCGAGCGGACCGCCTCGTCAGGGAGCGCGCCCTCCGTCGCGCGGTCCAGGACCTCCTTGAGCTCGGCGAGAGGCCGCTCGAAGTCCCACGACACGTTGCGGTGTCCGTCGATGACCAGCGACGCGGAGTGGGTCCGTTCGTCGATGAGTTCGGTCACGCGAACGGGGCGCGCGAGAGCCGCCTCGAGATGCTCCCGCACGCTCTCCGATACGTCAGCGCCGAGCGGCACAGGAGTCCTGATGACAGCCTCGACGGGCCGGCCCGCGGACGGAGCCACGACTTCTCACCCCGCTTCCCCTTGGCTCAGGCGAGCGCGACCCTGTCCAGGTCGTCCAGGCTCTCCAGGATCGTCCGGCGCACCATCTCCCGCTGCGCCTGAGGCGCCAGTCCCTGGTCCAGCATCTGGCGTGTGGCCATGACGACCACGTCCACGAGCTGGCTGTGGATCCTGCTCAGCGTCTCGGATCGCTCCCGGTCCAAGTTCTCGCGAGCCTGTTTGAGGATCTCCTCGACCTCCGCGGACGTCGCTTGTTCGGCATCGATCGCCTCTTGCTCCGCTGCCGCCCGCGCCTCCTTGAGTTGCGCGCGCGCGGCGGCCCGCACATGCGCGATCTCCGCCTTGGCTTCCTTGCGGGCAAAGACGAGCCCGTCGTCTGCCGCGTCGATGCGCGCGATCTGCGCCTCGACCCGCTTGCGACGTTCGACGAGCATGTTGCCCAGGAAGCCCTTGCTCTTCTTGCCGAAGCCGAAGGCGACCGCCTTGATGATGAGCAGGAGCACCGCGAACTGCACCAGCTCGATCGCGAACTTCAGTGGATCGAGAGCTACCTCGTGCACCACGGCTGTCAGGAGTTCGATCATCTCCTACGTCCACCTCACTTCAGCGAAGGGTCTTGGCTATCGCGCGGTCGACGTTCGATTCGACGACAGCGCGGTCGACCGAGCCGAACAGCTTCTCGCACGAGAGCGAGACGCATTCGAGTGCCTCGGTCCGCAACCGGCCTCGCTCCGACTCGGCCTCCTCGAGGATCGACGCCCTGCCCTCCTCCAGGAGCACCTCCGTCTGCGCGCGAGCCGCGGCGAGCCTCGCCTCGTGCACCTCGTCGGCCTCGGCGCGCGACCGCTCGACCGCCTCGCGGACCTTCTCGTTCGTCTCCTCGCCGATGCGGGCCGCCTCCTGTCCGGCGGCATCGAGGATGCGCTGCGCCTCGGCGTACTTCTCCTCGGCCTCGAGCCGTCGTGCGTTCCGGCGTTCCATCACTTCGATGGTGGGCAGGAAGAAGACCTTGCGCATCACCAAGTAGGTGACCGAGAACGTGGCGATGGTAGCGGCCACGACCGCGGGGTCCAGTTGTTTGAGCGGGTTCAGTTCCATGGCAAGCCCCCTCACCAGCCTTGCTGGCCCTAGGCGGCCGTAAGGGTCCCGGCCAGCATCAGGGACACGACCAGGCAGTAGATGCACAGCGCCTCGATCAGCGCCATGCCTATCAGCATCGCGGTGAACAGCTGCGGCGCGATCTCGGGCTGCCGGGTCATCCCCTCGACGGCCGAGACGGATATCCGTCTCATCGACAGCGCCGCGATCACCGCGCCGATGATGATCGGCAGCGTGGTGATGAGTGTCAGCAGGACCTTGTTCATCTTCAACCCCTCCTCAAAGGACCCGATCCCTCCACCCAGCTCCAAGCTCGGGCGGCCGTTCTAACCTGCGACGCGCGCCGTTCGGACTCGCTGCCGCAGCGGCCTGGGCCGCCGCGGCCGGAACCAGCTCGCGTCGCGCCGCTTGCTCGCCCGCGACCGCATCACCAGCGTTCTCCTCTTCGTGCCTCTTGTGGATCACTCCCGCCACGAAGCTGGTCGTCAGCAGCGTGAAGACCAGTGCCTGCACGAACGCCGGGATGAGCCCGAGGACGTGCAGGATGAGCGGGATCCCGTACGGGACGGTGGACATCACCAGCACCACGGTCATGTGCTCGCCGCCGATGTTGCCGAACAGACGCAATGACAGCGACATCACGTCCGTGAACTCCGAGATCAGCTGCAGGGGGTTCGGCCACACCAGATGCTTCAGCGCCCCCATGATCCCGTTCAGCGCGCCGCTGACAACGAGGGTGCCGCCGACCGCGCAGAGCGCCAGCCCCAAGGGCACGCTGAAGTATGCCGTCGGCGGGTTGTTGAGCAGCGGCAGAGGCAACATGCCCATGACGTTACTGAGCAGGATGAACAGGAAGCAGGTGGCAAGGAACGGAGCCACCGCCTTCACGACACGGCTGTCGCCCATGTCGCGGGTCTTGTTCACGAAGAAGTCGAGCACGAACTCCCCGACGTTCTGCCGCGCGTCCGGCACCCCATCTGTCAGCTGTCCCGAGGCGAGCTTGCGACCGACCACGATCATGACTATCGCGACCAGCGCGAAGTTCACCATCACGATGTAGGACATGTAGTGCTCGAGCAGCGCCTCCACGACTACTCAACCCCTCCCAACCATTCGGTCGCCCCTCGCCGCTCGGCGCGACGGAGGAGTCACGCGAGAGTGAGGGCCCTCCTGCCCTCGGAGACGAGCAGGACCGCGTCGGCCGCGACCATGCCCGCGACGACCCCCCACATGTCGACAAGCGCCGGAGCCACGAATGCCACAACCATCAGGAGCGCGACCCCCAAGAACCGCACGTCCCATGAGCACGCCCGCGAGGGTTCCCGCGCGCGCCGGCTGGCCGGCCTCCAGCGCAGTCCTACCCGAACGTGCTGCGGCCGCGATCGTGCCGAAGGCGAGCGCCGCGGAGGCCGCGGCCCCTACTCCGAACGCAAGCCTGCCCGTCGCAAGGACGCTGAGCGCCGCGATCGCACCGACCGCCGACACGACGAGGATGGCGCGCGACGCCTGTCCTATCCCCGGCCCGCTGTCTCCCCGGCCGCATGGTCGCACCCGCCTAGTCCCACTCTTTGCGGAGGCGCAGCATGTCCCGCACGGCCAAGGCGACTGCGAGGAGCAGACCGACGCCCGTCAGATACGGGAAGAACCCGAGCCATCGGTCAGCGGCATAGCCGATCAGCCCACCGGCCAGCAGGTAGCTGGGGATGAGTGACCAGACCGAGATGATGCGCAGGAACTCGCGCGGGATCAGTTCGACGTGCTTGTCGTGCTGCTCGTCCGGCGCGATCCCCGCCGAACCGGTGGAAGCCGGAGTCATGCAACCCGCCCCCTCTCGCGCGCCGCCGGACACTCCGCCGGGGTGCAGCTTCCTTCTCGAGAGGGCCCGCTTTGGGTCGCGCCCCGGTGGTCGACCGGGTCTGCTGGATCCGGGTCGGAACCCGAACCACTATTTAGCAGTACCCCGGTTCGGGGCGCGAGAAACACCGGTCGCGGAATAGGCGAGCGCGGTCCCGCCCCTACTCGTAGGCGATGGCGTCCCTCACGGACACCTGGGACGCCCGGTACGCGGGCAGCAGCGACGCGGCCGCCGATATCGCCGACACGATCACGAGCCACAGACCCACGGTCTGCCACGAGAACGAGTAGGTCAGCGGCAGCCCGATAGCGGCCTGCAGGAGCATCACCAGCCCCCAGCTCATCGGGAACGACAGCAGGACGCCGCCGGCCCACGAGATCAACCCGATCACGAAGCCTTCGGTGACGAACACCCGGAAGATCGACCCGTGGCTGGCTCCGACAGCGCGCATCACCCCGATCTCGCGCGTGGACTCCAGCACGTTGATGATCATCGTCCCGATCAGGCCGATCACCCCGACGATCGCCAGGATGATCGCCATGATCACCAGGAACGTGACGAGGATCCCGAGCTCGTTCGAGAGTGCCTCCGACTGGCGGGCCTGTCCCTGGACGCCCGTGACCAGCAGCCCGAGATCGGTGAACCTCCGCTCGAGTCGGTCTCCGGTCGCGTCCTGGTCGGCCATGGAGTGCGAGGAGGTCCGCGCCATCAGCCTAGTGATCGATCCCTTGAGCGACAGGACGCCGTCGAGGTAGCCGACGTCCGCGAAGAACACCGACCCCATCATCTGGCCGCGGGCCACGCCGACGATCTTGAACGTGCTGTCCACCCCGCGGATCTTGAGCGTCACGGAATCCCCGACGGCCAGATGCTCGTCCTTGACGACGTCTGTGTTGACCACCACGCCGCCCTCCTCGCCGGGCGTCAGCCAGCGACCCTCGACGATCTGGGGCGAGATGAAGGTCGTGTCGGGCGGCAGACCGATGACCGAGAGGGCCTCGTTCTCCGTGCCGTCGCCGCGCTTCAGCGACGCCGACGCGACGACCCAGCCCTCCGAAGCGGTCACCCCTGGTACCTTGGCCGCCTCCCGCTCGGCCACTCGCGCACTCACCGGCTGGGCGAAGGTGATCTGGGAGTCGTAGTGCCACCAGGACGACATGTCCTCGACGGTGGCGAGGATCGATGCGCGGACACTGCCGACGCTCATGACGACCGCCGAGGCCAGCACCAGCGTGGCGAGGGTCATCGCCAGCCGCCCCTTGCGCAGGAACGTGTTGCGGAGCGCGAGCGCGACAGGACGCGGGAGCCCCCGGATCCTGCCCAGTACCCGGTCGATCAGTCCGTGCCCGAAGTGAGCGCCGCTCATCCCGGTCGAGTTGAACGCCGTCACCACCGAGACGCGCGTGCCCGCGTGCACGGGCACGTACGCGGCTGCTATCGGCACGACGAAGCCGACCGCGATCGCCAGTCCGACCGCATAGAGCGGCGGAGTCGTCGCGCCTGGCCCGAAGTTGAGCAGACCCCCGGCGAACGCCGCGAACCACGATGCCCAGTAGGCACCCACCGGCAGCCCGACCAGCACGGCGAACGCCCCGTAGATGGCCACGAGCACGAGATACATGCGAGTGATCTGCCACGAGGTGCCGCCGACGGCCTTCATGATGCCGACCTGCCGCACCTGTTGGGTGAGTAGGGCCGTGATCGTGTTCACCACAAGGAACCCCGAGAGCACGAGCGCCATGACGCCGAGCGCGAGCAGCAGGACCGAGACCGCCTTGAAGATGTCGCCCAGCCGGTGGCTACCGACCTCCGGGACGTAGGTGCCGAGCACGCGTACCCCGGTCGGCGTGACGACGTCATCGCGGATCTTGGAGACGATGCGCGTGGCCCCCGCGCGGTCGAGCCCCGTCGTGTCCAGGGACACGAGAAGCTCGCCCATGTCCTCGGGCGCACCCAGGTCGGCCATCGTGTCGACAGAGACGTAGCCGCGGATCTGCCCGACGAACATCGCGGGGAACGCGTTGATGTCGTGCGCGAAGCCGGCCACCCTCAGCAGCCTACGGCTGCCGTCGGTAGCGTCCACCGTGACCAGGTCGCTCGTGTGGAGGCCGACGACCTGCTTGTCCGAGGTCTCGAGCACCACCTCGCCGCGGGGAGGCGGCCAGAGCGTGCCCGCCTCCGGGAAGACCAACTCGAGCCGCGACGTCGTCCAGTCCTCGGCGGAAGCCAGCTCGATAGCCTTGGAGCGCTCGGCCTGCGCCATCTCCGCCGGCGGCTCGGCTAAGCTCGTCACGTTGCCTGTGCGGTAGCGCAGCGTGACCACGCGTCGTCCGTCGGCATCGCGCACGCCCGGGAACCTGCGGACCCGGTCGAGCAATGCCCGGTCGAAGCCGGACGTGTACAGGATCGCCGTCGAGGGATTCGACTTGGGGAAGTTGGCGGTGAAGGTGTCGAGCAGGATGCCGCGACCCCCCATGACGACGAGGATCGCGAATATCCCCACGGCGATCGAGAGCACGACGAGCGCGGTCCGCAACTTGTGGGACATCAGGTCGCGCAGGACCTTGCGCCATCGCGGGTCGAGTCCGACGGCCATCTACTGCTCCCGCCGGATGTCGTCGACGATCTCTCCGTCGCGAACGTGCAGGGCGCGGGCGACGCGAGCGGCGATGTCGTTGTCGTGGGTGACCATCACGATCGTCTTACCGCCCGCGACGAGCTTCTCGAAGAGCCCGAAGACCGACTCGGCGGTCACGGAGTCGAGGTTGCCCGTCGGCTCATCGGCGGCCAGTATCGGAGGGTCGTTGGCGAGCGCCCGGGCGATGGCGACCCGCTGCTGCTGGCCGCCCGAGAGCGCCGACGGCAGCTTGTGCGCCTGGTCGGCCATCTCGACCTGCTCGAGGAGCGAGAGCGCGTACGACTCTCGCTCCCGCGGGAGGTGAACGTTGCAGAAGTCCATCGGGAGCATCACGTTCTCGACGACCGTCAGCGTGGGCAGCAGCTGGAAGAACTGGAAGACCACGCCGATCGTTCGGCCGCGCCACACGGCCAGCTTGTTCTCGGACAGCGCGTGCACCGGGGTGCCCGAGATGAGGACCTCCCCGGATGTGGGCCGGTCTATTCCGGTGATCATGTTGATCAACGTCGTCTTCCCGGAGCCGGACTTGCCGATCAGCCCCACGAACTCGCCCGAGCGCACGGTGAGGTCCACGCCCTTGAGCGCGGTGAACGGCACCTCGCCCGTGTCGTAGGTCTTGACCACTTCGGCGAGGCGGATGAGGTGTTCGGTCTCCGGCTGCGTGCGAGGCGTCATCGGTCCCCTTCAGGTCCATCCGGGTGGAGTGCGCCGCCCCCTACAGCGCGCACCCTGCCAACCCTACGCCTCGCGGCTTGCCGGGGCGACCCTGTGTCATCGCATCGGCAACAACGCGTCCACGCCCGGCAACGGCTCGGGAGCCGTGCCGGGAGAGCAGCCTACGCTCAGGCTCCTCAGGCCGTACAAGGGGGACATCGTGAAGGTCAAGCTCATCCTGCCGGCTCTCGAGGAAGCGACGGACCCGCACTTCCGTCCTATCAAGTACTCGCTCTTCCCGCCGCTCGGGCTCATGACGCTGGCCGCGTATCTCGACCCGGACGACGAGGTCGAGATCTGCGACGAGCACGTCGCGACCACGCGCACCGATGACGCACCGGACCTTGTCGCGATACAGACCTACATCACGTCGGCCCACCGCGCCTACGAGCTCTCGGCTCTCTACCGCTCGCGCGGCTCCCACGTGGTGCTGGGCGGGCTGCACCCCACCTCCCTGCCCGATGAAGCGGCGCTGCACGCCGACACGATCGTGCTCGGCCCCGGCGAGGGCGCGTGGCCATCCTTCCTCGCCGACTTCCGCGCCGGCAGGCCCGCGGCACGGTATCGGTCTCCCGTCCGAACGCTCGAGGGCACGCCCATGCCCAGACGCGACCTTGTCGACCCGTCGCGCTATCTGGTGCCAAACTCCCTGGTGGTCTCGCGCGGCTGCCCGCATTCCTGCGACTTCTGCTACAAGGACTCCTTCTACGAGGGCGGCCGATCGTTCTATACGATGAGCGTCGACCGCGCGCTGACCGAGATCGATTCCCTTCGGGGGCGACATCTCTACTTCCTGGACGACAACCTTCTGGCGGACGAGAGGTTCGCGCGCAACCTGTTCGCCGACATGCGCGGCGGACGCCGCGTGTGGCAGGCGGCTGGAACCGTCGAGTCCGTGCTGCGCCCGGGGCTGATCGAGGCCGCCGCGACCGCGGGGCTGCGGTCCCTCTTCGTCGGCTTCGAGACGCTGGACCAGACCGCGCTCGCCGACCAGGGCAAGTCGCACAACGTCGGCCGCGACTACGACGAGGCCGTGAGACGCCTGCACTCCGCGGGCGTGATGATCAACGCCAGCTTCGTCTTCGGGATGGACCACCACGGTCCGGACGTGTTCGATCGAACGGTGGAGTGGGCGGTCAGCCGCGGGATCGAGACCGCGACGTTCCACGTCCTGACGCCCTATCCGGGCACGCGCCTGTACGCGCGGATGGCCGCGCAAGGCCGCATCACGACCGCCGACTGGCACCGCTACGACACCCGCCATGCGGTCATCAGGCACCCGACCATGTCGGCGGAGCAGATCGAGGCTGGATACGAGCGGGCGCGGCACGAGTTCTATCGTTGGGGCTCGATCCTGCGGGGAGCCGCGGCACGCGAGACGATCGGCGAGGGTCTCCGCCACGCGGCGTACCAGATCGGGTGGAAGAAGCTCGGGCCGGCGTGGGACGCGGCGATACGGCTGAAGCGGCTCGCTATCGCAAGACCTGCGTTGGAGGGGGTGCTCGGCGCGGCGGGAGTCGCGCAGGGCGCGGAACCGGCTGCGCCGGTCGCTTCCCCTTCGCTCGCCCGTACCCGGCACTGACGGCTCCGCCCCCCGTCCGTGTTGCGACCGCGCGCGGCGGGTAGTCTATTGTCATGGGGACATCAAAGCCGGGGAGGACCTGCAATGCCTGACGTCACGGTAGGACTGATCGGCTACGGGTACTGGGGACCCAACCTGCTGCGCAACTACATGGATCTCCCGGCCGCAGACGTCAAGTGGGTCTGCGACGTCCGCGAGGACCGCCTCGGGAAGGCGACCACCCGGTACCCTTCGGTGCGGGCGACCACTGACGCGCGGACTGTCTTTGACGATCCAGAAGTGGACGCCGTCCTGATAGCGACCCCCATCTCCTCGCACCATCCGCTTGCGATGGAGGCCCTGCACGCCGGAAAGCACGTCTTCGTTGAGAAGCCCATGGCGATGACCGTGGGCCAATGCGACGAGATGTGCGACGCCGCAGAGCAGCGAGGGCTCACACTCATGGTCGGGCACACATTCGTCTACAGCCCTCCGGTCCGTGCCGTGAAACAGATCCTGGACTCCGGAGAACTCGGCGACGTGCGCTTCATCACGTGCTCGCGCGTCAACCTCGGTCTGCACTCCAAGGATGTCAGCGTCGTTTGGGACCTCGCCCCGCACGACCTCTCCATCCTGGCGTACTGGCTCGGAGAGACCCCCCTGTCCGTACAGGCCATGGGACGCAGCTGCATCGCGAACGGCATCCCGGATGTCGCCTTCCTGAACGTCCGCTACTCGTCGGGGATCATCGCGGAACTCGAGGTGTCTTGGCTCTCCCCAGTCAAGCTGCGCCGGACGGTGATCGTCGGCAGCAAGAAGATGCTGATGTACGACGACACGGAGAGCGTCGAGAAGGTCAAGATCTTCGACCAGGGAGTCGACTACAGGGACCCGGAGACGTTCGGCGAGTTCCACCTGTCCTACCGGACGGGCGACATCTACTCCCCCAGGGTCGAGAACACGGAGCCACTCTTCATCGAGGCGTCCCACTTCATGGACTGCGTGGCGAACGGGACGAAGCCGTTGACCGACGGGCTCTCCGGCCGTCTCGTGGTGGCTGCCCTGGAAGCGGCGCAGGAGTCCCTCGACGGGTGCACGAACGCGCCGACAGAACGGCGAGGTCGCGTGGAGAGACGGCGGCACCCGCGCGAGGAAGCCACCCCGGACCCCACGCTGTAGATCGCCTTCTCCGGCTGAATGCAGGAGAGGCCCCGCATCGCGGGGCCTCTCCTGCCTCATCCGTTCCTGGGGCTACCGGACCCGGATCCTGATGATCCTGCTTACGCTCGCGGCGTTCGCCGCGCTGGTCGCAACACGGATGCGGTACGCGTAGGTGCGACGAGCATGGGGTCGGACACGGACCAGGTATCGACCGGTCGAGCTCACGGACACGCGCTTCACAGTGATCCACCTGTGGCCGACCTTTCGCTGAAGGACTGCGCGAACGACCGGCGGACTCACGATGGCGGTGCTCTCTGCGCCTTCGACGGTCGCGACCATCGCCGCGCTCGCCGTGGCGCGAGCACCCGTCGTCACAGTTCCGCTCATCGAGACGAGCCTGTTGCGGTGGACCGTGCGGCGTGAACTCTTGACTGTTGCGCGGGCCCTCACTCTCACGTTGACGACGCCTGAAACGACACCCGCGTCGGCGGTCGACACGCGGTACTCGGTCGTGACCAAGGGAGTCACTGCGAGACGGGCGGCTCCGCTCGAGTCGGTCATCAGCGTCGCGACCTGGACCCAATCAGAGGTCGCGGTCTTGCCCTCGACGCGCACCGTCATGCTGGAGGCCGGGCTGACCGCGACACTCAGAACGGCGGTGTGGCCGTAGTCGAGGATCGTGGAAGAGGAGCGCAACGTCACGGTTGACGCCGACGGCACGACCGGAGCCGGAGGCTCGACCGGAGCCGGGGGCTCGACCGGAGCCGGGGGCTCGAGCTGCGGAGCCGGGGGCTCGACCGGAGCCGGGGGCTCGACCGGAGCCGGGGGCTCGACCGGAGCCGGGGGCTGTATGGGGATGGGAGGCTCGGTCGGAGCCGGGGGCTCGACCGGAAGCGTCAGGTGGATCGAGTGGGACCGCGCGAGGACGCCTCCGGAAGTGCTGCGGTACTGGGCGGCGACCACGTAGTCTCCGTCAGCCGCCGGCAGAGTGACCTGTGCGGCGGAGACGTAGGCCGTCCAATCACTCCAGAAGCTGCTGTCGACCTGGAAGCGCATCTCGGAAGCGTTGCTCGCCGAAGAGGCCACGGGGATGACCACGCTGCTGACCGTCGAGGCGCCACCAGCGAGAACGAAGTCGCCGGTCGGCACCACGGGTGCCGGAGCCAAGAGCTCGACGGTGTCCGACACCTGGAGCGTGCCGGCGGCGTTGCGGTACTCGACGCGTACCGTCTTGACGCCGGGAGTGCCGGCGAGCGTGATCTGCACGGACGCAGTGTAGCCGGTCCACGCTCCGAAAGTACCGCTGCCGGGATCGATGCGCATATCGATGGCACCAGTCACCGCGCTGGCGACCGCGACGTCAGGCGAGCTGACCTGCGCGGCGCCTCCGGCGACCGTCATCGTGCCAACCGGGGCGACAGGGGCGACCTTCAACAGGATGATCCCGTCGCGGGGCTGCAGGGTGACGGCCGTGACGAGGCTGCCGTCGTTGACCGTGGGAGCCTGGGTGCCGTGGATCTTGCGGAAGGTCCCGCCGAGCTGCACGGTGACCGCTGCCGTGGTCGGGTTCACGAGCGCGATGCCATTGGCGTAGTCGCGACGCCAGGCATTCCCGACCCTGGTCGCCGAGCCCGCCGGCTGACCGAGGTAGCCGCGGCCGGCTCCCGCGTTGTCGTACTCGTCGTACCAGTAGATGCCGTTCACGGCGTGGCCGCTGGATGACAGCGCGTAGGAGAAGTAGCCGTTGTTCATGAGCGTCGAGCACAACCCATAGCGCATCAGCTGGTAGTCGTTGGCGGCGCCATAGGTCTGAATCATCGTGAGGTTCGGACCGACCGCGTTGGCGATCCACTCGGGATAGGAGGCGCGCGGGTAGTCGTACGGGCCGACGAAGATGTAGTCCCACCATTCGGGCCTCAGGGTAGAGTACGGGAACTCCTCGAAGATGTTGCCATTGAGCGAGTAGTTCCTCATGTTGCCGTTGCCGATGAGGATCTTGCTCCCGCACGCTACGCGCAGCGCGTCGCCATAGGCCTCGGCGCCGGCGTTCCATGCGGTGTTGAACGACGCGTAGCCATCGGTGACCGGGATGTTCGTGCGCATAAGATCGATCGACCGGTTGTTGCCGCCAGTGACGAACCACGACGTGTTGCCTTCGAGGCAGTCGATGAGCAGACCGTCCCAGCCGGCGGACTGAAGAACGCTCTGGCCCCGGCGCACGTTCCAGTCACTCCATGTCTCGGGTCCGTGGCCCACGTCGGCCTTGGGGCAACTGGTGGTGAGGTTCATCGTGATCGCACCTGTCCAGTTGGCCACGACGGAGGCGATCCGGGCCCCGGCGGTGTGAGACGCCGGCGGGTTCACAGGCCCACGTGCCATCACGGTCAGGCTGGAGGAGCCGATGGCCTCGACGTGCATGAGCTCGTGATCGACCAGGACCATCTCGCCGACGGCGAACTTGGTGACGTCCGCGACCGGGATCGAGGTCGTCGAGGCGGTGATACCGGAGGTGAGCGTCGAACCGACCTGAGTGAGCATCCAATCCGTCGATGCGCTGCGGACCTCTTCGTTCAACCTGGCGTCCCAAGCTGAGCCCGAGAGGCCGTAGCTCAGTTCGCGCGCGTTGGTGTTGGCCAAGATGATGATGCTCGGGTTGGCTGCGCGCAGCTCCGCGATGTGGTCGGAGTCCTGGCTCTGGAGTCCGATCCAGTCGCATCGGGCACGATCCGCGACCGGCTGGGTGTCGTTGCTGGGCCACCAGATGGCGAGGCGCGGGAACGCCGGGTTGGTCACAACTGCATGCGCGGCCCGGGGCCCCACGAACAGGACCGCGAGGAACGCGACAACCAGAAGGAACGTGCCTGCCCGAAAGACCGTGGATCGCGTCTCGCAGGCGTGGGTCTCGGTGATGTGATGCACGGTGTGCGCCTCGCAGGCTCTCCGGAACGCAACGGACCCGATCTCCTCCTGCGTCAAAGCCGAGGGGGGACCGGGTCCGTGTTAGTGTTCGGAGCCCGCTTCCGACGGCAGCCCGGCTGTCATGGGGAGTCGTGACTCCCGGTAGACCCGTGGCTTTGCGAGGCCGGCTTTCGCCGACTGTGCCTTTGTCGCGGTGAGGTTAGCCGCTGCGTCGCTGTTTCAAGGACACTAGGAGTATCGGGAGGCAGCCGTACGTTCTTTAGCACGGAGACGCGCGTTTCTACAGGCGGTAGGTGACGGCGTCGCGGCCCCTGCATCCGCAGTCGAGGGTGCGCACGCGCAAGGTGTCGCATGCCGTATCCTTCGGGCGGGACGTTCCGGGACGCGCCGGCGGACAGCGGTGCACCTCAGCCGGCATCGGCGCGCGCTTCGGCGAGGGGGAGGCGTTGGATAGTCAAAGAGGAAGCGAGCCGGAGCGCCAGGGCCTCAAGAAGGCCACGAAAGCGGTCGCCTTCTGGATCGTGCGGTACACGGGGGCAGCGTTCCTTGCGCGCCACACCGCCCAGAGCCGGCGCGTCACCATACTGGCGTACCACGATCCGGATCCCGACACCTTCGAGAGCCATCTGGCCCTGCTGAAGTCGCTGTACTCGGTCATCCCTCTGGAGGCCTTCCTGTCAGCCCGGCGCGTGGGCAACCTGCGCGGTCTGCCGAGGCGTCCGCTCGTCATCACCCTCGACGATGGGTGGGCGGGCAATGCCCGTCTGCTCCCCGCTCTCAAGCGCCACGGAGTCCGGCCGACAGTGTTCGTTTGCACCTCGATCGTCGGCACGAAGAGGCACTACTGGTGGACGCATGCCCCGGACCCGGCCGATCGGGAGATCCTGAAGCGGACTGCAGAGGACGACCGCCTGCGGGCGCTCGCGTCGTCCGGATTCGCATCCGATACCGAGTACGCGGACCGACAGGCGCTGTCAGCCGATGATCTCGCAGAGATGAACCCTTGGGTCGACTTCCAGTCCCACACTCGTACGCACCCTATCCTCCCCTGCTGCTCGGATGAGCGCGCGGCCTCGGAGATCGCCGGCTCGGCGGAGGACATCGAGCGCCTCACGGGTGTCCGTCCACGTGCGCTCGCCTACCCGGACGGGGCCCACTGCGAGAGGGACGTCGAACTAGTTCGGCAAGCCGGCTACGAGTGCGCCATCACCATCGTTCCGGGCTCCAACGATGCGAAGACAGATCCCTGTCGCCTCAAGCGAATCATCATCAGCGACGGGGCGGGATCCACCGAGCTCGTCGCGCGGGCGAGCGGCGTCTTCGGGACCCTCGTGGAGTCGATGCACCGACTGTTCCGCTGAGTCGCCGAACAGGGCACCGGTCGGGAAGCGATGGACCGCCGCAGTGGTCCTCCTAGCGGGCGTCCGTTTGGCCGACCACGCGGGCGGGGTTGCCCGCGACGATGGTGCCTTCAGGCACGTCGCGGGTCACGACGCTGCCCGCGCCGATCATGGAATGCGATCCGATCGTCAGGCCCGGCAGGATCGTCGCGTTGGCGCCGATGGACGCCCCCTCGTCGATGCGGGTGAGCGCGATCTCGTGGCCGTACGACCTGCTCCGTGGGAACGGGTCGTTGGTGAAGGTCGCGTTCGGCCCTATGAACACGTCGTCGCCGACGCGCATTCCGTCCCACAGCTGCACACCGTTCTTCACGGTCACACGGTCCCCCACGATGACGTCGTTCTCGATGAAGGCATGGTCGCCGACGTTGCAGTCGGCACCGATACGCGCGCCTGCGAGCACGTGCGCGAACGCCCAGATACGCGTACCTTCGCCGATGTCGGTGGTCTCGCAGATCGCCTGCGGGTGAACGAAGTACGTCACTTTGGCCCCGTCCTTCCCTCGACTTGCTGTCGCGTCGGCACTACAGCCGCTCCAGCCCGACGTCCAGAACCAGGTCCCCCGAGAGCGGCAGCGCCAGCCGGGCGCCCCTGTCGCCCAACGATGTCGTGAGCAGTTCGCCCGATGCCGTCTTCCATGCGCGGACGCTCGACACGCGCCACCCCGCCGGGGGCCCGACGGTCACGGTCGTCGGGACGTCCTGGAGGTCGGCCTGTCTCACGAGGAACAACCGGTACCGGGAGACGATCGCGCTCCCCGGCCGCCAAGCGCCCGGGACCGTGGTGACGATCGTCTCGCGTTGCTTGTGCCCGCGAGCGAGCTCGAAGGTACGGACCGCAGTAGGGAGTCCGAGATCCACCGTGGCCGTGCTTCCTTGAGCGGAGTGGGGGTCGGGCACGATCAAGGTGCCCCGCGCCCGGTAGACGCGCAGGTAGTTGCTGAACACGCTGTTCTGCGACGCCGGAAGGTCGAATGGAGCGGTGTTCGAGTAGTCCAAGACGAGTGTCGTCTCCGCCGACCCGTCTGGCTGGAGCTCGACTTCATAATCGATCGTCTTGCGTATCGCGATGTTGATCTTGCCGCCCACGTTCATCGCGTTGCAGACGGCGAGCATGTCGGTCGTCCCGTCCGGAGGCTCGATCGCTCCCGACCACCTCATGCCCAAGGCCGCCGCTTGCGCCCGGGCGTCGGTGAAGTACATCTGAACGTGCTTCGCATCGGCCGCCTTCGCGAGCGCCAACGCCGAGAGGGACAGGTCCTTCGGGCTGGCATCGAGCATCCGCTGCTCGAGTTCGTTGGCCAACGCAACGAGCACGCCCTTCTTGTCAGGTTCGGCGCCGAACTTGATCTCGACCAGATACAGCAGGCGTTGCAGCAGGTTCTCCGCGGTGAACGTCTCTTTGTAGCTCGGCACGGCGATCGGCCCGAACACCTCGAGCAGGTCTCGCACCGAAACGACGTCGATCGCGATGATCCCGTCGACCGGGGGCTGGCCCGACTCCTTCCAGTACCCCAGCATGGCCCTAGCGCTCGTGGGGAAGTCGATCCACCAGTTCGCATCGCGGAACCCGAAGTGCACGGCCCCTGGCGCCCCCGGTGGCGGCACCGAGATCCTTGGCGGGTTCGGGATGGTCCAGACGTCCGCATACTTCTCGAGGGTGAACCCCTTCGGACCGACGTCCAGGATGGCGAAGGTGCCGACGAATCCGCCCGTCGGCCTCAGTTCGGCGCTGTTCTGCGAGATCACGAGGATGCGGCGATCCGATCCCAGCAGATACCTTTCGAGCGCCAGCAGCGCCCTGCCCCGGTCAAGGAACGGCGCGACTCCCTTCAACGCATCCTTGACCGAGCGGACGGCTCTCGCAAGCGGCGGGACAAGGCCCTCCTCGCTCAAGCCGGCGGAGAGGTCGGCGGCGTCGCACAGCGCCGCCAACGCATTGTCTATGCGCTCGCGCCCACGTGAAAGCAGTGACCCGAGCCTCGTCGACCCCGCGGTCGAGGACGCGGGCGGCGACTCCCGCAGGACCGAAGAGAGCTCGGCGCCTGCGCTCGATCCGTCGAGCCCTATGGCGACGAGAGTCCTTGCGACGGAGTACTGGCGACCCACCTGCGGGATCACGTTCGCGACGCCCCGGAGCCACTCGGGGCCCAGCATCGCCCTCGCACTGGTGAAGGACTCCAGCGCCGCTCCGAACTGGGACACCGCGGCCGTGGCGTCCTGGGCGGCCAGGCTCTGGGCTCCCGCCTTCGCCTGGGCCTTGCCCGTGTTGGCGGCGTTCTCGAAGCCCCTCGCCCACAGAGGACCCGGCGAGGGCGACCGCGGCAAGACAGGCCGCGATCGCGACGATGATGATGACCGCACGGCGAGAGGGTCGCTTCATGCTGTCAGACTACAGGGTCGGTGGGCCCGGCGTCGCGCTTAGCCTCAGGCCACCGCGGTCCGAAGCGCCTCCACGACGTACTCGATCTGTCCTCCGGTCAGATACGGGTGCATGGGGAGCGACAGGATGCGCCCGGCCATCCCCTCCGCCACGGGAAAGTCACCGGGCGCGTATCCGAGATACCGGTAGGCGGGAGTGAGATGCAACGGCACCGGGTAGTGGATCCCGCTGTCGATGCCCGCGGAATCGAGCGCGGCCCTGACGGCATCGCGCCCATCCACCTGGACTACGTAGAGGTGATAGACGTGCTCGACGTCATCGCGATGGCCGACCGGGTCGACGCCCGCGACCCCGGCGAGCAGACGGTCGTAGAGTGCGGCGGCGGCGCGCCTCTTCGCGTTGGATTCCACCAGATAAGGGAGCTTCACGGACAGGAATGCGGCCTGGAGGTTGTGGAGCCGGTCGCAGTACCCGACCACCGCGTGCGTGTACTTGTCAGACTGGCCGTGATTGCGCAGGAGCGCGATCTGGTCGGCGACGCGCGCGTCGTTCGTGGTGACCGCGCCACCGTCTCCGAGAGCGCCCAGGTTCTTGCCGGGGTAGAAGCTGAACGCAGCGGCCGCTCCCAGGCAGCCCACGGGGCGCCCTTCCCAAGTGGCTCCGTGGGCCTGGCAGGCGTCCTCGACCACGGGTATCCCCCGGTCCACGGCGAACTCCCGGATCGCGCGCATGTCCGCGGGTTGTCCGTAGAGGTGCACGGGCACGATGGCCCGGGTGCGATCGGTACACGCGTCCGCGAGCTTCTCCGGGTCCATGTTCGCCGTCTCGGCCAAGCAGTCAACGAAGACGGGCGTCGCGCCGATGTGGCTGGCGGCCTCGGCCGTGGCGATGAACGTGTTGACCGGCATCACGACCTCGTCGCCCGGACGGACACCGACGGCCGTGTACGCTAGCTTCAGGGCGTCGGTACCGGAGCTGACGCCGATCGCGCGACTGCACCCGCACAGTCGCGCGAAGGCCGACTCGAAATCGGCGACCTCGGGACCGAGCGTGTAGGCCGCGCGGTCCACGACCGAGCGGAACGCCGCGTCGAACTCGGGCAGAAGCTCCCTGCCCTGGCTTTGCAGGTCGACGAACGGGATCCTCATGGCTCTTCCACCCCTCCAGCCGGCCCCGGGATACGTGCCGCCCGCCGGCTGCCTACCGGACCGAGACTCGGACGGTGGCGCTCTTCGCAGCGAAGTGACTCCTGTCGGCCGGGACGAAGACCCGGTAGGAGAAGGATCCGCGCTTCGAGAAGGCGACCTTGGTGGAGTAGCGCCCGGAGAGAGTCCTGAGCAGCTTCACGGTCCTCCATCTGCCACCCGTATAGCGCTGCAGGCTGACCGTGACACGGCCCGGATGGCTGACCGTGCCGCTGAACACGACTCGGCCGCCCCTCGACACGCTCTTCCTCGAGGCCCTGAGCGCCACTCGTGGTCGTACGCCGACCTTCAGCGAGTTTGAAACGTCGCCGGTGTCGACTAGAACGACACGGTACTCGGTCGTCACGACCAGTGTGCGTGACAGACGGGCCAAGCCGTCCGCTCCGGTCGTCAGTGTCGCGACCGATCGCCACGAGGGCGCCGCGGCTGTCCGCTGCTCGATGTGAACGGAGACGGCCGACCCCGGCGCGACGATGACTTGCAGAGTGGTTCCCCGACCGTATTCGATCGCGGTGCTCGAGGCCTGCAGGCCTGCGGCGGGAGCCGCATTCGGGCTGATCCGCAACAGGACGATGCCGTCGCGCGGCTGCAGGGTGACGGCCGTGACAACGCTTCCGTCGTTGACCGATGGGAGCCTGGGTGCCGTTGATCTTGCGGAAGGTCCCGCCGAGTTGCACTGTGACCGCTGCCGTGGTCGGGTTCACGAGCGCGATGCCATTGGCGTAGTCGCGACGCCAGGCATTCCCGACCCTGGTCGCCGAGCCCGTCGGCTGACCGAGGTAGCCGCGGCCGGCTCCCGCGTTATCGTACTCGTCGTACCAGTAGATGCCGTTTACGGCGTGGCCTGCGGAGGACAGCGCGTAGGAGAAGTAGCCGTCGTTCATGAGAGCCGAGCACAGACCGAAGCGCATCAGCTGATAGTCGTTCGAGGCGCCGTAGGTTTGGACCGTCGTGAGGTTCGGAGCGGCCGCGCTCGCGATCCACTCGGGATAGGAGGCGCGCGGGTAGTCGTACGGGCCGACGAAGATGTAGTCCCACCATGAGGGCCTAAGGGTAGAGTACGGGAACTCCTCGAAGACGGTGCCGTTGAAGTCGTAGTCCCTCATGTTGCCGTTGCCGATGAGGATCTTGTCCCCACACGCTGCGCGCAGCGCATTGCCATAGGCCTCGGCGCCGGCGTTCCATGCGGTGTTGAACGACGCGTAGCCGTCCGTGACCGGGATGTTCGTGCGCATAAGATCGATCGAGCGGTTCTCGCCGTTCGTGGCCAGCCACGACACATTGCCTTCAAGCCCGTCGATGAGAAGACCGTCCCAGTCAGCGGACTGAAGAACGCTCTGGCCCCGGCGCACGTTCCAGTCGCTCCATGTCTCGGGTCCGTGGCCCACGTCCCGCTTGGGACAACTGGTGGTGAGATCCATCGCGATGGAGTCGTGCCAGTGGGTCACCACTGAGGCGATCCGGGCCCCGGCGGCGTGAGACGCCGGCGGGTTCACAGGTCCACGTGCCATCACGGTCAGGCCGGAGGAGCCGATGGCCTCGACGCGCATGAGCTCGCGATCGACCAGGACCATCTCGCCGACGGCGAACTTGGTGACGTCCGCGACCGGGATCGAGGTCGTCGAGGCGGTGATACCGGAGGTGAGCGTCGAACCGACCTGAGTGAGCATCCAGTCCGTCGAAGCGCTGCGAAGCTCGACGTTGAGGGGGCTGTCGTAGTCCCCAAGACTGTAGTTCACCTCGCGAGCGGCGGTCGGACCCAGGACAACGATGTTCGGGTTCAGCCCGCGCAGATCGGCGATACGACCGGCGTCCTCGCTCCGCAGCGCGATCCAATCGCATTGCGCGAGACTCGCGAGCGGCTGCCTGCTGGCATCGGGCCACCAGATCGCAAGCCGCGGGAAGGCGGGTCGCGCGACTGCTGCGCGGGCCGCGACGGGGCCACGAAGCGGGAGCGTGAGGAATGCCATGGTCAACAGGAACGTGCCGACCAACAGGACCACTGGTCGCGGCCCGGACGTGTGGGGCTGGGTAGCCGATCGCATCTTCGTTGTCGCGAGACCTCCATCGCTGCGGCGTTCGCTCGGAAGGATAGCACTGCGCATCTGACCGTGCTGCCGCCACGCGAGACCGTGGCGACGGGCGGACGCGTTCCGGTGCAGAGCGAGCCGGTGGCTACATGTCGCAGTGCAGACACATGGGGAGCTCCTCGAACCGCCTCTCTTGGTGGATGCTCCGGACGGCCTGCAACTGGTCGCAGTTCCAGATCTCCGCGATCGAATCGCTGTTCAGGTCCCCCAGTGGCCGCTCGCAATCGAAGTCACCGTTGCACTGCGGGACCTGCCCGTTCCAAGCGACCAACAGCCGCTCGTATATCCCGTTGCACGGATGGCTCCGCGTGACCGCGTTGACTCCTTCTCTGTTGTACTCCCGGAACTCGATCGATATCTCCCCGAGCCTCGCATGGTCGACCTTGCCCCGCCAGAATCGAAGGAAGTCCTCTGCCTCATGCTGGGTCTCGGGGGGCGCATTGAAGATCGTCTCGATCACGGGGCCGTTGACGCCGAGCTCCTTGCGCACTCTCACCAGCTCGATGACGTTCCGGACGACGAGGTCGTGGTCGACGCCGGCCATGGTTGCCTCGTGGCTCTGCTTCGAGTGTCCGATGAAGGAGATCGTCAGCTGGTCGGCGCTGTTCACGCCGGTCCCGAGCAGCACGACACTTCTCTCCGGCGTGAGCATCGTTCCGTTCGTGACGAGGTGTAGCGCGAGACCCTGTGACTTCACGAAGCCGATCATCTCGAAGATCTTGGGATGGAGCATGGATTCTCCACGGAGGTAGAGATGGATCCTCTTCACGCCGATCTCGGATGCCTCCGAGACGATCTTGCGGAAGAGACCCATGTCCATGTAGCCCCTCGGGAACCGACTCCTCGCGCCGGGGCACGTTATGCAGCGCAGATTACAGAGGTTCGTCGGTTCGATCTGGACACTCGGCGGGACAAGAGCCAGTTCGCGGGAAGGCAGTCCGCCTCCCAGAGTCGGCAGCTTGTAGGCGATCTTCGCACGGAGAATGCGTAGATCCTCGAGTGATCTGAGGAACTTGAGTTCCTCGAGACCGTACCGGAGGGAGGTGGACGCGTTGTCGCGCATGCCCATCACCATCTCCCCCTGACCCACGCAAACCGGCCGCTGCGGCCGATTCGAAGGCAGCGTCTCCAAGCGCTGACTATACGCGACCGACGTGCGCGGAACATCCTCGCATCCCCTGTCTCGAATGCCGATCGAACGCGCGCCTGGGTGTCAGCTGCCGGGGTGATACGCTGACGAAGGCCAAGAGAGCCCTGCCACGTCCGACGATCCGTCGTCTCCGACCGCCCCATGGGCCACTCAGCCTATCAGGTCCGTTACACCCTGGGAGCCGAAGTGAGAGTCTGCGCGATCCCCGTGGATGATCTTGAATGGCGCGACTTCACTTCCTCGCACCCGCGCGCGACCCCCTTTCATCTACCTGCCTGGACATCCTTGATCGCCGACTGCTACCACTTCGACGCATTCGCCCTGGCGATCAGAGACAGCGACGGCGAGATCCTTGCAGGAGCCCCCGTAGTGGCGGTGCGCTCCCCCTTGGGCCGGTTGCGCTGGGTGTCTCTTCCCTTCTCTGACTCCTGCCCGCTGCTCGTGCGCTCCGATACCGCTGTCGACGAAGTCGTGGGGGCTCTCAGGGAGCACGTTCTCGCTGGTCCCGCGCGAGAACTCGAAGTCCGCGCTGAACTGCCCGAGGCGGAGAGTCTGTACCGGGTCGAAGTCGGATACGACCACGTGCTGGAACTGCCGCGGGACCCGGCTGACCTGCACCCCAACAAGGGCCATCGCAACAGCCGCAACAGGGCCATCCGAAAGGGCGTCCAGGTCACTCGCGGGACGGCGACGCAAGATGTCGCAACGTTCTACCGACTCCACGCGCTGACGCGACGGCGACACGGCGTGCCGGTCCAGCCGCGCCGCTTCTTCGACTTGATCCAGGATCGTCTTCTGGCCCGGGGACAGGGATTCGTGGCGACCGCGAGGCTGGACGGCGACGTTCTGGCTGCAGGCCTCTACCTGCACCACAACGGCACCCTTGCTGCGAAGTTCTACGCGTCGGACCCCGGTCGCCCGGACGTCGGCGCGGGCTATCTGATCGAATGGGAGACCATGGTGGCTGCGTGCATGGACGGCTACCACACGCTCGACATGGGCCGCACCGACTCCGGGGCCGAAGGACTGCGCCTCTACAAGGCCTCCTGGGGCACCGTTGAGAGACCGCTCGTATACACGCACATCTCTCGCACGCCGCTGATCGAGCAGCGCCCGAGAGTGGCCGACCTGCCTGCACAGATCATCCGCCGGTCGCCGGTCTGGGTCTGCCGCGCGCTCGGAGAGGTGCTCTACCGCTGGAGCGCGTGAGCCCGGGCGCTCGGCGCAGCAGACTGCTATCGTGCCCATGTGAGAAGAGCGGGCTGCTCGCGTCGCCCGGACCGACGTTCTTGAGCGCGGACGGGACACAAGAAGGAGAAGTCCTTGGCGTCTTCGGTGACAGGTGATCGCGAACACCGGCCGAGAGCGCTCATCCTCGTCGAGAACGCGCCCCTGCCGGACGACCGCCGAGTTACCGAGGAAGCCCGGTCACTTCAGGCGAGCGGCTACGTCGTCAGCGTCATCTGTCCCGGCGTCGCCGGTCAGCCGCTCGCGGAGTCGCTCGACGGTGTCGAGATCCGGCGCTATCGGCCGTGGGCTTCACGGGGCGGGGCGCTCTCCCAAGGCATGGAGTATCTGACCGCGCTCACCAAGACCCTCGGGCTCATGATCGCCCTCTCGCGCAACCCCGGCTTCGACGTGATCCAGGCGTGCAACCCACCCGATCTCTTCTTCCTGATCGTGTGGCCTTTCAAGCTCGCGGGAAAGCGGTTCATCTTCGACCAGCACGACCTGTCTCCCGAGTTGTACGCGAGCCTGTACTCCCGCGATCGCGGTCTCCTGATGTGGCTCCTGCGAAGAACCGAACGCCTCTCCTACGGGCTCTCCGACGCGGTCATCGTCACCAACGAGTCCTATCGACGCCTCGCCTTGTCGCGGGGTCGCGTGCGCCCAGACAGGGTCTTCGTCGTAAGGAACGGGCCCCGCGAAGGCTGGCCGAGACCGGTGTCTGCCGACGAGTCGCTCAAGAAGGGGCGCCGCTATCTGGTGGTGTACATGGGAGTCATGGGGCAACAGGACGGTGTGGACGTTCTCCTCCGGGCCGTCGGCACCCTGGTGCACGGCACGGGGTTCTGCGAAGCGACCGTGGCGCTCGTCGGGAGCGGCAAGGCGGCGGAGTCCCTCAAGGAGCTGGCACGCGACCTGGGCATCGAGGAGTACGTGTACTTCACCGGATGGATCAAGGACGAGGCGGTGCTCTCCCGCTACCTCGTGACGGCGGACGCGTGCGTCTGTCCGGAGCCCTCGAGCCCGCTCAACGACCATTCGACCTTCATCAAGGTCATGGAGTACATGGCATCGCGCACGCCGATAGTTGCGTTCGACCTCCCCGAGACCAGGATCTCCGCGCAGGACGCCGCAGTCTACGCCGCTCCGGGTGATGTGGAAGGGTTCGCCGAACTTCTGAGAGATGTCCTGATCGACGGCGACCTTCGGTCGAAGATGACAGCAGCGGCCGCCGATCGGATCCCGTCCCTGAGATGGGAGCGTCAGGTGCCGAATCTGCTGTCCGCCTACGATCGTGCGCTCCTCCCCGTCCGACGGGGGTCACGATGACCCGCTCCGCGCAGCGAGACGGATCCACTCGCATCCGCAAGGCCGGCGCGTACACTGTGCGCGTCTCACGGGAAGCGGACGACCAGGCGTGGGACGACTTCCTCGAGTCGAGCCCGATCGGGCACCACGCGCAGACGAGCTGCTGGGGCCGCGCCCGCGACTCCATCGGCTGGCGCCCGGTCCGCGTGACGGTCTCGGAGGACGGGCGCGTCGTGGGAGGCGCTCAGATGGTGACCCGTCCGATGCCTATCGGGGGGGAGATCGGCTTCGTGCACAGGGGTCCCAACGTCCCCGAGGACCGGCCTGATCTCGTCGCACTCGTCTTCGACGAGATGATGGCGATGGGCAAGGCGAACGACGTGCAGTATCTCGTCGTCCAGCCGCCGCCCGGCGCGCACTGGATGATCGAGGAGCTGGCGCGACGCGGGTTCCGCTACGGAGCGTTCGATATCGACCACACGGCCACTGTGCGCGCTGACCTGAGGCTCAGCCTCGACCAGCTCCTCGCGAACATGGGTCGCAACAGGAGGAAGCACCTCAGATCGGCCCACCGGCGTGGTCTGACTATCCGAAGGGGCTCGGAAGCGGACCTGCCGATCTTCAACCACCTCAAGGACTTGCACAGCACGCGCCTCGGCTACGCCCGCCGGAGCCCGGAGTACTACCAGGAGATGTGGCGTGCTCTCTCGCCCCGCGGGCACATCGAACTCTTCGTCGCCGAGTTCGAGGGCGAGCCGGTCTCGGCCCAGCTCCTCATACCGTTCGGGGACACGTGCCGGCACATGGAACGACCATGGTCGGGAGCGCATGCGAATCGAAGGCCGAACGAGATCATCGAATGGGAGGCCGTGCAGTGGGCCAAGTCCGCCGGCTACCTGTTCACCGACTGGGAGGGGATCGAGGCGCCGGTAGCGGCGGCGATGTTGTCCGGGGCCGAGCTCCCGAGAGATCCCGCCTATTCAGCCGCGCGCTTCAAGGTCAAGTTCGGCGGCGATGTCGTGGTCGATCCGTCCTCGTACGACTATGTCTACAACCCGGTGCTCCGCTTCGGGTACCGGTGCATCCCGGTGAAGGTCATGAGATCAGCGTGGGTCAGAAAGGTCCTATTCAGGTTCCGCGAGACGGGGTCCTGAGCCGGTACAGACGCCGAACCGTCCCGCGCGGAACCATTGAGCACAGCCCCGAACGCGGGAACCCCTGCTAGCGCGTCGGCGGAACGATCTCTACGCGTCCCGACGGCGAGAGGACAGCCTTCCCCAACGAGGCCCCCTCCAGCGCCGCGATCGATTCGAGCGACACCTCCGCGCGCGAACGCCACCACCGCGCCAGATCGCGCGGCAGTGCGGTCCATGCGTCGGACGCGGCCACCGCGTCGAGCACCTGCGCGTAGTTGGCCTCGTTCGCCGCCATCCCTGTGTACCCCGCCGCGGGGTCGGGGTGCGTCAGCACGCACGCCATCCCATTCGCTTCGCGGATGCGCTCAAGGCAGGTCAACCAGGTGTCCGCGCCGGTCTGCTCCAGCAACTCGAAGAGCGTGTGGTCCTGGGGCAGGGTGATCGGCAGCTCGACCATCCGACCGAGGGGGAACGGGAAGAAGGACCCGCAGCCCCCCGGCTGTGGTTCGCAGGGCGCCGTGTTCGAGAACGACGAGTCGTACTCGAATGCGAGCAGGGGGAGCCACTCGTGGTTGCGGTAGGTTGCCGGCGACCGGAAGCCCGCCGCGCCCCAGCGGCGGGCGAACTCGTCGATGGTGACAGCCCTCTCGTCGAATACGGCCCGGCTCGAGAAGAGCAGTCCGTCGTGCTTGTAGCCGTGAACGCCGACTTCGAACCCGTCCTCGTTCAGATCGCGAACGAGCGGGTCCGGGACCTCGTAGTCTCGAGCAACAAGGTTGAACGAGGACCGGAGACCTCGTTGGCGCTCCAGGTCCGCGATATGCGGGATGTTCGCGAGACCGTTCGCAGTCTCCACGTCGTGCGTGAGCGTGACCGCCCACGGGTGCCGGTCCGGCCAGAACCACACGAAGTCGAGTTCCTGCCGGTCCGCTGCGAGCATCGTCGCCCGGAGAAGGAAGCGCTGGAGCAGATCGAGGCTCTGGTCGGTCGGCCATGCGAGAAGGGCGCCGGACGCGACGGCGCGTCGAGCCATCGCCCTGCGCAGCCGCCGCTTGACTCCGGCCGGGATGAGCGGCTTCGCGAGTGAGTAGTAGAGATGTAGGAGCGCCTTGGGCAAGGCAGTCCGATCCTTGGGAGGAACGTAGTCCTCGTGCCAGAACGACTCGATCGCCTCGTTCGGGTCGAACGGCACGACCACCGCCCCGGCAGCGGGGAACCGCAATACGTACGAGTAGTGGATGCCCGAAGGTTCGAGGATCTCGGCCACCATCTCGGCGGATGCCGGGACGACGTCGATCGGATGGACCGACGCGAACAGCAGGAACTCAGACTGGCAGTCCACGATCCGGTAGGGCCGCGCCTCCGAACCCGCGCGCAAGGCGTTCAGGCCCGCCACGGGCGGCTGCCCGGGATCCCGGTAGACGGACCGCTCTCCCAGGTCCGACGGACCGAGCAGCGGCTTCCAGAAGCCGAGAACGTGATCGAGAGGTGTGATCGTCACCGCCCGCCCTCTCCCATGACCTCTTCGAAGACCCGCACGTAGTCCTGAACGACCCTGCCCGGCGCGAAGTCCCCGGCCTTGCGGATGTTGTTCTCCCCCATCGTCGCTCGCAGGGTCTCGTCGTCCAGTAGCCTTTCCAGCGCCTTCGCCATAGGGCCGGCGTCCCGAGCGGGCACGAACAGGGCGTTCTCGCCCTCGGTCAGATGGTCGGCAGCGCCGCTTATGCGCGTGGTGACGATCGGAAGGCCGAAGCTCATCGCCTCCAGGAGCACGGTGGGCAACCCCTCGCTGTACGAGGGAAGCACGAGGACGTCCGCTCCGCGGTAGAAGCGGCTCACGTCCTCCTCGATCAGGTGACCGGTGAACTCCACGTCTTGGGCGACACCGAGTTGCGAGGCCCGGAGCCGCAGCCTGTCCGATTCCGGCCCCTCTCCCACCACGGTCAGGCGACACACCCGCTTCGAACGTACGGTGGCGAATGCTTCGAGCAGTTCGTACAGCCCCTTCTCGCGGATCAAGCGGCCGACGAAGAGAAGCTCCGGAGGCGCCGCCCGCCGAACAGGAGGGCCGGACATCGCCGTGAGCGCGGGCGCCAGTGCGTTCGCGACGAGGTGATAGCGGCCCGGAGGGTAGAGCCGCTTCCACTCGGCCACGTCCTCGGAGGACAGGAGCAGCACCGCACTCGCGCGTCGGGCCAGGCGGCGAGTGGCCAGATCGAACAGGCGTCGACCGCGCCGAAAGTGGCTGCCATGGATCAGAAGGACCCACCTGACACGTGCCGAGCTCGGGAGAACCAGCGCCAGATCCCTGACGAGAGCGCGCCAGTCGTGGGTCGTGTTGACGAAGACCAGGTCGTACGAGCCTCGACCGATGCGCCCGCGGATACGGATGAGGTCCGCAGCACGGCCCAGCACCTTCCGGACGGGGCCCTCCTCTCGTTCATGGCGACCCCACAACTCCGTATCGACCGCGTAGCCCACAGCCCTGAGAGCGTCCGCGAGCCGGTAGGCCAGTCTCCCGATCGGCCCTGGCACGGGACCCGAGATGGTCGCATCGGGGGCGAGCATCAGGACACGACCGTGCACCTCGCGACCCTCTGTGCTGCCGTCGCTGGTCATGCCGCCGAGCGTACCACACGGGTCTTGGGGCCCCGCCGCGGGAACAAGCCTCCGGGACCCGCCCCATGGGAACAGTGCCCGGCGGGGACCCATCTCTAGAAACGCGAGACGGCGGTACCCCGCCAGGTCTTCCACGCGCGTCCGGCGTGACACTGCACTGTCTTGCTGACACAATCGTGCCGATAGGGTTGTGTGCATCTCCCCGCAGGCCGGGGGGATCGCTGCAAGACCCGCTACCGGTCTGGGGGCCTCGATGGAGCTCAGGGACTATCTGAAGGTCATACGATCCCGGCTGCCCCTCATCGTGGCGTCCGTCGTCGTCATCACCCTCGGCTTCTTCGCATACTCGGCGTCGCAGAAGCCCTCCTACCAAGGGGTCGCCCTCGTGCTCGTGGCGCAGCAGGACGCCGGTGTCACGATCCTGGGTACGCCTCAGCCCGATCAGCCATACCAGCCGGGGCGCGATATCGTCCAAACCCAGGTAGAGGTCATCAACTCGCCCCGGATCGCCGGGCAGGTCGTCGCTATGCTGGGTCTCAAGGAATCAGCTTCCAGCCTCCTGAAGCGGGTCACGGCCTCGGCCGACACGGGGACCAACAACATCGAGATCCGGGCGATCGACCCCTCGGCCGGCGGGGCGGCGAGGATCGCGAACGCGTTCGCCGAGGCGTACGTGACGTGGTCGCGCGACAACCAGAGCGCCAGCATCAAGACCGCCGCGGACGACGTCCAGCGGCGGCTCGACCAGGCGCAGAAGCAGATCGTCGCCATCGAGCAGACAGTCACCACCTCGCCATCGGACCAGGCGAGACTGCAGGCGGCCAGGGAACTGTACACGTCGCTGGCGGACAAGCTCGAGCAGTTGCGCATCGCCGAGCAGCTCGCCACCGGCGCGGGCAGTGTGCTCGCAAGCGCTACGCCCGACCCGGCTCCGGTGTCGCCAAGGCCCTCCCGTGACATCGGTGTCGGCCTCGCCATCGGCCTGCTCGTCGGCCTCGGCGGCGCGTTCGTGGCGGAGCAGCTCGACACACGGATCAAGTCGGCGGACGAAGCGTCCGAGATCTACGGAGCGCCCGTACTCGCCAACATCCCGACGGAGAAGGTCAACAAGGCGGACCTCGCGCGGCTCACGGTGAGCGACCGCCCGGGAAGCCCCGCCGCCGAAGCGTACCGTATGCTGCGCAACAACCTCGGCTTCGTGAACTTCGACAGGGGCATCAAGACGATGCTCGTGACCTCGGCCGTGCCGAGTGAGGGCAAGTCCACGATCGCCGCCAACCTGGCGACGGTGCTGGCAGGCGCCGGGAGCAAGGTCGTCCTGGTCGTCTGCGACTTCCACCTGCCAGCTGCCGAGCGGTTCTTCGAGATCGACTACACGGTGGGGCTGTCGAACGTTCTGTCCGGTTCCGGACTTCTCTCGGACGCCCTCCAGAAGCCAGCCGGGTCCGAGAACCTATCGGTCATCCCCCCCGGCCCCCTGCCCCCGAACCCCAGCGAGCTCCTGGGGTCCGAGGCCATGGGCAAGCTGGTGACCGCCCTGCGTGAGGTGGCCGACTGGGTGATCCTGGACACAGCTCCCGTGCTCGCCACGGCGGAGGCTGCCGCAGCGACCAAGTGGGTCGATGGTGTCCTGGTGGTCGCCCGTATCGGGGTAACGAAGCGCGACGCGGCGCGGGCCGGCCACCAGCAGCTGCAGAACGTCGGCGCGCGGATCCTGGGCCTGGCGGTGTGGGGGCCCATGGACACCGTCTCCTCTCGGGGGTACTACGGGTATCACGACTCCGCTTCACTCTGACCGTGCCTTTTGGGGTCGACTCCTGGCGGGATGGACTCGATCAAGATGGCTAGCAGCCCCTTCGGACGGCGCGTGCTCCTCGGCGTGCTGATCGCGTTCGTCGTCTTCTGCGCGATCGGCATGGCGTACCTGCCGTTCGTCTACCTGAACGCGGCCGGCCACGTCAGCTACTTCTACCTCATGCTGGCCGTAGCGGGAGTCGTTGGGGTCGGCGGCCTCGTCCGGGCCGCGAGCTCACCGGAGTGCGGCGCGTCGCGCACGCTCTCCAGGATCGTGATCGCCTACCTGCTCTTCGATCTCCTAGTGGTCGTTCCCTTGGCCGTGGGGATCGGCACGATGACGCTGAACACGATCGTCGGCGAGGTGGCCGTTCGATTCAGCTGGCTGCTCTTCCCGATCGGTCTTGCGGTGTTCGCGGACGACAGAACCCGGAAGGTCGCAGGAGCTGTCGCCGTCGTCGCCGCGCTCTGCCTCGCCGGCTGGGCGGTTGTCTCCGCCGTGACCGGCGGCGGCGGCTATTACGTCGAGTCCGGCGTCACCCGCTGGCGGGCACTGGCCCTGGGAGGCGGAGGACTGCTGCTGTTCGCGTGGCCGTTCGCCCTGGTCGCGTCGCGCGCGGTCCCCAAGCGCTACAACGTCTTGCTGCTGGTGGCCTCGACGACCGGCCTCGTACTCACCAACAGCCGATCGGGTCTCATCGCGTTCGCTGTGGCGGGGCTGGTCTGCGTGGCGATGTCCGGCCAAGTGCGCCGCATAGTACCGTGGGTCCTCCCCGTCGTGCTGATCGGTATCGTGGCGGCTCTTCTGTGGGGACAGCAGGCGTCAGGGGCCTTCGGCTACACCTTGGCGCATCTCTTCGACGTCGGCTCGGGCAACGGCCTTGAACGGCTGACTCGCTGGCGGCTGGCTTGGGACTTCTTCGTCGCTCATCCGTTCAACGACTTGGTGTGGACCTGGCGCTACTACCTCGTGTACGTGCCGGATCCGTACCCGCCCCACAACTTCGTGCTCCAGGTAGCCGTGACTGAGGGCATCGCCGGTCTTCTCTTCTATGGAGCGGTTCTGTGGAGGGCGCTGGCCGGCGCGTGGAACTGGGCGCGAAAGGACGCCGAAGCGCGAGCTCTCCTCGGCTACCTGATCGTCTATGTGGTCTTCTCGCTGCAGAACGCCGACTGGTACTTGCCGGTCGCGCTCCCGCTGCTGGTAATCGCGGTCGCCGCTCTCGCCACACGCCTCGACCGTCTGCGATCGCCGGAAGGACCCCCGCCGGTGTACGCAGTCGACATTCTCGAGCCGCGGCTGGCGTAGCGCGCCGACGGGCCGGTGCACGCTGGTGCGCACGCGGGCGATGCGGGGCCGACGGGTCTAGCGGGGCTGTTTGCACGCCGCAACCGCCGTTGCTAGAGTGAGGCGGCTCAAGAACCCCTCGCCGCGCACGGTCCGCACGAGTCTTCCAGAGGCCAAGATGCAGATCCGCTACCTCGTGTCGAGGATTCTGAGGGACCAGCCACTCCGGTTCTCACTCTCCGTGGTGACGCTGACGGTCGCGGGGCTGCTGGAAGGCGTCGGTGTGGCCGCCCTCGTTCCGATGCTTCAGATCGCCGAGAACGCGGATATGCGGGGCGCCAGTGGCGACGGCATCGGGCGCTTCGTCGGCGTCGTCCTGGAGTCCATGCATCTGCCGTTCAACTTGGCCACCTCCCTCGGGTTCATCTTGGTCGCCATCCTAGCCAGCGAGGGCGCCAGCCTCCTACAGCAGAGGCTGCTGGCCGACTCGTCGGAACTGTTTCAGGCCAGTCTGCGCAAGAGGCTCTTCGCGGCGGTGACCGACGCGGACTGGCCCTACTTCGTCCGCACCAAGACGGCGGACCTCATCTCGGCTCTGATCAGCGCCACCGACCGCGCGGGCGCGGCGTACTTCACGCTCGTGCAGATGCTCGGCGCGATCATCGTGGTCCTGGTCTACACGGCGCTGACGGTGGTCCTCTCGTGGCAGATGACGCTCGCAGTCGTGGTCACGAGCGGCGTGGTCGTCTTCCTGCTTAGGCACAGGGCCCGCCGCGGCACGAAGTTCGGGCAGGACGTCAACCGCGTCGACGCGGAGATCCAAAGCGAGACGCAGGAGAACCTGACCGCGGCCAAGGTGGTGAAGGCGTCCTCGGCCGAATCTGAAGTGCAGCGGCGGTTCGACGCCCTTACGGAGGTGCGACAGCGGGTCCGCTACCGCAATGTGATGAATCAGGCGTGGCTCAAGACGCTCTACGAATCCGCCACGATTGTGACCATCTTCATCGGCATCTACGCCGCCATCACCTTCTTCGGCATGAGCGTCGCAACGCTCACGGTCTTCCTATTCGCCTACTACCGACTGTCGCCTCGGATCTCGACCCTGCAGGCCAACCAGAGCTTCCTGCTCTCACTCGTCCCGGCGGTGATCAGGGTCGACGAGTACACTGCGGCCGCGGCCGCCTCTCGCGAGAAGACCGGCGACGCACGCTTGGGCCAGTTCTCGGACTCGATCGAGCTCGACGACGTCTCCTTCGCCTATGGCGCCGACCTCCCGGTGCTCAGGCAGGTCAGTCTGTCCATCCCGCATGGCGGCTCAACCGCGATCGTCGGCGCCTCGGGCGCGGGCAAGACCACCGTCCTCGACCTGATCCTGGGCCTGCTCCGACCCGATTCCGGTGACGTGTTGGTCGACGGCTCCTCGCTGCGGGACGTCCGCCTCAAGGACTGGCGACGCCAGATCGGCTACGTTCCCCAGGACGCCTCGTTCTTCCACGCCACGGTCGCCGAGAACATCGCCTGGGGCTTCGAAGGCGCGTCACGCGAGGACATCGTGGAGGCCGCCAAGCTCGCGGACGCCGATGAGTTCATCCTTGGCTTCCCGGAAGGCTACGATACGATCATCGGCGACCGTGGGATGCGGATGTCGGGTGGGCAGCGTCAGCGGCTTGGTCTCGCGAGAGCCATCGTCCGCGAGCCTTCGATACTCGTGCTCGACGAGGCGACGAGCGCCCTCGACGCCGAATCCGAGGAGAAGGTCCAGTCAGCGGTCGAGCGGCTGACGGGGACGCTGACCGTCCTCATAGTCACACATCGCCTTGCGACTGTACGCGGGTGCGGTCTCATCCACGTGCTCGACAACGGTCGGCTCATCGAATCCGGATCCTGGGATGAGCTACTGCGGAGGAGAGGCAAGTTCGCCGAACTCGTCGATCTGCAGACCCTGGAACAGCAGGCCTAGAGTGGCCTGGTGTCCGCGCGTGTTGGTCGTCGGCCAACCGTTCGAAAGAACGTCGGGCGGCGGCATCACGCTATGCAACCTATTCGAGGGGTGGCCGCGAGACCGTCTGGCGGCGGCCGTGGTGTCAGATCGGCATCTCGCATTCGATGTCTGCGATCGCTACTACGCACTCGGAACAAGCGAGATCACATGGGTCTGGCCGCTTTCGGTCGTGACCCGGACCGAGACCCCTCCATCGAAGGCCGACGTCGAGGAGCCAGGCCCCGCCAGCGCGGGCCCGGCCTCCGCAGTCACGCCGGAGCTGACCCTTCCCAGGAAGGTCTTCCGCTCTGGACTCGACGGGCTGGGGCTCGAGGACGCTCTGCGCAGGATGCGGCTGTCGAGCCGGCTGCGAGACTGGATCAATGCCTTCCAGCCGGACCTCGTCTACTCGCAGCTCGCCAACCTGGCAGTCATGACGCTCGTGGCCGAGATCCTGGACGACTCAGGCTTGCCCCTCGCACTCCACATCATGGATGACTGGCCCAGCACGATGTACCGCCATGGGCTGCTGGCGTGGACGGTCAGGGCACGAGCCGAACGTGCATTCCAATCGCTTCTCGACCGCTCGAAGGCCCGTATGGCCATTGGCGACGCGATGGCCGAGGAGTACCTGCACCGCTACGGAATGACATTCGTTCCGATCCAGAACTCTGTCGACATCGCGAGGCAGGACGCCCTCGCGTCCCTCCACCGCAACGAGTACCAGCAGCCCGGTGACTCCCCTGCGAGCGTCGTCTACGCAGGACGCGTCGGCCGGGCCAACGCCGGCGCCCTCCTGCAGGTTGCCGAGGCCGTCGCGGAGATGGCGGCAGGCGGCGCGCCGATCCGCCTGCGCCTGTACACTCCCACCGCCGACCACCCGGTCGTCGCGCGGATGTCCCGACTCGAAGGCGTCGAGGTTCATCCGGCCGTGCCGTACGACAACGTGCCCGGTCTTCTCGCGAGCGCGGACATACTCCTCATTGCCCTCGACTTCGACGAAGCTGGTGTGCAGTTCGCGCGCCTTTCGATGCCGACGAAGATCCCGGAGTACCTGGCCGCCGGGCGCGCCGTGCTCACATATGCCCCGCGCGGATGCGCCGCTGCCGAGTACGCGCGACACGGCGGATGGTCGTTGCTCGTGGATGAAGCTGATCCCAGCCTGATCCACGACGCGCTGATGACGTTGGCCGGCGATCGAGCCTCGCGAGACGCGATGGGCGAGCGCGGCCGACGTCTCGCGATCGAGAAGCATGATGCTGCGACGGTGCGTGCGCGATTCGCCGAGGAGCTGGCTCGAGCGAGCACTGAGTCGGGCCTGGGCGAGGCGCCGGTCGGGCTCTAGACCGGCGTGGCGGTCAGGCCGGGCACCGCGAACCGCAAGTCTGCCTGCCAGCTCCGAGCTTGGCTAGAACTGGAAGTAGATGAACGGCGCCAGCCTCTCCGGGGAGAGCGTCAGCACCCCGAGCACCACCACGGTGATGGCGAAGGCACCGGAGAAGGACAGGAGCCTGAGCCGCGTCGGCATGCCGCTGCGCGCGCCAACCCAGTGTGCGAGCACGACTGCCGGCAGCGCCAAGGCGAGAGAGGTCGGGAGCCAGTTGATGCCGCCGACGTCGCCCGTGAAGACCATCTTCGCGACCACGGCAAGCGCCACTTGGAAGTCGGGAGACCGGAAGAACACCCACGACATACACAGGAAAGCGAAGGTCATGAGCCACGAGACAGCGCTGCCGAGCAACGAGGCTGGGCGATCCTCGACCTTCGGAACCACCACTCGGAACAGGCGTTGCATGACCATCGCGAATCCGTGCAGCGCGCCCCAAGCCACAAAGTGCCACGCCGCACCGTGCCACAGGCCGCTCAGCAGCATGACTGCCATCGTGTTCAGACTTGCCCGCGCCACGCCCCGGCGGTTGCCTCCGAGCGGGATGTAGACATACCTGCGGAACCACGTCGAGAGCGATATGTGCCAGCGACTCCAGAACTCCGACACGTTTCTCGACAGATACGGCATGTTGAAGTTGGCTGGTATCTCGAGACCGAAGCAGCGGGCGCTAGCGATCGCGATGTCCGAATAGCCCGAGAAATCGCAGTAGATCTGCAACGCATACGCCACTGCGGCGAGCCAGACCGTGGGAGAACTGTAGAGGCCGGGGCGCGCATAGACGCTGTCGACGAACAGCGCCAGTGAGTCGGCGATCAGCACCTTCTTCACGAAGCCGAGAAGGAAGCCGGGCAAAGCGCGCTCGATGTTGTCCCAAGAGACGTCGAGGCGACGCTGCAGTTGGGGCAGGAAGTCGGCGGGCTTCAGGATCGGGCCGGCGACCAGGTGCGGAAAGAACATCACCAGCAGAGCCAGATCGGCAAAGGATCTGGCCTCTGGCTCGCCCCGATAGACATCGATCAAGTAGCTCAGAACTTCGAAGGTGACGAACGAGATGCCGACCGGAAGGATGAGACCCAGAGACACCGGGTCCGGAACGCGAAGGACCGCGGCGATGGACCCGGAGAAGAAGTCGTAGTACTTGAACAGGCCGAGCACGCCCAGGTTCAGGGCTATTCCGATCACGAGGCCGGTACGTCGTGAGCGCGCGCCAGATGCGCGAGCGACGTAGCGTGCGGCCAAGAACGAGGCGCCAGCCATGGCGAGAAGGACTGGAACGAGACGCACTTCGAAGAACCCGTAGAACGCGCAGCTCGCAACCAGCAGGAAGACCCGTGATGAGCGCTCTCCGCGCATCAGGCGAACGATCACGAGTGTCGCGGCCAAGAACGCGAGGTACTGCCACGTCACGAAGGACATATCAGTCGCCGCCGACCGTGTCGTGCGCGGATGTGAGGAACCGCACGAGTTCCGTCGCGACCACCGCGTGACCGCCGGCGTTCAAGTGCCCGTTCCCCGGCACAGTGTTGGCGAAGCCATTGAGGGGCTGGCGCGTCTCGGCGTAGCGCGCCGAGAGAGCGCCTCTGACGTCGATGAAACCGACCCCGACTCGGTCGCAGACGTCGTGGACGAGCGTTTCGGTGGCCGTCGGTACGGTCGTATCGCCTAGCCAGTCGATCTGCGGGATGTAGAGGACCAGAAGATCCGACCCATACTCGTCGCGGAGCTTGGCTACGACCCATTCGACGATGCGCGGATCGGCTGAGTACTCGGTGACCGCGAATTGGGCAGGCGACGTGTCGGATGCCTCGAGGGCAGCGTCCTTCCAGATCTTCTGGTAGATGTAGTAGGCCGCTGGCACGCGCGGGCCCAGTTCGCGCAACCACCCGGCCACGGACTGCTCATTGGCGATTCGAACCGTCCAATCGCCGTCTCCAGGCTCCAGCCAACGGACAGACCGCGTGCTGGTGAGCGACGGTCCGAAGTCTGCGTCGGCGAGTTGCACAACGACTTGAGTGGGTGCATAGGCGGCTTGCAGAGTGGGAGCAAGATAGAGGTAGTCTGCCGGACCGGCGCCCGCGACCCCCGCATTCACGCACGCCACCCGCCGTCCCCGGCTTGACAGCGCCTTCTCGACGCGCAGCACGAACGTCTCGTCGTCCATGACCTGGTAGGCCTCTGTGATGCTGTCCCCGAGGAACAGCACGCGTTCGGGGAACCCGCGCACGTCCGAGGGCTCAGGCGCCCGGAACCCCATGCTGTTCAGCCGTGTGGCGCAGTAGCCCTCGGTCCCGGAGACGAACAGCCCCGCGCGGCGGACGTTCCCAAGGACGGGATCGACCCTGCGGGCGGGCGCGTACGAGACAGTTGTCGCGACGACGATGTTGGCGACGACGAAGCCGACCAGAGCCCCCGCCGCAGCACGGCTCAATCGACTCAGCAGGGAGCCTCTAGAGAGAGAGGCGTCGCTCGGCGGAAGCACGGCCCGAGTTCGCATGGATCGAGCCTTCCCCCTCCTCCACCGCAGTCCGCCCGTCGCAATTGTATGCGCGCGCGGCGCCTGCGGGCAGTGCTGTATCCTTGTGCGGGAGTCCGCGGGGGCGCACATGGAAGCATTGAGCGCACCTGCCGGGCATCCGTCCAGACACCGGCAAGGGAGCATCGATGAGCGATCCCGATGGACGCGACTTCGAGGGCAAGCGCATCCTGGTGACCGGGGGGACGGGCTCGCTCGGACAGGTGCTCGTGCGCCGGCTGCTCTCCGGGGTGAACGGCACACCGGCGAAGGTCATCGTCTTCTCGCGCGACGAGGCCAAGCAGCACTACATGCGGCTGAGCTTCCAGCACCGGCGCGCCGCCACCGACGAGATCATCTACCGCAACTTCGAGCAGTGCCTGGAGTTCCGCATCGGCGACGTCCGCGACTACCACAGCGTCGCGGCCGCCCTGCGCGACACCGACGTGGTGTTCAGCGCCGCCGCCCTCAAGCAGGTGCCCGACGTGCGAGTACTTCCCGTGGGAGGCCGTCCGCACCAACATCGAGGGAGCCGAGAACATCGTTCGAGCCATCCGGGAATTCGACTTTCCCGTCGAGACGGTCGTCGGGATCTCGACGGACAAGGCCTGCAAGCCGGTCAACGTGATGGGCATGACCAAGGCCATCCAGGAGCGCGTGTACATCCAGGGGAACATGCGCCGCCCCGAGACCAGGTTCATCTGCGTTCGCTACGGCAACGTCCTGGCTTCTCGCGGCTCCGTCGTGCCCCTGTTCCTGGAACAGATCGCCGCCGGGGGACCGGTGACGATCACCACGCCGGACATGACGAGGTTCCTCCTCACGCTCGACGACGCGGTCGACACGATCTTCGCCGCCGTGCGAAGCGCGGCCCCCGGCGAGACGTACATCCCTCGCGTCCCCTCGGCGCGCATCGTCGACGTGGCCGAGGCGCTCATCGCCGGAGCCGACATCCCGATCGTGACGACCGGCATCCGTCCCGGCGAGAAGATCCACGAGATCCTGATCTCCGACGAGGAGTCGTACAGGACCGTCCACGGCGCCGAGGGCTACTACGCTCTGCGCCCGATGCTGCCGGAGGTCGCAGGCGACCTCGCCGTCGAACCGGTGCTGAAGGCGGAGTACAGCTCGGCGGACAATCTGATGGCGGCATCGGAAGTGGTCGGCTACCTCGCCGACGCGTGTGCCGGAGGTCGCCGACGCGTCCTATCTGGAAGCGTGACAGGCGACATGAAGGTCATCACCATCCTCGGAACGCGGCCTGAGATCATCCGGCTGCGCTGCGTCATCGACGTGCTCGACGACTCCTGCGACCACCTGCTCGTGCACACCGGCCAGAACTTCGACCACCGCCTGAGCCAGCTGTTCTTCGACGAGCTGCGGCCTGCGCGAGCCGGACTTCCACCTGGGGGTGCGCGGGGACGGCTTCGCGGAGCAGATCGGCCAGATCGTCTCGCGAGCCGGAGCCCTGTTCGCAGAGCAGCAGCCGGACGCGCTCCTCGTGCTCGGCGACACCAACTCGGGACTGAGCCGCGCGTCGTCGCCAAACGCATGGGCATCTCCGTGTTCCACATGGAGGCGGGGAACCGCTGCTACGACGACCGGGTCCCCGAAGAGGTCAACCGCCGGGTCATCGACCACTCGAGCTCGGTGCTGATGCCCTACACCCATCGCAGTGCGGCGAACCTCGTGCGCGAGGGAATCGAGCGCCGGAGGGTGTTCGTCACCGGCAACCCGATCAAGGAGGTGCTCGACCGCTACGCGGATCGGATCGCCGCCTCGCACTGCGCTGCCGGACCTCGGGCTCGACCGCGAGCGGATTCATGCTCGCCACCGTCCATCGCGCGGAGACCGTCGACGTCGAGCCGCGGCTCCGCTCTCTGGCCTCCGCGCTCGAAGCTGTCGTCGCCAACTACGACATGCCGGTCGTGTGCTCGCTGCATCCGAGAACGGCCGATCGGATGAGGTCGTTCGGCGTGTCCGCGGACAGGGTGCGCTTCGTCGAGCCGCTCGGGCTCTTCGACTTCGTGGCCTTGGAGAAGGCGGCGTTCTGCGTGCTCAGCGACAGCGGCACCGTCCAGGAGGAGTGCTGCATCTTCGGCGTTCCGACGGTCACGCTGCGCGAGGTCACCGAGCGCCCCGAGACGATCGAGTGCGGCAGCAACATCCTGTCGGGCGTCGAGCCCGAGCCGGTGCTGAGCTGCGTCGGACCTCGCGGTGCGCCGACGCGGCGGATGGCGCCTCCAGCCGAGTACTTGGTCGACAACGTGTCCGAGACCGTCGCGCGCATCGTCGTCGGCCACTCTGTCCTCGAGTCGGTGCCGCATGAGAGCGCTCGTCACGGGTGGCGCCGGGTTCATCGGCAGCAACCTGGTCGAGCTGCTGCTCGACGAGGGACACGAGGTCGTCGTACTCGACAACATCTCCTCCGGCTACGAGGAGAACCTGCTCGACGAAGCCGAGTTCGTCCGGGGGGATGTCACCGACGCCGACGTAGTCTGCTCGGCGATGTCGGGCTGCGATGCCGTGTTCCATCTCGCGGCGAGCGTGGGCAACACTCGCTCGATCGACGACCCGATCCGGGACTCTCAGGTGAACGTCATCGGCACGCTGCGCGTGCTCGAGGCCGCGCGCGCGCACGGCGATCGACCGGCGTCGTGCTTCTCGTCGTCGGCCGGCATCTTCGGCGAGCTCAAGACGCTGCCGATCCGCGAGGACCATCCCCAGGACCCCGACTCCCCCTACGGTGCGAGCAAGCTCGCCGCCGAGAAGATGTGCCTCGTGTACAACAAGCTCTACGGCATGTCGAACGTCTGCCTGCGCTACTTCAACGTGTACGGCGTGCGGCAGCGCTTCGACGCGTACGGCAACGTGCATCCCGATCTTCGCGGAGCGGATGCTGCGCGGCCAGGACGTCGTCATCTTCGGCGACGGGAAGCAGACCCGCGACTTCGTGAACGTCAGCCGACGTCGCCCGCGCGAACTACCTCGCGGGGACGACCGAGGGCGTCCAGGGCGTCGTTCAACCTCGGGAGCGGCACGCGCATCACCATCAACGACCTCGTGACGCATGATGGCGACGATCTCGGGCACCACCCCGAGCGTCGTCCACGGCCCGCCGCGGCCCGGCGACGTGCGGGACAGCCTCGCCGCCATCGACGCGGCCGTCGCGGCCTTCGGCTTCCAACCGTCCGTGTCGAGCTCGAGGACGGGCTCGGCGAGTACATGGACTGGCTGCAGGAGCGATCCAGTGACCGCGGCGCGTTGGTCGGCCGAGTGATCGCCACGGGAGGCCGGCACGTGAAGATCCTGGTACTCGGCGGCGAACGGGATGCTCGGGCATCGGGCAGCGACGCTGCTGTCCGAGCGCCATGACGTCGTCGGGACTCTGCGATGCCCGGACCCGCTCGTCGCGACGATTCGCGCCGCGGTGCGCGGTTCGTCAGCGGCGTGTCCGTGGAAGACCTCGCGAGCGTCGCCGAGGTCATGGAGAGCTTCCGCCCCGACGCGGTCGTCAACTGCATCGGCATCGTCAAGCAGAGAGCCGAGGCTCACGAGTCGATCCCGAGCATCCGCGCCAACGCGCTGTTCCCTCACGAGGTCGCGCTCTGTGCTCGATGGCCGGCGCCCGGTTCGTGCACGTGAGCACCGACTGCGTCTTCACCGGATCCCGCGGGGGCTACACCGAGAGCCGACATCCCCGACGCGACCGACCTGTACGGCCGCACCAAGCTGCTGGGCGAGGTCACCGACGTTCCGGGGGCCGTGACCGTGCGGACATCCATCGTCGGCTGGGAGATCGGTCGGCCGACCGGGCTCCTGGAGTGGTTCGCGAGCCGTCGCGGCATCGCAGGTACAGGGCTTCACGAAGGCGGTCTTCTCCGGCCTCGCCACGAGCGACCTCGTCGACGTCATCGAGCGACTGTGCACCGACTGGACCGACGTCGACGGCCTGTGGCACGTCTCGACCGACCCGATCTCCAAGTACGACCTGCTGACCACGCTCGATTCCGCACTCGGCTGGGACATCGAGATCGTGCCCCAGGACGAACCCGTCATCGACCGCTCGCTCGACAGCACGCACTTTCGGCAGCGGACCGGCTGGACGCCGCGCCCCTGGGCCGATACCGTCGCGCGGCTCGCGGAGGAGCGCACACTCTACGAGGACCTGCTCCGGACATGACCCGAGTACTCATGGTCGCCGACGGGCTGTGGAACGGAGGCGCGGAGCGTCAGTTGGCCCTGCTCGCCTCAAGATTGCCCGAGCCATGGTCGGTGTCGGTCCTGAGCATGGAGGACGGGCCGTACCGGCAGGTGCTCGAGGGGCTCGGCATCGATGTCCGGATCGCGCCCAGGCACTTCCGCTTCGACGTCACTCCTGCGATCGTGATGTGGCGCGCCGCTTCGAGTCTCGAACCCGACATCGTCCACTCGTGGGGCTACATGTCCACGTTGGCAATGGTCCCGTACTGCCGGACGCGCCGCGTGCCGTTGCTCGACGGTTCGATCCGCCGCGGACGTGTGCCGGGAAGACGAGCACGGCTGTACCGGCTCGGCCTGCGGTGGTCCGACTCGGTCGTGGCGAACAGCAGGGCAGGTCTTTCCGCCTTCGGTATCGCCGAGAACGACCGAGGGCGCGTGATCTACAACGGTTTCGACCCCGCCCGCCTTGCGGTCGTCGGGACGGGCGTGTCCGCCCGACCGTCAGACGGAGACACCGTTGCGATCATGGCGGCGCGCATGTCCCTTGAGAAGGACTGGCACCTGTTCCTTGCCGCCGCGCGCTCACTCGCGATAGGGACAGGCGGCTTCAGATTCGTCGCTATGGGCGACGGGCCACACCGCGAGGTGCTGAGGTCTGAGGCTGCGGATCTCGTGGAAGCGGGGGTGATGGAGCTTCCGGCGGGTGGTCTCGAGGTACTGCCGGCGATAGCCGCGGCCGACGTGGGCGTCCTCCTGACTGACCCGGCCATACACGCCGAAGGCTGCTCGAACGCGATCATGGAGTACATGGCCTGCGGACTGCCGGTCGTGTGCACGGACTCCGGAGGCAATCCCGAACTCGTGGAGCACGGAGTGACCGGGTTCCTCGTCGCCCCCCGGGACACGGAGGCGGTCGTCTCCGCGCTGCGCACTCTGCGCGCCGACCCGGCGCGCGCTCACGAGATGGGCCGCGAAGGGCAGCGACGCATAGAGAACCTGTTCACGGTGGACACGATGGTCGAGGGCTATCTCGCCGCCTACGAGTCTCTGCTGGCACGGCGCGGAGGTCTCCCCCGGTGATCGTCGTGGTCGCCAAGCCGTACGTCGGCTTCCCCGACGGGACCGCGGCGACGTCGCGCGTGACCGCATACGCGCGCGGACTGGCCGCGACCGGCGAGGACGTCAGCGTCATCCTGCTCGGGCCGAGCGAACTCGACGAGGCCACGGCGGTGAACACCGAGATCAGCGGAGTCTTCCGGGGCATCCCGTTCGAGTACACCAGCGTCTCCACGGCGAAGAGCCCCTCACTGCTGACGCGACGGTGGCGCGTGCTGTCGAGCCTGTTCACGGCGCGGCGCCGGATCCGCGACCTCGCCCTCCGCTCCGGGGTGGACGCCATCCTGCTCTACTCCAGCCAGTTGTCGACCGCCCGGTTCTTCGAGTGGGTCAGCCGCTCTGTCGGCGCGATGTACGTTCTGGATCTCTCCGAGATGCCGTACCACGACCTCCCGCCGGGGGCCGCCCGCGACGCTAGACAGGAGCGCTACGGGCGCCGCCTCATCGGCCGGTTCGACCTGGCCGTCGCGGTCTCCCGCTACCTCCTCGAGTACGCGACACGACATCTTCGGCCCGCAGCCCAGGCCATCCTGCTGCCGGTCATGGTCGACTGCGATGACTACCGGCCTGACGACACACCCGCAACGGCCCCTCGTCTCGTGACTTACGTCGGAATGCTCAATGAGAAGAAGGACGGCGTCGCGACCTTGATGGCGGCGTTCTCTCGTGCGGCGTCCGACTTCCCCGATGTGGCGCTTCGGCTCGTGGGTGACTCCGACGAAGCGCGCGTGTCCAACATCCCCGAGTTTCGCAGGATGGCTGAGGAACTCGGCATCGCCGATCGCGTAGAGTTCACCGGGCAGGTCCCACGCAGTGAGATCCCCCGCTACCTCGGCGAAGCCTCGATCGTCGTTCTCGCGCGCCCTTCGAGCCAGCAGGCTGACGCCGGGCTCCCCACGAAGCTCGGCGAGTACTTGGCCGCCGGCAGGCCGGCGATCGTCACACGCACGAGCGACATCGCCGAATACGTTCGCGATGGCGAGAGCGCGTTCCTCGTGCCGCCGGACGACACGGACGCCCTAGTGGCGAAGCTGCGCGAGGTACTCGCCGATCCCGACGCGGCCGCCCGGACTGCGGCAGCGGGCCGACGCGTCGCGGAGGAGCGTTTCGACTATCGGGTGACGGGACGCCTCCTCGCCGAGGCGCTCCGACGTCGCCGCAGCGCGTCAGTCTAGCGCCTTCCCACGCCGACGTAGACCCCGCCGGCGTCGCGTACGACGACGCCGTCCACGCAGTTGCGCCCGTCGAAGACCAGTCGCGGCTCGTCCATCGAAGCGATCAGAGCGGGCCAGTCGGCACCGGCGATCTCGGGCCACTCGGTCGCGATCACCACCGCTCGCGCGCCGGAGATCGCCTCGGCCAGCGACGGGACCTGCTCGAAAGACTCTCCGTCGAAGGCCAGAGTTCCCGCCGGGTCGTACCCGCGCACGACGGCGCCGTCCGCCAGCAGCGTGCCGACGATCTCGACGGCTGGCGCTTCGCGCGTATCGTCCGTGTGCGGCTTGAACGAGAGCCCGGCAACGGCGATCTTCGCGTCGCGGAGATCGCCCAGCCTTTCCCGCAAGACCATGATCGGAAGGCGCCGTTGCCCGGCGTTGACTTCGATGACCGCCTTGAGCAGGTGGAAGTCGTAGCCGTTGATGCTCGACAGGTAGTCGAGCGCCTTCGTGTCCTTCGGGAAGCAGGACCCGCCGTAGCCGATGCCGGCCTTCGAGGAACGCGGGGCCGATCCGCGGGTCGAGCCCGACGCCGTTCATCACGATGTCGACGTCGGCGTCCAGCCGGTCGCACAGGCTGGCTATCTCGTTCGCGAACGAGATCTTCGTGGCGAGGAAAGCGTTCGAGGCGTACTTGATGAGCTCCGCGCTCGCGATGCCGCACTTGAGGACCGGCGCATCGATGCCCCGGTAGAGCGCGGCGACCCTGTCCACTGCGCCAGCAGCGCCACCTAGCACGATCCGATCGGCGTGGAACCAGTCATTGACCGCGCTGCCCTCGCGCAGGAACTCGGGGTTCGAGGTGTACTCGATCCCCGACGGCGCCAAGGTCTCGGAGAGACGTGCACCGGTGCCAGGGGGGACCGTGCTCTTCATGACGACGACCGTGCCGGCCTCCGCCGTCCGGGCGACAAGATCGACGACCGACCGTACGAACCGCAAGTCCGCCGCTCCCCCTGTGGCAGGCGGAGTCCCCACCGCCACGAACACGAACTCCCCGCACGCCGTGATGCCATCGGGGTGACCGAATCGCAGGTTTCCCGACGCGACCGCCTCGCTGACCACGTCGGCCAGCCCCGGTTCATGGAACGGGACCGTGCCCGAGCCCAGCATCTCGAGCTTGGCACGATCGATGTCGAGCACCTCGACGCGATGCCCCATCACCGCAAGACAGGCGCCGGTCACTAGACCGACGTAGCCCGCTCCGAAGACCGTGACGTCGCAAGGCTCCAAGACTCGCTCCATACGTGCGTGCGGCTGGTGGGATGGCTTCCGCTCCACGATAGCATCAGCCGCCGGCTGCGGACCGCCGACCCGCGGACTCCGAACCCTCAGAGCGTATCGACCAGCCACCGGTACTCGGCGGCAAGACCGGTCGCCAAGTCGACCTTCGGTTCGTACCCGATGCAGTCGCGGGCGCGCCCGACCGCCGCCCACGTGTCCGTGACGTCCCCCGCCTGCACGCCGGACCGGCGCACTTCGATCTTGTGTCCCGCCACTGACTCGAGCACATCCAGCGCTTCTGACAGAGAGACGCGGCAACCGCCGCCCAAGTTCAGGACCGAGCCGGCCGGAGCAGAGGGCGCGGCCACGATCCCGTCGACGATATCGGAAACGAAGGTGAAATCGCGTGTCTGGCCGCCGTCCCCGAAGACCTCGATGGGCCGCTGCTCCAGCGCCGCCCGGATGAACTTGCTGAAGGCCATATCGGGACGCTGGCGCGGGCCGTAGACCGTGAAGAACCTCAACGACACCGTCGGCAGCCCGAAGTTGCGGGCGTACAGACGCGCCAGGTGCTCCGAGGCGAGCTTCGTCACGCCGTACGGGGAGTGCGGGTTGCACACGGCGCCCTCGTCCATGGGCAGCACGGCTGTCTCGCCATAGACGGAGGAGCTCGACGCACACACGAACGACGCGATGCCAACCTCCTTGGCGCATTCAAGGAGCTTCTGAGTCGCGAGCACGTTGTTGCGCACGTACGTCTCGAAGGTTGCTCCCCAACTGCCGCGGACCCCGGGTTGCGCAGCCAGGTGGTACACGTGGTCCGCAGACGCCACGATCTCCCTCAGCGGAACGACTCCGCTGCCCGCAAGCTCGCCCTCGAGGGCGGCCATCTCCACCAGGTCCGCCTCGACGAGGGTGAACGCCGGGGAGAGGAGCGCATCGGCGAGGTTGGCTTCCTTCAGCTCCCGGGAGTAGTAGTCCTCGAACGAATCGATCCCGACGACGTCCCAGCCGTCGGCGAGGAGCCGGTCCGTGAGCGACGACCCGATGAACCCCGCACAGCCGGTCACCACCGCGCGCATCATGTCCTCCACGTGGAACGGGTGACCAATATCTTACCCGACGCACAGACGTGCAGGTCGCAGCCAACGGAACCAGGACGCTCAAGTCGTTATGGCGGATGCCGATAGGGGGTACAGACAGGGGGTACCTCCGTGGGCCAGACTAGTCCGGGACAGAACGGGGCACCAAGCCCGAAGGGGAGGGACGCGCGGACGATGACGCGTCGCACCAGCATGGCGGCCGACCTGATCGCGGTCCTTGCCGCGACGCTCTCGGCGGTCGAGTTGCGCCTCCTCGTGGGCCCACTCCTCGGGTTGCAGCCCGCGTCGCTCTACCCCGAGTGGCCGCTCGCGATCCCCTTCGTCGCCGTCCTGGGAGCCTTCTACTCGGCGGGTCTCTACGAGCGCGACGCCTATGTGTCCAGACCGCTGCATGCTTGGACGGTAGTGCGCTCCTGCGTGCTCGCCTTCGTCCTCTCGGCCGCGGGAGCGTTCCTTGTCGGCCCCGGCTGGTTCAACATCTCGAGGCTGACACTCGTACTCACATTCGCGCTCCTTCCACCTATCGACCTGCTGCTCCGTCTCGTGGTGCTGCACTCCGGCTATGTCGAGTGGGTGAAGCGGCGCCGGCCGGTCGGATTCGTGGTCGGGAGACTCGATCGTCTCTCGAAGGATCGCGAAGCGCCTCACGAGACTCCGCGGCTTCGAGCAGGTCCGCACCATCAGCCCGCTGCGTCTGGATCGGGAGGGCGCCGACGCGGTAGCGGCGGAGCTCAACAACGTGGCCGCCGACGGCAGGTCGGCTGACGTGGTCTTTGTCGACAGCTCCAGCGTTCCGCCGCGGGAAGTGCTGGGGATCGTCGAGGCCACACAACGCCGCGGCGCCGACGTGTACGTGATCTCGAACCTCTTCGGACCGCTGGAGGGCAGCCGCCTGCTCTCTGACCTCTTCCAGGCGCCGGTGACCCGTGTCAGAAGGCCCCTCGTCCCGTCCACGGGCTACGCCCTGAAGCGAGCGCTCGACATCGCGGGATCCGCCGCCATCCTGGTGCTGCTCTCGCCGGTCATCGGGATAATCGCGGCGGTCATCAAGGCGACCTCCGCCGGACCCGTGTTCCACACCCAGCTCCGGATCGGCCGGGCCGGCAGGACCTTCGAGTTCCTGAAGTTCCGCTCGATGTACGTGGACTGCGACTCCTCCGGCCACCAGCAGTACGTCCGGAAGCTCATCAAGGGCGAGGCCGCGCCAACCGCTACCGACGCCGGGGGCAACGGCATCTACAAGATCGTTGACGACCCCCGGATCACGCCCATCGGCGCGTTCATCCGCAAGTACTCGCTGGACGAGATCCCGCAGCTGATCAACGTTCTCCGCGGCGACATGAGTCTCGTCGGACCGCGCCCGCCCCTGCCTTACGAGGCGAGCGAGTACGACGAGTGGCAGCGTCAGCGTCTCGAAGTGCAGTGCGGGATCACCGGACCGTGGCAGGTCATAGGGCGCAACCGTGTGTCCTTCGACGAGATGACCCTGCAGGACCTCATGTACGCCATGAACATGGGGCTCTGGGTCGACCTGCGGCTGTGCATGAAGACGATCCCGGCGGCGCTGCTGGGCGGCGGACTCTAGGCGCGAACCGGCTCGGCGTCGTCAGACGACGAGGGCGAGTCCCCCGTCGACGTCCAGGTCCACCGTGACGGTCGAACCCTCTCCCACGTCCCCTTCGATCATCGCCTTCGCGACCCGGTCCACGACCTCGCGTTGGATGGCTCGCTTCAGAGGCCGCGCTCCGAACATCGGGTCGAAGCCGTCGAGGCCGATCCGCTCCAGTGCCGCTGGCGTCAACGCCAATGCGATCTTGCGTTCCGCGAGCCGCGCCCGCACCTGCTCCAGCTGAAGGTCCACGATCTTCTCGACCTGCTCCAGCGTGAGCTGGTGGAAGGTGACGATGTCGTCCACGCGGTTGAGGAACTCGGGGCGGAAGGTCGCCCGCAACGCCTCTTCGGCCAGCTTCGCAGACTCCTCCTCGCTGCCCTGCTCCACGAACTGCTGGAACTGCGAGCCGACGTTGCTCGTCATGATGACGATCGTGTTGCGGAAGCTCACGACACGGCCCTGACCGTCGGTCAGCCGCCCGTCGTCGAGCACCTGCAGCAGGATGTTGAAGACCTCGGGGTGCGCCTTCTCGATCTCGTCGAGCAGCACGACGGAGTACGGGCGACGCCGGACGGCCTCGGTGAGCTGGCCGCCCTCCTCGTAGCCGACGAAGCCCGGGGGCGCGCCTATCAGCCGCTGCACGCTGAACTTCTCCATGTACTCGGACATGTCGATGCGCACGAGCGCCCGCTCGTCGTCGAACAGGTACTCCGCGAGAGCCTTGGCGAGCTCGGTCTTCCCCACTCCGGTCGGCCCCATGAATATGAACGTCCCGATCGGGCGGTCGGGATCGGAGAGCCCCGCCCGGCTGCGGCGCACGGCGCCCGCCACTGCGGCTACCGCTTCGTCCTGACCCACGACGCGCTTGTGGAGCAGCTCCTCGAGGTGCGCGAGCTTCGCTATCTCGCCCTCCATCAGGCGCGAGAGCGGGATCCCGGTCCACGAGGAGACGACCTCGGCCACGTCCTGGTCGTCGACCTCCTCCTTGAGCATGGGGGTGCCGGCCTGCAACTCCTTCAGGCGGGCATCCGCCTCCTCGATGCGCTTCTCGATCTCCGGGATCCGCGCGAAACGGATCTCGGCGGCCCTTTGCAGGTCGCCGCTGCGCTCCGCGCGCTCCTCGTCGGCCTTCGCGGCGTCGAGCTCTGCCTTGGCGATCCGCACTCCGTCGATCACTTCCTTCTCGCTGGTCCATCGAGCCTTCAGCCCCGACAGCTGCTCGGAGAGAGCCGCCATGTCGGCGCGCAGGGTCTCCAGGCGCTCGGCCGAAGCGGGGTCCGTCTCCTTGGCGAGCGCGGCCTCCTCGATCTGCAACTGCCTCAACTGCCGGTCGGCGACATCCACTTCGGTCGGCATCGAATCGATCTCTATCCGCAGCCGGCTGGCCGCCTCGTCGATCAGATCGATCGCCTTGTCCGGAAGGAAGCGATCGGCGATGTAGCGGTGGGACAACGTCGCTGCGGCCACCAGCGCGGCGTCCGTGATGCGCACGCCGTGATGGACTTCGTACTTCTCCTTGATGCCGCGGAGGATCGCGATCGTGTCCTCCACGCCGGGCTCGCCGACGTAGACCGGCTGGAACCTGCGCTCGAGCGCTGCGTCCTTCTCGATGTGCTCGCGGTACTCATCGAGCGTCGTGGCACCGACGGCGCGGAGCTCGCCGCGCGCGAGTGCGGGCTTGAGCATGTTCGACGCGTCTATGGCGCCCTCGGCCGCCCCGGCGCCGACGATCGTGTGCAGCTCGTCGATGAACAGGATCAGACGCCCTTCGGCCTGCTCGATCTCGCGCAGCACGGCCTTCAGGCGGTCCTCGAACTCGCCGCGGTACTTGGAGCCGGCGACCATCGCCGCGAGGTCGAGAGCGACGACCTGCTTGTCGGCGAGCGTGGAAGGAACGTCGCCGGCGACGATGCGCAGCGCCAGCCCTTCGACGATGGCGGTCTTGCCCACTCCCGGCTCGCCGATGAGCACGGGGTTGTTCTTCGTGCGGCGCGACAGCACCTGGATGACCCGTCGTATCTCCGCGTCCCGGCCGATCACCGGGTCGAGCTTCCCGTCGCGCGCCGCCTGAGTCAGGTTGCGGCTGAACCGCTCCAGAGACTGGAACTGGGACTCGGGGTTCGCGTCGGTGACGCGCGTCCCGCCCCTCAACTCATCGAGTGCGCTACCGAGCCGCGATGCGCTCACGCCCGCGCGCGCGAGCGCCTTGCCCGCGTCGCCGGAATCGTCGGCCATCCCGATCAGCAGATGCTCGGTGGATACGTAGACGTCCTTGCGCGCTTCCGCGGCCTTGAACGCCTGCTCCATGACGGTGTTCAGTCGCGGGCCGATAGCGACCTGCATCCCGGCGCCGCTGACTTGCGGAAGGCGGGTGATGGCTTCGTCGACCTCGGCCCCGATCGCGTCCGGGTCGGCGCCGACCTTCTGGACGATGGGCCGCACGATGCCCTCGGCCTGGTCGAGCAGCGCCTTGAGCAGGTGCTCGGGTTCGATGACCTGCTGCCCCGCGTCGGCAGCGATGCCGTAGGCGGCCTGGAGAGCTTCCTGTGCCTTGACTGTCAGTCTGTCGAGTCGCATCTTCGATCACTTCCTGGTCCTGCGCCGGTCGGAACGCGGCGTCGGCCGCTGTCGTCCCGCGCGTGGGTGTCCCTGCTACGTGCGGTAGCGCCTCTGCAGCCCGCCCGTCGGGATGAGCACGATCTCCGTCCGCGTGACGGTCGACATGGCGGCCTCGTACTCCGCCGACCGGCGACGGACCGACTCGAGCAGCGTGACGCAGCTGCTCGACCTCGGCCGTGAGGCGTCCACACTGGTCCTCGAGCTCGAGGATCCGCAAGACGCCGGCCAGGTTGATGCCCTCCTCCTGGGTCAGCTGCTGGATGAGACGCAGCCTTTCGATGTCGGCGTCCGAGTACACGCGCGTGTTTCCATCGGTCCGCTTCGGCGTCACGAGACTGCGGCGCTCGTAGATGCGCAGCGTCTGAGGATGCACACCAGCGAGCTCGGCCGCGACGCTGATCATGTACAGCGGACGGTCGCCGTCCGCGAAGAGGTTCCGCCGTCTGCGTGGCATGTGTCTTCTCTCCTAGCCCTTCGACATGTTCGAGCGCAGGTGGTCGGAGTCGCCTCGCGAGGAGCCGTAACGCTTGAGCAACTCCTTCTGCTCGGACGTGAGCTCCCTGGGCACGATGACGTCGATGCGCACCCGCATGTCGCCCTTGCCGCTCCCCTTGAGCTTCGGCGCTCCCTTGCCCGGGAGCTTGTAGACCTTGCCGCTCTGGGTGCCGGGCGCGACCTTCAGCTTGACACGACCCTCGGGTGTCGGGACCTCCAGCGAAGCGCCCAGGGCAGCCTCCGTGATGGAGACCGGCAGGTCGAGGATCACGTCCGCGCCGTCACGCGTGAAGTACGGGTGCGGCTTGATGCGCGTGATGACGTAGAGGTCTCCGGAGGGTCCTCCGCCCACCCCCGGCTCGCCCTTGCCTTTGAACCGGATCTTGCCGCCGTCGGTCACACCGGCGGGTATCTGTACGGTCACGGGCTTGACCCGGACCAACTTCCCCTTGCCGCGACAGGTCGTGCAAGGGGTCTCGACGATCGCGCCAGTCCCACCGCAGCGCGGACATGTGCGGGAAACTGAGAAGAGCCCCTGCCCTTGCGCCGTGTGGCCGGTTCCTTTGCACACCGGACACGTGACCGGGCTTGTGCCGCGGGCGGCACCCGAGCCGTGGCAGGCCGCACATTCCTCGGTGCGCTGTACGTCGACCTTCGTCGACAGGCCCTTCAGAGCGTCGTCGAACGAGAGAGACACCTCGTAGGTGAGGTCGCGCCCGCGCTGCGCCGTCGGGCGGCGCGAGCCGCCGACGCCGGTCCCCGCGCCGGAGAACATGCTGCCGAACAGGTCGCCCAGGTCTCCGAGGTCCACGCTTGCGTAGGTGGTACCGCCCATTCCGCCCGGCCAGCCCTGGCCTCCGCCCGGGAAGCCCCCAGTCCCACCGGGACCGGGAGGCGGATTGCCGCCGAAGTAGGCGCCGTACTGGTCGTACTGCTCGCGCTTCTCGGGGTCGGAGAGCACCTCGTAGGCCTCGCCGATATCCTTGAAGGTCTCCTCTTTGCCGCCCGCATCGGGGTGGTGCTTGCGAGCAAGCCGACGGTACGCCTTCTTGACCTCGTCGGCGGTCGCGGACTTCGGCACTCCGAGGGTCTCGTAGTAGTCCTTGGATGCCATCGGCCCTAGGCCTCCGGCGCCTCGGCCGAGAGCTCGGGGCCGCCGGTGCTGACCACCACGGTGGCGGGCCGGAGCACCCGGCCGCCCAGGGAGTAGCCCTTCTGGTAGACCTCGACGACGGTGTGCTCGGGAAGATCCGGGTCGGGCCGCTCGGCCAGAGCCTGGTGCAGATGGGGGTCGAACGCCTGCCCGAACGGGTCGATCACCGTGACACCCTCGTTCGCGAAGACGCCGAGGATCCGCGAGCGAACCATCTCGACACCGGTGAGCAGATGCTCCAGTTCGGTCCCGGAAGCCGTGCTCGCCACGGTGTGGTCGATGGTGCGGTCCAGGTCGTCGAGTACCGGGAGGAGATCCTCGACGATGCGCTGACCGGCCCGGACCCGCATCTCGGCGGAGTCCCGCTCCTGCCTGCGCTTGTAGTTCTCGAACTCGGCCTGCCAGCGCTGGGCGGTCGCGAGGTTGCGGTCGGCTTCGTCTCTGGTGGCCTCGAGAAGCGCGCCGAGGTCCTCCTCACGCTCGGTATCGAGCTGGGGAGGGTCCTTCGGCGCAGGCCTCTCGCGGTCGTGCTCGGGCTGTGGCTTGCGGGAAGTCATCGGCCTACTGCTTGTCTTCGTCGACGACCTCGAAGTCGGCGACTTCCTCGTCCTCGGCCGGCTCCGCCGGCGCCTCGGCCGCCTCGCCCTCGCCGGAGGCCGCCTGGGCGTCCGCGTAGACGATCTCGGCCAGCTTGTAGGACGCCGCCTGCAGCTTCTCGGTAGCGGCCTTGATGGCGTCCACGTCGTCGCCCTGGAGCGCTTCCTTGACCGACGCGATCTCTGTATCGACCTCGCCCTTGGTGGCCTCGGGCACCTTGTCGCCCAGGTCCTTCAGGGTCTTCTCGGTCGCGTAGACCAGAGTGTCGGCGACGTTGCGGGCCTCCGCGGACTCCTTCACGCGGCGGTCCTCGTCGGCATGCGCCTCGGCATCCTTGACCATCTTGTCGACCTCGTCGTCGGAGAGCGCGGTCGAGCCCGAGATCGTGATCTTCTGCTCTTGGCCGGTGCCGCGGTCCTTGGCCGTCACGTTGACGATGCCGTTGGCGTCGATGTCGAAGGTGACCTCGATCTGCGGGACGCCGCGCGGGGCTGAGGGGATGTTGGCCAGTGTGAACTTGCCGAGCGTCTTGTTGGCCGAGGCCATGTCGCGCTCGCCCTGCAGCACGTGGATCTCCACGGAGGTCTGGCCGTCCGCGGCGGTGGTGTAGGTCTCGGTCTTGCGGGTCGGGATGGTGGTGTTGCGGTCGATCATCTTGGTCATCACGCCGCCGAGCGTCTCGACGCCCAGCGAAAGCGGCGTCACGTCCAGGAGCAGGATGCCCTTGACGTCACCGGCGAGCACGCCACCCTGGATAGCGGCGCCGAGCGCCACGACCTCGTCGGGGTTGACGCCCATGTGCGGGTCCTTGCCCGTCAGCGACTTCACGAGCTCCTGGACGGCGGGCATGCGCGTCGCGCCACCGACGAGGATGATCTCGTCGAGGTCGCCCATCTTCATGCCGGCATCCTTCATCGCCGACTCCACCGGCTTCTTGCACCGGTCGAGCAGATCGGCGGTGATCTTGAGGAACTCGGCGCGGGTCAGCTCGTAGTCCAGGTGCTTCGGACCGGAGGCGTCGGCCGTGATGAACGGCAGCTCGACCTTGGCGGTCTGGCCGCTCGAGAGCTCCATCTTGGCCTGCTCGGCCTTCTCCTTGAGCCGCTGGAGGGCCATCTTGTCGTTGCGCAGGTCGATGCCGTGGTCGGCCTTGAACTTGTCGGCCAGCCAGTCGATGACCTTCTGGTCCCAGTCGTCGCCGCCGAGATGGTTGTCGCCGTTGGTGGCCTTGACCTCGTAGACGCCGTCGCCCAACTCGAGGATCGACACGTCGAACGTGCCGCCGCCGAGGTCGAAGACGAGCACGGTCTGCTCCTTGGCGCCCTTGTCGAGGCCGTAGGCCAGCGCAGCCGCGGTCGGCTCGTTGATGATGCGCAGGACCTCCAGGCCAGCGATCTTGCCGGCGTCCTTGGTGGCCTGACGCTGCATATCGTTGAAGTACGCGGGGACGGTGATGACCGCCTGCGTGACGGTCTCGCCGAGGTACTTCTCGGCATCGCCCTTGAGCTTCTGCAGGATCATCGCCGAGATCTCCTCGGGCGTGAAATCCTTGCCCTCGATCTCGACGGAAGCGCGACCGTCCTTGCCCTTGACGACCTTGTACGCGACGGTCTTGCGCTCGGAGGAGGTCTCCTCGAACTTGCGGCCGATGAACCGCTTGATGGACTTCACGGTGTTCTCGGGGTTGGTGATCGCCTGGTTCTTGGCGGCCTTGCCCACGATGCGCTCGCCGTCCTTGCGGAATGCGACGACCGAAGGAGTGGTGCGGTCTCCTTCGGCGTTGATGATGATGACGGGTTCCCCGCCCTCGAGCACGGCCATCGCCGAGTTCGTGGTGCCGAGGTCGATCCCGAGTACCTTTGCCATGGTTGTCGGTCTCCTTCCGAACGGGTTTCACGGCGCTTCGCGCGCCTTGCGCATGGTACAAATCTATGTGACCTATTGTCAAGTTTTGTTCGTGCCGTGCTGACATGGTACCCGCCAACGCGGCCCGCGAAACCGTGGCGCGGGCCGGCCCGCCGCGCGATGCGCCCCAGGGCGACCGCCGCCCGCGTCAGTCGAGCGGCGCAGCGGCGGCGGACTCGCCCCTTTACACCCGCCGCGCGAGTGAGTAATGTACGCGCGACCGATCCTTGGCCCCCGCCCGCGCGAAAAGGACCTCAAATGCCCCGACCCATCATCGACGAAGAGGAATGCTCCGGCTGCGGCGTCTGCGTCGACGCATGCCCCGCGGCCGTTATCGAGCTGGTCGGCGACGTGGCAGAGCCCGTCAACGACGACGATTGCACCGCTTGTGAGACGTGCCTGGAGGAGTGCCCGATGGGCGCGATCACCGAGATCGAAGAGGACTAGCCTCCGAACCCGCGCGTCTCCGAGGTGAACGATCGCAAGGCGTCCCTACTAGGGGCGCCTTGCCTGCGTCCTGTGGCCCGCCAAGGCGGCCGCCGACTTCATGGCTGCCCACACGCGCCCCTTGGCTCTGGGGTCTCCCAGGGACCTCGCGAACTCCCCCGCGTTGCCGAGCACTCGGCCCGCACTGCGGACGGGCCGGCCCGCCTCGAGGGCCTTGAGCCCGAACGCGGCGGCCAAGTCCTGCGCCCCTCCCGCGTCGAGCGCCAGAACGAACGGGGAGTCGACGGCCTCCAGCGCCAGGCGAAGACGGGCCGCCACCGCCGCGGGATCCACTTCCGCCGGGCGCGACGCGATCACGAAGACAGATCCGCTCTCGAATCCGAGAGCCGCCAGTGCCTTGTCGACTGCTTCGGCTACATCGCCCGGCAGTATCGAGCCCCCAGGGGGCTGGAGAGCGCCGACCACGATGGCGACGGCTCCAAGAGGGTCGCCGCTCCACCCGCCCTCCGCGACGCCTGCGAGAGCGTCGGCGTCGCGGAGTTCCGCGAGTGCCTTGGCCTCGTAGAGGTCGAGCGGATCAGGCGTCGAAGTCATGCCAGGTTCGCGGCCAGCCAGCGCCAGGTGACCGCCAAGCCACCCTCGATGTCCTGTTGCGGCCGCCATCCCAGGACCCGCTCTGCTTTGGATGGATCCAGGACGCTGTGAAGGATGTCGCCCTCGCGCGGAGGCTGGTGCTCCACTTCCACCAGCACGCGCGACAGCGCGCGCAGGTAGCTCGCGACCTGCGCGACAGAGGTGGCGACACCGGTCGAGACGTTGTAGGCCGGACCGTCGGGCATCTCCCCCGAGAGCGGCTGCTCCGACTCGATGGCGTCCAGGATGAAGGCGACGACGTCCCCGACGTAGATGAAGTCTCGGGTCTGCCGGCCGTCGCCGAAGATGACAGGCACCTGCCCGCGTGCGAAACGCGATCCCAGGATCGCGACCACACCGCCCTCGCCGCGCCAATCCTGGCGCGGGCCGTAGACGTTCGAGAAGCGCATCGAGGCGAAGTCGACGCCGGTGCCCGCCAGTGCCTGCGCCAGTGCCGCCTCCGCCTCGAGCTTCGAAACCCCGTACGGATTGGCCGGGCGCTTCGCGGCGATCTCCTGCAGCGGCAGTGTCTCAGGGTCGCCGTAGACGGCCGCCGAAGACGCCGAGAGCACCCTCCGTGCGCCGGCAGCCGCAGCCGCTCGCGCGACCGCCATAGTGCCGTCGACGTTGACCGCGTGGTCGCGCTCCGGATCGGCGATCGCGCGTTGCACATCGGTCTGCGCCGCCAAGTGGACGACCGCCTCCGGCTCGAATCCGGCGATCGCGCGAGCGAGCGCGGGATCCAGCACGTCAAGGCTGCGGAAGTCCGCGGCCGGGTGAATGTTGGCGACGCTTCCCGTCGACAGGTCGTCGACCACCGAGACACCATGCCCGCTGGCGACCAGCGCGTGGACGAGATTGCTGCCGATGAACCCGGCGCCGCCGGTGACCAGAACGCGCATGAAGACCCCCTCTCCGCTACCTCCCCTTGCGCCCGATCGGCGGGCACGGCTCCACCAGAGCGCGCTCGAGCACCTCGTGCATGCTCGACACGGGCACGATCTCGATCTCTTCGCGCACGTGCGGAGGGAGCAGCTCGAGGTCGCGCACGTTCTCCTTCGGGATCAGCACGGTCTTGATGCCGGCGCGATGGGCCGCCAGCATCTTCTCCTTGAGACCGCCGATGGGCAGCACGTGCCCGCGCAACGTGATCTCGCCCGTCATGGCCACGTCTCGACGCACGGCGCAGCCCATGAGCGCCGATGCGATGGCGGTGGCCATGGTGATCCCAGCGGAAGGCCCGTCCTTCGGGGTGGCAGCGGCGGGGACGTGAATGTGCAGGTCCATCTTCTCGTTGAAGTCCGGGGAGATCTGCCATTCGGCCGCGTGAGCACGGATGTAGGAGACGGCGGCCTGCGCCGATTCGCGCATGACGTCGCCCAACTGGCCGGTCAGGATCAGTTCGCCCTTGCCGGACATGGTGGTGGCCTCTATGAAGACGACGTCGCCGCCGCTCTCGGTCCAGACGAGTCCGGTGGCGGTCCCGATCTCGTCCTTCTCCTCGGCCATCCCGAAGCTGAAGCGCGGCGGTCCGAGGTAGCGATGGACGGTGCGCCCGGTCACGCGGGTCTTCCCCCTGTGGCCCTCGACCACCCTGCGCGCGACCTGCCGGCAGATCGAGGCGATCTGACGCTCGAGGTTCCGCACCCCGGCCTCGCGGGTGTAGCGGCGCACGATCTCGCCGATCGCCTCGTCGGTGACGTCGAGCTTGCCGGGCGTCAGCCCGTGTTCCCTGAGTTGCTTGGGCACGAGGTACTGCCGCGCGATGTGCAACTTCTCGTCCTCGGTGTAGCCCGGGAAGTGGATGACCTCCATGCGGTCCTGCAGCGCCGGCGGGATCGTGTCCAGCAGGTTCGCCGTGGTGATGAACATGATGTCGGACAGGTCGAAAGGCGCCTCGAGATAGTGGTCCTGGAAGGCGCAGTTCTGCTCAGGGTCCAGCACCTCCAGCAGGGCCGAGGTCGGGTCGCCGCGGAAGTCCACGCCCACCTTGTCGACCTCGTCCATCATGAAGACGGGGTTGCGCGTCCCCACAGTGTTGATCGACTGGATGATCCGGCCGGGAAGCGCCCCGACGTAGGTGCGCCGATGCCCGCGGATCTCCGCCTCGTCGTGCACGCCGCCCAACGACATGCGGATGAACTTGCGCCCCAGTGAGCGGGCGATGGACCTGCCGATCGAGGTCTTGCCCGTGCCGGGAGGCCCTACGAAGCACAGGATCGGGCCGCGCTGGGCTTTGGTGAGCTTGTGCACCGCGAGGTACTCGAGGATGCGCTCCTTCACCTTCTCGAGGCCGTAGTGGTCCTCGTCCAGGATGCGCTTCGCCTCGACCAGGTCCAGCTTCTCCTCGTCCTCTCTGGTCCAGGGGAGTCCTACCAGCCAGTCGAGGTAGGTGCGGATGACTCCCGTCTCGGCGGCGGCGGAAGGCATCTTCTCAAGGCGGCCGACCTCTTTGAGTGCCTTCTCCTCGACGGCCTCGGGCATGCCTGCCTCGGCGACCTTCGCGCGGTACTCGTCGACCTCCGCCTGCGCCTCGTCATAGGCGCCGAGCTCCTGCTCGATCGCCTTGAGCTGCTCGCGCAGGAAGTACTCGCGCTGGGAGGCGTTCATCGACTCCTTGACGCGGTTCTGGATCTTCGAGCCCAGCTCGAGGATCTGCAGCTCCTTGTGGAGGAACAGGGAGGCCCTTTCGAGGCGCTCGCGGGGCTCGATCGCCTCGAGGACTACCTGCTTCTCCTCGGACTTGAGGTTCAGGTGGAAGGCGACGAAGTCGGCCAGCCGCCCGGGCTCCTCGACCGAGCCCGCGGCCATGAGCACCTCCTGAGGGATGGGCTTGCCCAGCTCGGCGGCCTTCTCGAAGTCGCTCACGAGCGCGCGCATCAGGGCCTGCGTCTCCAGGTCGGAGGTCGCCTCCTCCTCGACAGTCTCGACGCGCACCTGCAGGTAGGGCTCGGTGGCGACCCATTCGATGATCCGCATTCGCGCGACGCCCTCGACCAGCGCCTTCGCGGTTCCGTCCGGAAGCTTGAGTTCCTGGAGGACCGTGCCTACGCAGCCGACGACATGGAGGTCGGCGGCTCCTGGTTCCTGAACGTCGGGCACCAGCTGGGCGACGAGCGCAACGTGATGGTCGCCGCGCATCGCCTCCTCCAGGCCGAGGATCGACTTCTCGCGTCCGACGAACAGAGGCACCACGAGGTTCGGGAACAGCACCAGGTCCCGGAGAGGGATCAGGGGCATGACCTCGGGGATCGGATCGTTCTTGTCGTCGGCGGTGGACATCGGCGCCTCGTCACTTCCCTAGGGTGCGATACTGTACTTCGGGTCTTCCTTCGACACAGTACCCGTAATCCCCTGCCCCGCCCCGGGCGGCGAATGGACGAGGAGCACGGAGGTCCCGTGATGGCCAGAGTGCCGAGGTTCGCCCTCGTCGCGGCTGCGACGCTGGCCGTGGGCCTCACTCTGTCCGTCGGCGCGGCCGTTGCGGCGCCTGCGACGGCAGGTCCGGTCCGTTCGGTGACCATCATCGCGCCGCGTTGGCTATACCTCGACGGGGAACTCGACGTCGGTGTTCGCGTCGCCGTCCGCAACAGCACCCGAACGGTGGCCGCCTCACTGGATCTGTTCGACGCCGCCGGCGTCTCGCGCTGGCACTCGTACCAGAGCCGTTCCATCCGTGGCTCGGTCACCTACGAGTTCTCCTTCTCCGCAGCGATCGGCGACCTCGGGCTCGCTCCCGGCGTCTACCGCCTGCGCGCTCGAGTCACCGGCACCGGCTCGCTCGCCTTGGAGCGCTCCACGCAGCTGCTCGTCATTGATCGGTCGATGCATCCGGTCCCGGTCTGCGTCATCGTCAGGGTGGCCGGCCCGCCGTCCGCGGGCGACGGCTCCACCGAGACCGAGCAGGAGTCGGAGCGCCTCACAGCATCGGACGCAGCGGACCTCGGACGGCTCGCTGTGCTGCGCCCCGATCTGCACCTGACATTGGCGGTGCCGCCGTTCCTGCTCCAGGAGTGGGGAGCCGCGCCCGGCGAGGACCAGACTTCTACTCCCGTGGCGGGCGCGGACGCGGTCGATTCGCTCCGGCGGGCCGTGGAGGCTGGCACTCCCCTGCTGCGCGGGATGTACGCCGACCCCGATCTGTCCGCCATAGCCACAGCGACTGCGGACCTGCAGACGCAGGCAGCCCGCGGCGATGCAGTGGTCGCGGCCTTGGGCGCAGCGCCCGGATCCACCGCCGCCACCGGCTTCGCCGCACTCTCCGGCCCGATGCCTGAGGCGATCGCCGCGATCGAGGCCGCGCGGGGGGTCCGCTATGCCGTCACCGACACGTCATCCGTACTGCCCGCTCGCGGCGCGGTTGTTCCCGATCCCTACGCGGTTACGATCCCCGCCGGCCGCGGCTCGCCAGCCGTGTCGATGACCGTCCTCCTCGTCGACCGCGCGGCCTCCGCCGGTCTGGCTGACCCCACGCGCGTCGCCGGTCTCGCGACCGATCTCTTCACGCGCGCCGGATCCGCGCAGCGGCCACGCGCCGTCGTGCTCGTGGTCGACGTCGGGGCCGACGGAGTTCGCACTTCCGCCGTCGCGGAGTCCCTCGAGACCCTCGCCGGCGTCCCGTGGGTGCGTCTCGTGGACGCGCGCGCGGCCGCTGCCACGACCGGACTGCCCGCCGCCACGTTGCGCACCGAGCCCGCCGACCAGGCGCTTGCGCCTGACGGCTACTGGGCGACCGTCGCCGACGCACGTTCCCGCGTGTTCGGCCTGCTCGCCGCGGCCGGTGCAAGCGACGCGGACGCAGCGAACGCGCTCGAGTCGCTCCTGATGGCCGAGAGCCGAGTGTGGGCAGGGCCGGACGGGTCGTGGTCGCGCGCCGAGCGCGGGCGCGCGCTCGCGCGCGCGGCGGCCGCAACGGCCGACTCGGTACTCTCCAAAGTGACCTTGGACGCGCCTTCCGTGACCCTCCCCGGAAGTGAGGGGAAGGTCCCCGTCAGCATCATCAACTCGAGCGGCAGGACGCTCGTCGTCGACCTTCAGGCGACCTCGTCAGACGTTCGAGTACAGCGGGCGAGCGTCTCGGTCGACCTGCGGCCCGGCGAGAACGTGGAGTCGGTCCCTGTCTCTCTGGGGACCTCGACCTCAGGCGTCGTGCAGGTCGCAGTCGCGGCGGGCGGCTACCGCATCGAGACCGCGGCGGTCACGGTCACGGCTTCCTATCAGGACCGCATAGTCCTGCTGGCCGCCGTCCTGGTCATCCTGGCAGCCCTGCTCCTATACGTCCGGCGTCACTTCGGACGCGGCGCCCTCAGGCGCGCGGACGCCGGCGACACACAGGACGTGGACACGCCCGAGGCCTGACGCCGCGACCTGCACGACCGAGAGGTGGCTATACTTCTATCGCGTCGCTTCGGCCGCCTTCCGGACCCCGGCAGTCGTTCCGGTACGAGGCGGACACCTGACCCACCTTCGAGAGGCTGTGAGAAGTGCGGACCGTCGTCATCGACACGAACGTGCTGCTGTCTCAGCCCGAAGTCGTGAACACCTTCCACGACGCCGACGTGGTCATCCCCGAGATGGTGCTGTCGGAGATCGACAAGCTGAAGACGGCCCGCGTCGATCCCGAACTCCGCTACAAGGGGCGTCAGGTCAGCCGCATCCTCTTCGAACTCTCCGGTGTCGGCAGCCTGCACGACGGCGTGGCGGTCGCGGGTGGCAGCACTCTGCGCATCGCGGGGCTCGCCAGCGATGCTGAGATGCCGCCCGGCCTCTCGGCCCGCAACACCGATGACCGCATCCTTGCCGTCGCCATCCGCTTGCAGCAGGAGTCAGGCGCCCCGGTGACCCTCGTCACCAACGACTTGAACATGCTGCTCAAAGCGCAGAGGTTCCGTCTCGAGGTCGAGCACGTGGATAGCGACGACGCCTTCCTGCGCCGATTCGTGGTCCGTCCCTTCCAGCGATATCGGGCCGCGCTCGGCATCCTCGCTGTGGCGGTCGCGGTCTTCGCCGCCGCCATCTACCTGACATTGTTCAGCCCCTTCGCCGCGAGCCACCAGCCGACCGGACTCGCATCCGTGCCGCCGGAGTTCGTCGAGCAACTCACACTCGAGCAGCAGCAAGAGCTCAACTACCTCTACCGGCTTCAGGCCGATCCGAAGGACGTGGACGCACGTTCGGCGCTCGCCACCGTCTACGACGCACTGTCCCAGCAGAACGCCACCTACCTCCCGTTCGCCATCAAGCACTGGGAGATGGTCGTACAGCAGTCGCCTAGTGACGTGGACGCGCGCACCGACCTGGCGACCGACTACTTCCGTTCGGGGCGTGTGGACCTGGCCATCAAGGAGGTGGAGCAGGTCCTCGCGGCGAGCCCAGAGCACGTGAACGCGAACTTCAACCTCGCCGTCTTCCTGCTCAGCTCCACCCCGAAGGACTACCAGGGGGCCGCGACCCAGCTCGAGCTGGTCATCAGGCTGACGACGGGCGACAGCTCCCGCTCGGCCATCCTCGAGCGAGCGACGACCCTCCTCGAGCAGGTCAAGAAGGATGCGGCTGTGGCCGGTGTCACGTTGCGTCTCGAAGGGGGCTCGCTGTGAGTGACGTCATCGACATCGCCATCATCGGCGCGGGGCCGGCGGGCCTGAGCGCCGCGCTCTACGGAGCCCGCGGGCGCGCCGAGACCGTCGTGTTCGAGACCGCGCTGCCCGGCGGCCAGATCATCACCACCGACTGGATCGAGAACTACCCCGGCATGCCCGAGGGCCTCAACGGAGCGCGCATGGGCGAGTTGATGCACGCTCACGCCGAGAAGTTCGGCGCGAAGTTCCGCACGTTCGCCCACGTCGAGGAGATCGTGGGGGAAGGCGGCGGCTTTCGGATCACGGCCGATGACGAGTCCGTCCTGGCGCGCACGGTGATCTTTGCCACCGGCGCGACGCCGCGCAAGCTCGGCATCCCGGGAGAGAACGAGTACACCGGCCACGGCGTGTCGTGGTGTGCCACCTGCGACGGAGCGCTCTACCGCGACAAGACCGTCGCGGTGGTCGGGGGCGGCGACGCGGCACTCGAGGAGGCACTGTTCCTCACCAAGTTCGCGGAGCGGGTTCACCTCGTGCACCGGCGCAACGAGTTCCGGGCGGCCAAGTGCATACAGGAGCGCTGCTTCGAGAACGGCAAGATCGAGACTCATCTCTCGCGTGTGCCGGTCGAGATCGTGGGTCACATGGGAAGGGTGTCCGGCTTGGAGCTCGAGACTCCCGGAGGAGAGCCGGCGGAGACGCTGGATGTCCAAGGCGTCTTCGAGTTCGTGGGAGTGCATCCGAACAGCGAGCTGGTCAAGGACATCGTAGATCTGGCCGAGGGCGGCTGGGTGATGGTCAACGGTTCGATGGGTACCTCATACCCGGGTCTCTACGCCGCGGGCGACGTCACGGACACGCCTCTGAAGCAGGTCGTGACGGCAGCCGGACAGGGCGCCACCGCCGCGTTCGAGGCCATGCGGTACCTTGAGTCCGGCGTGTGCCCTCTGTAGTACCATCGAGCGCGCGCCCGCGCTGCCAGGAAAGGGGTAGTCCCCGATGAGTGAGAATATCGTGGCCGTCACCGACGGGACGTTCGAGTCCGCGGTCATCTCCAGCGGCAAGCCGTTCATGCTGGACTTCTGGGCGCCGTGGTGCGGCCCCTGCCGGATGATGGAGCCGCTTCTCGAGGAAGTCGCCGCCGAGTACGCGGGCAAGGTAGTCGTCGGCAAGCTCAACGTGGACGATAACCCCGAGACCGCGATGCGCTACGACGTGATGTCGATCCCCACGCTCATCGTCTTCGTCAACGGCGAGGTCTCCAAGAAGCTCGTCGGCGCGATGCCGAAGAAGAAGCTGCTCGAGGAGATCTCGGCATGGACGGGCTGAGGCGGGAGAGCCCGTAGGTCTGGTCGTCCGCGAGAGGAACCGCCTTGTGTGAGAACAGCGTCAACGTCCCGCAGCTCAAGATCTCCGTCGCCCAGGTGGACGACGCCGTGGGACTCGCTCAGCAGTGGCTCGAGCAGCTCCACCACCTCGCGGACCACGGCAAGAAGGCGGACGTGAGTGCCGAACTCGCGCAGGCCAACGTGCTCCTCGGCGAGGCCCGCGGCAAGATCGAGCTGGCGATCGAAGCGCTGGACGGCGATCCCGCCGACTCGGGGATCACGGTCGAGCTCGTCTAGCAGATTCCTGACCCGAGATCACGCCCGCCCTCCCTGACCGGAGGTCGGGCGTGTTACATTTCTGGGGATAGTGTTACTAACGGCAGGGGGCATGAGGTGGGAAGTCTCGCGCGGTTCAGTGTCGCCATGGACGAGGAGCTGCTCGCAAGCTTCGACGACCTCGTCGCTCGGCGAGGCAGCGGGGTCAACCGCTCCGAGGCCGTCCGCGACCTCGTCCGCGACGCTCTAGTCGACGCCGAGTGGGAGGACAGTGCCGGCGAGATCGTCGGCACCATCACCATGGTCTTCGATCACCACGCGTCGGACCTCTCGGACAAGCTCGACTCGCTGCAGCACGCACATCACGAGCGAGTCGTGTCGTCGATGCACGTCCACCTTGACGCACACAACTGCCTGGAGGTCATCGTCGTGCGCGGCACGAGCACGCAGGTGCGCGCCATCTCCGATGGGCTCTTGGGCACGAAGGGCGTCAAGCACGGCAAGCTCGTATCCACGACCACCGGCCGTCACCTCTAGGACCCACCGTGCACATCCCCGACGGTATGCTCGACACGAAGACGGTGGCCGCCACCTGGATCGTCGCGCTGCCGACGATCGGCTGGGCCACACGGAAGGTGCGCTCCGCCATGAGCGACGGCCGTCTCGTGTTGATGGCCGTCCTCTCTGGGTTGATCTTCGCTCTTCAGATGCTGAACTTCCCGGTCGCCGGCGGCACATCGGGCCACTTCGCCGGAGGCGCGCTCGCAGCGATCCTCCTCGGACCGTGGGCGGCGATGCTCGTCCTGACGTCGGTTCTGGTGGTGCAGGCCCTGATCTTCGGCGACGGTGGGATCACCGCGCTCGGCGCCAACATCGCGAACATGGCGATCGTCGCCCCGCTCGTAGGGTGGTGGATCTACAGCCTCGCCGTCCGGGTCAGCGACACGCGCGCGGGCAGAACGGCGGGGGCATTCGCCGCCGGGTGGACGAGTTGCTTGGCGGCCGCGGCAGGAGCGGCGCTCATGATCTGGGCGTCGGGAGCCGCGCCGCTCGTCCCGGTCCTCGGCGCGATGACCTTCTGGCACGCCCTCATAGGCATCGCAGAGGGACTCGTGACCGGCGGGCTGGTCGCCTACGTCTTCGCCGTCAGGCCGGACCTCATGAAAGCGGACGCCGGAGTGCTGCGGCCGGGGACGCTCGCCACATCCCTGGGGCTGCTCGCGCTGCTAGCCGCCGGCGCCTCGTGGCTTGCGTCAGGCAGCCCCGACGGGCTGCAGCGCGTCGCCTCCGCACTGGGGTTCGCAGAGCCCGGCCGTCCGGTCTGGACGGCGAGCCCGCTCGGCGGCTACCTCGTGCCGGGAATGCCAACGAGACGCTCGCCGGCATCCTGGCGGGACTGGCGGGGGTGCTCGTCACTGGAGCGCTCGTCTACGCGGCGGGTCGCTCGCTGCTTCGGCGCAGGAGCACGAGCCGATGAGCACGGAGCGCCCCGTGGACGATCCCGGCCCGACGACACCCGGCGCGCCGGGGTTCCACACCCACCCCCACGATCACGGCGAGGAGACCCACGAGCACGTCCACCACCACGTGTCGGAGGCACACGAGCACGGGCACATCTCCGGAGTGGAGCGACTGGCATGGCAGACTTCGCCCATGCACCGGCTGGACCCGCGGATGAAGATCGTCGCGGCGCTCGTTCTCATCCTCGCCGTCGTCCTCACCCCTCCCCTGCGGCCGCTCGAGTTCGCGGGGCTCTGCGCCCTGCTTGCGGCAGCCGCACTGATCGGAAGGCTGCCGCTGGGCTGGGTCCTGAAGCGCTCCGCGCTGGTCATACCGATCGCCGGGACGATCGCGCTCTTCGCCCCGCTCGCTCACAGCGGAGGCTCGCTCACGGTGGGTGGAGTCGCGGGCTCGTACGCAGGAGGCGGCTGGGTCGCCGCGTGGGCGATCGTCTCGAAGGCGTGGCTCTCCGTGCTCGTGACGGTCGTGCTGTCGGGCACCACGCCCGCCCCACGACTGATCAGAGGGCTGCACGCCCTGCACATGCCCGACGTGTTCGTGACGCTGTTCTCGTTCATCTACCGCTACGTCGACGTGTTCCGCGAGCAGCTGCGTTCGCTACGTACCGCCGTCGAGAGCCGGGCACCGTCGATGGGCCGCCTGCGACGCTGGCGGATGTACGGCAACCTCGGAGGCAACCTGTTCATCCGCGCCTACGACCGCGGAGAGCGCATCCACGCGGCGATGCTGTCACGTGGCTTCAGCGGGACGCTACCGACTGCCGAGGCGCTGAAGACCGGTCCTGCCGATGCCCTGTTGCTCACCGTGGTGCTGCTCGTCGGCGCCGCGGTCGCCCTCTACTGAGAACAGACAAGAGATGACCCCGCCGGCGATCGAGCTCGAAAGCGTCCGCTACACGTACCCGGACGGGACCATCGCCCTCGACGGCGTCGACCTCGTCGTGAGCGAGGGCGAGTCGGTGGCTCTGCTCGGGCCGAACGGGGCGGGCAAGTCGACGCTGCTGCTGCACCTCAACGGCATCCTGCGCTGCTGCGGGGGCAGCGTGACGGTGGAGGGCGTGGCCGTCTCCGACGACACGGTCCGTGGTGTCCGATCCCGTGTGGGGATGGTCTTCCAGGACCCCGACGACCAGCTGTTCATGACCACGCTCTACGACGACGTGGCCTTCGGTCCGCTCAACATGGGACTCGCACGCGAAGAGGCGGACGCGAGGGTGCACGACGCGCTGCACGCAGTCGGCCTCGCGCACGAGACCAGCCGGCCGGGTCAGCACCTGAGCTTCGGGGAGCGAAAGCGAGCGGCCATAGCAACGGTGCTTGCGATGCGCCCTCACATTCTCGTCCTGGACGAGCCGACATCCAATCTCGACCCCCGCGCCCGGCGCGAGATGATCGCCCTGCTGGCCGGCCTTGCCGCCACGAAGATCGTGGCCACGCACGACATGGACATGGCGATGCGCCTCTGCGACCGGGCCGTCATCGTCGACGCCGGCCGCGTTGTGGCCGACGGGCCTGCCGTCGACCTGTTGGCGGACGCCGAGCTGCTCGAGGCCCACGGCTTGGAGGTACCCGCGGCGCTGAGCCGCGCCTAGGTCGAAGCGCTACACTTCTGGCCATGGACAGCCTCGCGCCCAAGCCCGCCGGTGCGGCCCCCGTCTTCCGGGAGTGCACGGAGTGCGGCTACCTCTCGAGCGACCCGACATTCGCCGACGTCGCGGCGCGCTGTCCTCTGTGCGGCCGCACCGACGGGGTGAAGAAGATCTTCCCGCCCGACCGCCAGCGCCGTCTCGACGAGCGGATCCGCGTCTACTTCGGCCAGGGTGAGTGGGAGATCGTCGTCATCCTTGGCGCCGCCCTGCTCGAGGCCCTGCTCGAGGACATCCTCGACCGCATCATGGCGGCCCACGGCGCGGACATCGCGGTCCGCGGGACCGTGCTCGACAACGTCCGCGCCATCGGCACGCGCATCGGGCGCCTGTTCCCCCAGCTCACGGGGACGGAGTTCGAGGACGCCGCCGACAAGCTGGGCTATCGCGACTTCCCGAAGCGCTGGCGTGATCTGAGAAGCCAGCGCAACGCCTTCATCCACGACACCCCCTACCGCGATTTCACCGAAGGCCTCACCACGGACGTCGCCGCGGAGACCATCGCTCTGCTCGACCAGGCCTACCAGCTGTTCGTTTCGTTGAACAACGAATTCGTCGCCGACGCCCTCAAGGGTCGCAAGCGTGCGGCCGACCTGACGCCCACCCCCCATCACGGGCACGAGGATGATCCGCCGGGGACCGTCTCTCCGTGATCGCCGCCGCCCGGATCGAGGTCACGGGGGTCGTACAGGGGGTCGGATTCCGGCCCTTCGTGTTCTGTCTGGCGCGCGAGCGCGGACTGACCGGCTGGGTGAACAACACCGCGCAGGGCGTCACGATCGTCGTCGAGGGGGACGCCAAAGCGGTCGGGACCTTCGCTGACGAAGTCCGCGCGCTGGCTCCTCCAATGGCGGTGGTCGAATCGGTCGAGACGGATCCTGCCGAAGTCCAGGGGTTCACCGCGTTCGAGATCCGGGAATCGGAGACTCGAGGCGACCTGACCCTCGTATCTCCCGACATCGCGACCTGTCCGCAGTGCCTGGCGGAGATGCGCGATCCTTCGGACCGCCGGCACGGCTATCCCTTCACGAACTGCACGAACTGCGGACCGCGCTTCACGATCGTCGAGTCGCTGCCGTACGACCGTCCCGCCACCTCTATGAAGGCATTCCCGATGTGCCCCGAGTGCAGTGCGGAGTACGCGGATCCGTCGGATCGCCGCTTCCACGCACAGCCGAACGCGTGCCCGGTGTGTGGGCCGCGCCTCTTCCTGAACGTCCCGGGAGACGAGCCCTCCGGCCTCGAGTGGGGCCCTTCGCTGGAGGACGTCCCCCGTCGGCACCGCGATGCCGACTCAGAGGCCGTCCGCACCGTGGACATCCTCCAAGCTGCGGCAGCGATCCTGGCTCGGGGCGGCATCCTCGCCCTCAAGGGCCTCGGCGGCTTCCACCTTGCGTGCGACGCGACCAACAACGACGCGGTCGCCACGCTCCGCTCCCGCAAGCGCCGCTGGGGCAAGCCGTTCGCAGTCATGGTCCCCGACCTGAACGCCGCTCGCGCCCTCTGTCACGTCAGCGACGAGGAAGCGGCGCTGCTGACCGGTCCGAAGCGCCCGATCGTCCTGCTGCGCTCCACGCAGGCCGTCGCCCCGGCGCCGGCCTCGGTCGGCGAATCGTGGCTTCTGGCGCCTTCGGTCGCACCCGGACTGGCCGAGATCGGCGTCATGCTCCCCTACACGCCGCTGCACCACCTGCTGCTCGCCGCCGTCGGGGGCAGGCCGCTCGTGATGACGTCCGGCAACTTGAGCGACGAGCCGATCTCGATCGACAACGCGGACGCACTGGAGCGGCTGTCGCAGGTGGCCGACGCCTTCCTCATGCACGACCGCCCGATCCTGCAGCGCTACGACGACTCGGTAGTGCGCGTCGTCGCCGGGCGCAACGAGCTGGTGCGGCGGTCTCGCGGGTACGCGCCCTTCCCGCTGCACCTGCCGTTCGACACCGCCAGGCATATCTTGGCCGTAGGCCCCGAGCAGAAGAACACGTTCACACTCGCACGCGGCCAGTACGCCTTCGTGAGCCAGCACATCGGCGACATGGAGAACGCGGAGACCCTCGAGGCCTGGGAGAGCACCCTGGAGCTCTACGAGGCCATGTTCCGGGTGCGCCCCGAGCTGGTCGCCTACGACCTGCACCCGGAGTACCTGACGACGAAAGCCGCGCTCGCGATGGGCCTGCCGGCGATCGGCGTCCAGCACCACCACGCGCACGTCGCGAGCGTGACCGGCGAGCACGGCGTGTCCGAGCCCGTGATCGGGCTGGCCTACGACGGCACCGGCTACGGTACCGACGGTACGATCTGGGGCGGCGAGGTGCTCCTCGCCGACTGGGCCGGCTTCGAGCGTGTCGCGCACCTGCGACCCGTGCCGATGCCGGGCGGCGCCGCCGCGATACGTCGTCCTGCGCGCATGGCATTCGGCTTGCTCTCTGGACTCGACGGAGGGCTGTTCGAGCACCCCGGTGCTTCGATCCTGCAAAGGTCAGTCACCGACGAGGAGCGAGCCACGCTTTCAGCGATGGTGAGCCGGGGCTTGAACAGCCCTCCGACCTCGTCCATGGGCAGGCTGTTCGACGCGGTGGCTGCGCTAACGGGTGTCTGCAGCGACGCCGCGTACGAAGGCCAGGCCGCGGTCGAGCTGGAGGCGCTCGCCGACCCCGCCGAGCGCGGCGCCTACCGATTCGGTCTCTCGGGTGGCGATCCGGTCGTCATCGACCCTGAACCCGTCGTGCGCGCCATCCTCGACGACCTGGCCGCGGGAGCCGGGACGCCCGAGATCTCCGCGCGCTTCCATCGCGCGGTCGTCGACGCCAGCGTCGACGTGGCGGTGCGGGCGTGCGCGCGCACGGGCGCGCGCCACGTTGCGTGCGCGGGAGGGGTCTTCATGAACCGCATCGTCCTGTCCGGGGTCATCGCCGGGGCCGAGGCGGCGGGCCTGAAGGTGCTCGTCCCCCGGGACCTCCCGATGAACGACGGGGCCGTATCCTACGGGCAAGCGGTCGTGGCGTGGGCGCGCCGCGATGCTGTATAACGGGCGGGTACCTCGAGCCCGGAAACGTGCGAGTTCAGGCAGGAGCCTCCCATGTGTCTAGCGATCCCCGCGCAGGTCGTGCTCATGAACGACAACGACATGGCAGAGGTCGACATCCATGGCGTGACCCGCACCGTGTCGCTGTCCCTGACGCCTGAAGCGGGGGTCGGCTCGTGGGTGCTCATCCACGCGGGCTTCGCGATCCAGGTCGTCGACGAGCAGTTCGCCAGCGAATCCTGGGACCTGATCCAGCAGATCGAGTGGGCCGGCGACGACGAGACCGTCGAGGCGAGCGCGTAGCATGTCCGACGTTCAGGCCGCCTGGCGCGACCCGGAACTCGCCCGCCACATAGTCGGACTGATAGAACACGCCGCCGATCGCCCGATGAAGCTCATGGAGGTCTGCGGGACCCACACCGTGGCCATCGCGCGTTTCGGGCTGCGCGAGTTGATGCCCGACAACATCAAGTTGCTGTCGGGCCCGGGGTGCCCCGTCTGCGTCACGGCGAACCGCGACATCGACCTGGCGATCGAGCTGGTCCGCGTCCCGGGTGTCACGGTCGCGACGTTCGGCGACATGATGAAGGTGCCGGGCTCCTACTCCTCGCTCGCCCGCGAGAAGTCGGAGGGCCGCGACGTCCGCGTCGTGTATTCGCCGCTCGATGCGGTGGGGATGGCGAAGTCCGAGCCCGAGACGCAAGTCGTCTTCCTGGGAGTCGGATTCGAGACCACAGTCCCGGTCATCGCGGCCACCATCAAACAGGCGGCCGCTACGGGTGTCGAGAACTTCTCCGTGCTGTGCGTGCACAAGACCGTGCCGGGCGCTCTGGAAGCCCTCGTCAACGACCCCGACGTTCACATCGACGGGTTCATCCTGCCCGGCCACGTCTCCACGATCATCGGGGCGGCGCCATATCGCTTCATAGCCGAGCACTACAACGTTCCGGGCGTCGTCACGGGCTTCGAGCCGGTCGACATACTCCAAGGCGTATGGATGCTGGCCAAGCAGTTGAAAGAGGGCCGCGCCGAGATCGAGATCGCCTACAGGCGCGGGGTGGACGCCGACGGCAATCCGACGGCCAGGGCGCTGATCGACGAGGTCTTCGAGCCGATCGATGCGGAGTGGCGCGGAATCGGCGTCATCCCAGGTACGGGCCTGGCCATCCGCGGCGCCTTCGCGAAGTGGGACGCTTCCCTGAAGTTCGGCGTCACACCTCCGGAGCCCCGCGCGATCCCTGGCTGTCAGTGCGGCGAGGTGCTCCGCGGAGCGATCCTTCCCTTCGAGTGCCGGCTCTTCGCGCGCGGATGCACGCCGGAGCACCCGGTCGGGCCTTGCATGGTCTCCTCGGAGGGCTCTTGCGCCGCGTACTACCGCTACACCGACTACGGCCGGTAGACCTTGGCCTCTATCCGCCCGTCCCGAACCAGGAAGGCCGCCCATGCGCTCTGACCGCATCCTGCTCGCCCACGGAAGCGGCGGCACGATGATGCGCGAGCTCATCGAGGACGTCTTCGTCGCGCGCTTCAACGACGAGGCGCTCCTGCGCCTGGATGACGCGGCGTCGCTCGACCTCCCGCCCGGGCGCATCGCTCTGACCACCGACACCTATGTGGTGACCCCGCTCTTCTTCCCCGGCGGCGACATCGGGCGCCTCGCTGTCGCCGGCACCGTCAACGACGTGGCCACCGCCGGCGCGCGCCCGCTCTTCCTCACAGTGGGCTTCGTGCTCGAGGAAGGCCTCGCCGTCGAGGATCTCGAGCGGGTCCTGGACTCGATGGTGGCAGTGGCCGAGGAGGCCGGCGTCCGCATAGTCACGGGAGACACGAAGGTCGTCGAGCACGGCCACGGCGACGGGATCTACATCAACACGGCCGGCGTCGGCGTGGTGCGCGACGGACTGGACCTCTCCAGCTCGCGCTGCCGCCCGGGCGACGCGGTCCTTCTCTCCGGCACTCTTGGCGACCACGGCATCGCAGTGATGTCCGTGCGTGAGGGGCTGAGCTTCGGGACCGACATCCTCTCCGACGCGGCTCCACTGAACCATCTGGTCGGTGCCGTGATCGACGCCGCCCCGGATGCGCGCTGCTTCCGGGATCCCACGCGAGGGGGTCTGGCCAGCTGTCTCAACGAGCTGGCGTCGGCCTCCGGCGTCTCGATCACCGTGGACGAGGCGTCGATCCCAGTCCGGGAGCAGGTGCGGGGCGCCTGCGAGATGCTCGGCTACGACGTCTACCAGGTCGCCAATGAGGGCAAGATGGTCGCCGTCGTGCCGCCTGAGCAAGCAGAGGTCGCACTGGCCGCGATGCGCGCGTCTCGCTACGGCGAGGATGCCGCGATCATCGGAAGCGTCGCCAAGGGACCCGCGGGACGTGTCTACGTCCAGACGTCGTTCGGAGCGCGCCGGATAATGGACATGCTCGTCGGCGAGCAGCTGCCGCGGATCTGCTGACGTGGCGGTACAGGGGCGTCGTCACTCGCTCGTGGGGCTGCTGCTGATCGGATGCGCGGGAGTCATCTGGGGCACGATCCCGCTGGTGCTGCGCGCAGCCGACGGAGCCTCGCTCATCAAGGTCTTCTACCGGGTCCTCTTCGCCGGCGTCGTGATACTCGCATGGATGGCGCTGCGCGGCGGGCTCAGAGAGGTGCGGGAGCTGCCGAGCCGCAAGCTCAGGCAGTTGATCGGCCAGGGCGCGATCCTGACGGTGAACTGGGTGCTCTTCCTCACGGCGCTCGACCTCACCAAAGTGGCGACCGCCGAGTTGCTGGGATACATGGGCCCGGTCTTCGTTGCGGCGCTCGCACCGTTCGTGACCGGCGAGAGGTTCGACCGCCGGATCGTGTTGCCGATGCTGCTCGCGCTCGGCGGGATCGTGGTGATCCTCGCCCCTCAGGGTCTCACGGTGGCAGGCGGCAGGGAGCTGCTCGGAGCGGTGCTCGCCTTCGCTTCGGCCCTGACGTACGCCATGCTGCTGCTCCGCTCCAAGCGGATCCTGCTCGGAGTGTCCGGCCCCGCTCTCATGCTGGTGGAGTACACCACCGCGAGCGTCCTGCTGCTGCCCTTCGTCGTGTGGCTCTACATGACCGGGCAGGGACCGACGACGACCGTCTCCTACGCCGCTCTCGCGACGCTCGGAGTGGTGCAGACGGCGTTCGCCGGGATGCTGTTCCTCAACGGGGCTGAGGCGAGTTCGCACCGACCATGCCGCGATCCTGACCTATGCGGAGCCCGCCTCCGCCGTGCTGTTCGCCGCGGCCTTCCTGCCCGGGGAGCCGCTGACGGCGGCCACGGTGGCGGGCGGCGTGATGGTGGTCGCGGGCGGGGCGCTGGTCGCGCGACTGGACGCACGCGACGTGGGACACGGCCCCGAAGCGGCGGATGCGGGAAGCACGGAGGACGCGGTCGGAGGCGGAGACGCGAGCGGATCCGCCTGACCCTCCCCGCGCGGCGCGAGACCCGGAAGTCGCGCTCGGGTACCATGTCCTGTGACCTGGGAAGGAGGTCGGTCAGCCGTGCTTGCGCGGGCCCGACTCACAGAGATGCGCGCGGTGGAGAGACTCGCGGCGCGGGACGCTGACCTGTTCCTCGACCCTGCTGTCGCCGCCGACCGCCTGGGCTGGGTGGGCACCCCCCGGGCCGCGGTCGACGAGGCGTCCGAGCTCCTCGCGTTCGCCAGCAAGGCCGCCGCTGCCGGCGCGGCCGACGTCGTCGTGCTCGGCATGGGCGGCAGCTCGCTCGCCTGCCTCGTGCTGTCGAGAGTCTTGGAGCACGCCCACGGGCGGCCGGCCCTCCACGTTCTGGACACCACATCCCCGAGGCAGGTCTCTGCTCTCCTGTCGTCCCTGGACCCTGAGACCACTCTCGTCGTCGTCTCGAGCAAGTCCGGCACGACGGTCGAGCCCATGGCACTGGCCGCGATCTTCGGCGAATGGATGGGATCGAAGCTCGGGGACGGCGCGGGTGCGCACTTCTACGCGATAACCGATCCCGGCTCCCCTCTCGAAGAGCACGCGCGAGCCAACGGATATGCCAGGGTGTTCCTCGCGCCCTCCGACGTCGGCGGGCGCTATTCGGCCCTGACGCCCTTCGCGACTGTCCCCGCGGCCCTCGTGGGCATAGACGTCGCGCGCCTGGCGGAATCCGCGCTTCACACCGAGTCAGAGTGCTCCGTCGACGACCCCGACAACCCGGGCGCCGCACTCGCCGCCTGGCTCGCCGACGCCTACGCCGAGAAGAGGGACAAGCTGACCCTCGTCGTCTCCGAGCCTCTCGCCGCGTTCGGGCTCTGGGTCGAGCAGCTCGTCGCTGAGTCGACGGGCAAGCAAGGAGCGGGGCTTCTGCCGGTCCTGGAGGACTCCCCGGGCGACCCGGCAGCGCACGGGAGGGACAGGCTGACCTACGTGCTGCGCACACCCGACGATCTCGCGTTGGCCGGCCTGGCCGCTCGACTCCCGGCAGGCGAGCGTGTCTTCGAGTCCGTCGTGCACGACGAGCGCGCCTTGGGCGGAGAGTTCGTGAGGTGGGAGTGGGCCGTCGCCCTGTTCTGCGCGCTGAGCGGGATCGAGCCCTTCGACCAACCCAACGTGGCGGAGGCCAAGGCGGCCACGGAGGCGATCCTGGAGCGCGGGACTCCCGACTCCCCCGAGCAGGTCGAGGTCAGGCAGTCCGGTCGCGGCTGCGGGGGCCTCGAGGACTTGGCGCCGTCACTCCGGGAGGTCCTCGACAAGGCTCCGCCGGGATCGTACTTGGCGGTCCTCGCGTACCTGCCGGACACCCAGGCACTTCTCTCCCCCTTGCAGGATGCCTGCGCCTCGATCGCCGAGTCGCGCCGGATGGCTGTCACCCTCGAGCTCGGGCCTCGGTACCTGCATTCGACCGGCCAGTACCACAAGGGCGGACCCTCGAACGGCACGTTCGTGGTGCTGACCGCTGGGAGCGAGGAGGACGTCCGCATCCCGGGAAGCCCCTACACCCTGGGCGCGCTCAACCGCGCGCAGGCTGCGGGCGACATCGCGACTCTCAGAGCGCACGGGCGGCCGGTGCTCGAAGTGGCCCTTCCCGACCCCAGGAGCATGTACATCGAGGCGGTCGCTGAAGCGCTCAGGGAATCCACCGCTTCGTAGGGATCCCGGAGCGGCGGCCAGCATGCGGGCGCGGGCTTCGCCATGCGTCGAGCTAGGGCAGCGTGACGATCGCCGCCTCGACCGCGCCGTCAGCGGACACCGTGATGATGGCGACCGACCTGGGCGCCCCACGTCGAGGGCACGACGGGCTTCCGGGGTTCACCCACAGCACGCCATCGAGCTCCTCGACACCGGGAAGGTGCGTGTGTCCGCTCACCGCCACGCGCGCGCCGGTCCGCTCGATCGCGCGCGAGCGTACGAGGTCGGGCTGCTGGTGAGCCATCACGACCCGCACGCCTCCCGCTGCGACGTCGGCCTGGAGCGGAAGGCGCGCCTCCGAGGCGTCGCGGTTGTTCCCCCGCACTGCGCGGACTGGGGCGATCCTCCCGAGGGCCTCGAGCACGCCCCCGCCCCCGACGTCGCCGGCGTGCAGGATCAAGCCGGCGCCCTCCAGCGCCTCGCTCGCGTCGTCCGGAAGCTCCCCGTGCGTGTCCGAGATGACGCCGATCCTGTAGACCGCGCCGCGACCGTCCCCCGACTTCACAGACCGATGGCCTTCTTCAGAGACGGGACGCGGCGGCGCGACACCGGCACCTGAGAGGCGGCGCGGTCCTTCATCGTGAGCAGTAGGGTGCCTCCGTACATCGGCACCACTTCCTTGACCTGCGCCAGATTGACGACGAAGCGGCGGTGCACGCGGAAGAACCCGCGCGGCTCCAGCTTCCGCTCCAAGTCCGCGAGCGACATGGTCGACAGGTAGCGCTCCCCGTCCGTGAAGAGATAGCTGTAGTCGTCCTTCGCCATCACGTAGTAGAGCTCCTCGACGGAGAGAAGCAGCTTCTTGCCCGCCTTCTCCACAGGGACCCGCTCGACGCGCGCAGTGCCCGGCGCCGGCGCCACCGGAGTCAGCCTCTCGACCGCGCGACGCAGGCGCGCCACTTCCACCGGCTTGACCAGGTAGTCTGCCGCCTCGACCTCGAAAGCCTTCACGGCATGCTCTGAGTACGCGGTGACGAAGATGATCGCGGGCGGACGTTCGAGCTCGCCGAGGACCTCGGCCAGACGCAGGCCGGAGAAGCCCGGCATCTCAACATCGAGGAACACGACGTCGTAGGGGATCGCGCGGATCAACTGCAGCGCCTCGGCCGCGTTGCTCGCCTCTCCGATGACTTCGACACCGCCCGCTTCGGCAAGCAGGAACCTCAGCTCGCTGCGCGCAGGCGCCTCGTCGTCGACGACGAGCGCCTTGACGGTCACTGGCCCGCTCCCGTCCTGATGGCCGTGCCCAGCGTCAGCGTCACGGTCGTACCCTGCCCCTCGACGCTCGCGACAGCGATCCCGCTGTCGGGACCGAAGTGGCCTTTGAGCCTATCGTCCACGTTCTTGAGCGCGATGCCAAGCCCGACCCCGAAGCCCGCATCGAGCACGTGAGGCAGATCGGCGGCGGGAATGCCACGCCCGTCATCGGCCACCGTCAGGCACACGCGGTCGCCATCCTCCCTGTGCGCGGCCAGCGTGATGCGCAGGGGGCCCGATGGCCGGATACCGTGTTGGACAGCGTTCTCCACGAGGGGCTGGATCACGAAGGCCGGCAGGAGAAGAGTCAACATATCCGGCGGGACGTCCTCGGAGAAGCGGATGCGGTCCTCGCCGAAGCGAGCACGCTCGAACGCCAGGTACCGGCGCAGGTAGTCGAGCTCCTGCGACAGCGGGATCAGCTCGTCGCTGTTCTCGAGCGTGCGCCTGTAGAAGATGGCGAACTCCCTGAGCAGGTCCCGGGCCCTCGCCGGATCGGTCCGTATCAGGCTCGCTATCGTGTTGACCGTGTTGAAGAGGAAGTGCGGGTTTATCTGGCTCTGGAGCGCCTTGAGCTCCATGCGGCACGCCAGCTCGGTCTGCCTCTCGAGTTCCGAGAGTTCCAGCTGGGTGGAGAGTAGCGTTGCCAGCCCTTCGACCATCGCTATCTGGGTCTCGTTCAGCAGGCGGGGGGTGGTGTAGTAGAACTTCAGGGTGCCGACGGGCACGCCGCGCATCTCGAGCGGAACTACGATCGCTGCCTTGAGAAGGCAGTCCTGCTTGGGACAGCCGATCTCCTCCTTGCTGGCCAATACGCGGTGCTCGCCGCTCTCGAGCACCTCGTGGGTCGCGCGCGTGATGATCGGCCCTCCGGGAGTGTGATGGTCCTCCCCGAGGCCCGAGAACCCGAGCACCGTGTCGCGATCGGTGATCGCGACCGCTGCCGCGTCGGTCTCGCGGAGGGCCAACCGGCAGACTTCAGGGGCCGTCGTGATGCTCAGCCCGCGTCGCATGTAGGCGAGCGACTCGTTCGCGATCTGCAGGATCTGCTGCGACTGCACTGCGCGCAGATGATCCGGGCGGGTGATCATCCGCCCGAACACGGCCGCGACGGCGATCAGCACCAGAACGCCTGCGGCTACCGAGACGAGCAAGGTGGGCGCACCGAGGCTAGGGCCGCTCGCGATCAAGACGCCGAGCGCGAGCGCCGCAGCCATCAGTGTCCAGTCCACAAGCACCCTGCGATGAGGCACGAGCGCTCCCTAGTGAGGCGCCAGCGGCTCCGACGCACATACGACCAGCGCGTCGGGCAGAAGCCGAAAGCCGAGTCTGCCGTACAGGCGCAGGGACGCCTCGTCTTCCGACCTCGTGCTCAAGGTCACCGCCCTGACCCCCTGCGCAGCCAGCCATGCCACCGCCTCGGAGGCGAGCGCCGTGCCAACGCCGCGGCCCCGTGCGGCGGGAAGAACGGCCAGACGCCCGAGACTTCCCTCGCCGACCGAGACGGTCGCCAGAGTATAGCCGATGACGCCGCCGCTCTCCTCGGCGACGGCGCCCCGGCCCGTGCTCAGAAGATGAGCCAGTTGCGCCGGGTCGTAGCGCCAGAAGTCCGGGAACGAAGCACGGTCCAGTGCCGCGATGGCGTCGAGATCGCCGGCGGAGGCCTGCCGGAGAACGACGCCGTCCGGCAGCGGCGATGCCACCAAGCCTCCCGGCCGTTCGCACCTCATCACCGACACCCGATCGACGATGCGCAGGCCGGCGTCCAGGTAGGGGCGGGCCCCGGACTCGGGGACCAGTGGGCCGATCAGGCGTCCAAAGCCCTGCGCGCGAGCCACGTCGATCAGGTCGCGGACTATCACGGGGACTCGCGTCGGCGCGCACCACAGGCCGAGAACCGCAAGGTCACTCAGCGGCTCTCGCCAGCGCCCCAGCACGACAGCCTCTCCGTGGTCGGTCACACGCACCCGCCACGGCTCGGCCCGAGCGGTGGCGGTCAGCTCGGCGGCGTCGACCACGACGCGGGCCCGAGTCGCCATCGGTGCCACCCACAGCAGATCCGCCGTCGCCGCCGGCCTCGTGACCCAGCTCATCCCCTCAGTCCCAGCAGTTGGCTGGCTGCCAGCCACACGCCGACCACCCCGAGCATCACGGCGAACGCGAACCGCACGGTGCGGTCTGATGCCCGCTCGGTCAGGCGCGCGCCGATCGCTGCCCCCGGGACCACCCCGAGCGCCAGCCACGCCGCCAGAGCCCAGTCGATGTTGCCGAGATACCAGTGCGTCAGCGTCCCTGGAATGGCCAGCACCGCGATCGCCACCAGGCTCGTGCCGATGGCCCTCTTGACGGGCATCCCGCACCACCGCATGAGCGCAGGAACGATGACGAACCCTCCACCCAGCCCGAGGAAGCCCGAGTACAGACCGGCCGCGACGCCGATCGCGACGAGCACCCACGCGCGCGGGCGGGTGGGCGCGGGCGGGCTCGCGATGGCGATCCACTCGTCGCTCTCGGCTTCTCCCGGCACGGCTGCGGAAGCGGCTGTCGCCTTGTGCTTGCGGAGCATGTCTGCCGATGCCCAGAGGATGACCGCTGCGGTGACGAGAAGGACCGCAGCGCCCCCAACGTAGCGCGTCAGCCAGGCGCCGAGAACCGACCCGGCAGCACCCACTATCGCTATCGTGAGCCCGGCCCTCACGTCCGCCAGCCCGCGGCGACGATAGGACAACGCGCCAGTGAGCGCTCCCGGGACGATGACAGGGAGCGGCGTCCCGACCGCGATGAGCGCAGGGTAGCCGAGCAGGAGAGTGATCGCGGGGGTCGTCAGGAGCCCACCGCCGACGCCGAACGAGCCCGCCAGAATGCCTGAGGCGAGACCGACGGCGACGGCGGCGACGGCGGCCACGGTCTCGACCTAGTGTCCCGGGATGACCGGGAACCTGCCGGTGATCGCGGTGCGGTCGATCTGCCTCTCCCCGGAGAAGAGCGACCCGAGTGCCACGTCCTCCCAGAGACGATCCAGAAGCAGGGGCCAGCGGCGCTGGAAAGAGAAGTAGTTGTCGCAGTTGCGCCGCGCGTAGCTGGCGGCGTCGGTGAAGACAGCCCTCGCGACGGCCAGGTGGCCGCCGGGCTCCCGGCCTGCCAGCGCCCGAAGGACCGACGTCGCGAACGCACGCCAGGCCACGGTGGCACCCACGAAGTCCCCCGGATACGGACGCAGGGACGCCGCGGTCACCCGGCGGAGGTCGATCTGCGACCTCGCGAACTCGAGCTTCCTGTGCTCGTAGACGAAGCGGTAGACGTCCTGACGGAACTGCAGTGCCGCGCTGGCGGGCTCGGGCGGGCGGTGCATCACGTGCCACGCCCCGTCCAGGAACACATCGCCACCGTGCATGCGAGCATTGATCACGTAGTCGCAGTCCTCGCCTCGCAGCACCCAAGGGTCGAAGGACACGTTGGCGTACATGTCCCGATGCAACGCCAGGCAGCCACCGAACGCGAAGGTGGAAGGCTTGACCCTGGGCGGGGCATCGACAGCCCCCATGGCCTGGTTGTAGACGTCCGCCTGACGCCAGAACGCATCCGACCAGTGCGCCTCGTCCTTGACGTGGTGGCCCCCCATCGCGTCCGCGTAGTAGCCCGTCTTGGCCATCACGGTCCTGCCCTGGGGGGACTTCATCCCGATGCCCTCGACGCCCGTGTGCAGGAAGTCGGGATCGTCGACGACCTCGTCATCGTCCACGAAGACGCAGACGTCGGCTCCGAGCGTGGCCGCGACGATCAGCCCCGTGTTCCGAACAGCGCCGTAACCCGTGAGGCTGACACCGGAGACCATGTCGGAGAACTCCAACTGCTCGAGCCGGCGATGCAACGATCCCAGTTCGGCGGGGCCGAACACCATCGTATCCAGGCCGGGAAAGTCCCCGACGATCTCACGGACACGATCCTCAGCCTCGTGAGCGATCGAGGAGTCCGTCGTCGCGACGAGGATGACGACCTTCCCCACGTCCCTCACCGCCTCCAGCGAGCGCAGGCACTCTGGAAGCGGGCTCTCCCCGTCGACGGGGGTCGGGTGATCGTAGACGTTGATGAGGTGGTCGCTCGACCTGCCTCCGCGACGGGTCCAGAACGTGGGGATGACGATGCAGGTTGTCATCGCGTCTCTCGTCTTTGTGGTGGCGCCGACGGGTCGGCGCCGACAGCCGTGCTGCGGCCGTGCACTCTCGGCACGACGCCTAGTGTAGCGCTTCCGCCCGCCGCCTCCCCACCGCCGCCAGCTCCCGCAGACGGGCCCCGGCCCTTGAGCGATGGCTCAGACCAGCACGTCCGTCGGGCGTCCGCACGTCGGGCAACTCCCCGAGGCGCCCTCGTTCTCGACCACCGCGAAGCCGTCCCGTCGCACGAGCGGTTGCCCGCAGCCCGGGCATCGGGTGTCCTCGGAGCCCGGCTCCGAGACGTTGCCGAGATACACGTAGTGCAGGCCCGCCGCCACCCCGATGTCGCGAGCGAGACGGAGCGTCTCGAGCGGGGTGGGCGGCTTGTCGGCGAAGTCCAGGTATGGGAAGAACCGCGTGATATGCCACGGCGTCTCGGGACCCAGATCGTCCGCGATCCATTTCGCGAGGTCGCGCAACTGTGCCTCATCGTCGTTGATGCCGGGAACGACGTTCGTCACTACCTCGACGTGCATCCCGTGGACGCTCTTGGCGCGCTCGGCAGCTCGCAGCACCGGCTCGACGGAAGAGACCCGGCAAAGGGTGCGGTACGCGGAATCGGTCATGCCCTTCACGTCGACTCGCCACACGTCGACCGAGCCCGCCAAGTAGTCGAGGCCCTCCGTCGTGATGTAGCCGTTCGTCACCATGATCGTGAAGAGCCCGGCCTCGTGGGCGAGCCGACTGCAGTCCCGGACGTACTCGGCTTGGATCACCGGCTCGTTGTAGGTGAATGCGACGCCGGAGCAACCGTGGCCGAGCGCCAGAGGAACGATCGCCTCCGGGGGCAGGTCGGTCAGCTTCCCGTCCTCCACGCCCGCGCGACTGATCTGCCAGTTCTGGCAGTGGCCGCACTTCATGGTGCAGCCGACCGAGCCGAGGGACAGAACGAGCGTACCGGGGTGGTAGTTGAAGACTGGCTTCTTCTCGATCGGATCGACGGCCAGGGAAGAGACGCGACCGTACGTCAGCGCGATGAGCGTCCCGTCGACGTTACGTCGCACCCCGCAGACTCCGACGCCACCCTCACGGATTCGGCATGCGTGGGGGCAGAGGCCGCAGCGTATCGCGTCGCCCTCCGGCTTCCACAGGTCCGCCGTGTGGACATCCATAGCGCCTGTCGCCTCCCTACCCGGGCGCCAGCCGCACCTGGTCGCGCCCCATCGCTTTCGCCTGATAAAGCGCCCGGTCCGCCGCCTCCAGAACATCGAGAGGCTCGGAGCCCGGTCCGGCAGCGGCGACTCCGATCGATACCCGCACTTCGACCCGCTGCGGGGTACCGCCGGGTGTCACCTCCACACTCATACCCGTGACGGCCGCGCGGACCTTCTCTGCGACTCCGAACGCCTCGGTCTTCGCCGTCTGCGGCAGTATGATCGCGAATTCGTCGCCGCCGTAGCGACAGGGCAGGTCGGTGGTCCTCAGCGTCGCGCGCAGGAGATCCGCCACCGCCGCGAGCACGGTGTCCCCCGTCACATGACCGAAGCGGTCGTTGACGGACTTGAACGCGTCGAGATCGAGCATGATCAGGCAGAGCGCGCCCCCGTAGCGTGCGTGACGCGCGCACTCGTCGGCGAGGCGGTCGGAGAAGACACGGCGGTTCCACAGCCCGGTGAGCGCATCGAGAGTCGCGCACTCCTGCAGCTGCGCCATCTCCTCCGCGAACCTTCGGCGCTGGACCGGGAAGCAGACCTCCCATGTCGAGTCGCCCCTGTATACGGCCGCGGCATGCTCGAGACACGTGTCGTAGCCACAGGCCCGGCAGTCCACCAGATCAGCGTCCGCTGCGAACCCGGCCTCGCGCAGGACCGCGCGCAGCCCATCCTCGTCCGGTGACGGCACCACGACGGGGGCCGCGGTGAACGAGCGTCGGAGCCCCACGGGACGAAGGCGCCGCACCACCTCGCGGCTCGAAGCGGCCGTACGCACGCGCCGGTGGCGCTCTGCGGCCTCGAGGTTGCGTTTGGCGAACAGGGATACCCCGGAACTCACCGTCGGACCGTCGATGCAGCCCTCGCAGTTGAGCGCGTCGATGATCGCCGGCGCGGTCTCACCCGCCTCGATCGCGGTTAGCAGCGTGTCCAGTTCGGCGAGGCCACGAACGACCCTGACCGATGAGTCGATCATCAGATGCGAGGCGAGGGTCGAACGCGGATACCCGTCGGTGAGCGACACCTCCTTGAGAGGCTCGGGCCTCCGCGCGGAACCCGGCCGGCGGTCCCGCATCTGACGCGGCCCGGCGGTGGCGAGTCGCCCGAATGCGGCCTTGAGCTCGTCGAACCCGATCGCCGCGTCGATGGCCCCTTCGAACTCGGGAAGGAGAGCCTCGTCCTTGCGAGCGTAGCAGGGAGAAACGTAGACGACGGCCGTGCCCGCAGGATAGAGCGACTTGATGATCGAGGCCTGCGCGACGTAGGGGGGCACGACAGGGGCGAGCGCCCCCACGAGCGCCGGGTGGTAGCGCCGCACCCATTCGTCCACCACGGGGCAGGTGGAGCGTATGACAGGGACTCCGCTCTGGGTGGCGTGCCGCGCCTCGTATTCGAGCGCCACGACCTCCTCGCCGAGCAGCGTCGACTCCGCCGCGTCGAAGCCCGCGGCCTCCAGGGCCGACTCGACCTCCTCGGGACTCATGGGGTGCATCGCGGCCACGAACTCGGTAGCCAGCAGGGCCACCACGGGACGGTCCTCGCCGAGCAGCGCGTCGACGAGCGCGCCGTCGCTGCGCACCTTGAAGCCCCCGCTGCGGCACGCGGACACGCACGCGCCGCAGCCGATGCACTTCTCCGCGATCACCTCGGCGGCGCCGCCCGACGCCCGGATCGCGTGGGTCGGACAGAGGCGAACGCAGCGCCAGCATCCGCTGCACCTGTCACGGTCCACCGTGATGAGGGGACGCAGCTCTCTCACCGTGCGCCGTCACCCCCCGCGCCGCGCGCCTCTAAGGATTCCTCGTCGGACAGCCCCGGAACCCGGATCCGCCGCAACGCAACGAGAAGCGGCCAGCCGAGTCCGTAGACGACCAACGCCTGCCCCACCGTCACGCCGAGGACCCCGGCCAGGTAGAGGACCGGCCACGAGCTTGCAGCGGTGACCCCGAGGGCCGGGATCGTCGCGAGACCGCTCGCTCCGAGCATCACCGGCAGGTAGGCCGGGACTATCAGCGCGTTGAAGACCACGGGTCCCGCCAGGGCCAGCACGGTCTTCTTGCGGAAGCGCCAAGTCCAGGCGGCCGCCAGAAGCGTGGCCAGCGAACCGAACGCGACGTCGAGCAGGCCGATGGTGCCGAACGTCGCCACGCTGGACAGGTTGGCGAGGGCGGAGCCGACGAAGAGACCCGGTATGGCCGCCGGCGTCAGGCAGGCGACGACGGTGAGCGCCTCGCTCAGGCGGAGCTGGACGATCCCGTAGCTGAACACCGATCCGAGCTGTATGACGAGGAAGGTCAGCACCGCGTACACTGCTGCGATGACTCCGGCTTGCGCGACCCTGCGTGCCCTCACGTCAACGCTCTCCAGATCCAGACACGGACGCGTGACAACGTCCCCTGCCCGGTTCGATGCGCGCCTCGGATCGGCGCCCTACGCGCGTGAACAGATGGTACCCGAACCCGCCGCTCAGCCAGACGGCAGAAGCAGTTCGGCTATCTGGACCGCGTTCAGGGCGGCGCCCTTGCGCAGCTGGTCCGCGACGACCCACATCGCGATCCCGTTCTCTACGCTCGCATCCTGCCTCAGACGCCCGACGTACGTGTCGTCGGTCCCCTCGAGCAATGCCGGCATCGGGTAGCGTTGGCCACCCGGATCGTCGACCAAGGTCACGCCCGGGGTCGCCTCCAGAGCCGCTCGCGCGGCCGCCACGCTGACCGGGCCTTCGAACTCGACGTTGATCGACTCGGAGTGGCAGCGCAGCACCGGCACGCGCACGCAGGTGGCCGAGACGCGGATCCCGGGAGCATGCATGATCTTCTGAGTCTCGACCAACATCTTCCACTCCTCCTTGGTGGAGGCGTCGTCGAGGAACACGTCGATCTGAGGGATGCAGTTGAACGCGATGCGGTGGGCGAAGTTGCGCGGGTGGAACTCTCGACCGGCCAGGAAGTCGCCACTCTGCTCGTAGAGCTCGTCCATGGCCGCCTGCCCCGCACCTGAGGCCGCCTGGTAGGTCGACACGACGACACGCCTGATGGGCGACAGGTCGTTCAACGGCTTCAGCGCCACGACCATCTGGATCGTCGAGCAGTTGGGGTTGGCGATCACTCCCGAGTGCAGTGCCGCGTCGCCCGGATTGACCTCGGGCACCACGAGCGGGACGCCCTCCTCCATGCGGAACGCCGACGAGTTGTCGATCATCACGCAACCGGCGCCCTCGACGGCCGTCCGGAAGCGCCTGGATATCTCGGCGCCAGCGGAGAAGAGGGCGATGTCGACACCTTCGAAGCTGCTGTCCGTCATCTCCTCGACGACCAGTTCGCCTCCCGCGAAGGGTACGCGGCGGCCCGCCGACCGCGAGGAGGCGAGCGCCCGCACCTCGGACGCGGGAAAAGCCCGCTGCTCCAGAGCGAGCAGCATCTCGGCTCCTACGGCGCCTGTGGCGCCCGCCACGGCGACCACGGGGCGCGCGGGCATCGGGTGATCCCAGGCCACGGCGATCACACCCCGGGAGCCGTTGGAGAGGTCTCCGCGGTCACCGCTCGCCCGCTCAGACCGAAAGCGGCGTGCAACGCTCGCACTGCGGCATCGACCTGGTCGGCTGCGATAACGCAGGATATCCGGATGGCGCTCGTCGAGATCATGTCGAGGTTGACACCTGCGTCGGCGAGTGAGCGGAACATGAGGGCCGCGACGCCGGGGTGCGTCTTCATGCCCGCGCCGACGAGCGAGACCTTCGCGATCGACTCGTCGACGGACCACTCGCGCGCACCGAGCTCGACCACGACCTCGCGGACCGCCTTCGTCGCCCGCGCCAGATCGTCCTTCGGGGTCGTGAACGAGATGTCGGTAGTCCCCGCCTCGGAGACGTTCTGGATGATCATGTCGACGTTGACGTTGGCGTCGGCTAGCCGGCCGAAGACCTCCGCCGCGACACCCGGACGGTCCGGGACGTCGCGCACGGTCACCTTGGCCTCCGAGGTGTCGTGCGTCACACCCGATATGATGGCTTGCTCCATGGACTCGTCGGCCTCCTTGACGATGGTTCCTTCGCTGTAGTTGAACGACGAGCGCACGTGGATCACGACGCCGTGGTTGCGCGCGAACTCCACGCTGCGCAGCTGCAGCACGCGCGCGCCCGTTGCCGCCATCTCGAGCATCTCGTCGTAGGAGATGACGGCGATCTTGCGGGCGGTTGGCTCCACTCGCGGATCGGCCGTGTAGACGCCGTCCACGTCGGTGTAGATCTCGCAGACGTCGGCGCGCAGCCCCGCTGCCACGGCCGCGGCGGTGGTGTCGGAGCCGCCTCGGCCCAACGTCGTGATCTCGCCTTCCTCGGTCAGGCCCTGGAACCCCGCGATTATGACGATCTGGCCCTCGTCGAGCGCCCGCATCACCCGACCGGTCCGGACCTCTTGGATGCGGGCCTTGGTGTGGGAGGAGTCGGAAACGATACCCGCCTGGGCTCCAGTGAGGCTTATCGCCTGGTGCCCTAGTGTGTCGATCGCCATCGCCAGAAGCGCGATGGTGACCTGTTCCCCGGTCGCGAGAAGCATGTCCATCTCGCGCTCCGGCGGATCCGGGCTGATAGAGAGCGCCTTCTCGAGCAGTTCGTCGGTCACGTCGCCCATTGCCGAGACGACGGCGACGACACGGTCACCGCTCTCCTTGGCAGCGATCAGGCGCCGCGCGACCGCCATGAGACGCTCGGGCGAGCCGACCGACGAGCCACCGTACTTCTGTACGACGAGTGCCATCTTCTCCCTGCAGTCCCGGAACGACGCGGACGGTGCGCGCAGCCTACTCACGGGAGGCCTCGCGGCGTTTCCGTAGTGTATCAGCAGGGGCGGACGGCGGCGGCGCGAGGCGCCGCGCGCAGCACTACGAGCGCGCGTACAGCGCCAGTCCCCGGGCGATCCCGCGGAGCCGCTCCGTGAGCGACTCGACCGTCTCGGAGTAGAAGTGGTCGACGAGGCTGGGTCCGGTCACCACGGACATGAGGGCCGACAGCCGTCCCAACACCGTTCGCATCTCGCCGATCTGACCGTCCAACTCGGCCGACGGCCCTGCGGCCACAGTGAAGTGCCCGCCGCTCATCGTGAAGGCGGGCGCCTCTGCAGCGAGCCACTCGCCCATGCTCGCTTCGAGGTTCGCGGTGAGCTGCGGGCCCCCGAGCTTCCGGAAGGCACCGAGCATGCCGTCCGCGACGGCGACGAAGACCGCTCGCGCCTCGTAGGGCTCCACGGTGAGCGCGGCGAGCTCCGAACCGCTGGCTGCTGCATCCATCTCCCTGAGCACCTCGATCAGGGCGTCGACCGCGCGCGGGTCGAAGTCCGTGCCCGAGCAACGTCTCAGTTCCGCTATCGCGTCGTCGGCCACCAGCCGATCGCGGTAGGGCCTGTCCGCCACCATCGCCGCATAGGCGTCGGCGACCGAGAGCACACGTGCCAGTAACGGGATCTCCTCGCCGCGCAACCCGGCCGGATAGCCGGACCCGTCGTAGTGCTCGTGGTGATGCCGCACGACCGGCGCGATGGACCACGGGAACGCGACCGGCCGCAGGATGTTCGCACCGATCATCGGGTGGTGACGCATCGTGCACGTCTCTTCTTCGGAGAGCGGTGCGGGCTTGCGCAGGATCTGCTCGCTGATGCCGATCCTCCCTATGTCATGGAGGTAGGCGGCCATCTCGATCGCGGTGCGCTGGTCGGGCGACAGACCCATCTTCTCCGCCGTTGCGCGTGCGAGGACCGCGACGCGGCCCGAGTGGTCGCGCATGTAGGGCTCCTTGGCGTCGACGGCCGCGGCAAGGGCGCGCACCGTCGCAAGGTAGGCGTCCTGGACGCTCGCGAACAACTCCGTGTTGCCGACGGCGATGGTCATGTGGTTCGCGATCGTGGAGAGCAGCCGAGCGTCCTCTCCCGTGAATCGCATGTTGCGGTCGTGGCTGCCGACTGCGATCGCGCCGATGACCTCGTCGACGGCGACAAGCGGAACGCATAGTGCAGCCAGCGCGCCTGTCACGGCATCGATGTTCTCCGCGGCGTCGGACTCCTGCGAAGGGTTGAAGATGAGAGGACGCCCCTGGCGCACGACCCACTCGGACATGGAAGCGCGGACGGCGCGGTGATCGACCGGGCGGTCTCCGGCGCCGCGCCACGCCCTAAGCTCGATCTCACCGCTCGCTTGATCGCGCAGGACCACATAGCCGGAATCCACGGCGAAGCTGTGCATCGCTGCGTCCAGCGTCGCGTTCAGCATGGAGCCGAGATCGAGCGTCGAACCCAACGCACGACTCATCTCGTAGAGAGTGGAGAGTTCTTCTACCGTGTGCGTGAGCGCCTCCGTGCGCTCACGCAAGGCGTCCGTCATCGAGTTGAACGCATCGGCCAAGTCGCCCAGATCTGGCCGGTCGCCGAAGGCGACCTGTACGTCGAGCTCGCCATCGGCCACTCGACGCGCGGCCTGGGTGAGCGCCAACAGCGGCGGACGGGATCCGTGCGCCAGCAACAGGTAGACGGCGCACGCTCCGATCGCGACGTAGAGCAAGGCGAACTCCAAGGCGCTGCCCGCGTAGATGGAGTAGATGCCGCCCGCCGCGGCCAGCGCCGCGATAGCCCCCGCAGCGATGGTGATGGCAGAGCCGCGGTCCCGGCGACTATGCGTCCCTTGCGCGCTCACTTGCCTGCCTGGCGCCCCCCTGGAAGACGGTCACCCGTCTATCATGCACCATCGCCGCACGAACGCCACCCTGTCAGCACGAGGGGCCGCGCGGCGACGCGCGGCCCCTCAGGAGTCGACACGGGAACGGCCTCTAGAGGCCGCACCGCTTGAGCACGTAGTCGAAGTTGCGGTCGACCTCGGCCTGTACTCTCGCGAGAAGACCTTCGTTCGCGGGCTTGAACAGGTGCTTGAATCTCCCCTGCGGTCTGAGGAACTCCTCGATCGGCTTGCGGTTCTCGCGCGTCACGCTGCGCTTGGTGTAGATCCACTCGCCATCGACGACCTCGAACAGCGGCCAGAAGGCGGTGGACACGGCCGCCTTCGCGACCTCCACCGTGCTGTCGTACGGGATGCGCCATCCTCGCGGGCAGGGCGAGAACACGTTGATGAACGCCGCGCCCTCGGTCGCGAACGCCTTCTCGGCCTTGGAAGTGAGGTCCTTCCAGTCCGAGATCGATGCCTGTGCCGCATACGGGATGTTGTGGGCCGCGATGATCGAGGTCAGATCCTTGCGGCGCTGGGTCTTGCCCTGGCCCACCGAGCCGACCTCGGCGGTGGTCGCCCACGCGCCCATCGGCGTCGCGCCGCTGCGCTGGATGCCGGTGTTCATGTAGGCGCCGTTGTCGTAGCAGACGTAGACCATGTCGTGACCGCGCTCCATGGCGCCGGAGAGCGACTGCAGTCCGATGTCGTAGGTCCCACCGTCGCCGCCGAAAGCCACGAACTTCACCCTCTTGTCGGCTGGGATCTTCCCGGCCCTCTTCAGCCCCTTGAATGCGGCCTCGACACCCGAAACGGTCGCAGCGGCGTTCTCGAACGCGTTGTGGATGAACGGGGTCTTCCATGACGAGTAGGGGTAGATCGTCGTCGAGACCTCAAGGCAGCCGGTAGCGCAACCCACGATGACCGGGGTCTCCCCGGCACCGAGCAGGACCTGACGCACTGCTATCGAGGCGCCGCAGCCGGCACAGAGGCGGTGGCCGCCCTCCAAACGGTCCTCGCGACGGGAGAGTTCCTTGATCGTTGCCATCTTGTCGCCCCTCCCTCTACCGGGCGCCGAGGTAGACGAGCCCGGAGGGGGCCGCCGTCCCTGACGCGATGTCGGACAGGTCAGAGAAGACACGCTCGATGAGTTCGGTCCTCACGTCGGCCCCACCGAGGCCGTAGATGTAGTCGACAACGGGAACGCGCTCCTCCAAGTCGTACAGCGCGCTCCGCACCTCGAGGAAGAGCGGACCTCCTTCGGCTCCGAAGCTCTCCGAGCGGTCCATGACGGCGACCGCCTTGAGACCCTTGAGCGCCGCGGCGAGCTCGCCGCCCGGGAACGGTCTGAAGCACCTCACCTTGACGACGCCCGCCTTCTGGCCCTGAGCGCGCAGGGTGCGCGCGACGTGCCGCGCGTTGCCCGCCGTCGAGCCCATCACCACGATCGCAGTCTCAGCGTCGTCCATGCCGAAGGTCTCGATCGCGCCGAAGGGGCGGCCGCAGATGGCGGACCACTCGGCTCCCACGGACTTGACGACGTCGCGCGCGCGCTCGATCGCCATCCTCTGAGACCTCTTGAACTCGAAGAACGGGCCGCCGAGGCCGGCGAAGCTGCCGTGCGTGACGGGACGCGCGATGTCCAGAAGTGCGTTCTGCGGCTCGTACTCGCCTACGAAGGCGGCCACCGTGTCGTCGTCCATGACATCCGCGCGATCGATCGAGTGGGTCGTGATGAAGCCGTCCAGCGTAGACATCACCGGCAAGAGCACGTCGGGGTGCTCCGCGATCCGCACGGCCATTATCGTGTTGTCGTAGGCCTCCTGCGCCGTCTCGGCGAACAGGATGACCCAGCCCGTGTCGCGAGCGCCCATCACGTCACCGTGGTCGCAGTGGATGTTGATGGGGGCGGACAGGGCGCGGTTGGCATTGGCCATGACTATGGGAAGCCGCATCCCAGACGCGATGTGCAGCTCCTCCCACATCAGCGCGAGACCCTGAGACGACGTCGCGGTCATCACGCGCGCGCCGGCCGCTGACGCGCCGATGCAGGCGCTCATCGCCGAGTGCTCGGACTCCACGGTCACGTACTCGGTCTTGACCCTGCCGTTGGCCACGTACTTCGCGAACTCCTCGACGATCGTCGTCTGAGGAGTGATGGGGTAGGCGGCCATCATGTCGGGCGCGCACTGGCGCATCGCTTCGGCCACCAGGATGTTGCCTGTTGCGGCGATCGTCTGTTGCGTCGGCATCGGCTACCTCACCTCCGGCAGTTCGCAGCCCTCGGGCACCATGGTGATGGCGTCCGCCGGGCACACATTCGCGCAGACGCCACAGCCCTTGCAGTGGTTCAGGTTGAAGTCGGTGACCTTCTCGTCGGCGACGTTGACCGCACTGTCGGGGCAGTAGATCCAGCAGAAGAGACACTGCGTGCACTTGGCGTCGTCGCGGGTCGGGCGCTGGCTGCGCCAGCCGCCGGTGACGTAGTCGCGCGAATTGCCCGAGTCCGGGATGACCGCACCGATGGGGAACTCGTCCGACTTCCACTCGCCTATCTTCGAGATGTCCCAGGTCACGAGGACTGCACCTCCTCGTAGGCGCGGGTCACGGACGCGACGTTGGCATCTATGACATCCTGGCTGAACTTCTTGCCGAACGTCTTGGCCAAGTGCCCCGAGACCTGCTCGAGAGTGAAGAGACCGGTGAGCTTCGCGAGCGCTCCGATCATCGGGGTGTTCGGCATGTCGCGCTTGAGAGTCTCGAGCGAGATACCCGTCGCGTCGACGCAGGCGACGTGCCCGCCCACGAGGTTGAGCGCAGCACGGACGGCCGTGGGAGAGCTGCAGGTGTTGACGATGATCGTGCCGTCGGCGGTGAGACCGCGCGCGACGTCGACTATCGGAAGAAGGGTCTCGTCGAGCACCACTACGACGCTCGGACGCTCGATGTTGTTGTGGATCTCGATCGGGTCTTCGCTGATGCGCGTGAACGCCTGGATCGGCGCCCCCATGCGTTCCGGACCGTACTCCGGCATCGCTTGGATGTAGCGATCGAGCTCGAGCGCGGTCTCGGCGACGAGCTTGGCCGCCGTCACTGCTCCCTGGCCCGCGCGCGCATGCCAACGGATCTCCGTCAGTTGCTGTCGCATGCAAGCCCCTTTCGGTCGCATTCGTGCGCCGGTCCGGCTGTTGCGGCGCGAGACGCCATACCTCCTCGCGCAGCCGGATTGTGAAGTGCAGGCCACGATACCCGCGCGCGCCTGCGCACGCGGGTATGCGGAGGCATGCCAGCGGCGAACGCACCCGATGCGTCGGTGAACGGCGACCAGGAACTGGCAGATGCGGCCGACCCAATGCCCTCGGGGGCGAGGATCACATCTCCCGCCGGGCCTCCAGGGCGCGCCCGAGAGTGACCTCGTCAGCGAACTCGAGGTCCCCGCCTACGGGTAGTCCGGAGGCGATGCGAGTGACCTTGATGCCGAGCGGCTTGATGAGCCGGGAGAGGTAGAGCGCCGTCGTCTCTCCCTCTATGTTCGGATTCGTCGCGATGACCACCTCGGCCACCGACTCGTCGGCCAGGCGCTCGATGAGCTCGTGCGCGCGAAGCTGCTCGGGCCCGATGCCGTCGATCGGAGAGATGGCGCCCTGCAGCACGTGGTACAGCCCGTGGAACTCTCCCGTGCGCTCGATCGCGACCACGTCCCGCGGCTCTTCCACGACGCACAGGATCGCGGGGTCGCGGCGCGGGTCGGCGCAGTACTCGCACAAGTCGGCGGACGCGAAGTTGAAGCAACGCGAGCAGAAGTGGATCTGACGCTTGACCTCGACGATCGCGTCCGACAGCCTCTGGGCGGCCGCGTCGTCCCCCTTGAGCAGGAAGAACGCGATCCGTTGAGCCGACTTCGGGCCGACGCCTGGGAGCCGCTCGAGTTCCTCGAGCAGCCTTGTGATCGGTTCGGCGTAGTAGGACATCGACCTAGAACCCGAGGCCGCCGGGCAGGCCGAGCCCGCCCATCACGCGAGACATCTTGGTGTTGGCCAAGTCCTGCGCCTCACGCAACGCCTCGTTCACCGCCGCAACGACCATGTCCTGCAGCATGCCGACGTCGTCGGGATCGACCGCGCGCGCGTCGATCACCACATCCGTGACGGTGAGGCCTCCTGTGATGGTGACCCTGACCGCGCCACCGCCCGCTGAGGCGCTCACCAGGTCCGAGGCGAGCTCCTCTTGGACGCGCGCCATCTCAGCCTGCGCCTTCTGGACCTGCTTCATAGCGTTGTTCATGTTCGGCTTCATTCACGAGTCCTTCCGGTCGTCATCGGAGGAGGTCGACACGACCTCGGCCCCGAGGCCATCGATCAGAATGCGATCCAGCGATCCGTAATCCGAGCCCGGCGTCGGGGCCGCGGGCTCGGCTTCGGCACCCGGATCGGGCGGGTCGTCCCCCAGCGGGCGCACCGCCCCGCGTCCCAACTGGTAGCGGATCGCGACATGCCACCCGAGGACGTCGCGGACCGAGTCGCGAAGGAGCGCGACGACGTCCTGCTCCTCGGCGGCCCTCACCAAGACCCGGCGGCTCGGATCGAACTCCACCACCACCGTGTCGCCGTCCACGTCGGCCTCGGTCTCAAGGAAGAGCTTGCTCGCGGCGGGGCGGGATTCCTTCACACGATTGATGACGTCCTTCCAGCGGCGGCGCAGCTCTCCGACGTCCAGCGAGACGGCCCGCGAGGCAACCGGACGGGTCTCGTTCGCCTTCGCTGCGGGCGCCGACTCCGCCGGCGGCTCCGCGACGTCGGCTTCACCGGCGGGCGATGCCACCGCGGGCTCCGCCGTCACGGTGCGCGCCTTCGAGACTGGGGCCGCCGCGTTGGCGGCGGGCCGGGTCGCGATCGCCTTGCCGGATTCCAGCGAAGCGACACGCTCGGCCAGTGACTCCAGGGTCAGGTCGGAGACGGGCCGGGCGATGCGTGCGAGCGAGACCTCGAGCGCCAGCCTTGCATCGGGAGCCCACCTCAGCTGCGCCGACAGGCGACCGAGCTCGTCGAGCAGCCTTGAGAGGCGGTCGAGGTCGAACAGGGCGACCTGCGCGCGAAGCCGTTCGGCGTCCGCGGCCGTATGGTCCACCAGTCCGGCCGTTTCGCCCGAGGCGGAGGTGACGTAGAGGTCACGCACATGCGACGTCAGCGCACGGACGAACTCAGGGACGTCGTGGCCGGACTCGACGAGGCCGGAGACGAGGTCGAAGAGACCGGCGACGTCCCGCTGGGAGATCAGGTCCACCGCCCGGAACAACTGGGCGGTGTCGACCTCGCCGAGAAGCCCTTCCACGTCCGCGACAGTCACCGACTTGCCCGTGAACGCCGCCAACTGATCGAGGGTGCCTATCGCATCGCGCATGCTGCCGGCGGCATGTCGCGCGACCAGGGTCAGAGAGCCCGGCTCGACGGCGATGCCTTCCAAACCCGCGATGTAGTCGAGGCGCTTCACGATGTCCTCCGTGCTGATGCGGCGGAAATCGAAGCGCTGGCAGCGGGAGTGGATGGTCTCCGGGACCTTCTGCGGGTGTGTCGTGCAGAGAACGAACACGGTCTTGGGGGGCGGCTCCTCGAGTGTCTTGAGCAGCGCGTTGAACGCCGAGGTCGAGAGCATGTGGACCTCGTCGATGATGTACACCTTGTAGCCGCCACGGGTCGCGGCGTAGTTGACCTTGCTGATGACCTCGTCGCGCAGGGCGTCCACGCCCGTGCGGGACGCCGCGTCGAGCTCGTAGACGTCCGGATGGCGCCCCTCGGTGATCTCGCGGCACTGCTCGCAGGTGTTGTCCGGGTCCGGGGTCGGCCCCTTCTCGCAGTCGAGCGCCTTGGCCAAGATGCGTGCCGTGGTGGTCTTGCCCGTCCCGCGCGGGCCGCAGAAGAGGTAGGCGTGCGCCACGGCTCCCTCGGCGACCGCGTTGCGCAGCGTCCTGGTGACGTGCTCCTGGCCGACCACGTCATCGAAGCACTGCGGACGGTACGTGCGGTACAGGGACTGGTGCGCCATAGGTGGTCTTCAGGCTTCCCATCGGGGGCGGACGTCGGCCGGCACGAGAAGTATACAGGCGCGCCGTGACGCAAGATGCTTCATCGAACGCGGGGCCGGAGCAGGCGGACGGCGCCCCGCGCCGGACCCCGGACACCCGCCAGTGACCGCTTATGGCTGCTGCCTTCCGGCCCTGACCAGGTTCACGGTATCGCGCCGCCCGAGGCCCGGCGCGGGGCGCCGGGACGGTTGCGTAGTGTAGCACCTGGCGACCTTCGATCAGAAGCCGCCGACGGCTATCGCCGACGCCCGGACGGCGCCCGGTCCGGGTATCTACGTGGCGTCACCCGCAGCAAAGGAGGTCATCGAGGAATGTATGTCTCCAGCAGTGCGTACGAGGACGGCGCGGAGATGCCTGCGCGTTTCGCAACGAGGCAGGTCCTGGACGGCACCGGCGCGTCCATCCCGCTCGCATGGGGGGACGAGCCGGCGGGCACCCGTTCGTTCGCCGTCGAGATGATCGATCATCACCCCGTCGCTCGCGAGTGGCTCCACTGGCTGGTCGTGGACATCCCCGCGCCAGCCCACGGGATCGGCGAAGGCGCATCCGGCACCCCTGCCATGCCCGCCGGCGCGCTCGAGCTGCTCAACAGAGCTGGCCGCGTCGGCTACGGTGGCCCGCAACCGCCGGTGGGCAGCGGCATCCACGACTACGAGACCACCGTCCTTGCGCTCGACATCCCACGCCTGGGAGTGCACGCCGACGCGACTCTTGAGGACGTGCGCAAGGCGATGAACGGCCACATCCTGGCCCGTGCCGCGATAGTGGGGCGCTTCGGCCGATAGGGCCGGGTGCCTTCGATCCCGGACCGTCAGCCGATGCGCAAGCAGCGCATGGACACGCTGCCGAGATCGATCCCCGAGTGCGTGAACGCGAGCGGGTCGTCGTCGCGGCGAAGGGCTGTCGCGTACATGAGCGGAAGGTAGTGCTCGTTCGTGGGGACCGCGAGGGCGGCGACATAACCGAGTTGCTCGTAGTCGACCAGCGCGTCGTCATCCCTCGCCTCCAATCGGTCGCGCACCCACTCGTCGAACTCGACCGCCCAGGGGTACGGCTCGGCGCCGTCGTCGCGTCGTACCGCCCGCAGGTTGTGGACGATGTTGCCGCTCCCGATGACGAGCACCCCTTCGTCTCGCAGCACCGCGAGGCGGCTGCCGATCTCGAAGTGCTCCTCAGGGGACGCCGCCGCATCGAGGGAGAGTTCCAAGAGGGGGACGTCGGCGTCCGGATACATGTGGTGGAGGATCGCCCATGAGGCGTGGTCAAAACCCCAGGCGTCGTCGCAGACCACCCCGGCGAGGGCGGCGACCTCCTGAGCCAGCTCCGGCGCACCTGGTGCCGGATAGCTCATCGCGTATAGCTCGGGCGGGAAGCCCATGAAGTCGTGGATGGTTCGGGGATGACGCGCACACAGCACGCGCGTGCCGCGGGTCACCCAGTGCGCCGAGACCACGAGAACCGCGGCCGGCCGGGGCAAGGCAGCGGCGAGAGCGGCGAGACTTCGGGTGAACTCGTTGTCCTCGAGGGCGTTCATGGGCGACCCATGTCCCACGAAGATCGCTGGCATGGGAGCAGGGTCACGTCGCACGGCCGGTCCATCGCTCATGCGCACGCTGGAGCAATGGCCGTGCCCATACCTCGGATGAGTCGCCGGACCCGGTGCACCTGGGAGACTCCCGCCAGTGTTGCAGGTCACACCCGTCGATACTCTCATCTCGAACGCCGCACGCGAGCGGTGCTATGCGGAGCCTCCGCCGACCCTACACCGTCGTGCGACAGAAGTCGTGGGCCCTGCGATCGCTCTCATCGGCCACATCTTCGGGTCCGATCTCTTGACCCTGACGCAACGTCAGGGTCTACGCTGCGTTGCGGAGGTGATCGAGATGGGTCTCACGGTAGGCGAGGTCGCTTCGCTCGCGGCGGTCAGCGTCCGGACGCTGCACCACTACGATCGGATCGGCCTTCTCAAGCCCTCGGAGCGCTCCGGGAGCGGATACCGGCACTACAGCGACGGCGATCTTGAGGCCCTGCAGCAGATCCTGTTCTTCAAGGAGCTGGGGTTCGGGCTGGCGGAGATCGCGCGCATCATGCACGACCCTTCGTTCGATCGCCTCGAGGCTCTGCGGATGCAGGGCCGGATGCTGAAGGACAAGTCGGCGCAGCTCGCTCTGATGGCGGAAGCCGTCGAGGCTGCGATCGACGCGACGAAGGGAGGCGTCACATTGGACGCCAGCGACATGTTCGAGGTCTTCGGGGAGTTCGACCCGAAGGAGTATGAGAAGGAGGCAGAGGAGCGCTGGGGCTCGACCGACGCCTACAAGGAGTCGGCGCGCCGAGCCGCCCGATACACCAAGGCGGACTGGCTACGTTTCAGAGAGGAGTCCGAGGCCATCAACGCCGCGACCGTTGCCGCGATGGAGGCCGGGCTGCCCGCCGACAGCGTCGAGGCCATGGACGCCGTGGACCGGCACCGCCTGCTGATCGACAAGTGGTTCTACCCGTGCCCGCCCGCGATGCACTGCGGGCTGGCGGAGATGTACATGGCCGACCCGAGGTTCGCGGACAACTACGAGAAGATCCACGTTGGCATGGCTCTCTACGTCCACGACGCCATCCTGGCTAACGCGGCGCGCTCGAGGTAGAGGCTGCCACGCACTCGAGTCATCCCGACGGCCCCGCCCCGAGAAGGGCGGGGCCGTCGGGAGTCCTGGAGGATCAGCGTCGACGGCGGTCGCGCGGCCCGTGCGACCGCGAGCGCCAGGCTTGGTGACAAGCGTGAGCGGACGCGGCGGCGGGCCCCTACCGAACCGCCGTCAGCACTACTGCCACCAGCGCCAGAGCCACCCCGGCGCGCTGCGCCCAGTGCATCCGCTCATGCAGGACGGCGCGTGCCAGCAGGATCGTCACGACCGGATAGAGCGAGCCCAGGACCGAGGCCACGGCCAGCGGGCCGATGCGCACGGCCGCCAGCAACACGACGTTCGACGCCATGTCCAGCACTCCCGCCCCGTAGGCGGGCACGCGCGCGGCGGGGGCAAGGGTCAAGCTCCCCCGGCGCAGGAAGGTGACGGCCCCGAGCAGCGGAACTGAGACGACGCGAGCGGCGAGCAACGGAACGAACCCGCTCTCCTTCCCGGCGAACGAGAGGAACGTGATCGCGAACGCGAACGCGACGCCGGCGACCACCGACAGGACGATGGCGCGTGGCGGCATCAGCACGCGGTCGTCGGGATGCCCCGTCGCGCTCACGATGACGACGGCGACCAGAGCGAGCGCGAGGCCGACCAGGGAAAGGGGCCGCACGCTGGTGCCGCTCGCCAGGTCGTAGAGGGCCGGCAGCGAGCCGGAGAGCGCCGCCGTGATCGGCGCCACGATGCACATGCGTCCGCAAGCCAGCCCGCCGTAGAGCGCGGTCACCCCGATGCCGCCGGCGACCCCGAGTGCGGCGCCCCAAGTCAGATCGCTCGTCGTATAGGGGGACGGGAAGAACAGCACTGCGGCGCCGATGACGACGAGACCGATGAAGTGCGCGTTGGCGGTGACAGCGAACGCCGAGTCACGTCGGGCGGCGAGACCCCCGAGGAAGTCGGAGCACCCGAAGAACAGGGACGCTGTGGTGGCTAGCAGGATCGTCGGCATGCGAGCGATGTTACATGGTGTCGCCGCCCGATCGCTCAGACACGCCTAGCCGGCCCCGCCGCCTCCGCCGCCTCCGCCGCCGCCGCCGCCGCCCGAGAAGCCGCCACCGCCACCGCTCGACCCCGACGTCTGACTCGTGGCGACCTGCGACGCGGAGACGAACCCCGACTGCAAGGCGCCGATCGGAGAATTGACGCCGGTGCCCGCGTACACCCACCAGTAGGTGGTCTGGAACCCGGGGTCCTGGACGACCTGCGGGGCGACGTCACGCAGCTGTCTGATCACCTCGTCTGCGATGCCGAACACGACGGCGAGCACCAGGAAGCGGTTCCACAGAACGACGCTAGCCGGGGGCGCCTCCTGCAGGCGCGAGAAGTCGCGAAGGAAGTCGCGGACCGCGCGATACTGCGCGAACAGCTCGTTGCCCTGACGCGAGCGGCGCTTCATCAGGCCCGCGAAGATGCCGCACGCTATCGCGGTCGGGAGCGCCACGGCCGCCGGCCAACCGTTCTCGAGGTAGATCGACCCGGCAATGCCCGCGAAGAAGAGGATGATCGTCAGGCAGCCGATCCCCCCCTGCCAGGAACCCGACTTGGGCTCGATGAACCCGAGCGTGACGATCTCCTTGCCGGCCGCCGTCTTCCATTCGGCGATGTCCTTGGTGTACGTGCTGGGGTTCTCCTTGGCGTACGCCTTGAGCTGCGCGAGGTCCACTCGCGTCCCGTCGCCGGCGTCGTCGAACAGGATCTTGAGAAGCGACTCGTCGAGAGGGTTAGGAGCGGCGGCGCCCGGCACGCGCTCCAGCACGTAGCTCTGCTCGTCGCGCCCCATGAGTCCGGCGATCCCCGGCGAGTCGACCGTGGTCGGCCGCATCGTGATGACCTTGGAGTCTGCCAGGTTCATCAGCGTGGCCGCTATGTCGCTGTCCTGCGCGGCGCCCATGCGCCAGAGCGCTCCGATCACAGCCGGATGGAGATCGGGGCGCGGGTCCTCCCGCAGGTAGCCGCCAGGGAACGAGGCGCGATACTCACGGCCGTAGCGGAGGAATGCCCAGGTCGCGAGCAGTAGGCTGCCGAGAGAGAGCAATCCGACCCCGATGAGGATCCCCCAGTACGCGAAGCGGGCCTTGGTCCGTTCCGCGTTGGCCGCGTTGGCGAGGCCCGCCTCCTCGGCCATCACCGATTCCCGCTGAGGCTGACTGGACGCCGGGAGCCCGGCGACCGCTTCGACGGGGTAGAGGACCCGTGCCTCCACGAACGTGTTGGCCGGCAGGTCGGCGACGCTGAGGTTCACGGCGCCCTCCTGCCCGATGCTCACGACGCCGGTCAGGGGACCGTGCGCCCAAGCGAGCACGCCGGCCTTCGTCAACGGGATGGACGGGGTGACGTCGATGCGGACCTGGCGGGTCGGAACGCCCCAGCCGTCCCCGACGAACTTCCAGTACAGCTCGCCGCAGTCGGCCCAGCGCTGGACCGCGCCCACGGCGTCGTAGACGATGCGCGTCGGGTAGAGCTGGTCGGCAGCCGAGATCGCAGCGTGCACGGTGACGAAGCTGCCGTCGTCGCTGACCGAGTAGGTGCCCGGGGTCACCGCGGTGCCCTGCACCAGCTCGAAGGGGACCTCACCGGCACCGGTCGAGTAGAGACCCAGGACCTCGATCGACTCGGACCCGCTCTTGTCCAGCCGCCACTCGACCCAGGAGTACGAGCCGCTGAAGTCGAACGTCCGGCTCTCGTCGATGTGCAGGGTGCCCGAAGTGTCGAAGGAGGCCGCGATGGTCAGGTCCGCGATCTCGTAGCTCTTGGCGATCGCGATGGAGGGAGCCAGGAGGAGCGCCACCACAAGAGCGAGCACCACGAACAGAACGGGCCGGAACCATGGACACCGAGTCATCGCACGCACGACCGCTCCCCTCGCGCCGCTGGCAGTGCACGACTCGAGATTAGCACCGCGAGGTCGGCTGGCCGAGGCGTCGCCGGGGGGTGCGCCGGCGAGTTGAGGAGCGAAGCGACGATTGTCTGAGCCGGAAGCCCTCCGGCGAGGTAGCCTCGGCCCGGGCTCGGCACCCTCCGGCGAGGTAGCCTCGGCCCGGGCTACGCCCGCCCGGCCTTCTTGCGCTCGTTCGCGGTCAGAAGCCGCTTGCGCAGGCGGATCGACTTGGGAGTGATCTCCACGAGTTCGTCGTCCTCGATGTACTCCAGCGCCTCTTCGAGCGTGAAGGTGACCGGGGGCGAGAGAATGATGCTCTTGTCGGCGGAGGCCGCGCGCATGTTCGTCAGCTGCTTGGCCTTCGAGACGTTGACGACGAGGTCGTTGTCCTTCGCGTGCTCGCCGACGATCATGCCTTCGTAGCACATGACGCCGGGTCCGACGAACATCTTGCCGCGCGTCTGAAGAGCGTCGAGCGCGAACGCAACCGACTTCTCCGTGTACATCGCGATCATCGAGCCGTTGACCCGCCCGCCCACCTCGCCTTGATACGGGCCGTACTCGGCGTAGTGGTGGAACAGCACCGCTTCGCCGCGGGTGCCGTTGAGGATCCGGGTGCGCAGGCCCATGACCCCGCGGGACGCGATCCTGAACTCGAGGTGCACGTGCTGATCGCGCTGGACCATGTCGGTCATCTCGCCGCCACGGCTCCCGAAGATCTCGATGACCTTGCCGGCGTACTCCGCGGGGACGTCGACGACTGCGAGCTCGATCGGCTCGTAGGTCTTGCCCTTCTCCTTCTTCAGGATCACCTGAGGGCGTCCGACCTGGAACTCGTAGCCCTCGCGACGCATGGTCTCCATAAGCACGGACAGGTGCAGGACCCCTCGGCCCGCCACCTCCATGCCGGACTTGTCATCGGTCTCGGTGATGCGCATCGAGATGTTGGATTCGGCCTCGCGCTCGAGGCGCGCCTTGATCTGACGGCCGCCGACGATGCTGCCTTCCTGGCCCACGAGCGGGCTCGTGGACGGCTGGAACACGACCGAGATCGTCGGTTCCTCGACGTGGATGGCGTCGAGGCGGACAGGGTCGACACGGCAGGTGAACATGTCGCCGATGTCGGCGTCCTCGATGCCGACGACCGCGCAGATGTCGCCGGCGTGCACACTGTCGGCCTGCTGGCGCCCCATGCCCTCGAACGTGAACAGGTCCTTCACGGTCGCCTGATATCGGCTGCCGTCGTTCTTGATCACGAGGATGCGCTCGCCGTTGTGGATCGTGCCCGAGAAGACGCGGCCGATGCCGATCCGGCCGACGAAGCTCGAGAAGTCGATGGTACAGACCTGCATCGCGACCGGACCGTCGATGTCCACGTCGGGCACCGGGACCTTGTCCACGATGGTCTCGAGCAGCGGGATCATGTCCATGTTGCCGTCGTCGAACTCGTAGCGGGCATAGCCGGCGGCCGCGCTGGTGTAGACGATCGGGAAGTCAAGTTGCTCGTCGTCGGCGCCCAGGTCGACCATCAGGTCAAAGACCTGGTCGATGACCTCGTGGGGGCGCGCGCCGTCGCGGTCGATCTTGTTCACGACCACGACGGGCTTCAGGCCATGCTCGAGCGCCTTCTTCAGCACGAAGCGAGTCTGCGGCATCGGGCCCTCGAACGCGTCGACGATCAGGAGGACGCCGTCGGCCATGTTGAGCACGCGCTCGACCTCGCCGCCGAAGTCGGCGTGACCGGGTGTGTCGATGACGTTGATCTTGGTGTCGCGGTAGCGGATCGAGATGTTCTTCGCCAGGATGGTGATCCCGCGCTCGCGCTCCTGGTCGTTGGAGTCGAGCACTTGGTCCGGGACGTCCTGGTTGTCGCGGAAGACGTGCGTGGTCTGCAGGAGACGGTCGACCAGCGTCGTCTTGCCGTGGTCGACGTGGGCGATGATCGCTATGTTGCGGACGTCGTTGACGCGCATGTCCTCGGTGTCACTCCGCAAGTCGGGGGGAGGCGCTCTTCGTGCCCGCGCCCTCTCGGGCTCGGGCACGGCCGCTCACCTTACCACGATTCTCGTCCCGCTGCCGCGCGGGGGCACCGCTGGCACCGCGCCAGCATCTCACCCGCCCGCGAGATACCGGTCGAACCAGTCGGATGACAGTGCGGAGACCTGCTCGAGCGTCCCCGGCTCCTCGAACAGGTGGGTCGCCCCCGGCACGATCTCGAGACGCTTCTCGGCCGAGCCGAGCCGCCGCAGGGCTTCTTCGTTGAGTTCGATCACCTGAGCGTCGAGTCCGCCGACGATCAACAGGGTCGGAGCGATCACGCGGCCCAGGGCGTCACCGGCCAAGTCCGGCCGACCTCCACGGGACACTACGGCATCCACGGTCGACCTGGCCTCAGCCGCGGCTCCGAGCGCCGCGGCGGCTCCAGTGCTGGCTCCGAAGTAGCCGACAGGCAGGCGCGGGATCGTGGGCTCGCCGAGCAACCACCGAGTGACCTCCAGCAGGCGCGACGTCAGCAGCGGGATGTCGAACCGCCGCTCGTAGTCGCTATCCTCAGCCGGAGTGAGGAGGTCGAAGAGCAGAGTCGCGAGGCGCCCGGACGCGCGCAGCGTCGAGGCCACCTCGCGGTTGCGGGGAGAGAGCCTACTCGAGCCGGAGCCGTGCGCGAAGACCACGAGCCCCGTCGCCCCTTCCGGGACGTCGAGATCGCCGGGCAGCACGGCCCCCTCCACGGGGATGCGGACCTCGCGTTCCATGCGCTGTAGATGCCCGCGAACGGGCGCGCCCACGCGCGGGCGCGCCCGACGATCCGGCTGTCTGTAAGCGGGGCTCTACTTCCGGGGCATGTTCTGGTAGAAGCCCCAGACGAACACGACCGCCCACAGCGCCCACGGCGCCAGCGCCCACTTGGAGAGACTGGCGAGCAGGGCGTCCTTCTTCTTCTGGACGGCCCAGGCCCCCACGATCCCGACGGCCAGCATCGCGAAGAATGCGACGAGTGCGACCCATGTGTGGAGGTCGTTCACGAACCCGTAGCCAGCACTCACGAACATGCCGCCGGTCCCGATCAAGTCGAACACGACGCCGCCCAAGACGAACATCACGTTCTTCTGCGAGAACTTCTTCGCCCGGAACGCGCCCCACACGCCGATGGAGTACAGAACTATCGCGACGATCATGGCCACGATGCCGACCAGGGTTGAGACCTGCATCCCCTTCGATCCCTCCTCGTTTCCGATGTTACGCCGGAACGAGGATACCGCGCCCCACGCCCCCCGCCACTACCCCTCTTGCCTCGGCCGACCCGGAGGGAGCCACAGGGCCTGCGCTATAGTCGGGTCGAAGAGCCGTCCGGCCACGAGGGGGAACCATGGCTGAGGAGTATCGGCTGGTGCCGGTGGACGAGGTCCCGGGGAGCGCCGCGGTCAGCCGTCGCGGCATCTACGCCCGGGTGCTGGAGGAGTTCCTGGCATCGGGCGTCAAGGCCGCCAAAGTTGAGATGGCCGACCGCAAACCGCGCACGATCCAGGTGAGCCTGCTCGCCGCCGTGCGCAAGGCCGGCATCAAGGACGCCGTCCACGTCGCGATGCGCGGCCAGGACATCTACCTGGTGCGGCTGCAGGGCAAGTAGAGCCCGCCGCGGGCAGTGCGCCCGGCTCGACTTCCGTCCCGTCTTGGCATACGGTTTGCCTGCTAACCGTTTGTCTGCTAACCTTTCGGCGCCAAACCACTGTCGGACCGCCTCGCTGCGGCCCAGAACGGACGCGCGCAGCCATGGACGCCAAGGACCATCATCATCACCCTCACGTCGCGCACGACATCGAGGACATCGACCCCCTCTCGGCGGAGGTGTTCAACGCATTCCGCCGCACGATGCACCTGAGCAAGCAGCTCCTCGGCCGCGTCATGGCCGAGAAGGGCGGGCATCCGGGCGCGGCCGGCGTGCTGAGGGTTCTCTCCGCGCACGAAGGCATCACCCAGCGCGACCTAGCGGAAACCCTCCATCTCTCCCGCCCGACGGTGACCACGATGCTCCAGCGGCTCGAGCAGCACGGACTTCTGGAGCGATGGGATGACGAGACGGACCAGCGCCTCACCAGGATCCGGCTGACTGAGAAGGGACTGGCGCAGGCAAGAACGTTCCAGGAGTCGTTCGCGACGTACATCGAGGCGACCACAGGAGCCATGTCCGAAACCGACAGGCGCGAGCTCGCACGCCTCCTGGGCGTCCTGGGCGACAACGCGGCGAGCGCGCTCGCGAGAACCGAAGAGACCGCCCCGACCGGCGACGCCGAGTAGAGACAGCGGAAGGGCCACCACTCCATGTTCAGACTGCTCCGCACATACCTTCGCCCGTACTGGAAGCAGGTCGTCGTCGTCGTGACCCTGCTGCTGTTCCAGTCGATCGCGAACCTGTATCTGCCCGACCTCAACGCCAACATCATCAACAACGGCGTTGCCAAGGGCGACTTGAACTACATACTCACGACCGGCGGGTTCATGCTGCTCGTCACGCTGGCTCTCGGGGTCATCTCCATCGTCGCGATCTACTTCGGCTCGCGCACCTCGATGGCCTTCGGCCGCGATGTCCGCGGCGCGATCTTCCACCACGTCGGGACGCTCTCGCAAACCGAGGTCAACGCCTTCGGCACCCCGTCGCTCATCACGCGCAACACCAACGACGTGCAGCAAGTGCAGCAGGTCGTGATGATGGCCCTGAACATGATGATCTCCGCGCCCCTGTTGCTGATCGGCGGGATCATCATGGCGCTGAGGCAGGACGTGCCGCTCTCCGGGCTGCTAGTCGTTGTCCTTCCCGTCATGGCCGCCTTCATCGGCATCGCGCTCGTGAAGGCCATGCCGCTCTTCCGCGCGATGCAGATCAAGATCGACAACATCAACAAGGTCATGCGCGAGACGCTCTCGGGCGTGCGCGTGATCCGCGCGTTCGTGCGCAACGACTTCGAGGAGAAGAGGTTCGAGGGCGTCAACGCGGACCTCACCGCGACGGCCGTGAAGGTGAACCGCATATTCGCGCTCATGATCCCGGGCCTGTTCGGCATCCTGAACATGACCACGGTGGCCGTAATCTGGTTCGGAGGGCTTCGGATCGCCGCGGCCCCCGGAAGCGTCGTCTCGCTCTTCGGCATCACCCTGGCGACCGGGCCCATGCCGATCGGCAACCTGACCGCCTTCCTGACATACATCATGCAGATCCTGATGTCGGTGATGATGGCGACGCTGATGTTCGCGATGGTCCCGCGCGCCGCGGCCTCCGGAGACCGCATCCAAGAAGTGCTCGACACCAAACCGAGCGTGTGCGATCCCGCCTCCCCCGCGCTCCCCTGCGAGGAGACCGGCAGGGTCGAGTTCCGCGATGTCGAGTTCCGCTACCCGAACGCGGAGGACCCGGTGCTCCGGGACATCAGCTTCGCCTGCGGGCCGGGCGAGGTGACAGCCATCGTCGGCAGCACGGGTTCCGGCAAGTCGACTCTGATCAACCTGATCCCGCGCTTCTTCGACGTGACGGGCGGTCAGCTGCTGATAGACGGCGTGGATGCCCGCGAACTGACCCTAGAGGACCTTTGGAGCCGGATCGGGTTCATCCCACAGCGAGCGTTCCTGTTCAGCGGCACGGTCGCGAGCAACCTGCGCTACGGGAACGAGGACGCGACCGACGAGGAGCTTTGGCACGCGCTCGAGATCGCGCAGGGCTCCGACTTCGTCCGCGAGATGCCCGAGCAGCTCGCGGCCCCCATAACGCAGGGCGGGTCGAACGTATCTGGCGGCCAACGGCAGCGGCTCGCGATCGCCCGCGCCCTGGTCAAGCGGCCCAAGATCTACGTCTTCGACGACTCTTTCTCGGCGCTCGACTTCACCACCGACTCGAAGCTGCGGGCGGCGCTCAAGCACGAGACGGCCGACGCGACCGTGATCATCGTCGCCCAACGCGTCTCGACCATCCTTCACGCCGACCGCATCGTCGTCATGGACGGCGGGCGGATCGTAGGGATGGGCACGCACGCCGAGCTGATGGAGAGCAGTGAGACATACCGCGAGATCGTCTTCTCGCAGCTGACGAAGGAGGAAGTGGCGTGAGCGACTCCACGAACGCACCAACGCCGACTCCTCCGCGCGCGCCCGCGGGCCCGCGCCCAGGCGGCTTCCGCGGCCCCGGCGGCGGCGGCCCGGGCGGCCACGGCCTCGCGATGCCTGTCGCCAAGCCGAAGAACTTCCTCGATTCCGGCAAGCGACTGATCGGCCTGCTGAGGCCCCACCGCGTCATGATCGCGATCGTGATCGCGCTGGGCATCGTCTCCGTAACGTTCAACATCCTGGGTCCGAGGCTCATGGGTAACGCCACCACCCTCCTGTTCACGGGCGTGATCAGCAAGCAGATGCCGGCGGGAGCGACGCAGGCGCAGGTCGTCGCGGGGCTCAAGGCCAGCGGCCAGACCCAGCTAGCGCAGATGCTCTCGAGCATGAAGCTCACACCCGGCGTGGGCGTCGACTTCCTCGGCCTCCGCAACATCGCTCTCCTGCTCGCCCTCTTCTACCTGCTCTCCGCGGTGTTCTCCTGGTTGCAGCAGTACCTGACGGTCGGGATATCGCAAGGGATCGTCTACGAGCTGCGCAACGAGGTCTCGCGCAAGCTGGCCAAGCTGCCGCTGCGGTACTTCGACTCACACGCCCGCGGCGACATCCTGTCCCGGGTGACCAACGACATAGACAACATCGCGAACACGTTGCAGCAGAGCTTGACGCAGATCGTCACCTCTCTGCTCACCATCGTCGGCGTGCTGGCGATGATGTTCTCGATCAACTGGCTGCTCGCGCTGATCTCGCTGCTCACGGTGCCGATCTCCGTCGCGGTCACGATCTTCATCGCCAAGCGCAGCCAGAAGCAGTTCTCGCTCCAGTGGGAGCGCACCGGGGACCTCAACGGCCACGTGGAGGAGATGCACACGGGCCGCAACATCGTGAAGGTGTTCGGCCGGGAGAAGGAGTCCGAGGTCGTCTTCGACGAGAAGAACGAGAAGCTGTACCAAGCGAGCTTCAAGGCGCAGTTCATCTCGGGCACCATCCAGCCGATGATGAACTTCGTCGGCAACCTGAACTACGTCGCGATCGCCGTCATCGGCGGCGTCAAGGTGGCCTCCGGCACGCTGTCCCTCGGCGACGTTCAGGCATTCATCCAGTATTCGCGCCAGTTCACATGGCCCATCACGCAGGTCGCCAGCATCATGAACGTCATGCAGTCGGCCGTCGCCTCGGCCGAGCGGGTCTTCGAGTTGCTGGACGAGACCGAGGAGAGCCCCGAGCCCGTCACTCCGGCGAAGCTCGTCAAGTGCTGTGGCCACATCGAGCTCAGCGACGTCTCCTTCCGCTACGAGCCGGAGACCCCTCTCATCGAGGACCTCGACCTGGACGTCAAGCCCGGTCAGACCGTTGCGATCGTCGGTCCGACGGGTGCCGGCAAGACAACGCTCGTCAACCTTCTGCTCCGCTTCTACGACATCGACCACGGCACCATCCGCGTGGACGGCGTGGACACTCGGGAGATGGCCCGCAACGACTTGCGGTCGCTCTTCGGCATGGTGCTGCAGGACGCTTGGCTGTTCGGCGGCACGATCCGCGAGAACATCGCCTACGGGCGCGAGGGCGCCACCGCCGAGCAGATCGAGTCGGCGGCGAAGGCGGCCTACGTCGATCACTTCGTGCGCACCCTGCCCCAGGGATACGACACCGTGCTCGACGACGAGGCGACCAACGTCAGCCAGGGCGAGAAGCAACTGCTCACGATCGCGCGCGCGTTCCTCGCCGACCCCGAGGTGCTGATCCTCGACGAGGCGACCAGCTCGGTCGACACCCGCACCGAGATACTGATCCAGAAGGCTATGGCTCGCCTGATGAAGCATCGGACGTCGTTCGTCATAGCGCACCGCCTGTCGACCATCCGCGACGCCGACGTCATCTTGGTGATGAACCACGGAAGGATAGTCGAGAAGGGCACGCACGCCGAGCTGCTGGAAGCACGCGGCTTCTACTATGAGCTCTACAACAGCCAGTTCGTCGAGGCCTACGACGAGGCGGTGTGAGGGCGGGCCGCGCCACGATGTGATGCCCGGGCGCACCCGGTGACCCTCAGACCACCTGCACGCCCTGCCTGAACACCCGCGCCACGACATTCGAGCCGGGACGGTAGGCCAGGTGCGTGAACGAGGGCGCGTCAAGGATCGCGAAGTCAGCGGAGGAGCCCGGCGACAAGTGGCCGACATCGTTGCGCCAGAGCGCCGCCGCTCCCCCTGCCGTCGCCGCCCACAATGCCTCGGCCGGCGTCATCCGCATCTCTCTCACAGCCAGCGCGATGCAGAAGGGCATCGAGGTGACGTAGGAGGTGCCCGGGTTGCAGTCGGTCGCGATCGCGACCGTGACGCCGGCGTCCAGAAGGCGCCGCGCATCCGCGTAGGGCGCGCGCGTGGAGAAGTCGGCCGCCGGCAGAAGGGTGGCCACCACTCCAGCCTCGCGAAGCAAGGATACGTCTTCGTCGGTCAAGTAGTTGCAGTGGTCGAGACTTGCGGCACGGGACGCCGCCGCGACGCGTGCGCCGGGGCCGTGCGCGAGCTGATTGCCGTGCAGGCGGGGCAGCAGTCCCGCGACGAGGCCCGCAGAGAGCACCCGCCTCGTCTCCTCCTCGTCGAACGCCCCGGTGTCGCAGAAGACATCGACCCAGCGAGCTAGAGGCGCGCAGGCGTCCAGCATCTCGCCGCAAACCAGGTCGAGGTACGCACCGCGGTCCGTTGCGAACTCGGGCGGGACGGCATGGGCGCCCAGGAATGTCGTCTCACTCGCGAACTCCCCCGAGACTTCCAGCGTTCGCTTCTCGTCCGAGACCGTCAGCCCGTAGCCGCTCTTCGCCTCGATCGTGGTGGTGCCCTGCGCTGTCATCTCGCTCGAGCGGCGCCGCGCGCCGTCGCGCAGAGCCTCATCCGACGCGGCCCGGGTCGCGGCCACCGTCGCAGAGATACCTCCGCCCGTGTAGCGCTCACCCGCCATACGCGCGACGAACTCGGCCGAGCGCTCGCCTTCGAACACCAGGTGCGTGTGGCTGTCGACGAAGCCCGGGACGACGGACGCGCCCGCACAGTCGATGCGCCGGTCGGCGTCGGGCGCCCCTGGCGCGGCCCCCACCCAGGCGACCAGCCCGTCCTCGGTCACGAGCGCCGCGTCGTGCATGACCCCCAAGGCGCTCCCGTCCCCGAGCGACGGGTCGCACGTTACCAACTCGCCTACGTTCGTCAGCAGCAGCGCCGTCATCGCCCGGCCTCCTCCGCGCCCTCGCTCATGGGCACGCGCACCCCGCTCCCGGCGGCGACATCCTTCGCGGCGTCGTAGCCGGCGTCCGCATGCCTGATGACGCCCGTCGCCGGATCGTTGGTGAGAACTCGCTCGATCTTGGCGGCGGCCAGCGCGGTGCCGTCCGCGACGGTCACCTGCCCGGCGTGGATCGACCGCCCGATGCCGACCCCCCCGCCGTGGTGGATAGCGACCCAAGTCGCGCCAGAAGCGGTGTTGACGAGGGCGTTCAGGAGTGGCCAGTCCGCGATCGCGTCGCTGCCGTCGAGCATCGCCTCGGTCTCGCGGTAAGGGGACGCCACGCTGCCGCAGTCGAGGTGGTCGCGTCCGATCACGATCGGCGCGCTGACCCTGCCGTCGGCGACCATCTCGTTGAAGAGCGCACCCGCCTTGTCTCGCTCGCCGAGCCCGAGCCAACAGATGCGGGCTGGCAGCCCTTGGAAGGCAATCTTCTCGCCGGCGCGATGGATCCACCGGCGAAGCGCCTCGTTGTCCGGGAAGAGGTCGATGACGGCCTTGTCGGTCGCCAGTATGTCCGCCGGATCCCCCGAGAGCGCTGCCCAGCGGAAGGGGCCCTGCCCCTTGCAGAAGAGAGGGCGGATGTAGGCCGGGACGAATCCCGGGAAGTCCCATGCGCGATCGTAGCCGCCCGCCTCCGCCTCGGCCCGGATCGAGTTGCCGTAGTCGAACACCTCGGCGCCAGCGTCGAGAAAGCCGACCATCGCCTCGACGTGCAGAGCCATCGACTCGCGGGCCCGCTGAGTGAAGCCCTCCGGATCCCGCTCGGCGTACTCGTGCCACGCTTCGAGCGTCACGCCAAGAGGAAGGTAGGCCAGGGGGTCGTGGGCCGAGGTCTGGTCGGTGACGATGTCGACCTCCACCCCGCGGCGTAGCAGCTCGGGGAGAACGGCGGCGCAGTTGCCCTGCAACCCCAGACTGTACGCGCGCCTCTCCCGCTTGGCCGACTCGAGGCGTGCCAGCGCATCCTCGAGGTCGGTCGTCCACTCGTCGAGGTAGCGTTGCTCGACACGGCGGCGCAACCGGGCCGGGTCGACCTCGACCACGAGGACGACGCCGTCGTTCAGGGTGACGGCGAGAGGCTGGGCCCCACCCATCCCGCCGCAACCTCCGGTGACCGTCAGCGTCCCGCGAAGCGAGCCGCCGAAGCGCTTGGCAGCGATCGCGGCGAAGGTCTCGTAGGTGCCCTGGACGATCCCCTGGGTTCCGATGTAGATCCACGAGCCCGCGGTCATCTGGCCGTACATCGTGAGCCCCAGATGCTCGAGACGACGGAACTCGGGCCAAGTCGCCCAGTCCGGCACGAGGTTGCTGTTCGCGATCAGAACTCGGGGCGCCCACTCGTGCGTGCGCAGGACTCCGACCGGACGGCCCGACTGCACGAGCATCGTCTCGTCGTCTCCCAAGCTCCGCAGAGTGCGGACCAGAGCGTCGAAGGACGCCCAGTCGCGGGCCGCTTTGCCAGTCCCGCCGTAGACCACCAGGTCGTCGGGGCGTTCGGCAACCTCCGGGTCGAGGTTGTTCATGAGCATGCGCAGTGCGGCCTCCTGCGGCCAACCTCGCGCCGTCAGGACGCTCCCCCGCGCAGCGCGGACCGGACGCGCACCCTCGCTCACGGACGTCTCCCTTCGCTCCTGCCCGACCTCACTCGAGCTCACCGACGGCCGCTCGCGCCGCCGCCAGGACGGCGCCGTCGACCACAAGCCCCCGGACCGCGTCGATCTCGGGCGCGAGCCAGCGGTCCGGACCGGGCCCCTGCACGTGCGCGCGCACCAGCGCGCGCACGGACTCCGTGCCTGCCGCGGGCCGCAGCGGCGCGCGCAGGTCCAGCGCGCGGGCCGCCGTGAGCAGCTCGATCGCCAGGACGCGCTGCAGCCCGTCGATCGACCGCCGCAGCTTGCGTGCCGCGGACCAGCCCATCGAGACGTGGTCCTCCTGCATCGCGGAGGACGGGATCGAATCGACGCTCGCGGGCGCGGCTAGGCGCTTCAACTCGCTGACGACGGCCGCCTGAGTGTAGTGCGCGATCATGTGGCCCGAGTCCACGCCTGGATCGTCGGCAAGGAACGCCGGCAGCCCGTGCGATCGTGCCGCGTCGAGCATCCGGTCCGTCCGGCGCTCAGCGATGGAAGCCAGATCGGCGGCCGCGATAGCGAGGAAGTCGAGCACGAAAGCGATGGGCGCGCCGTGGAAGTTGCCGTTGCTCTCGAGGCGCCCATCGGGCATCACGACCGGATTGTCGATCGTCGACGAGAGCTCCCGGACCGCGACCGTCTCCGCGTGGTCGAGGGTGTCGCGCACTGCACCTGCGACCTGGGGCGCACAGCGCAAGGAGTATGCGTCCTGGACCTTTGGGTCACCAGTGAGGTGCGACGAGACGATCTCCGAGCCCGACAGCAGGCGCACGATGTTGCGCGCGGAAGCGGCCTGTCCCGGGTGCGGCCTCATCGCCTGCAGATCCGCCGCGAAGACGCGGTCCGTCCCCAGCAGCGCCTCCACGCTCATCGCGGCGGACACGTCGGCCACGGTGACCAGCGAGCGCAGGTCGGCGATCGCGAGCGCGAGCATGCCGAGCATGCCGTCCGTCCCGTTGATGAGCGCGAGGCCTTCCTTCTCCTCCAACTCGACGGGATCGACGCCCGCTGCGCGAAGCGCCTTGAGTGCGCCGACACGTCGACCGTGCGCGTCGAAGACCTCGCCCTCGCCCATGATCGCCAGAGCGCAGGCGGCCAAGGGTGCCAGGTCGCCGGAGCATCCGAGAGATCCGTATTCCGGCACGACTGGTGTGATCCAGGAGTTGAGGAGCGCCGCGTAGGCCTGCGCCGTCCGGGCGCGTACGCCTGTACGGCCGCTGCACAGAGTCGCGAGGCGGAGCAGCAGCATCGCCCGTACGACCTCGATCTCGACCGGCTCTCCACTTCCCGCCGCGTGCGAACGGACGAGCGACCGCTGCAGCGCGAGCCTCTTGCCGGGCTCGATGTAGCGCGTGGCGAGCGACCCGAACCCTGTGCTGACGCCGTACACGGGACGACCGGAGGCCGCAAGGGCCTCCACGTGCATGCGGGCCGACTCGATCGCAGCGAGAGAGTCGGCCGATATCTCGACCGGGGCCGAACGCCGTGCGACGGCGACGACATCCGGGATGGTCAGGGGCCTTCCACCCAGAACCACCGTGGGCTCCATGACTCTCCCTCTCCCTCTCCCTCTCCCTGCGGTCCGCGAGGCGGCGCGCAACCGCCCGCGATCCCGTCCTCGGTCATATACTGGGCGGAGCATACTCGGCGAAACCGGCCGGCCTCCGCTCCTGCGCGCGGGAGCGCCGAAGCGGCTGCTTGCGAGTGCGACGCGTCACGACCCTCCGAACGGCAGGTGCACCGTGTCCACGCCGACGCTTCCCGATGATCCGATGTGGCCGAGAGCCTCAGGATGGTTCGTTCCCGTTGCAGGTGGCGGCACGCACGCGGCCGACCTCGCCCTCGTCGGCGTCCCCGCATTCGGGACCTCGATCACCGCGACGCATGCTGAGACTACACCTCGCGCGCTACGGGACGCCCTCGCCCTCTTCTCGACGTTCGCGGCCAGCCGGGATGTCGACGTCTCGGCCCTGCACGCGATCGATCTGGGCGACGTGAAGGATCCCGATGGTCCGGAAGGAGAGGCCCGGGTCGCTACGGCTCTCGCAGGCGCTCTAGACTTCTGCGAACTTCTGGTCGCCATCGGCGGAGACAACTCGATCACGTTCTCCACGGCGAACGCGCTGTTCTCCGGGTTCCTCGGCGATTGCGGTCTGATCACGCTGGACGCGCACCACGACCTCCGGGACGGGCTCAGCAACGGTTCGCCCGTGCGGCGCCTCATCGACGCGGGGCTTCCCGGCGACCGGGTCGTCCAGATCGGCATCGCCGACTTCTCGAACTCGGCCGCTTACGCAGCACGGGCACGCGAGACCGGTGTCACGGTCGTACCACGGGCAGATCTGCGTGGGAGCGATCTCGCGACGATCGTATCGCGCGCGCTCGGGGTCGCCGGCGCCGGAGGCGGGCCGGTCTACGTCGACGTCGACATGGACGTCTGCGACCGGGCCGTCGTCCCTGGTTGTCCGTCGGCGGCTCCGGGCGGCATCTCCGCCCACGAACTCCGCACGCTCGTATACCTTCTTGCGCGCGACCCGCGAGTCCGTGCGATCGACATCACCGAGGTCGACGCCTCGATCGACAGCCCCGACGGCCGGACCGTGCGACTCGCCGCGTTGCTCGTCCTCGAAGCCGCCGCAGGCCTCGCGGCCAGGAAGGACGCCCGGTGACACGAAGGATCGTGGCCGCCCAGAACATCAGCCGGATGTGCCTGGTCTGCGGCAGGGACAACCCGGCGGGACTCGGGGCGCGTTTCTACGAGCTGGAAGACGGCGAGCTGCTCGGCGTGTTCCGGCCACGCGAGGTGCATCAGAGCTACCCCGGGCGACTGCACGGCGGCATCGCCTCGACGGTGCTGGACGAGACCATAGGGCGTGCAATGAACATCGCCCACCCCGAGTCCTGGGGCGTCACGGTCGAGTTGACGGTGCGCTTCCTGAAGCCGGTCCCACTCGACGGGGAGGTCCGCGCCATCGCTCGCATCACCCGTGACACGCGGCGAGTCTTCGAGGGGACCGGAGAGATAGTCCTGGAGGACGGGACCGTCGCCGTCGAGGCATCCGGCAAGTACCTGAAGATGCCGATCTCCACCATCGTCGAGGGAGATCTCGACTCTCAATGGTTCGCGGACGAGCGGGAGATTCCCGCCTCGACGGAATCGTAGGTCGCCCGCGCGCCGGGTGATACGCTGTCCTGCGCACGAACCCGGTCCGCGGCGGACCCGCGGGAACGCGCACCAGACACTTGACGAGGGAGAATCATGTCTCGCACGAAGGCGTTGATCCGGCTCGTCTGCTTCTCCGTCGTCGGCACCGCACTCCTCCTCGCCACCGCGGGCGTCGCCTTCGGTGCCACAGGCGATCCGATACTGGGTCTCGCTGGCCTGCAGGCGAAGCTGGACGCACGCGGACCGGTCCCCGGCTACTTCAAGACGGTCGTCAGGGGGTCCGAGATCGTTACCATCCCGATCGAGGTCCTCGCACTGACCGGAGACACGCCGGGCAGCTCTCTCATCATGTTCGAGGCGTCCGGTCCGCTGATCGACCACTACGGGGGGATCGTTTCCGGCATGAGCGGGAGTCCTCTGTACGTCGAGGACGAGGGCGTGGACAAGGTGATCGGAGCCCTTTCGTACGGCGACATATTCACCTTGGGAGGCGCCGGCCTGGCTACACCGATCGAACCGATGATCCACCTGGCCACCGACTACACGCCCCGTGTCGAGATGCTCTCCTCGCCAGTCGAGATGTCCGGGCGGATGATCGACCGCGTCATCGTCTCCGCGGACCCGGACGCCCTCAAGAACGTCAGCCCCCGCAGCGCATTCGTCGCACGGTCGCTCTCATCCGTCTTCATCGGCGGAATGCCGCCGGCGAGCCGCGCCTACAAGAAGCTCGCCAAGGACCTCGGGGCACGCGGGCTGTCGGTCGTGGCGATCGCGGCTCCTCTCGCCTCCGGCGCGTCGACCTTCACCACCGATCTCGTCCCGGGATCCGCTCTCGGAGTCCTCGCCACCCGCGGAGACATCTGGATAGGCGGCCTAGGCACGACCACATGGGTCGACGGCGACACTCTGGTGGCCTTCGGGCATCCGGCGTTCTACACCGGCCCGGCCAGTCTCTACATGTGCAACGCCTGGGTCGCGGGGGTTTGGCCCAGCAGCTACGAGCCCTACAAGATCGGCTACCCGAGCGTTGTGCGAGGCACGATCACACAGGATCGCGGTGCGGGCATCATGGGCCGGCTCGGAGCTCCTCCCGCAGAGACCCCGATAACGGCGCGCGTAGCGAACGGCGGCCGTGAGGCGACCGCCACGGCGTGGGTCTCGAGCGAGATGCTCGACTCCGGACAGGTCGGCTACCTCGCCAACTCGGTCGCCTACGCCGCCGGCGCCGAGCTCTTCGACCTTCCCGGGACGCCTGGCAGCGCCGACACCACGGCGACGGTCCGCTTGTCCGTCGGCGGCGTCGAGTCCACGGTGACGCTGGTGGACGTGATGGACAGCGATCTCGATATCTTCTCCGAGATCGGCTACGACGCGGATCTGGCGGTCAACTCGATAGTGGGCGTGCTCGCCGACGGGATCGAGCAGCCGCACATCCTGTCGATGGACGTGGAAGCGTCGATGACGACTCACCGGAGGCAGGCGACCGTCGCCGGTGTCAGTCTGAACGAGCCTCTCCACGAAGGCGACAACCGAGTGAACGTCTCGATGCTCGTCAATGGGATCGCCGACACGCAGACGATCGAGACCACCCTTACGGTCCCAGAGGGTGCACCGCTCACCGGTATTCTCTCGGTGCAGGGCACCCGCTCCTCGAGAGGCTCCGACGACTACCAGATCATCGAGGTAGCCTCCCGCTTGTCCGCGGCGGCCACGCGCAAGACCGTGGCGCAGATCGTGGACGAGCTCAACACGGCCCTGCCCGACAACTCCTTCACGATCACTCTCACTCCGGGAGACCCCGTCGGCGACTTCGACTTCGTGGCGGTGTCCGAGACCACCCCGTGGGTGGTCGACGGCAATGCGCTCGCAACGATCACCGAGCTGAGCGCCGACGTGTCTCCCTACGTCGTCTCCTACGGCGGCGCGGCGATCGTGAGCGGCGAGGTGTTCGGTCCTTCGGAGCCGACGACAGTCTCGGTCTACGGGATCCCCGAAGGGTCGGACACTCCGATCCTGCTAGCCCGGGAACGCGCGTTGATGGAGGAGGGGACGCTCTCCTACATGGCCACGCTCGACGGCCTGACCAGGAACACGCTGATCATCGTGAGCGTCGACGGAGGCGCTGACTACACTCCCGCTACGGCCGAGTCATACGTGGAGGTGAGGGCGAAGATCCTGCTGACCTCCTCGAGGTACGACGTCCGGTTCGGCCGCCAGGTAACGCTCACCGCGCGCGTGCTGCCCAAGAACTCACGCGGGCGCGTGACGTTCCAGTACTGGGAGAGCACGCACAAGCATTGGCGGACGATCGGCTTCCGCTACCTGCACGCGGCTGGGTCGTACGCGCACGCACAGATCAAGTGGATGCCTCGGTGGGGCGCACGGCGTGTCCGCGCCATCTACGGAGGCAGCTTCTACAACGCGGGAGTGACGTCGCGCATGATCACGACCCGCGCGCACTAGGACACTCGAGGTGAAGGCGCTCTGGCTCGAGGAGGGCGGTCTGTCGGTTCGAGAGCGCCTCGTCCCCGCCACCGGGGACGAGGCGCTCGTCCGCGTCCGCCTGTCGGGCATCTGCGGCACCGACCTGGAGCTCGCTCGCGGCTATCATCCGTTCACCGGCATAATCGGGCACGAGTTCGTGGGCGAGGTGGTGGAGTCGCCCGACCCGTCATTGGTGGGTGCCCGTGTCGTCGGTGAGATCAACGTCTCGTGCGGCTCGTGCGACACTTGTCGCGCGGGTCGCCCGACCCATTGCGAGCGGCGCACGGTGCTCGGCATCGATGGTCGTGACGGCGCCCACGCTGAGTTCCTGCGCCTCCCGGTACGCAATCTGCACCGCGTTCCGGATTCCGTTCCGGATGAGTCCGCGGTCTTCGCTGAGCCGCTCGCGGCGGCTGTCGAGATCCTGGAACAGGTACGGGTCCTGCCGCAGGACCGCGTGCTGCTGGTCGGTGCCGGACGTCTCGGCCAACTCGTCGCGCAAGTGCTCGCGCTCACGGGCGCGCACCTGCGCGTGGTCGCGAGGCACGACGTCCAGAAGGCGCTGCTGGCGGCTCGAGGCATAGAGACGATCGAAGCGGACGAGGTGGTACCGCGCAAGTGGGACGTGGTCGTCGAGGCGACCGGATCGACATCCGGCTTCGACCTGGCTGCGCTCGCGCTACGCCCGCGTGGCACGCTCGTGCTCAAGTCGACGTACCGCGGCGAGGTCACTCTCGCACTCGCGCCCTTCGTGGTCGACGAGATCACCATCGTCGGTTCTCGGTGCGGGCCTTTCGCCCCGGCGTTGCGCCTGCTCGAGAAAGAAGAGGTCGACCCGAGGCCGCTGATCGCGCGAAGCTACCCGCTCGGGCAGGCCGTGGAGGCGATGGCGGAAGCGGCGCGTCCGGGGACGATGAAGATCCTGCTGCGCCCGTAGAGGGAACGCCCGCGCGAAGCCGATGACAGCCGTGGCTCGCGGCCGCCCCCCGACAGCCGCTTCACCCGCGACACACGCCGCTCCCGACTCGTCACACACACCGCGTCGACCAGCGGCCCAGCTTGCTCAGGAACGTATCGAGCTGTTTGAGCATGTCCTCGTCAACGAGGCGGCCGCCGGAGAACTTGGATGCCGCGAACGACACGGTCATCTCGACGTCGCTGAAGACCGGTACGTGGAAGAAGTGCCACATCTGCCGCCATGCGAGTTGTGCGCGGATCGTGCCCATGTACCCCGTGGAGGCCCCCATCAGGGCGAGTGGACGTTCGCGCAACGTGGGGTCGCCCACCGGCCGCGACAGCCAGTCGACCGCGTTCTTCAGGACGCCGGGGACGCCGAAGTTGTGTTCGGGCGTAGACAGCAGCAGGCAGCCGGACGAAGCGACTAGCTCCTTCGCGGCGACGACGGCTTCAGGGGGATCAGCTTCGCGATCCTGGCTGAACAGCGGGAACTCCCCGATGGGCGCCTGCACGATCTCGAGCCCGCTGGCGGGTGCCCGTTCGATCGCGGTATCGAGCAGGGCCTGGTTGTAGCTTCCCGTCCGCAGAGACCCGCAGAGTGCGGATACGATCATGACCTGGCCTCCCTATCGCTCCGTCAGCGCGACCGCGAGGATGGCGAGATCGTCGGAGAGGCGCCCGCCCGCATAGGACCCCGCCTCCTGGACCACGCGGGTCGCTGCTATCCAGGGATCGCCGCCCTCGAGCCCTTCCAGGATCCGGAAGACCCGCTCCTCTCCGAACATGCCCCCTTCGCCGCGGGCCTCTGTGAGACCGTCCGTGTAGAGGAACAGAAGGTCCTCGTGATGCATCTCCGCCTCGGAGTCGACGAACGCGGCGTCGGGCAGCGCACCAACCAGGGTGGAATTGGACGGCAGGCGGACCATGGCGGTTCCCGGGCGGCCGACGGCGCCGGTCGTGTGCCCGGCGTTGCAGTAGGTCAGGCGCCCGGTGGTCGTGTCCAGCGCTCCGAGGAACACAGTTGCGAACATCTCGGGTCCCGACTCCCTCAGGAGAACGCCGTTGACGACCCTCATGACTTCCGCGGGACTCTTCTCCCGATCCATGGCCTGCGCCCTGATCGTGTTCTTCACCATCGAGGTCAGCGCCGCAGCGTCGAGACCCTTGCCCGACATGTCCCCGACCACCACGCCGACCACGCCGCGCTCGATCTCGAACAGGTCGTAGAAGTCGCCACCCACGCGCGCGGTCTCGGTGGCCGAGCGGTACACGTGGGCGAAGCGCAAGTGCGGGATCGTCTCCGGGAGCGCGAGCAAGGCCTGCTGCAGGGTCTCTGCGATCCGGTGCTCGCCTTCGTACAGACGCGCGTTCTGCAGTGCGAGTGCCACGGTGGTCGCGACGCTCTCTGCGAAATCGATCTGCTCGGCGGTGAACTCTACCGGCTTCGTGTGGTGGTTCATGAACATCACGCCGATGACTTCGCCCTGGACGATCAGCGGCATCGTGAGCACGGAGCGGATGCCGTATGACTCCATGACGTCGTGGTCGAGCCTCGGGTCGCTGTAGGCGTCGTCGATGGCTACCGGATGGCCGGTCCCCAGCGCCATCGCGGCGTGAGGCGCCTGCTCGTCGGTTAGGACCACGCCTATGATCTCCTCAGGGAAGTTGTAGCTGTACTTCGTGTTCCAGATCCCGTCCTGACGCATGACGATCGCAGCGGTCTCAGTGCCCACCGCGTCAGAGGTCACCGAGACGATCCGATGCATCACCTCGTCGAACTCCAGCGTCGAGTGGGCCAGCCGGTTGACCTCCGCAAGGGCCTGGCTGAACGTCACCCGGCGTTCGATGCTTTCGGCCATCGAGTCGAACTGCCGACCGAGCTCGACGAACTCGTCGCCTCCGTGGCTCAGATGCGCACGAGCGGAAAGCCTGCCGCGGCCGATCTTGGCGGCGGCATCCCCTAGCCGCCTGGTGGGCAAATAGACCCAGACCGTCCCCAAGGCCCAGGCGGCCGTGAGCGTCACGAGCGCCACCAAGGCGAACCCGGCCAGGGTCATGTCGAAGACGCGGTTCGCCTCGGCGAACAGCTCATCGGACGAGAATCCGAGCGCAAGGAACAACCCGCCGTCCGGCTCCTCGAAGACCGGCCTGAACGCGAATTCGAGGGTCGTGTCGCCAGCGACAGGGACGGTCCTCGACCCGCTGGGCGCCGAGAGGATGGCCTCCATCAGAGGCGTTCCGGCGATCGACGAGCCCTGCACGCCGCCCACCTCGGGAAGGCGGACGACCACCATCCCGGTCGAGTCGACGAGGTACTCGCGGAACGGGGACCCTGCTGACGCAGCGCCCATGCGATCGCTGAGCTGCTGTACAGCCAGAGAGAGGTAGGCGACGCTCCGCACGGCTCCACGGGCGTCGATGACTGGGTAGGCCACGTTCACTGAAGGCCGTCCGGACACCTTGTCGACCTGGTAGTCACCGACGGCGAAACGCAGGTACCGCGTAGCGCGTCGAAAGTAGGACCGGTCACCCAAGTCGACCGTCCCGGAGACAGGCAGTGCAGACACGACGAGACGTCCGTCGGGCGCGATGATACCGACGTTCAGGTAGTCCGGCTGTTCCTTCAGGATGCGTTCGGCGGTCGACTGGGCGGTCTTCCAGTCCTGCTCCTGGACCGCCTGCGAGGACGCGTAGGTGACCAGAGTCGCGCGACCCTGGCTGATCAGCCCCTGCAGAGAGGCGGCGTCGCCCTGGGCCAAGCGAAGCACGTCGTCGCGCGTCCTCTGAGCCGCTATGCCGTTCTGCACCGCCGCATAGACGGCCAGGAGCACCGCCGCAGGCAGCAGGGCAAGCAGGACCATCGCAAGGAGCCGCGCGCGCAGCCCGGAAAAAGCCTTGAGCATAGCCCCTCCGTCGCGCCGCGAGTCGAAGACGCCAGGCCGTCACGAGGGGCGGGGCTCCCTCCGGCCGTGCGCCAATGATACGGCAGAGGAGCTCCGAAGCGGAGGCCGCGTCGCGGAACGTGCGAGTGAGCGGCCTCCGACTCAGGGGCGCCCCGGTACCTCGTGGCAATCGGGGCAGCGGGCCTCGTAGCAGTCGGCCCCTCCGACCAGGATGAGGGGCGAGTCCCAGGGCGCCGGACGCCCGTCGATGATGCGCTGGGTGCGCGTCGCGACTCCGTGACACCTTTGGCAGATGGCCGTGAGAAGGGAGACCTCGTCCGCCAGCGCCATTAGCGCCGGCATGACTCCGAATGGTTCACCGCGGAAGTCCTGGTTCAGGCCGGTCACGTAGACGAGATGCCCGTCACGGAGCAGGCCGCGGACCACATCGACGAGGTCCTTCCCGAAGAACTGCCCCTCCTCGATGGCGACGACGTGGCACGGCTCGCCGGCGATCCGGGCCGCCGAGTCGACGACGATCGCCTCCATCTCGGTTCCGAGACGGGAGCGCGCCATGTGGCCGTCGCGGGAATCGACGGAGTGCTTGTAGATGGCGACCGAGTCACCGGCCACCGCGTGGCGCGACAGCAAACGTATGAGCTCGCCGGTCTTGCCGCTGCTCATGCAACCGGCGATGACATGGAGCCGCCCCAACCTGCCAGCCATCGTGCCTCCTCGGCGCGCGAATCCATCCAGCGGCTCCACAATAGCGGAGGCGCTAGCGCGGCGAGCGCAGCCGCGCTCGCGCCTCTGGACAGCATGCGCTCCATGGGGTTTCCTCTCGGAGTACCGAACATCCGCAAATGAAGGAGACGACGTGTCGAAGGCCAAGCTCTACTTCCTCGAGACGAGACCACAGTTCCTGCTTCTGTCCGTCGTCCTGGTCCTGCACGCCTCGGCGCTCGCCGCCTGGGCGAAGCCGGGATCCTTCAGCCTCCTGAACATGGTGCTGGCGATGGTGGGCCTTGCCCTGATCCATGGGAGCGTCGACGCTCTGAACGACTGGCACGACTACGACAAGAGCGGTATCGACAAGGCGACCAGGCAGACCCCGTTCTCGGGCGGAAGCGGGCTCGTCCCGGCCGGGAAGCTCACGGCCAGAGATGCCCTGATAGTCGGCGTGGGCACGCTCGTCGTCGGATGCGCGATCGGACTGTACCTGGCGTGGGTCTCGTTCCAGGCGACCGGCGCGGCGACGCTTCTGATCATCGGGATCGTCGGCGCGCTCTCAGCGGTGCTGTACACGCCGCTGTTCACGAAGATGGGCCTAGGCGAGATCATCGCCGGGCTCGGACTCGGGACGCTGCCTGTCATCGGCACCTACTACCTGATGACGGGCACGATCGACGCGGCCGCCTGGGTCTCCTCCATCCCGGCGTTCCTGCTGACCTACAACCTCCTGCTGCTCAACGAGTTCCCGGACATGGACGCGGACATAGCGGGCGGGCGCCATCACATGATCGTTCTGCTGGGCAAGAAGCGGGGCCGGTGGCTCTACGTCGCGGCGGAGGCCGGCGCCTACGTAGCGATAGCGGCAGGCGTGACCCTCGGCATCCTGACACCCTGGGCGCTCGTCGCACTCGTTGCGGGCATCTTCGCCTTCAAGGCGATCGCTGGAGCGATCAAGGACTACGACAGCTTCGAGAAGCTCATCCCTGCGCAGGGCGCGAACGTGATCGCGGTGCTGTCCACCAACGCCCTGCTCGCGGTCGGCTATCTGGTGGCCGCGCTCGTGCGCTAGCAGGCTCGCCACTGCACCGCCGGCGCTGCTCGCGTGGCGCCTGCGTGCGGGCGCACGCCCGCACGAGTGACGCGAAGGCGCCCGCCCCCCGACGGGGAGCGGGCGCCGTTCGAAGACGGGACGTGCGCGAGCACTACGCCTCGATGATGCGCATGGCTTCCTCGCGGTACGCGTCCATCACGTACGGGATGCCGGAGACCTCAGACGCCTCGCGGGTGAGCGCCATCAGGTCGTCGCGGGAGATCGTGGAGAGCCTCATGTTGCGGCTGCCGCTCATCAGTTGCTGCAGGCCGACCTTGATCTTGTCCGTGTACGTGTACACGCCGAGTGCGCCGCCGGGGAATGTGTCCACCTCGTCGCCGTACTTGGCCCGCAGGGTCTCGTAGGTGACGAACAGCTCATCCTTGCTCGCGCCGAATTCCGAGACGGTCTTGGGCAGGTCCTTGTCCGCCAGCCACTTCTCGATGTTCTTGCCGACGAAGCCCGGGATCATGAGCGCCCGGCCCATGCAGACCGCCACCGTGTGCGGAGCGCCCATCGCGAGCGCCTTGAACACGTGGTCCTCGGTCGAGAAGCCGCCCGCTATGGCGATCGAGGGGATGAACGCTCCCTTGGCGGCGAGCTTGCCGAGGAGCTCGTTGGCCATCGACTGCAGGTAGAAGGTGGGCACGCCCCACTCCTCCATCATCCTCCACGGGCTCATCCCGGTGCCGCCGGGCGCGCCGTCGATGGTGAGCATGTCGATCCTCGCATTGCTCGCCCACTTGATCGCCATGGCGAGCTCGCGCATCGGGTAGGCGCCGGTCTTGAGGGTCACGCGCTTGGCGCCCAGCGCCCGCAGGCGCTCGACCTCCTTGTAGAAGCCGTCCTCATCGACGAACCCGAGGCGGCTGTGGCGCTCGAACTGGTGGATCGAGTGCTCCTTGAACGCGGCCTGGACCGCGGGGTCGCTCGGATCGGGGGTGATCAGGTAGCCGCGCTTCTGCAGCTCCAGCGCGCGCTCGAGGCTGTCGACCTTGATCTCGCCGCCGATGCACTTGGCGCCCTGGCCCCACTTCAACTCGATGGTCTCGACGCCAAGCTTCTCGACCACGTACTCCGCGACGCCGAGGCGGGTGTCCTCGACGTTCATCTGCACGAGGATGTCGCCGTAGCCCTCGTGGTAGCGACGGTAAGCGTCGACACGGCGCTTCATGTCGGGCGAGTTCGTGACCTTGCCGTGCGAATCGCGCTCGAGGGCGGGGTCGATGCCGCAGACGTTCTCGCCGCAGACCAGCGAGATGCCGGAGATGGCGGCGCCGACCGCGAAGTGATCCCAGTTCTTGCGCGCGATCTCTGTCGAGCCGAGCGCGCCGGTGAAGATCGGCACCCTCATCTTGACCTTGTTCTTGTCCCCGAACTGGGTCTCGGTGTCGACCATCGGGAACAGCGTGTTGTCGGAGTCCCCGACCACGCCGTCCGGCATGCCCTTCGCCCCGAGCGCGTAGCCCGCGATGTTGAGGTGCGAGTAGTCGATCGGGTAGTCCTTGTCGCCGCCGGCGGTCATGGCCCCGAAGGGACCGGGGTAGATGACCTCGCGGCCGCGGAAGGAGGACTTGAACACCTCGCAGTTGCCCCGGCAGTCCTCGAGGCAGCGGGAGCAGAGCCCGCTTCCCGGGACCACGTTCCGCGAACGGTTGGAGGTTTGCGATGCATCGTGGCCACGTGGCGATTGCAGGTTCATCCGCTCTCTTCTCTCACTATGCAGGGGTGCGCGAAGCCCCCGGCGGCCCATCAGTCTGCGTGCATAGTAGCGCCTTCGTTAACCTGTTGGAAATGTGTGCGAAACTTGGTCGTAATGAAGGAACCCACGGAGGGCGGGGAGGCATGTCCAAGCAGGCGCGCATCGAGGTCATGGCGAGGATCCGCGAGTGCAACGTGGAGTTCATCCACCTGTGGTTCACAGATGTGCTCGGATTCCTCAAGACGTTCGTGATCACCGTGGACGAGCTCGACCTCGCGATGATCGAGGGGATGGGGTTCGACGGCTCTTCGATCCAGGGGTTCGCGCGCATCCAGGAGTCGGACATGATCGCCCTGCCCGACCCTGCCACCCTGCAGATCCTGCCTTGGCGTCAGGGCGACCATCTGGTCGCGACCATGTTCTGTGACATCGTCACGCCGGACGGCACGGCTTACCCCGGCGATCCCCGCGAGGTGCTCCGCCGGAACATCGGCAAAGCGAAGGAGATGGGCTTCGACTTCTTCGTCGGCCCCGAGCTCGAGTACTACTACTTCAAGAACGACACGGACGCCGAGCTGCTCGACCATGGCGGCTACTTCGACATGACCACGCGGGACCTGGCGATCGACCTGCGCAAGGACACGATGCGGGCGCTGAAGAACGTCGGGATCCAGGTGGAGTACAGCCACCACGAGGTCGGGCCGAGCCAGCACGAGATCGACCTGCGCTACGACGAGGCGCTGCGGATGGCCGACAAGGTGATGGCCTACCGGCTGGTCGTGAAGGAGATAGCCCAGCTCAACGGCGCTTACGCGACCTTCATGCCGAAGCCGATCTTCGGGGAGGCCGGCAGCGGCATGCACGTGCACCAGTCGCTCTTCTCCGACGGCTCGAACGCGTTCTACGACCCGTCCGATGAGTACCACCTCTCGCAGACGGCGAAGGCTTACGTGGCCGGGCTGCTCGTCCACGCGCGCGAGATCTGCGCGGTGACGAACCAGTGGGTCAACTCCTACAAACGCCTGGTCTCCGGCTACGAGGCGCCGGTCTACATCTGCTGGGCGCACCGCAACCGGTCCGCGCTGGTCAGGGTGCCGATGTACAAGCCCGGCAAGGAGAAGGCGACGCGCGTGGAGCTGAGGAGTCCCGACCCGGCCTGCAACCCGTACCTGGCGTTCTCGGTCATGTTGGCCGCCGGCCTCGACGGCATCCGCCGCGGCCTCGCCCTTCCGCCGGACGTCACCGACAACATCTACGAGATGAGCGAGGAAGAGCGGACCACGCTCGGCATCGAGCAGCTCCCCGAGAGCCTGAACGAGGCTGTCAACGTCATGGAGAAGAGCGACCTGGTTCGGGAGGCGCTCGGCGACCAGGTCTTCGAGTGGTTCATCCGCAACAAGCGCATCGAGTGGCAGGACTACCGCACCCGGGTCACGGCGTGGGAGCACGACTCCTACATGGCGATCCTCTAGCAGACCCTGAGCGGCCCTGCCCGTCAGGACAGGCGCACTTCCGCAAGCGAGCCGTCGGGACCGACGGTGACTATGCGATGGTGGCCTGTGTCTGCCACGAGCAGCGTGGTACCGTCGCTGGACACTCCGCCGGGTTCGCGGAGCGCGCCGGCCTCGCCGGCCTCTCCGGGCCACGGAGCGCACTCCCGAGTCGCGGGGTCGACGCGCTTGAGGCGGTCGTTGTAGGTGTCGGCGACCGCGAGCGCTCCGTGGTGCGTCGCCACGTCCTCGCAGTGTTGCAGAAGAGCCTCGTCGCCGGTCCCGGGCCGATCGCCGAACTCGAACAGGCCCCTGCCTACGACTGTCCGCACGTCTGACTCGCCCATGGTCCGCACCGCCGAGGTCTCGCAGTCCGCGAAGGCGAGCCCCGCTTCCCCCAGGGACGCGAGCCCCGTGGGCTGCGCGAGGTCCGCACGCGCCGCTGAGCCGTCGCGGATCTCCTCGCGACCGGTGCCGGCCAGCAGGGACAGCGAACCCGCGGCCGGATCGAGCGTCCAGAGCTGATGCGAGCCGGCCATGGCGATGGCGAGACGCTCGCCCGCGACGGACAGGCCCCAGGGCGAGCGGAGCTCGCGGTCGGTGGCTGTCCCGCCGATCACCGCCGACTCCGCGATCGCCCCCGTGCCCGCGACTCGCGTGCGCTCTCCGCCCGTGAGTCGGGACACTGTGTGCGCGGCCCTGTCGGCGACGTACACGTGCTCTCCTGCCGCGACCACTCCTCGCGGCTCCAAGAAGCTGCCGTGTTCTCTCACGACGGCCGCCGCGTTCTCGCCCGGGCTCCAATGGCACTCGAGCACGCGGCCGTGGCCGGTGTCCGCGATCCACAGCCGCCCGCCATCGACGATCGCTCGGGTCGGGAAGCGCAGCGCGCCCTCGTAGCGACTCAGACTGGGCGCCGTCGGATCCGGACCCCTCGCGAGAGTCCTCCTCTCCTCCGCGCGCCTCACCATCCGCGCCACATCCTCGCGCATGGTCTCGACGGGCACCTCGCCCGGCGCGACGAAGGCGACCGTTCCCTCAGGGTCGATCGCGACCACGGTCGGCCACGCCTGAACGCCATAGTCCTTCCACACCCGGAACTGACGATCGTTGACGACGGCGTGGACCACCCCGAGGCGGTCGCAGGCCTCCGCGATCCGCTCCGTCCCGCGCTCCGTGGTGAACTTCCCCGCGTGCACCCCGATGACGGTGAGCGTGTCCGCGAAGGATTCCTCAAGCTCCCGTACACGCGGGAGAACGTGCATGCAGTTGATTCAACCGTAGGTCCAGAAATCGAGCAGAACGATGCGGCCGCGCAGCTCGGCGAGGCGGACCGGGTGGTCGGTCCCGATCCAGTCCAGGCCCTCGCGGAACTCGGGCGCGGGTGTTGCGCCGCTCGAATACCACGCCGTCATCGTCGTTCTGACCTTCCCGCTCGCGGCAGTGGCTGTCCGCAGTGGTATTCCCGGCCTGAGGCTCCCTGTGACGCTCCTGCCGCCCCGACCGCTGCTGCCGCCCACGCAGCCGGTCGGCCGGAGGGGGCCGCCGTCGGTCGGGAGAGTGCGAAGGCGGCGTCTGGCTTCCACCGGCACGAGGTAGACAAGGTCGTCGGGCGAACGAAGGGATCAAGCCCCCGACCGCCGGACGAGCGTCCGGTGAAGACCACGAGTGAGGAGGCTGACGTGTCCGATTCCCAGGTGAGGAAGATCGACGGCGCCGTGCTCACGTGCACCGTCTCCGATTGTGGCTACAACCGCTCGCTGAAGTGCTTCGCCCCGAGCATCGCCGTCGGCGACGACCACCCGTACTGCGACACCTACACACACGACAGGGTGCCGCCCGCTGAGAGCGAGGCCTTCGTCTCGCAGTGCCTCACGATGATGTGCGACTTCAACGACGGTGGGCAATGCGTTGCGCGGGGCGTCACGCTCGATTGCCACAGCGGACACGCGGACTGCGCAACGTTCCGCGCATGACCCGGACCCGACAGCACAGATCAGGCGGCCGGGCAGCGTCGGTGGTCGAGAGGCACGAGGTCTAGGGCCGCCGAGCGACCACGCCTACGACCAGCCCGAACCCCATCGTGCGCGTCTCGACGACCTCGAGACCGGCGTCCACGGCGAGAGCGGCCAGTCTGTCGGGCCCCCCGAGCGCGCGTGTCGTTGAGGTGAGCGTGTCATAGAGCCGGCGATCGCCAGCGAGCAGTCCGGCGATCGGCGGCAGCAGGCGGAAGAAGTAGAACGCCGCCGCGCTCGCCACCGGACCGGGCCTGTAGACTTAGATAATGACCTCGACCGCTTAAATATCTATGTGGTCCGCCAACTGAGGTATGGTGTAGCACACAACCTCTACAAAGAAATGGATTTTCAATGATCCACAGAGTTCCTTGGATATAGGACTGTGGTGAAAAATCTCGAGAACATTGGTGATAATGCTGTGGGAATAGCGAAAAAACATTTTATCCCTCAAAAAATTACTTTACGACCAGAGTATAACCTTAATCAAAACCGTTGATGAAAGAGCATACTCTAGCGTCCTCGACTTCCATTCATTCTGCCATCATCTCCTCGACGATTCTTTAAAGGCTCTCTTCAAGAGAGATTACCATCTCGCCGACGAGATAATATCACAGTTTATGTCAACAGGCTTACAAAATGAGAAAGATGCTGTTGAACTACTATTGAGGAAAAGCACTAACCCAAATATAGCATCGATCCTAAGGCTATTACTCGACAGCTCTAGGAAAATGATGGAATATAGTAGACATAGCAGAAGTGACTCTGAATCGAACAGTAGAAGAGATAAGTAAAACAAAAATATACTAACTGATTTCTGACCGAACTCTCCTTCTCTCATCATTAGGGCGATATACCATCAGAAATGCATTGTCTAGCAGTATGGATTAACAAGAAACGTTACTTATCTGAGAGATACCATTATCAATGACTGACTGAGTAATATCAGGGGCATTGATATTTCGTTTATTGAAAAAAGGAGCTAAGCTAATTAACTGAGATTGGTAGGTGAATATCTTTGAAGATTTCGTCTATTGGCGAAGATATACCCCCTTCACCGGTTAGGAAACTTGCAGTCCTAGCTGAAATAGCAGAGAATGAGGGGGTAAAGATTCATCATCTTAATATTGGTGATCCTGATCTTCCGCCCGGATCGAGTATTTCTTGAAGCGATAGATGATTTGCGACGATAGCTTTTTACTTCCCTATGCCGGATCAAACGGAGAAAACCGTCTTCTTGAAGCTCTAATTCGGTATTACCACCAGTTAGGTATTGTCGATTTGGGTAAAAGAAAATATCCAAGTTACCTCCGGAGCCAGCGAAGCCATCCTTTGGGCTTTTTCCATCACTGCTAATGTGGGTGAGGAGATTATCATTTTTGAACCTTTTTATTCAAATTATAAAGCATTTGCCAGAACAAACGGGAATCGGAGTTGTCTACGTTTCTTCTCTTATTGAAAACGGTTTCCATTTACCCCCTAAAAGAAGACAATTCAACAAAAAGTTTCTAGTAGAACTAGAGCAATCTGTCTATGCAATCCCAACAATCCTACGGGGGTACTGTTCTAACAAAAGAAGAAATGGAAATGATTATTGAGATCGCTCAACAATACGATTTATGGCTTCTTGTAGACGAAACCTATCGAGAGCTCGTATTTGATGGTCAAAAGTCTCTATCTTTCCTGCAGTTGAGCGATTACGAAGGCATTGTCGTTTTCGAAAGCTTGTCAAAAACATTCAGTCTTTGTGGACTAAGAGTTGGCGCACTCACCTCACGAAACACAGAATTTATTTCCACTGCCCTCAAGTATTCTCAGGCAAGACTAGGGGCGGGATATCTGGATCAACGAATTGGAGCAAAATTAATCAGCCTTCCAAAACAATATTTTGAGGAGTTACGCCGTGAGTATCAAGATAGAAGAGATTTAGCCTATAATCTTGTAAGTCAATTAGACGGTGTTTCCTGTTTAAAACCCGAGGGCGGCATTTTATCTTTTCCTGCAATTACCTGTCGAAGACTCTGAAGATTTTTCTAGTGGCTCCTAACAGATTTTCACCTCAATAAAGAAACAGTAATGGTTACTCCAGCCCTTGACTTTTATGGGACTAACGGAAGGGGAAGAAATGAAATTCGAATTGCCTATGTTATTAACAAAATAGATTTAGCAAAATCTATTCATATTCTTACTAAAGCATTAGTATCCTATAAATCACAAAAATAACCATAATTGGTTAATCGCAATCGCGGTTCTTCTTACATTTTTCCACCATTATCCCTTTTTTATTTGACGGCAATTTGCGTCCATCAGTAGAAAAATGTCAAGATATCCGTGTCTCTATCATCGCCTACCTTTCAAGTTCCTTCGCTAAATGAATCATATATTTCCTATATCTAGATATATATCAATTACGTTAATTTTATAGCGCGCGCTTGTATTTATTTCAGATTACATGAAACAATAAAGATAATCCGTACTCGGATGTCAATATTGACGGAGGATTGCATGCGTTGAGTTGGACCAAAATCAATAACAGATACAACGAAGACAAGGTCATCGAGGCCTGTTCCTTATTCGGAATGATGAATCTCAGAGGTGTGAGATTCTCATCCAAAGACCCTGTTAAAGCCATAGAGAACATGCATGACCGCGGAAACGGATTAGGCGGAGGCTTCGCCATCTACGGAATCTATCCAGACTACAAGGAATACTACGCGCTACATCTCATGTACATGGATACTGATGCGAAGAGGCTTACTGAAAGTCTCCTCCAAGAGAGATTTGACATTCATGTTGATGAAGAAATACCCACTAGGGAAGCTAATGTCCAGGATCCACCAATACTTCGAAGATACTTCGTTGAACCGCGAAAAGAACTCCTCAACAAGCATCCTGACGATTATATCAGAGAGAACGTTATGCGAATCAATACTAGGACAGCAAAAGCCTTCGTTTTCTCAAGCGGCAAGAATATGGGTGTTTTCAAAGGAGTTGGCTATCCGGAGGATATCGCTCAATACTTCTGCCTAGACGAGTATGAGGGTTACCTGTGGACGTGCCACGGAAGATTTCCAACCAATACTCCGGGATGGTGGGGCGGTGCACATCCCTTCAACATCCTCGATTGGACAGTGGTTCACAACGGCGAGATCTCATCTTACGGAATCAACCGTCGCTACCTCGAGATGTATGGGTACAAGTGCACGATGCAGACCGACACCGAGGTATTAGCATATGCGTTCGACCTTCTCACACGTCGCCACAATCTTCCAGTGGAAATCGCAACACAAGTATTATCACCCTCTTTCTGGACTGAAATTGACAAGGACCCACCAGAAAGCGTCGCCTACTGACAGCTCTTCGCCAAACATATGGCAGTCTACTGATGAATGGACCATTCACAGCCATCATAGCTCATCAAGGAGAAATGATAGGATTAACTGATCGTATCAAACTCCGCCCCTTCTCAGCGGGTGTGAAAGACGACTTTCTCTATCTCAGCTCTGAAGAAGCCCCTATTCATCTCGTAGCGCCTAATCCCGAGAGAATCTGGCGTCCCAGAGGCGGTGAACCAGTAATCGGCAGACTGGAGAACGAAAAGACGGAGGAAATACTGTTGAGGGATGTGAGTAAATGAAGAGCTACATAGAGTCTGAATATATCGTGGAAAGGAACGATAAACGGTGTATCAGGTGCAAAGTCTGTGTTAATCAATGTACCTATGAAACCCATTACTATGATCCAGAAGACGACAAGATCTGCAGCAAGGATGAGAACTGTGTCAACTGCCATCGATGCGTCGTCTTCTGCCCAACAAAAGCCATAACCATCAAGCGCAATCCCTGTGCCTATGGCAAACTCTAACTGGAATCAAGAGGTGCAAACAATTAAGAAACAGGCTGAGACGGAAGCGTGATATATGCAAGTATGGGGTGCGATAAACCCTACTACACCTACTGGGACGACTGCTTCTCAATGCAAGCCAAGTTACAAATCCTTCAATTGATCCCTTAAGGGAACCTATGGAACTCCGCACATACCTTGGAGCTAAACCGGACAAATTGGATTCGAAACGATAGATGCAGAGTCTGTGCTAATGACTCAGCTAGCACCTCAGCTGTGCTTGGAAACACCAATCCTTTTTTCAGCCATCTCCTATGGTGCTGTTAGCTTCAACGTTCATAAAGCCCTCGCAAGAGCCGCTAACGGAATGTGGAACATTATTCAACACTGGAGAAGGAGGACTTGATCAGAGGCTCTACAAGTATGGAGACCACACGATTGTTCAGGTAGCATCAGGCCGATTTGGAGTCCACCAAACTACTTAGATGTTGGTGTAGCATCGAGATTAAGATTGGTCAGGGAGCTAAGCCAGGAATTGGTGGACACCTTCCAGGTGAAAAAGTCACTTTGATGTGTCTAGAACTCGTATGATTCCAGTGGGAACGGATGCGCTATCACCTGCTCCACAACATGATATATATTCAATTGAGGATCTACGTCAACTAATCTACGCCTTGAAAGAGGCGACGGACTACTCAAAGCCAGTAGTTGTCAAGATTGCAGCGGTGCATAACTCTGCCGCTATTGCTAGCGGGATAGCTCGAGCTGGCGCAGATATAGTTGCAATAGATGGTATAAGGGGTGCCACCGGAGCTGCTCCCAAAGTAACTCGGGATAATGTTGGAATACCTATAGAATTTGCTTTAGCTTCTGTAGATCAGCGTCTACGTGATGAAGGAATTAGGAACAAGGTCTTCATAGTTGTGGCAGGAGGTATTAGAAGCAGCCCTGACGTCGTGAAAGCAATAGCATTAGGTGCCGACGCGGTTTACATTGCTACGGCTGCCCTCGTTGCTATTGGATGTACTGTCTGCCAGAAATGCTACACTGGTAAATGTCCTTGGGGAATAGCAACAACCGACCCTCGAATAGCCCAGAGAGTTAACCCAGACATAGCGACAAAGAAGACTTGTGAATCTTCTTCAGGCGTGGAGCTGGGAGATCAAGGAGATGATGGGCGGAATGGGAGTGAACTCGATTGAGAGTCTCAGAGGAAATAGGCTGCATCTACGAGGAGTCGGGCTGACCGATACCGACCTAAGGATTCTAGGAGTGAAGATGGCTGGTGATTAGAGATGATGACTTTGTGTCAAGAACGAGTTGGTGTGAAGAATGGGATAGCGAAGGTAGATGCGAGGGAATGCATTACCGGACTCTTAATGCACTCCTAAGACATCTCAGCAGTGGCGGTGTGAAGAAGATAGAACTCATAATGTTTGTGGACAGCGGTACATTGGTACAAATTTAGAGGGAAAATTGGTAATCGAAGTCCATGGTACACCTGGAAATGACCTTGGAGCCTTTATGAAAGGACCCAGTATAATTGTTTATGGAAATGCACAAGATGGCTGTGGGAATACCATGGATGACGGAAAGATAGTGATTCACGGACATGCAGGAGATATAGTTGGATACTCGATGCGGGGTGGAAGCATCTTCATCCGTGATGATGTTGGATATCGTGTGGGAATTCATATGAAGGAATATAAAGAGAAGAAGCCGATCATTGTGGTTGGTGGTACTGCTCAAGACTTTCTCGGCGAGTACATGGCAGGGGGTGTACTGGTTGTTTTAGGATTAACTCTAGGTCGTGATGCGATTCATGATGCGCGGTTTGTTGGTACGGGGATGCATGGTGGAAATATGTATATTCGTGGAAAAGTCAAGAACCCTACAAAGGATATCAAGATCGTTGGATTGGATACCAAGGATATACAGCTGCTACAAGGTTTAGTAGGCGAATTCTGTGACTATTTCGGCTTCAATCTGGACGAGGTTATGGCTCAAAAGTTTTGCAAGATCATTCCTCTCTCTGAAAGACCTTACGCAAAGCTTTATGCAATATGAGAAGGCAATGAGATGGTGAAACAGAAAACGATTTTTGTTCGGAAACTCGATTCCAAGAAGATCGAAAATGAGATAACTGGATTGGTCGAGGATGTTGCTGAAGATACTAAGACTTCAGGGATTGTCAGTAATCTCAGCAGAGGTGTGAATAGGTTAGTAGCTGCTCTTTTCGTTAGGACAAGGGGTTACGCAAAGGGTATTGGAGATTTGTTGCGGACTAATTTCACAACCAATCAAAATATCGCTGATTCACGGGTTTATGAAATGGCTTATGATTTGGATAGAATTAGAAAAGTAGCGTGCACTGCCCCAGAGAAAGCTCCAATTTAAGGAGTTCATGCAATGAAAAATGAAGTCTTAGAACCACGAGCAACAAGATTTGATGCTGTACTTGTGCTTGACTTTGGCGGGCAATACAGTCATCTGATAGCTAAGGTGATTAGAGAGCAAGGAGTTTACTCGAAACTTGTTCCATGCAACATCACTGCAAAGGCAATAACAGAGATTGAAGATAAAATTCATGTTAAGGGTCTCATCCTATCGGGAGGCCCTTCTAGCTGTATACCAGGAAGAAGCACCTCGGTTCGATCCTAACATTCTGATAATGGGTATACCTGTCCTAGGTTTGTGCTATGGCCACCAACTGATTGCCTATCTTTTAAATGGTAAAGTAAAGACCGGACCTAAGAGAGAGTACGGGATAGCTATTGCCACTATCGATAAGACTGTAGGCGTTCTGGAGCATTTGAACCGAGAAGAAAAAGTGTGGATGAGCCATTACGACACCGTCTACACCCTACCAGATGATTTTGAGGTATTAGCTCATACAGAAGACTGTTCTATTGCAGCATTCCGTCACAGAAAACAACCCCTTTATGGGCTCCAATGGATCCCGAGGTAGTACACACAGAACACGGAGTTAATATGCTTAGAAACTTTGTCTTCAACATATGTGGATGTAGAAGTAACTGGCAACCATCATTTATGATAGACAAAGCGATTGAGGAGATAAAAAGGACAGTCGGAGAAAAGAGAGCTATAATAGCTCTAAGTGGAGGAATTGACTCGACTACAGCAACAATGATTGCTATGAAAGCAATCAAAAATATAATAGCTGTTTTCGTTGACCATGGTTTCATGCGAGAGGGAGAACGGGAATTCGTGAAAAACACTTTCACAGAACTAGGTGTGAGAGTGTTAGCAATTGATGCTCGGGAACGTTTCCTCTCTAAGCTCCAGGGAGTTATAGACCCTGAAGAGAAGAGAAAGATAATGGGGGAGGAGTTTATAAGGACATTCGAGGACATTGCAGAAAAAACAGATTCAGAGTACCTCATACAGGGAACAATCTATCCTGATAGAATAGAGTCAGGAATCCAAAAGCATTCTGAGAAGATTAAGAGTCATCACAATGTAGCCGGTATCCCAACCAAGATTAATTTCAAAGCTATTATTGAGCCCCTCAGAGATTTATATAAAGACGAAGTTAGACAGATCGCGAAATACCTTAAAATACCGGAACCTCTTATCTCCCGGCAACCTTTTCCCGGACCAGGGTTAGCTGTTAGAATAATCGGTGATGCGACCTCTGATCGAGCTGATCTGTTACGAAAGGCTGATAAGATCCTGACAGAAGAGGTTGAAAAAAATAAAACCCTCCGGAAGGGATTATGGCAGTACTTCACCGTTCTAACTGATACTAAAAGTACAGGTGTGAAGGGAGATGCAAGAGCTTATGGTTATGTCCTTGCTATTAGAGCCGTAGACAGCCAAGAGGCTATGACCGCTAGCTTCGCGAAAATACCATACGATGTGCTCGAGAGAATTTCTACAAGAATAACCAACGAGCTACCGTTAGTAACTAGAGTCGTATACGACATTACTCACAAACCTCCTGCAACAATTGAGTGGGAATAGTTTCTAGCTAACGTAAACAGAAGGGACGGTCAGTGGAACATACGGGTTAGGGGGAGTGATGTGCGTGCGGTCAAGAGAACCATGTTCTGAAATCTTTCAAAAGGGGGCTTGGGTATGGTTGGATATCATGAGGCCCCATGGGCCTCCACATCGCGGTCGAATCTTAGCTTTCACCTACCCACTTGTTGGAAATTATGATAATCATCCAAAAGACAAGAGTGTAATGCTCATAAGTACTTCGAGTAAAAACGTCAAAATAGAAGGATTTGGCATTCCCGAGTAGGATGAGGAACGTTAAATTGTAAGGGAGGATAGCGGTATTAGAGTTACTATTCTCAATTATGGAATGGGCAATATCAAAAGCGTTTACAATGCATTAAAATATTTGGGAACTAAGCCTGTAATCGCCAAAACTCCATCAGAAATCATCGGAGAGAAGTTAATAATTCCCGGGGTTGGCTCCTTCGGTGAGGGAATGAAGAATTTAAAACCATTTATTCCTAAAATAAAGGAGATTGCGCTAACTTCTAAATCTGCCTTACTGGGGATCTGTTTGGGCATGCAGATGTTTTTCGAAGACTCTGAAGAGTCGCCTAATGTAAAGGGCTTAGGGTTAATGAAAGGAAAAGTAGTCAGAGTGAAGACAGAGCTGAGGCTGCCACATATTGGATGGAACTTCCTAGAAATTGGAAATAAGGCTTGCCCATTATTTAAACAGGTAAATAATGGCTATGCATAGTTTGTTCATTCCTATCACGCTATTCCAGAGGAAAATGTGATTGTAGCTACAACGAACTACGGTTGTAAAATAACCGCAGGCGTATGGAGGAATAATCTTTTTGGAACCCAGTTTCATCCAGAAAAGAGCTCAACTACTGGGTTACAGATCCTAAAGAATTTTTTGGAGATATAAAAATGCTTTGTCGAAGAATAATTCCCTGCCTAGACTGCGATTTCGCTTTTCAGGAGGGACGGGTAGTAAAGGGAATAGAATTTAAACAAATCAGGTATGCTGGAATCCCCTGGCAACTGGCAGCGAAGTACTATGAAAATGGAGCGGATGAAATTGTTTTTCTTGACATAACCGCCAGCCACGAGAGAAGGGAAACAATGATCCATGTACTTGAAAAAACTTCTGAGAATGTGTTTATTCCACTCACTGTGGGAGGGGGGAATCCAAACTGTCCTAGATGCCCAAAGGGTATTCAACGCTGGTGCAGATAAGGTGTCAATAAATACCGTTGCTGTAAAAAATCCAATTATCATAAACAAACTAGCAAGATATTTTGGAAATCAGGCATGTGTAGTTGCAATCGATGCGAAAAGAAGGTACATCAGTAACCCAAAAGAAGCCAACGACAAGACTGTTGTAGAAACGCACCAAGGTCTGTGCTGGTTTGAGTGCTCCATTTACGGTGGTAGAACATTTACCGGGTTAGATGCTATAAAATGGGCACTAGAAGTTGAGAAAAGAGGAGCTGGAGAGATCTTACTCACCAGCATGGACAAGGATGGTACCAAGGAAGGATACGATATTCCCCTAACTGAGGCTATAAGTGAAAAAGTACGTATACCCGTAATAGCCTCAGGTGGTTGCGGTACTTTAGAGCACATAAACGAGGTTTTTTTCAAAAAACCCAAGTCAGTGCTGCTCTTAGCCTGCGAGCATATTCATTACGAAAACTATGATATAGGTGAAGTGAAAGAATATTTAGCTAAGAATGGACTGCCGGTTAGACTGTAAGCCTTATCAAATTCTTGCTGAGTATGTGTTTTCGCTCGTGCACAGGAATATCCCCTACATTTCCTGGAGGATGGCGAACAGGTTGTCTTCTGGGTCCGTAGCAAAAGCCCACCAGCCTACTCCTGGAACCTCCATCTTCTGACCAATGATTTTCCCTCCAAGCGTCTCAATTCGCTTGGAATATTCATCAATGGATTCTACTGCGATATAGTTGACGGGTTTATGACCTGTCTTTGTCGTTTCATCATTCTACCATTGACACCAGCTCGAAGCAGCATTCCCTTTTCGTCGGTTGGCACCGTCAGAATTATATAATAATCAATCGGACCGGGGGTT
>CAVSCJ010000002.1:0-126441 GCA_963726435.1 uncultured Coriobacteriia bacterium
CGACGTTCCCGCCGAACTCACGCATGGCGTTGCGGGTGTCCAGCACTAGCGGGGCGAAGCGTGCCACGGAGGCGTAGTCGACTCCCGTGTGATCCGTGATGAGCACGACCGCATCCATTCCGCGGAGCGTCTCCTCCGAGAGGTCCGCGGCCTCGATCTCCCTGCCCCGCACGTTGAAGTGCGGCACCCACGCGTCGTGGTAGACGACGTGGGCCGACTTCCGGGCCAGAACCTCGGCGATCTTGATCGCCGGGGACTCGCGCAGGTCGTCGATGTTCTTCTTGTACGCCACTCCGAGCAGCATGACCTTCGAGCCAGACAGCGACTTGCACTGCGTGTTGAGGGCCTCCATGAGCCGCGTCACGACGTAGTACGGCATGTTCTCGTTGACCTTGCCGGCGAGCTCTATGAACTCGGTGTGGACATCGTATTGGCGCGCCTTCCACGACAGGTAGAACGGGTCGATCGGGATGCAGTGTCCTCCCAGACCCGGCCCCGGGTAGAACGGCATGAAGCCGAAGGGCTTGGTCTTGGCCGCCTCGACGACCTCCCAGATGTTGACGTCCATGCGGTCCGAGACCTGCAGCAGTTCGTTCATAAGGGCGATGTTCACGCACCGGAAGATGTTCTCGAGCAGCTTCGTCATCTCGGCGGCGCGCGTAGAGGAGACGGGAACGACCGTGTCGACGCAGCGCGAGTACATCGCTACCGCGACGCGGGTACACTCCGGCGTGACTCCGCCGACGACCTTCGGGGTATTGCGCGTCTTGTAGACGGGGTTGCCCGGGTCGACTCGCTCGGGGCTGAAGGCCAGGAAGAGCTCGGTGCCGATCTTCAAGCCGCTGGTCTCCAGGATGGGCTGCACGACTTCCTCGGTGGTTCCCGGGTATGTGGTGGATTCCAGCGTGACAAGCATGTCGGGGTGCAGGTGTGGGGCAATCGAGGCGGTAGCCGCCTCGATGAACGACGTGTCGGGTTCCTTCATCTTGTTGAGCGGGGTGGGTACGCAGATCGCGACGGCGTCGCATTCCGAGATGTGCGAGAAGTCGGTGGTCGCGCTGAGAAGGCCACTCTCCACCAGGGGGCGCAGCTGGTCGGTGGGGACGTCGGCGACGTAGGATTCCCCGGCAAGAAGCTGTTCGACCCTATCCGCGGCCACGTCGAAGCCCAGTACCAGGCTGCCGGACATCGCCATCTCGAAGGCGAGGGGGAGCCCGACGTAGCCGAGGCCCACCACGCCGAGCACCGCGGTCCCGTCCTCCAGACGTTCCAGAAGCGCCATGCGCGTCTTCCCCCCGCGGTCGCGTGCGAACCGGCGCCATTGTAGCGCTCGGGCGCGGACCGGCAGGCTCGCGGCGAGGTGCTAGCATTGGCCGGGGTGGCCGGGGAGAGCCCGGCGCGGACTGAGACCAGCTGTCCGATCCGAAGGAGCGAGGCGGAAGTGATTCCCGGGTCTTCAGGGGGCGCCCCGAGCATCATCGTCGTGGTCGGCGCTCGTCCGAACTTCATCAAGGTCGGCCCGCTGATGCCGGCCTTGTCGGCCGCGGGCTTCGACGCGGCGCTCGCGCACACGGGCCAGCACTACGATGCCGCGATGTCGGACGTGTTCTTCGCGGACCTCGACATCCCCGCGCCGCGCTGGTTCCTGGGAGTGGGCTCGGGCACGCACGCGGTGCAGACCGGCGCCGCCATGATGCGCCTCGAGGCGCTCTTCGCCGCCGAAAGTCCCGACGCAGTCCTGATCGTCGGCGACGTGAACTCCACTCTCGCTGCTGCACTCGCCGCCGCGAAGCTGCGGATCCCGGCCATACACCTTGAGGCCGGCCTGCGTTCGCGCGACATGTCGATGCCCGAGGAGGTCAACCGGCTGGTCACCGACCAGCTCTCGTCGATGCTGCTCACGCCGACCGCCGAAGCGGGCGACAACCTGGTCGCGGAGGGTATCGACGCCGGGAGGATCGCCTTCGTTGGCAACATCATGGCGGAGTCGGTCGTGCGCAACTTGGAGGCGGCGAGCGCACGCGTGGCGGCCGCCCGGTACGACCTGGACGCCGGCGGTTACATCCTGTCCACCTGCCACCGGCCCGAGAACACGGACCAGCCCGACAAGCTGCGGGCCATCGTGTCGGCCCTGGCTGCCGCTCCGCTGCCCGTCCTGCTCCCCATGCACCCGCGCACGCGGCCGCTGCTCGAGGACGCGGGGCTGGCAGAGGCCCCCAACGTGCGCGCGATCGATCCGGTGGGCTACCTCGACATGCTCTCGCTGCAGCGTGACGCCGCGGCCATCGTTACCGACTCCGGTGGCGTTCAGGAAGAAGCGTGCATGGTCGGCACGCCGTGCGTCACGGTGCGGCTCAACACCGAGCGCGGGATCACCATCGACCTCGGCGCGAACCGGCTGGCTCAAGCCGACGCGGCGGAGATCTCGGCGGCGCTCGCCGAAGCTCTGAGCGACTCGCGATCCTGGGAGGTTCCGGATCGCTGGGACGACGGGGTGGCCCGGCGTGTAGTGGAAGCGCTCGAGGCCGGGATCGTGCCGCTCCGGGGCTGCTGAGTCTCTGGCCTCTCCGGCAGCGTGCGGCGGGCGGGTGTTCCTGAAGGGCTTAAGATGGTCATCGCGTACGCTGTCTGGACCAAGGGAGAGCTTCGGTGGGATTCTGGGACGGCAGGCGCGTCTGCGTGACCGGCGGAGCAGGGTTCCTCGGCGGGCACATCGTCGAGGAGCTGGAGCGCCGTGGGGCGACCGACGTCTTCGTGCCGGCCGCCGAGCACTACGACCTCCGCACTCTCGACGGCATCCGCCGGATGCTCGCCGACGCGAAGCCGGACCTGATCGTCCACCTCGCCGCCGTGGTCGGAGGCATCGGCGCAAACCGTGCGAACCCGGGCCGGTTCTTCTACGACAACGCGATCATGGGCATCCAGCTCATCGAAGAGGCGCGCAAGGCCGGCGTCGGCAAGCTCGTCGTCCTCGGGACGGTCTGCGCATATCCGAAGATGACCCCGGTGCCCTTCCGCGAGGAGGAGCTCTGGAACGGCTACCCCGAGCCCACGAACGCGCCCTATGGGCTCGCGAAGAAGATGCTCCTCGTCCAGCTGCAGGCGTACCGGACCCAGTACGGGCTGAACGGCGTCTTCCTGCTGCCCGTGAACCTGTACGGTCCCCGCGACAACTTCGATCTGGAGACCGGGCACGTCATCCCGGCGATGATCCGCAAGATGGTCGCCGGGCGCGACGAGGGAACGCCCGTCGTGCTCTGGGGCGACGGAAGCCCCACTCGCGAGTTCCTCTACGTCGCCGACGCGGCGAACGGCGTGCTCGACGCCGCGGAGCGCTACAACGACGGCGAACCGGTCAACCTGGGTTCCGGAATGGAGATCTCGATCCGCGATCTCGCGGAGCTGATCGCCAGGCATGTGGGCTACGATGGCCCGATCGAGTGGGACACGAGCCAGCCGAACGGGCAGCCGCGACGGATGCTGGACGTGTCCAAGGCCAGGGAACGCTTCGGCTTCGAGGCCCGCGTCGACTTCGACGAGGGCATCCGCAGGACCGTGGAGTGGTGGGAAACCGCGAGCCGTCAGGAGAAGCCATGAACGTCCGCATTCGGATCGCCACGTTTCTGACGGCCGCGCTGCTCGTGATGGCCGTGCCCGCCACGGCGCTCGCCGTCACCGCCGCGGCCTCCGCCGACGCCACCGTCACCCTATTGGCCGTCGGCGACCTGATGGTCCACAAGGCGCAGCTCAGTGCCGCGTACAGCAACGGTACCTACGACTTCGCGCCCTCCTTCCGCGCCATCGCCTCAAGGATCTCCGCGGCCGACGTCGCGGCAGGCAACTTCGAGACGACGCTGCGGACCAGCGGCTTCTCGGGCTACCCGGCCTTCCGCAGTCCGACCGCCTTCGCCCGAGCGCTCAAGGGCGCCGGATTCGACGTGCTCACGACCGCCAACAACCACACGCTCGACGGAGGCGCCACCGGCGTGCGCTACACCTCCGACTACCTCAGCCACATCGGGATCAAGCACTCGGGCAGCAACGGGATCGGCGCGACCACGATCGTGCACGACGGCGTCAGGATATGCTTCCTCGCATTCACCTACGGCACGAACGGGATCCGCAGTCCCTTCCCCGGGGCTGTGATGCGTCTGGTGCCGACAGCCATGGCGCGCATGATCGGCAAGGCCCGCACGACGGCCGATCTCGTCGTGGTCGTCCCTCACTTCGGCTCGGAGTACGTCCGCACTCCCGAGGCCAAGACGAAGGCGACCGCCCGCGCCCTGATCGACGCGGGGGCGGACCTGGTCCTGGGCTCCCACCCGCACGTGGTGCGCCCCGTCGAGAGGTACAAGGGCCACTACATCGTCTACTCGATGGGCAACTTCATCTCGGCGATGACGAACACCTACACGGATCTCGGGATCATGGTCTCGGCCACGGTCGCCCGCCACGGCGGGCTGACGAAGGTGGCGAAGCTGAAGGTGCTGCCGGTCTACAGAGATCTCTCTTCGGGCAAGGGCCGGTCCACCTGGCGCACGGTGCTGATCTCCGACGCGCTGAAGTCGGGTGCCTCGCTGATCACCGCCCACGACCGTAGCCACATGCGGTTCTACCAGACCTACTGCGAGGGCGTCTTCAAGGGCTACCTGTAGGCGGTCGCGCGGCGCATCCAGCCGATCGCGGGAGTGGCCTGCGTCGGGAATGGGAATGGAGATTCCGTGAGAGCGGGCCGCTCCTAGCGGCACGCCCGCTACGCTGACGGAGCTGGATCGTCCCCGATCCCCGACGACCGCTACGAGGTGCGCCCGATGGAAGACAGACCCGACTTCGAGCCCGTGCCGCATACGCCCTACTCCGAGCCGGCGACTCCCGGCTACGCCCAGTCGCCCGCTCCTCCTCCGTATCCGACGCCCGCGGCCCCCGTGGCCGCACCCGCGCCCGCGCGCGGGCGCGCGCCGCGCGCCGGTCTCGGCTTTGGCGCTGTTCTGGTGGCGGCGCTGCTCGGCGGGGTCATCGGGGCCGCGGCGATGGGCGGATTGGTGCTCGGGCTGGGTCGGCTCCTTCCGGCGCAGCAGACGCCGGCTCCCGTCACCTCGAGCAACGTTTCGACCACGGCCACCCTCCCGCTGCCCGCCGAGCCCATCGAGGCCGTCGCCGCCAAGGTCGTCCCGTCGGTGGTCAACATCGTGGTGGATCTCCAGAGCCGGTTCGGGACCTCGAGCGGGGTCGGAAGCGGAGTGATCATCCGGCAGGACGGCTACATCCTCACCAACAACCACGTGGTCGAGTCCGCCACCAAGATCGTCGTGCGCCTCGGCACGACCGACTACACGGCCACTGTCGTCGGTACCGACCCGAGCTCGGATCTGGCAGTCGTCAAGATCGCCAAGACGGGGCTGACCGCCGCGACGCTGGGCACTTCCGCCGACCTGCAGGTGGGTGAGAGCGTCATAGCCGTTGGAAGCCCGTTCGGGCTCGACAAGACCGTCACCTCCGGCATCGTGTCGGCTCTGCACCGGACCAACCTCACCCAGGACACGTCCGGCGTCACGGCCTACACGAACCTGATCCAGACCGACGCGCCCATCAACCCGGGCAACTCCGGCGGCGCGCTGGCGGACCTCAGCGGAGCCGTCGTCGGCATCAACACTCTCATACTGTCACCGGCCGGCCAGCTCGGAACGTCCCAGTCGGCGGGAATAGGCTTCGCCATCCCGATCGACTTCGCCAAGGGAATCGCCGACCAGCTCATCGCCGGCAAGAAGATCGTTCACCCGTTCCTCGGCGTCTCGACCGCCACCGTGGATCAGGCCATCGCGCAGTCCTACAGCCTGCCGGTCTCCAGCGGCGCGCTTGTCCAGCAGGTGACTCCCGGCTCTCCTGCCGCCGCCGCCGGGATCAAGGTGGGCGACATCATCATCCGGGTCGATCAGACGACGATCGCCACGTCGGAAGACGTGTTCACCGCAGTCCGGTCGGGCACCGCGGGGCAGAAGATCGAGATCGAGGTCGTCCGGGGTAGCCAGAAGCTGACGTTGCAGGCCACGCTGGGCGCTCAGTGAGGATACGCGTCGCGGCCGTCGGGCGACTCAAGGAGGCGCACTGGCGCGCGGCGTGCGACGAGTACCTGAAGCGCTTGCGTCCCTACGCGAGCGTCGAGGTCACCGAGGTGGCCGATCGCGACATCACGCGCGACGCGTCACGCGCCGTCGCAGCCGAGGGCGCCGACCTGTTGCGCGCGATCCCCGAGTCGTCGTACGTGGTCGCGCTGGACCTGGCGGGCCCGCAGGTGGGAAGCGAGGCATTCTCGGCTCGACTCGCGGATCTGATGGTGGGCGGCCGCAGCGACATGACCTTCGTGATCGGAGGCAGCGCGGGGCTGGCGCCCGAAGTGCTGCGGCGATCGGACGAGCTTCTCTCCCTGTCCCGGATGACCCTGCCGCACCAGCTGGCGCGGGTGGTGTTGCTCGAGCAGCTCTACCGCGCGTTCCGCATCATGCGCAACGAGCCGTACCACCTGTGAGGCGCGGGCGCTACTTCCAGGTCCACGCGGATACGAGGATCTGGCCACCCGACAGCACGACTGTGTAGGTGGTCGTGAGCGGTTCCGGCAGCCACTGCTCGTAGACGGCGACCAGGTAGTTGTCGCCTTTCGGCTTGCTCGACAGGATGCGCCAAGAGGTCAGGACCGCAGACCGGTCCTGTCCGTCCAGCCACGAGTCGTGTCTCGCGCGGAACGCCGCTGTCGTCAGCAACTCGATGGTCACCGTATCGCCGACCTGGTGCGCTTGCAGCAGGGTGCCGACAGCATCGCGGGCGGTCGAGCCCGTGAGCGCGAGAGCCTGCGGCTTCGCGGCCGTCTCTTGGGCCGCCCGCCAGCTCGATATGAGCCACTCGCCCTCGACGCGACGGACCCTGAACTCGACCTCCGCCCCCGGGGTGGCTATCACCGAACGGCTCTCGCGACCGTAGACGTCGGCGGTCCGGCTGCCCACCACTGCGCGCGCTACGCTGAAGGTCGTGGTGCTGCTGGTGTCCACCGTCCGCGGGCTCGGGCCCCCGCTACCCCTCTTGTACACGTAGGGGCTCTTCGTGACGGGCTTCCCGGAGTCGATCGTCGCGTAGAAGCCGCGGATCGCCGCCTCCACCGCTTTGCGGGCGGACGCCGCGGACTCGGCGGGTACGACCGGGGCCGTCGGCACGAGCGACGCCGTCGGCACGAGCGACAGTAGCGGAAGCAGCGACGCTATCTTCAGCGCTGGGGGTGGCTTCAACACCACCGAGGGCGTCGGCACCACCGAGGGAGTCGATGCCGCCGAGGCCGTGGGAACCAGCGATGCCGTCAGCACCAGCGACCACTCCGGCAGCAGCGACGCTATCTTCAGCGCTGGCGGCGGCCTCAACACCACGGAGGTCGTCGGAACAACCGAGGGAGTCGATGTCACCGATGAGGTGGGCACGACCGACCGGGTCGGCACCAAGGATGGCGTGGGCTCCTCCGACGGCGTGGGCTCCAGCGAAGCCATAGGCACGTAGGACGGGGGGATCGGCGGGGTCATCGCCGCCGGAGCCATGTACACGATGGTCGCCACAAGTACGAACACGACGGCGATCAGGACCACGAAGGCGGTGCGCACCACTCTGGCCGAGCCGCCCGGGGAGTCTTCGTCATCCGGAGGATCCGACCGCGGCGGGCCGGGCTCTGCGGGCGGCTGAGGGGCTACCTCCTCGGACGGCTGCTGCGCGGCACCGCACGTGGTGCAGAAGGCCTGGGCGTCGGCCACGTCCGTTCCGCACACGCGACACTTCATCGTGGTTCGTCTTCCTGCCGGGATCTTGGCGCACCGCGAGTTCCGGTCCGCCGTTCGGATGATAGCGTGACCGTGGCCTCCCGTGCCGGTGGCTATACCGCTACGGCAGCCCCCAGAGGCCGCGTGACGCCTCGCGCGCCTCGGCCTGCAGGGCAGTGAAGCAGTCAACGTACTTCACGTCGGGCGGGATCGTCATCAGCTGGGCGTAGCCGTCGGTGAGGAGCTGCGCGTTGAACATCCTCGCGCGCACCGATGCGACGCCATCGTCCGAAGGCGGGGACAGCCATATGTAGGCGAGCAGCCTCCCGTAGCGGTCGCGCAGACCCACGTCGGTCTCCAGCCACACCCGGGTCCCGACCGGCAGGCGCGACTTGGTGTAGTCGGAGGCCTCCTTGCCGAAGGGCTCGTGCTCGATCGTCGACTCGGGAGTGTCAACGCCGATCAAGCGCACCTTCTCGACCGCCCCGGCCGCTGTCCGGACGTGCAGCGTGTCGCCGTCGACGTTGCGCGACACGGTGGCGGATATCAGCTGGCCGATCTCGATGGCGGACGCTCCCGGCGTGACCTCCGCCGGCGCGGCGGAGACTCCGGCGGGAGGCGCCGGCGGCTCGTAGGTCCGCAGCGCTTCCCGGACCCACGCGCACCTGCTCACGATGAGAGCGAGCAGCAGAAGGAGCGCGAACGCCTGCCATGTGTTGCGAACCCGTCTGGTCCCCACGAACACCGCCTCCCCCTCGCTGCCCTAAGCGTATCGCAGGGGGCGGACACCGCAACGCCGCTGGAGGGGCTGAGCGCGAGTGGTATCCTCACTGCCACACCGCACCGCCGCCGACATCTCAGGGGAAGCTTCGCATGAAGGACACTCTCCGCGCCCTGCTCGCCGATGCCATAGCGGCCGCGGTCGACGCCGGTGAGCTGGTCCTCGACGAGGTTCCGGAGATCGAGCTGGAGCGGCCACGCGACCCCGCGCACGGCGACTGGGCGACCAACTTCGCTTTGCGGAGCGCGAAAGCTGCGGGCACCAGCCCGCGCGCAGTGGCCGACGTCGTCGCGGCGCGGTTGGCGGGACACCCCGACATTGCGGCCGTCGAGGTGGCCGGTCCCGGATTCATCAACCTTCGCCTGTCCTCGGCCTCTCTGCGGCGTCAGGTCGCCGCCGTGCGCAAGGCGGGCGAGGAGTGGGGCCGCGTCGACCTCGGACACGGGCGGCGTGTGCAGGTCGAGTTCGTCTCGGCGAACCCGGTCGGGCCCCTTCACGTCGGTCACGGGCGCTGGGCGGCCCTCGGAGACAGCATGGCCGCCATCCTGGCTCACTCCGGATGGCGCGTCGAGCGGGAGTTCTACATCAACGACGCGGGCGTCCAGATGGACATCTTCGCCAAGTCGGTGGCGACCCGCTATCTCGAGCTCTGTGGTCGGCCGGTGACCTTCGAGCCCGAGTGGTATCAGGGCGCCTACATCACCGAGATCGCCCGCGAGATCCTCGAGAGCGAAGGCGATGTCTGGGCGGAGACAGATGCTCCCTCGCGCGAGGACCACTTCCGCGAGAAGGCCTACGCGCAGGTGCTCGCGCACCTGAGGCATGTGCTGCACGGGATGGGCGTGGACTTCGACGTGTGGTTCTCCGAGCGCACCCTCCACGTGCCGGGCGCCGACGGACTCACGGAGGTGCAGCGTGCCATCGAGCAGCTGCGCGAGGCCGGGTTCATCTACGAACTCGACGGCGCCGTGTGGTTCCGCTCGGAGCAGTTCGGCGACGACAAGGACCGCGTGCTCGTCAAGGCCGACGGCGAGTACACCTACTTCGCGGCGGACATCGCCTACCACAAGGACAAATTCGACCGCGGGTTCGATCGGATCATCAACATCTGGGGCGCCGACCACCACGGCTACGTGCCGCGCATGAAGGCCGCCGTGGCTGCACTCGGACACCCCGGCCAGCTCGACGTGGTGATCGGCCAACTCGTCACCCTGTTGCGCGACGGCGAGATCGTTCGGATGTCCAAACGCACGGGCGAGATGGTCACGTTCGAGGAGCTGCTCGACGAGGTGGGCGCCGACGCAGCGCGCTACTTCTTCCTGCGCAGGAGCACCGATCAGCCTCTCGACTTCGACATCGGGCTCGCCAGGGAGCAGAGCGCCGAGAACCCCGTCTTCTACGTTCAGTACGCGCACGCGCGCATCTGCTCGATACTGCGCAAAGCCGTCGGGCTCGCGGCCGACGCGGACATCGACGCCGCCGCCGCGGCCCTGCGTCTGGCGCCGGAGGGGACCGCGCTGGACGCGCTGAACGACCCGGCCGAGTTCGCGCTGATCCGCAAGGTCGCCGAGTTCCCCGAGGTCGTGGAGTCGGCGGCCGATATGCTGGCGCCCCACAAGCTGCCCCACTACGCGGAGGATCTCGCCGCGAGCTTCCACCAGTTCTACACCCTGTGCCGTGTCGTCAGCGATGATGCTTCGCTCACGGCGGCCAGGATCGCGCTCGTCGACGCCACGCGGCAGACGCTCGAACGAGTGCTCGCCCTCGTGGGTGTCTCGGCGCCGGAGAGGATGTAGACGATGGGTTTCGACACGTTGCAGGAGCCCGTCCCGTCCGAGCCGGTCGACCCGCACGCCGATCTATCGTCGGTCCTTCCCGTGACCGCAGAGATCCGCGACGGGCGGCTGTGGGTCGGCGGCGTCGACATGGTGGAGCTCGCTCGCACCCAGGGCACCGCGCTCTACGTGATGGACGAGGCCCAGATCCGCGCCCAGTTGCGCGAGTTCCGCAAGTGGACGACATACCACTGGAAGAACGTCGAGACCGTGTACGCCGCCAAGGCGTTCATGTGCAAGGCGATGTGCCGAGTCGTCGACGAAGAGGGATGCATGGTGCTGTGCGCCTCTGGCGGTGAGCTGGCCATCGCCCTTGCCGCGGGGGTCGATGCGTCGCGCATCCAGGTGCACGGCAACAACAAGACGATCGGCGAGATCACCGAGGCCGTCGAGGCGGGCGTCGACCGGATCATCGCCGATTCACTGCTGGAGCTCGGCCGCATCAGCGAGATCGCGACCGCCCGAGGTGTCGAGCAGGCGGTCTTGCTGCGCGTCACCCCGGGCGTCAAGCCGGACACCCACGGCTACATCCAGACCGGCCAGGAGGACTCGAAGTTCGGCTTCGGTCTGAACCACGGCCTTGCGATGGAAGGCGTTCGCATCGCCGCGGGCCTGCCCGGCGTGCGCTTCACGGGCCTGCACATGCACATCGGCTCACAGATCTTCGCGCTGCAGAGCTACACCAAGGCCATCGAGGTCATGGTCGACTTCATGCGCCGCGTGCTCGAGGAGACCGGCCAGGCCGTGATCGACCTCGACGTCGGCGGTGGCATCGGCATCAAGTACGGGCTCGCGGACGAGCCCTCCACGATCGAGCAGTTCGGCAAGGTCGTCGTTGACGGTATCAAGGAGGAGTGCGAGCGCCACGGCCTCCCGGTGCCCCGCATCCTCATCGAGCCGGGACGCGCGGTGGTGGCCGGCGCCGGCATCACTCTCTACACGGTCGGCACGATCAAGGAGCTTCCGGGGATCCGCACCTACGTGGCCATCGACGGCGGCATGACCGACAACATCCGACCGGCGCTCTACGGGGCGCGATACGAGTGCCTCGTGGCCAACAAGGCCGATCGGCCCCGCACGGAGATCGTGACCATCGCGGGCAAGCACTGCGAGACCGGGGACCTCATCGCGCGCGACACGCCGATCCAGCCGGTCGAGACAGGCGACATCCTCTGCGTCTGCTCCACCGGCGCGTATTGCCAGTCGATGTCGAGCAACTACAACAAGCAGGTCAGGCCTGCCGTCGTCTTCGTCAGGGACGGTTCGTCGCGCGTGGTGGTGCGCCGCGAGACCTACGATGACCTGCTCCGCTGCGACTTGGGGTAGGCGCTACAGGGCGCGGTAGACATCCCGGCGATGTCCGAGCTTGATGACGAGGACGACCAGACGGTCGTCCTCGACCGTGTACACGACGCGATACACGCCGACGCGGATGCGCCAGCGCTCCGGACCACCGGCCAGGAGCTTCACCCCGGGCGGCCGTGGGTCTGCCGAAAGGCCGCCGATCACGGCTGCGACACGCTTCTGCATGTCACGCGGCAGCTTGCGGAGCTGGCGGAACGCATGAGGCGTGAGTCGAACGCTGTAGGCGGGCATCCGGTGGCCTACAGGTCCAGTTCGCGCTTGACGTCTTCCCAGGCGATCGAGTCCTCGCGCGCTTCGAGGAGGGCGATCTCCGAATCGGCGATGTCCTCCTCGTCCTCCCACTTCTCGATGAGGGCGTCGAGAAGGCGGAGCTCGTCGATCGAGATCAAAGCCGCGAAGTCGGCGTCGTGGCGGGTGATCACGACACGGTCCTTGTTGAACGACACCCTGTTGAGGATGCCGGCGAGATTGCGGCGCGCCTCGGCAACGCTCACTCGTGTCATGTCTGTACCTCCAATGATATTGGTACAAAATTACCGGATGGGCGTGCGGCTCGTCAACCTTGCCCATCTCGGCTCTATGCGCGCGCTCGACCCGGAACGCAGAGGGGCCCCGGGAGGCATCCCGGGGCCCCTCTGCTTCGCATCGCGCGTTTGAGGGTTAGTGGTGCCTGGCCGCGCTCTTGGAGCCGCGGTGCGGCTGGTGCCGGTGGTCCTTGAGCGAAACGGTCTTGACGTGATGGGTCACCTTGACGGCGGCCGTCAGCGTGCGACCGTTCGACAGCGTCGCGCTGACGGTGTAGGTACCGGCAGCGAGCTTGCCGAACTTCACCCAACCGCGCCTGTCGGCCTTCAGCGTGACCTGTGTGCCCGTCGACTTGTTGGTGAGGGTCACCATGGCGCCGGAGACGCCGTGGCCCGTGGCAGCCATCACATGGACGCGCACTGAGGCCGTGCCGGTGGCGTCGGGAGTGGGGGGCGCAGGAGCGGTGATCGAGAACGACACGGTCTTCTGTCCCTCGACGTTGCCGGCCACGTCGACCGACCAGAAGGTCAGCGTGTGGTCGCCGACCGCGCTCACGTTGACGTCGGTGCCGGAGGCCTGCGGCTCACTGTCCAGGATGTAGTAGGTCGCCGCCACGCCCGAGCCGCCCGCATCGTCCACCGCGGTCAGGTGGATCGACGCGGAGCCCACATAGGTGGCCAGGGCGTCGGAGGTCGTTGACGGAGCGTAGTGTCGGGTGCCGGCTCCGGGGCGACCGGACTGATAGCCCTCGAGCCCCAGCCGTCCGGCTTGCCCGGTCCGGCTACGGCCTGCAGGACGTAGGTCTTGCCCGCGGCAACGGTGATCGAGCCGCTGGCTCCGGTGATCTGGCCGATCTTGGTGCTGCCGTCGAAGACGGCGATGTAGTCGGCGCCCGGCGCGCTGACGTCGTAGGTGGCGGTCGTTCCGTTGTTCGCCGTCTCGCTGGCGCCGACGCTCAGGCTGGGACCGGAGTGGCAGTTCCCGCAACTCTCGGTCCTCGAGGGGTTCGCATAGGCGCTCGTCGCGAACGCGCCGATCAGTCCTACCGTCGCGAGCGCGATGGCTCCGAGCATGATCCGTCTCTTCACATGGGCCTCCTTGTGTGGGGGAGCGACTCACCCGTTGCGGCCGCCCCCTTCTCCTCTTTGCGCGCGTCGACATCATCGGCAAGGGCGATGAGCGTCGCGTGAGATGAAGGTGAGGGCTTCCTTAGTCGCGACGAGCGGGTCTCGTCTGCGCTACCTGACTGTGAGTGATCTGACCGCGGACCCGGTCCTCTTCTTCACGCCGTAGATCTTGATCGCCTTGCCCTTGGCCACCGTGAACGTGCCGGTGGAAGCGGTACGGTGCTTCAGGTTCTTCCCTCCCGACAAGACGGCCCAGGCGGCTATGCCCTTGCCGCCCGAGACCTTGACCTTGTAGGTGACGGTGGTCGATGTGCTCGACGCCTTGGTGACCGACACTTTGACCGCGGATCTCAGGTGGTGGCACTTGGAGCACGCCGTCGTCTTGACGGGAGTGGCAGAGGCGACGGTCACGCTCGCCAGCACGATCCAGGCGAGCGCGAAGGCGGCGACGCCGGCCGTGAGGACCCTCTTCATCTTCTGTCTCCTTTGTGAGTCGGGCGCGGGATGTCAGCGCCGGGAACGGACATGCTGCCACGCGAATGTGGGCATCCCGTGGGCCGAAGATGAGGGCTTGCTCACGAAGACAGCCGGAGCCGTGGGGTATACTCACTCTCGCACCGGCGCTCGCCGGCGCTCCTCCCGCGTCGAAGACCCATACCAGCGTCGCAGCCGCGTCGGCGGCGCATCGAAGGGACGGCAGGACACAAATGCGCACCATCGGTGTTGGCCTCGTTGGGATCGGCACCGTCGGCTCCGGCGTCGTCGAGATCCTCCGCGCACACAGGGACGACTTCTCCCGCAGAGCGGGTGTCGACATCGAGCTGGTCAGGGTCGCCGACCGCGACGCATCCCGGTCGGCCGAGCTCCAGCTGCCCGAGGAGGTCTTCACGACCGAGGCCGCCGAGGTCATCGCCGATCCTCGCGTCGACATCGTGATCGAGCTGATCGGCGGCACGGACGCCGCGAAGGTGGTCGTTCTCTCCGCGCTGAAGGCCGGCAAGTCGGTCGTGACCGCGAACAAGGCGCTCATGGCCAGCAACGGCCAGGAGGTCATGGACGCTGCCGCTTCCGCCGGCGTCGACATCATGTTCGAGGCCTCGGTCGGCGGCGGCATCCCCATCATCGGCCCGCTGAAGCACTCGCTCGTCAGCAACGAGATCCTCGCCGTCGCCGGCATCGTCAACGGCACCACGAACTACATGCTCACGCGGATGGGCGACGACGGTCTGGACTACGCGAGCGCGCTGGCCGAAGCGCAGGCCAAGGGTTTCGCCGAGGCGGATCCGAGTGCGGACGTCGACGGGCACGATGCCGCGGCCAAGATCGCCATCCTCGCTTCGATCGCGTTCAACTCCCGTGTGACCGTCGACCAAGTGCCCGTCGAAGGGATCCGGGGGATCGAGCCGATCGACATCGCGTACGCGTCGGAGATGGGCTACGCGATCAAGTTGATGGCGATCGCGCGCCGCGAGAGCGATGGGATCGATGTCCGAGTCCACCCGGCCATGATCCCGATCGGCCACCCGCTCGCGAAGGTGGGCGGCGTGTACAACGCGATCTACGTCACCGGCGACGCCGTGGGCGAGACGATGTTCTTCGGTGAGGGCGCGGGCTCTCTGCCGGCTGCCTCGGCCGTGGTGGGCGACGTCATCGAGGTCGCCCGGCACATCCGTTCCGGCTGCCTCAACCTGGTGGGCTGCACCTGCAACGAAGCGTTGCCCTTGCGCGACCTCGCTGCGCTGGAGACGCGGTACTTCATCCGGTTCGCAGTGGCAGACCGTCCCGGAGTGCTCGCCGCGGTGGCCTCCAAGTTCGGCGATCACGGTGTATCGATCGCCTCGGTGATCCAGAAGCGGGTATGCGAGTCGGGCGACGCCGAGATCGTCTACGTGACACATCGGGCGGCCGAGGGTGCGGTGCGGGCGGCTCTTGCCGACATCGAGAAGCTCGCCGTCGTGACCGAGGTCTCGGCAGTGATCCGCGTCGAGGATCTGTAGGCGTCGAGTTGCGACGCGTCACCGTCCACGTCCCGGCCTCGACCGCCAACCTCGGGCCCGGATACGACGCTTTCGGGCTGGCGCTCGCGCGGCACAACCAGGTCAAGGCCTCCTTCGCCCCGCCAGGGCAGTGGCGTGCCGAGGTCAGCGGCGAAGACGAGGACCGTGACAGCTCCGGGCGAGGGAACCTCGTGACCGCGGCGATGCAGCGCCTCTTCGACGAGATCGGTGAGGAGCGCGCCGCCTCCATCAGCTGTGTGAACGAGATCCCCTTCGGCCGCGGGCTCGGCTCGAGCTCGGCGGCGATCGTCGGCGGCCTTGTCGCGGCGAACGAGCTCGCGCAGGCGCGCCTGTCTCCAGGCGAGATCCTCCGTCTGGCGGTCGAACTGGAGGGGCATCCCGACAACGTCGCTGCGGCGCTCTACGGCGGCTTCACCATCTCCTGGACCGACGGCGGGGTGACCCGCACCGCGCACGTCGACCCGCCCGGAGGGCTCGCGGCGGTGTGCGTGGTGAGCGATCTCCGCTTCTCCACCAGCGACGCTCGATCCATGCTCCCCGCCACCGTTCCGCACGCAGACGCCGTGTTCGACGCAGGCCGCGCGGGGTTGCTGGCCGTGGGACTCGCGCTGGGACGGCGCGACCTCATCGGGCCCGGGATGGCGGACCGCCTCCACGAGCCGTACCGTTCGCCGGCGGTCACCGATCTCGAAGAGGTGCGCTCGGTGCTGCTGGATGCCGGGGCCGACGGGGCGGCGCTGTCGGGCGCAGGCCCCACCGTGATCGGGTTGGTGGCCGGCTCCGACGACGCGGACGCGCTCGCTCGCGCGAGCGAGGTGGCCTCACGAGCCGCCGGCCCGCTGGCGCGGAGCGGCGGGCGAAGAGTGCCCGAGGTCATCGCGATAGACCGCGACGGCGCCGTCGTCGTGGAGTGAGCCACCACAGACAAGGGAAGGCACGATCGCCATGGAGACTCAGCCACCGGTCGCCCAGGTCCCTCCCGCTGGAGCCCCGGCCGCAAGCGTCTACCAGTCGCCGGTGCAGCGCACCCGCGGAGCAGCCCCGCGGGTCGCGCAAGGCGCTATGGTGGACGCTCGGCGTCGTCGGCGTCGTGGTCCTGTTGCTCGGGTGCTGCATGCTCGCCTCGTTCGCTGCGTTCAGCTCCGGTGACGGGCTGCCGGTCTCGGGGGATTCGGTGGCCGTCATCTACATAGACAGCCAGATCTCGGGGGTCTCCGCCGGCGGTCTGGCGGGGGCCAGCGTCACTCCCGAGCTGATCATCGGCCAGTTGAAGAAGGCGGAGGAGGACGACGCCGTCAAGGCGATCATCCTGCGGATCGATTCGCCCGGTGGCACGGCTTCCGCTTCCGAGGAGATCGCGACCGAGGTCGCGCGCCTGACGAAGCCGACGCTGGCGAGCATCGGTGACGTGGGAGCCTCCGGGGCCTACATGATCGCGTCGCAGTGCGACGAGATCATGTCGACGAACACCTCTGCGGTCGGTTCGATCGGCGTGATCATGGAGATCGGGGACTACTCGGAGCTCGCGAAGAAGCTCGGAGTGAAGTTCGTGGCGATCCACGAGGGGCGATTCAAGGACGCGGGCTCGCCCTGGCGGGGGCTGACGGCGACTGAGACGGCGATGCTGCAGGCCGATGCCAAGATCGCGTACGACAACTTCATCTCCATCGTGGCCAAGGGGCGGCGGATGAACGAGAGCGCGGTCCGTGATCTGGCGACCGGCTGGGCATGGCCGGGCGTCAAGGCCAAGGACCTCGGACTGGTCGACAGGATCGGCAACTACACGGATGCCGTGAAGCGCGCGGGGGAGCTGGGGAAGATAGAAGGCGAGCCGGTCGTCGTCACCTACACCGAACAGTCGTTGGGAACCCTGCTCCAGCAGGTCACGGGCATTCTCGACCGTCTCGGATCGCTGGGCGCCGCGGCGCCCTCCCTGACGCCGTCAACGCCGACCCCCCGCTAGGAGTCCCCCTTCCAAGGGAGGCACGCCGTGCCCGCCGACAAGCCTGTCGTCATAGCCCAGATCTCCGATCTGCATCTCGGGTCGATCTACTACCGCTCCACGCTCGCAGAGGCGATGCTCGCGGAGGTCAACGAGCTGAAGCCCGACATCGTGGCCGTGACCGGCGACCTTACCGACATGGGCCTGATCGACGAGTACCAGCGCGCGCGTGCGCTGCTCGACCGGGTCGAGTGCGAGCGGATCCTTGTGATCCCAGGCAACCACGACGCCCGCAACGTCGGCGAGGTCCACTTCGAGTCGCACTTCGGCACCCGAAGCCCGGAGGCTCGGATCGACGGGGTCCACCTCGTCGGGATCGACTCGTCGGAGCCCGATCTCGACAGCGGACGCGTCGGACGCGAGAAGTACCGCTGGATCGAGGAGCGCTTCGCCGACCCGGCCGAGTTCAAGATCGTCGCGATACACCACCATCTCGTCCCGGTGCCCGGCACCGGCCGGGAGCGCAACATCGTCGCCGACGCGGGCGACCTGCTCCGGGTGCTCGCCGAGAGCGGCGTCGACCTCGTTCTCTGCGGTCACAAGCACGTACCCAACGTGTGGCGTCTCGAGGACATGTTCATCGTGAACGCGGGGACCGCGACCTCCGTGCGCGTGCGCGGGCGCGAGGAGCCGGGCTACAACGTCCTCGAGGTCTCCCTGGACCGGGTGCGCGTGGTACGCCGCCACACGGGCGGCGCGCAGGAGGTGGTGGCCGACTTCCGCAAGGCCCACCAGCACGCCTGCCGGTGGAGGCCCCACACCGAACCCGACGGCGAGTGTCTCTGATGATCCGAGCGGTGGCGCTCATAGACGGAGAGCACTACCCCCCGGTCGTGCGGGCGGCACTGGCCGACCTTGGGGTGGGGCACGACATCGTGGCTGCGGTCTTCGCAGGCGGGACCGAGAAGATCGACGGCGGCGGCGATGCCAGGACCTACGGACTTCCCGTGGTGCGGCGCGACGACGTGCAGGATGCGCTGGCGGATGCGATCGACCTGTACTCTCCGGATGTGGTGATCGATCTTTCGGACGAGCCCGTCGTGACCAGCGCGGTCCGCTTCCGTCTGGCGAGCGTGGCACTGGGCCGCGGGGTGGCCTACCAGGGCGCGGACTTCCGCTTCGACCCCCCCGTCGCCGTCGTGTCCACGCTGACGCCGACGCTCGCGATAGTGGGCACGGGCAAGCGGGTCGGCAAGACGGCCGTCTGCGCGCACATCGCTCGGCTGCTGAAGGGCAAGGGAGTCACTCCGGTCGTCCTGGCCATGGGCCGCGGCGGACCCGAGACGCCCGAACTGCTTCGCGGTGACGAGCTGCGTCTGACGACGGAGGACCTCATCGGCTTCGCGCGACAGGGGAGGCACGCCGCCTCCGACAACTACGAGGACGCGGTGATGAGCCGCGTGATGACCGTGGGTTGTCGCCGCTGCGGAGGCGGCATGGCGGGGCGGACGTTCTTCAGCAACGTGCCGGAGGGCGCGCGCATCGCCGACGGGTTGGGCGCCGCGATCATCATGCTCGAGGGCTCCGGGGCCGCGGTCCCGCCCGTGCACGCCGATGCGTCGCTTCTGGTGATAGGGGCCTGGCAGGGGACGGGGTATGTGACGGACTACTTCGGCCCGCTGCGGGTCGACCGGGCAGACGCCGTGGTCGTGGCGGGCGCGGAACCCGCGCTGGTCTCCCGGGAGCGCAGCGAGGCGCTTGTCGCCGCGCTCCGCCGCCGGCGCCCCGAGATCCCCGTCTCCACGATCACGTTCCGGCCGCGCCCCCTGGAGCCCATCGACGGGCGGAGGGTCTTCCTCGCCACGACGGCGCCTCGGGCTCTGGTGCCCGTGCTCGCGTCGTACCTGGAGGACCGCTTCGGGTGCGCCGTCGTGGCCTCGAGCCCGCACCTGTCCGACCGCGCGCGCCTGCGCGAGGACCTTGACGCGGCTGCGGGCTCCTTCGACGTGCTCGTCACGGAGCTCAAGGCGGCGGCCATCGACGTCGTGGCGATGACCGGTGAGAAGTACGGCGTGCCGACCGTGCTCGCCGACAACGTGCCCGTGCAGGTCGGAGGCGACGAGCTGGACTCCACCGCGCTCGCTCTGACCGAGCTGGCGCGGCAGCGCGCCGAAGGAAGGCGCTCCGATGCCTGACGAGGGCCGCCGCCCCATCATCATCTCCGAGGCGCGTCACGGCCTGCCCTTCAGCAAGGGCCTGATGGCGCAGTCCTTCATGGCCACGGGGATGCCGCCGAGCCGCTCCTACGCGGTCGCCGCCGCCGTCGAGCAGGCGATCCGCGACTCGGGGACGTTGCAGATCTCGACCAACGACCTTCATGCGCTGGCGGCAGCGACCCTGCGCGAGACCGCCGGCGACGTGTACGCCGACCGCTACGTCCTTCTGGACGAGGTCGCGCGTCGCGACACCCCGTTGATCGTGCTGATCGGCGGGACCACAGGAGTCGGCAAGTCGACGATCGCGACCGAGGTCGCGCACCGGCTGGGCATAACACGCATCGTCTCGACGGATTCCATTCGTGAGGTGATGCGTGGTATCTTCTCTCGGGACCTCATGCCGGCGATCTACGAATCTTCGTTCAACGCCTGGCGAGGCCTGCGGGTCCCGGTGCCGCAGGGAGCCAATCCGGTCATCGTCGGATTCCGCGAGCAGACCGCCGTCGTCACGACGGGGATCAAGTCCCTCATCGAGCGTGCCGTGCTCGAAGGCGTGAGCATGATAGTCGAGGGCATCCACCTCGTTCCCGGCTACATCGACGCCTCGGAGTTTCACAACGCATCCGTGGTCCAACTCATCGTCACCGTCGACGAAGAGGACGCGCATCGAAGTCACTTCTACATCCGCGAAGTGCAGACCGACGGCGGCCGTCCGTTGGAGAAGTACCGGGCGAACTTCGACAACATCCGGCTGCTGGGCCACTACATCGAGGACCTTGCACGAGAGCACGGCACCCCGCTCGTTCACAGTCTCCAACTCGACAAGACCGTCGCGGAGACTCTCGAGCTGATCGTCACGACGGCCACCGGGGACGCGCTCGACCCCGGCGACGGCACGAAGCGCAAGACGGTTCGCAGCAGGCAGGCAGCGCCGGATCGGGGCAGCAGGGCTCCAGGGGCAGCACGGCCACACACGAAAGGAACTGCGACATGAAGTTCTTCTTGGACACGGCGAACCTCGCCGACATCGAGGAGGCCGCGTCTTGGGGGGTGCTGGCGGGTGTCACCACCAACCCCACGCTCTACGCGCGTGAAGGGGGCAAGCTCGCCGACTTCCACGACCACCTCAAGCGGATATGCGAGCTCGTCGACGGCCCGGTGAGCGGGGAGACCGTGGGCTTGACTCGCAACGAGATCGTGCGAGAGGGCGAGGAGCTGGCCGCTCTCGCCCCGAACATCATCGTGAAGGTGCCGGTCATGCCCGAAGGCCTGGCTGCGACCAAGTGCCTGTTCGACAAGGGCATCAAGGTGAACATGACGCTGTGCTTCACGGTGCCGCAGGCGCTTCTGGCCGCGCGCTCCGGAGCCAGCTACATAAGCCCCTTCGTCGGCAGGTTCGACGACATCTCGGAGGACGGGATAGCGCACCTGGCCGAGACGGTCCAGGCCGTCAACAACTACGACTTCGGCCACGAAGTCGAGGTCATCGCCGCATCGATCCGTTCGGCCAACCACGTGGTCCAGGCCGGGCTCATCGGATGCGACATAGCAACCGTTCCGTTCGCAGTGCTGAAGAACCTCGTGAAGCACCCGCTGACCGACCGCGGGCTCGAGTCGTTCCTCGCCGATTGGGAGAAGGTCAAGAACTCATGAGTGCACGCCCCCGCAAGCGCGGCCGCCGCGGCGGTTCGCAGCAAGCCGATGCTGCTCCGCAGCCGTCACTGACCCGAGCGGACCTCGAGCCGAAGACCGTCACGGAGCTCCGCGCGATGGGCGCGGAGCTCGGGCTCGACACCAAGCCGCTCAAGAAGAAGGACGAGATCATCGACGCCGTGCTCGAGGCCCGCGCCAAGGCCGAGGGGTTCGTCGACGTGATCGGCATCCTGGACATCCTGCCGGAGGGCTACGGCTTCCTGCGCACCAGCGGCTACCTGCCGGGTGACAAGGACGTCTACGTCTCGATGTCGGCCGTCCGGCGCCACGAGCTCCGGCGCGGCGACATGGTCCGGGGACAGGTCCGGCCGCCCAAGGAGACGGAGAAGTACGCGGCGCTCCAGAAGGTGGACAGCATCAACGGCAAGAACCCGGAAGAGAACCGGGGCCGCAAGGACTTCAAGGACCTCACGCCGATCTACCCCGACGAGAAGTTCAAGATGGAGTGGCGGCCCGACGCCATCACGACGCGCATCATCGACCTGGTCGCGCCCATCGGCAAGGGTCAGCGCGGTCTGATCGTCTCTCCGCCGAAGGCCGGCAAGACTACGATCCTGAAGGACATCGCGGCGGCGATCCACGCGAACAACCCCGAGGTCTACCTCATGTGCCTGCTCGTCGACGAGCGGCCCGAGGAAGTCACCGACATGGAGCGCTCCATCCACGGAGAGGTGCTCTCCTCCACCTTCGACATGCCGTCGGACAACCACATCCTCGTCGCCGAGCTGTGCATCGAGCGAGCCAAGCGCCTCGTGGAGAGCGGCTACGACGTCGTCATCCTGCTGGACTCGATCACTCGCCTCGGGCGCGCGTACAACCTGGCGAGCCCGGCGTCGGGGCGCATCCTGTCGGGCGGCGTCGACTCGACCGCGCTCTACCCGCCGAAGAAGTTCTTCGGAGCCGCTCGGAACATCGAGTTCGGCGGTTCGCTCACCATCATGGCCACCGCGCTGGTGGACACCGGCTCGAAGATGGACGAGGTGATCTTCGAGGAGTTCAAGGGGACCGGCAACATGGAGCTTCGGCTCGACCGCCGGCTCGCCGACAAGCGCATCTTCCCTGCCATCGACGTCATCGCCTCCGGCACGCGCAAGGAGGAGCTGCTCCTCGACCCGGTCGAGGCGCCCTACATCTGGAAGCTGCGGCGCGTGCTGCACTCCCTCGATCCGGCCCAGGCGATCGAGCTGCTGATCGACCGAGTCAAGAAGACCGGCAGCAACCGCGAGTTCCTTGCCGCGCTCTCCAAGACGCGCGGGAAGAACGGCGAGGACTAGGCCGCGCGGACATCGGCGGAGACAGAAGAAGGGCCCCGGATCGCTCCGGGGCCCTTGTCGTTGACGAGGGATGCGGCCGAGTTCATACTGCCGGTATGAACGGCGGTATGAACGGAGGAGTGACATGGTCGCGAAGGTGACGATCTCTCTGCCCGAGGAGCTTGCTCGCCAGAGCTCGACGCCGAGGCGGCGTCGGCCGGGGCGTCGCGCAGCTGGGTCGCGCAGGAGGCGATGACCAGCTACCTCGGCAAGTCGCTCGACCAGCGACTTGAGGACGAAAGGCGCGCCTCGATCGCGGAGGCCATCGAGGGCATGCGCCACTTCGAGGAAGGGCGCGTCGTCCGCGACGACAGGCCGATGCTGGAGATACTGCGGGAGGTCAGGGCGACTGACGATTCCGCGCCCATGCGGGATGTGCGCAAGCGGGCGGAGGAATGAGCGGGTCGGGTATCGTCGTTCTGGACGCGTCGGTCGGGGTGAAGTGGTTCAGAGAGGAATCCGGCGAGAAGCGTGCGCTCCGCGTGCTTGACGCGGCCTTTCGCGGCGACAGTTCGATCGTCGTCCCGACTCACTTCGTGCACGAGGTTCTCTCCGCTGTGGAGCGGAGGTTCGAGACAGTAGACATGCTCTTCGCATGGGAGCTCATGCAGAAGGCGCGGCTCGACATCGTGCCACTCACCGATGAGGTCGTGCGCGAGGCAGCCGTTCAGTGCGAGGCTCTCGGCTGCTCGTTCTACGACGCTCTGGCCCCGGCGGTCGCGTCGCTGCTGGGCGCCACTCTCGTCAGCGCCGACTTCAAGGCACACGGCGCTTACCCCGGCGTAGAACTGATCGGCTGACGCCCGCCGAACGCAGAAGGGGCCCCGGATCGCTCCGGGGCCCCTTCTCTTCAGGCGTGCGCTATCCGCGCCGTCCGCGGTATCCGCCCGAGCCGCTCGCGCGACCCTTGCCGCCATTACGACCGACGCGACGGTTGCCCACAGCGGGGATCGGCTGATGCTTGGGAGCGCCCGCGACTCGCGCCGGGTCCGGGACGACACGGCTCGCGTCGTAGGCGAATCCGGCCGCGTCCTCGCCGGCGGCGATGATGGAGCCGATGGTCTTCTCGATGTCACGCAGGTTGTCGTGCTCCTCGGGCGCCAGGAGCGTGAACGCCGCTCCCGACTTGCCGGCGCGGGCTGTGCGACCGATGCGGTGGACGTAGTCCTCGGGCACGTTGGGCAGGTCGTAGTTGATGACGTGCGTGATGCCGTCGACGTCGATGCCGCGGGCCACGATGTCGGTGGCCACGAGCACGCGGCACGAGCCGCGCTTGAAGTCGTTCAGAGCCCGGACGCGCTGCGACTGGGAGCGGTTGCCGTGGATCGCCGCGCTGCGCACGCCCGCGCGCTCGAGCGTGTGCGCGACGCGATCGGCGCGGTGCTTCGTGCGAGTGAACACGAGCACGCGGTCGAGCCGGTGTTCCGCGATCATGTGGATGAGCAGGTCGCTCTTCTGCGTCCCGATCACCGGATAGAGACGCTGATCGATCGCTTCGATGGGGGTGGCGGGCGGAGAGACGTCAACGCGGGCAGGGTCGTCGAGCGTGTCGCCCACGACACGCAGGACCTCGGGCGACATGGTCGCCGAGAACAGCAGCGTCTGCCTGCGCTTCGGAAGCAGGGCGAGGATGCGCTTCACGTCGGGCCAGAATCCCTGATCGAGCATGCGGTCGGCCTCGTCGAGCACGAGGATCTCGACGCGGCTGAGGTCGACGTGACGCTGGCCGGCCAGATCCAGCAGGCGGCCGGGGGTGGCCACGAGCAGGTCGACACCATGCTGGAGCGCGCGGCGCTGCGGCTCGTAGCCGACGCCGCCGTAGACGACGGCGACTCGGTGTCGCGTCTGCCGCGAGGCGGCCTTGGCGACCTCCTCGATCTGCAGGGCGAGCTCGCGCGTCGGGGTGACGACGAGCGCCGCGATGCCGCCGCGGCGCGGCTGGATGCGTTGCAGCATCGGCAGGATGAACGCGGCGGTCTTGCCCGTGCCGGTCTGCGCGCAGCCGACGACGTCGCGGCCTGCGAGCACGAGCGGTATGGCGCCGGACTGGATCGGCGTCGGGTCGGCATAGCCCATGGACGCGACGGCCTGCATCAGGCGCGCGTCGAGACCCAGATCATCGAAACTCAAATGAAGCTCTCCTTCGTGGCGCGGCCCCTGTCGGGCGGCGCATGGCAGACGCGATCCGTCCGTCAGCTGACCGAAGGTGAGTGAGGAACGACCGGGTCTTGGGTGGTCTCGCGCACCGGGTCGTCGGCGCGCGTCGGGCCAGTATACGGCCTGAGCGGCGGAAACGCGAATCGCGCAGGGGCTGAAGACCGGCGCGGGGGGCCTCGACATCCTCTGGAACGACGCCTTCGGAGGTTTGCCGCCCGCACGCCTCCGTGCTACTATCCACCGGCTGTCCTCAAGCGCCCGGTCGGAAACCGTGCGCACCTGATGCGGAGGTAGATACACATGCGCGAGGGGATCCATCCCGACTACGTCGAAGCCACGGTGCACTGCTCCTGCGGCAACGAGTTCAAGACGAGATCCACTTCGCCGACACTCCGCGTCGAACTGTGCGACCTGTGCCATCCGTTCTACACGGGCCAGCAGAAGTTCGTGGACACCGGAGGCCGCGTCCAGCGTTTCGCCGACAAGTTCGGTGACTCCGCGGAGACCGTCGTGAAGAAGGAGGCGGCCGCCAAGGAGGCGCGCCGCGTCGCTCACGAGGAGTCGGTCGTCGTCGCCCGCCAGGCCCGCGTCGAGCGCGAGCGCGTCGAAGCCGAGCAGGCCGAGAAGGTCGCGGCGCGCGCTCCGAAGGCCGCTGCCGTCGAAGAGGCCGGTCCGATCGAGGAGGCGGTGTCCGACGAGGAGACGCCGCCGCCGCGTCGCGAGGCGCCCGCCGAGGAGCCGGCTTCCGAGGACGCCGACCAGTAGCAGGCCACATCAGAACGCTATGATGGGAGGCGGGACCGAGCACTCCGGGTCTCGTCTCCCTCGCACATGAAGGCGAAGATGACCATGGACGTCCGGCTCCTGTACCACACTCCCGACCCGCAGCGCGCCGTCGCGGCCGCCGCGCGGTTGTGCTACTCCCCGGTCGGAGCGGCCGACCTGCTCGAGCACATGAGCGACGAGGCCATGCGCCGGGTGCTCAAGACCGTCATCACCTCAGGGCACACCTCAACGCTGGAGCACGCTTCCTACACCTTCGCCATCGACGGGGTGTCGCGGGCGATGACACACCAGCTCGTGCGACACAGGCTCGCGAGCTACAGCCAGCAGTCTCAGCGCTACGTCGCCTTCGAGACGGAGCCGGTCTTCGTCGTGCCGCCCACCGTCGCGGCCGACCCGGCCGCGCGCGAGGCGTTCGACGATGCGTGCGCTGCCGCCTTCGACGCCTATCGCGCTCAGCTGGACGCCGGGATCCCGGCTGAGGATGCGCGCTACCTGCTCCCCAACGCCATGGAGACGAAGATCGTCGTCACCATGAACGCTCGCGAGCTGCTGCACTTCTTCGAACTGCGTTGCTGCAGGCGCGCCCAGTGGGAGATCCGCGAGGTCGCGCTCCGGATGCTGGAGCTGGTCGAGCCGACAGCGCCCTACATCTTCATGGACGCGGGCGCGGCGTGCCGGCGAGGCCCGTGCACCGAGGGCAAGATGAACTGCAAGGACCCCTACCCGAAGGCGCCCAAACGTGACTGACGAGACTGCCGTTCCCATGCCGGAGCCGCCTGCGCACGAGCCCCCGGTCGAACTCGACGACGCCGAGATCGAGCGCAGGTTCAACGCCCCCGAGAGCTCGACGCACATCGGGGGCCAGGCGCTGATCGAAGGCATCATGATGCGCGGCAAGACCGCCTGGGCGGTCGCCGTCCGCAGCGCCGACGGTAGCTTGCACGTCGAGGAGCACGAGCTGCCGCCCAAGAACCGCACCGGCTGGCGCGTCTGGCCGGTCGGGCGCGGCGTGTGGGCGCTCTACGAGACCCTGAAGCTCTCCCTCCAGGCGTTCGGCATCGCCGCCACTCTCGCCGGCGGTCCGGAGGAGGAGAAGCTCACACCGAGAGAGATCGGCTGGACGCTCTTCCTCGGCCTCGCCCTCGCGATCGTGGCGTTCATCATCGCGCCCGCGCTGCTCACGAACCTCGTGACGAGCTCGAGCTCGCACCCGTACCTCTGGAACGTGGTCGACGGCCTGCTGCGCCTGGCGGTGTTCGTCGCCTACATATGGGGAGTCGGGTTCATCAACGAGATCAAGCGCGTGTTCGCGTACCACGGCGCCGAGCACAAGTCCATCCACGCCTTCGAGCACGGGATCCCTCTCGAGCCGCGCTACATCCAGCGCTACGACACGCTGCACGTGCGGTGCGGCACGGCCTTTCTGCTGATGGTCATGGTCGTCTCGATCGCCGTGTACTCGCTGCTGCCCGGCGCGGTGGTGATGGGCTGGTTCGGCGTGCAGTCGAAGATAGCCATCGTCATCTTCAACATCGCGAGCCGCATCGTGCTCCTGCCGCTCGTGGCCGGATTGGCCTACGAGATCACCGTCAAGTGGGCCGGGAACCACCCGGAGAACCCGTTCGTGAAGCTGCTCGTGTGGCCGGGCATGTACCTGCAGCGCCTCACCACCCGCGAGCCGGATGACGGCATGGTCGAGGTCGCCGTGGCCGCGCTGACCGCGGTCGCCGACGCCGACGAACTCGCCGAGGCGAGGGACGCCGCGCCGTCGATCACCTGACGAAGGAACCCCACGAGTGCGCGAGAAGCTGACATCGATCCTGGCCTCCTACGACGATCTCACCCGTCGCCTGGCCGACCCGGCCCTCATGTCGGACCAGAAGGAGTACGCGCGGCTCGCTAAGGAGCATCGCGCGCGAACGCCGCTGGCCGACAAGGCGCGTGAGTACATCTCTTCGCTCGACGAGCTGGACGACGCGAAGGAGATGCTCAAGGCGGAGACCGATCCCGAGATGAAGGAGATGGCCTCCTCTGAGATCAAGTCGATCGAAGAGCGGCTGCCCCGCCTCGAGGACGAGCTGAAGGTCATGATGCTGCCGGGCGATCCCAACGACGACAAGGACATCATCGTCGAGATCCGCGCCGGCGCCGGCGGCGACGAGGCCGCCATCTTCGCGGGCGACCTGTACCGGATGTACCAGCGCTACGCCGACTTGCAGAAGTGGAAGCACGAGGAGATCGACTCGAGCGAATCCGAGTTCGCCGGCTTCAAGGAGGTCTCGTTCCGCATCCGCGGCGACAAGGTCTATTCGAAGATGAAGTTCGAGTCGGGCGTTCACCGTGTCCAGCGCGTTCCCGCCACCGAGGCGCAGGGTCGCATCCACACCTCGACTGCGACGGTGGCCGTCCTCCCCGAGGTCGACGACATCGAGGTCGAGGTCAACCCGAGCGATCTCCGCATCGACGTGTACCGTTCCTCCGGCCCCGGCGGTCAGTCGGTGAACACGACCGACTCCGCTGTGCGCATCACGCACCTGCCGACGGGGACCGTGGTCCAGTCGCAGAACCAGAAGAGCCAGCTCCAGAACAAGGAAGCGGCGATGCGCGTGCTGCGCGCCCGCCTCTACGAGGTCCAGCTGGAGAAGCAGCAGGCGGAGCAGGGTGCGACGCGTCGCAGTCAGATCGGTTCGGGCGACCGCAGCGAGAAGATCCGCACCTACAACTACCCGCAGGACCGCATCACGGACCACCGGATCGGGCTCACGGTGCACAACATCCCCGGCGTGATGGCCGGCGCGCTCGACCCGCTCGTCGAGGGCCTCGTCGCCGCCGACCGCGCGGAGCGCCTCAACGCGGTCGTCTGAGGATGGCCGGGGCGCAGGACGCCGGAGCACCGGGCGGCGAGCGTGCGTGGACCCTCGCGGACGCCCTGTCCTGGACCGTCGACTACCTCGACCGCAAGGAGATCGAGTCTCCGCGCCGCAGCGCGGAGTGGCTGTTGTCCGCGGCGACCGGACTCTCCCGCATCGAGCTGTACGCCCACCACGACAGGTGCCTGACCCCCGCTGAGCGGTCCGCCTTCCGTGAGGGCATCGAGCGCCGGGCGGCGGGCGAGCCGCTGCAGTACGTGACCGGAGAGATGCCCTTCCGCCACCTGGTGCTGCGGGTGCGCCCCGGCGTGTTCATCCCGCGTCCCGAGACCGAGGTGCTGGTCGACGCGGTCCTTCAGCACCTGGAGACCTGCGGCGCCGAGGTGCCGATCGTGATCGACCTCTGTACCGGATCGGGCGCCGTCGCAGTCTCCACCGCGTTCGAGCGCGCGGGCGCGCGCGCGTACGCGACCGAGATCGTCCCGGAGACGGCCGAGGTGGCGCGCCTGAACGCCGAACGCGCCGGAGTGGCCGACCGCGTCACCGTGGGTGTCGGCGATCTGTTCGAGCCGCTGCCCGGGGAGCTGCGCGGACAAGCGGACGTGGTGGTGTCCAATCCGCCCTATATCCCCACGGCCGACCTGGACGCCCTGCCCGCCGAGGTCGGTTCCCGCGAGCCGCGCGTCGCGCTCGACGGGGGCCCGGACGGGCTCGACACGGTGCGGCGGATCGTCGCCGAGGCCAGGGAGTGGCTGCGGCCCGGCGGGCTGCTCGCCATCGAGACGGACACGTCGAGAGTGAAAGACGCTGCGGACCTCATGTCTTCGTGGTATGAAGGAGTCGTAGTACGGCAGGACCTGACCGGTCGCGACCGCATCGCGCTCGGCACACGACGGGAGGCTTGATCGCCATGAGCAAGGTCATCCATATCGATCCGGAGGCGCCATCAGCCGAAGCCATAAACCTCGCGGCTTCGGTGCTCCGGGACGGCGGGATCGTAGTGTTCCCGACCGAGACCGTCTACGGCATCGGAGCCGCTGCAAGCTCATGCATCGGCCCTCAGGAGATCGTTGACATCAAGATGCGCCCGGCCTCCAAGCCTCTCCCGTGGCTCGTGGAGACCGAAGACGCACTGGACACCTATGGCGTCGACGTTCCCGAGTACGCGCACCGCCTTGCAATGCACTTCTGGCCGGGACCCCTGACGCTCGTCGTGCGGGCTTCCTCCAGCGTCGGGAAGGACTTCCGCGATTCTCGAGGCACTGTGGCGCTACGGTGTCCCGACCACCGGGTCGTGCAGGACCTGATCCGGGCGAGCGGCGGTCCCATCATCACGACGTCGGCCAACACGTCCGGCAAGCACGCGCCCGGCTCCTTCGACGAGCTGGAGTCGCGCATCGTCGCAGCCGCGGACCTCACGCTGGACGGTGGCGAGACCAAGCACGGCATGGCGTCGACGGTCGTCGACTGCACGGGGCCGGAACCCATGATCGTCAGGGACGGCGCCATCCCGGCAGACGAGATCGCGTCGGTGGCCGCAGCCGACTAGCGGCGGTCCGCGGAGGCGCGAAGACGACGATGGGGCGCCCCTTGCAGGGCGCCCCATCGCGGTACAATCCCGGTACCGCTCCGGGCGAACGTCGCCCGGGCGATACGAGGGCAGGAGAAGCATGCGCATCACCATCGGAACGGACCACGCGGGTTTCGAGCTCAAGGAGGCCGTCAAGGCCCACCTCATAGCGGCCGGACACACTGTCCACGATGTCGGCGCCTACTCGACCGACTGCGTCGACTACCCGCTGATCGCCGCGGTGGTCGCCCGCGAAGTCTCGTCGGGCACGGCTGAGATGGGTGTGCTGACCTGCGGCACGGGGCTCGGCATGGCGATCGCCGCGAACAAGGTCCGCGGCATCCGCGCCGTCCAGGTCAACGACACCGAGTTCGCCGAGATAGCCCGGAAGCACAACGACGCCAACGTGCGTATCGCTCGCCGGGCGCTTCGTCGACGAGGCCGCCGCCTTCGCCATCGTCGACACCTTCCTGTGCGACCGCCTTCGAAGGCGGTCGCCACCAGCGTCGGGTCGACCAGATCACGGCGATGGAGTGCCAGCCCTAGGAGTCCGACGACCGTCTCCCGCCGACGAAAGGCCACGACCCGCCATGTCATTCCGCTACCTCGATAGCGCGGACCCGGAGATCGCAGCGGCATGCAACGCTGAGCTCGAGCGTCAGCGCTCCACGATCGAGCTGATCGCGTCCGAGAACTTCACCTCCCTGGCGGTGCTCGAGGCCGCGGGGACGGTGCTCACCAACAAGTACGCGGAGGGGCTGCCGGGCAAGCGGTACTACGGCGGCTGCGAGAAGGTCGACGTGGTCGAGAACATCGCGCGCGACCGCGCGTGCCAGCTCTTCGGGGCAGAGCACGCCAACGTGCAGCCGCACGCGGGCGCGCAGGCCAACTTCGCGGTCTACTTCGCGGCGCTGAACCCCGGAGACACGGTGCTCGGCATGAGCCTCGCGCATGGAGGACATCTCACGCACGGCAGCCCGGTCAACTTCTCGGGCAAGTGGTTCGACATCGTCGCCTACGGACTCGACCCCGCGACCGAGCGCATCGACTACGACGAGGTCGAGCGGCTCGCGGACGAGCACAAGCCGAAGATGATCATCGCGGGTGCGAGCGCCTACCCGCGCATCATCGACTTCGAACGGTTCGCGGCGATCGCGAAGTCTGTCGGCGCCTACCTGATGGTGGACATGGCGCACATCGCGGGCCTCGTCGCCACCGGTGCGCACCCCTCCCCGGTCCCGCACGCGGACTTCGTCACTTCCACCTCCCACAAGACGCTGCGCGGGCCTCGCTCGGGCTTCATCCTCTGCAGGGAGGAGCACGCGAAGATGATCGACAAGGCGGTGTTCCCCGGCATCCAGGGAGGCCCGCTCGAGCACATCATCGCTGCCAAGGCGGTCGCGTTCGGCGAGGCGCTTAGGCCGGAGTTCTCCACCTACATCGACCAGGTCGTCACCAACGCCCGCGTGATGGGCGAGGCGATGGTCGCCAAGGGTCTGCGGCTCGTCTCCGGCGGCACCGACAACCACCTCATGCTGGTGGACCTCACCCCGGCCGGCATCACGGGCAAGGACGCGGAAGCGCTGCTCGAGGCGTGCGGGATCACCGTCAACAAGAACGCCATCCCCAACGACCCACAGTCGCCCTTCGTCACCAGCGGGATCCGCGTGGGCTCGGCGGCGATCACCACGCGCGGCTTCGACGCGGCCGACGCTCATCTGGTCGGAGAGCTCGTGGCGCGCGCGATCTTCTCGCGCGAGGACGAGACGAAGCTGCTCGCCGTGCGATCGGAAGTCCGCGCGCTGGTCGAGGCGCACCCGCTCTACCCGGAGCTGTAGTCCCTTTCGCGGCGAGGCGGGCGGAGATCAGGTCGCCCGCGAGGAGATGCAGAGAGATGCCGATCGCGCCGAACGTCATGGTGGTCGACCACCCGCTCGTGCAGCACAAGCTGTCCGTGCTGCGCGACATCCGGACCGGGCCCAAGGAGTTCCGCGAGCTCGTGAGCGAGCTCGCGATGCTCATGGCATACGAGGCCACGCGTGAGTTCAGCCTGGCCGAGTCGACGGTCACAACGCCCATCTGCGAGACGACGACCAAGGTGCTCGCTGGCAAGAAGGTCGCGGTCGTGCCGATACTCAGGGCCGGTCTCGGAATGGTGGACGGCATCCTGTCCTTGATCCCGGCGGCCAAGATCGGCCACATCGGACTCTACCGCGATCCCGACACGCTGGAGCCGGTCGAGTACTACTGCAAGCTGCCGGAAGACATAGGGGAGCGCGACGTGATGATCGTGGATCCGATGCTCGCCACGGGAGGCTCGGCTGTCGCGGCCATCGGCTTCCTGCGGGAGCGCGGCGCCAAGTCGATCAGGCTCCTGTCGATCATCGCCGCGCCCGAAGGGGTCGCAGCGGTGACGAAAGCCGACCCCGACGTGCGCGTGTACGTGTGCGCGGTGGACGCGCACCTCAACAGCCACGGGTACATCGTTCCGGGGCTCGGCGACGCCGGCGATCGCCTGTATGGGACGATGTAGGGCATGGACTCAGAGCGCCCGAGCTGGGACGACTACTTCATGACGATCACTCGGCAGGTAGCCACCAGGTCCACCTGCCTTCGCCGCCATTGCGGGGCGGTGATCGTCAAGGACCGCCGCATCCTGGCGACGGGGTACAACGGCACGCCAAAAGGGCTGCGGCACTGCGAGGAGGTCGGCTGCCTCAGGGAGCAGCGCGGCATCGCCTCCGGTTCGCACCACGAACTGTGCCGCGGGATCCACGCCGAGCAGAACGCCGTGGTTCAGGCGGCCCTCTACGGCGTGGCGATCGGCGGCGCGACCGTCTACACCACCCATCAACCCTGCGTCCTTTGCGCGAAGATACTGATCAACGCCGGGATCGCCGAGATCGTCTACGGCGACGCCTATCCGGACCCGCTCTCGGAAGAGATGCTCGAAGAGTCGGGAGTGGCCCGCCGCCTGTTCGAGCCCGGATGCTGAGAAGAAGGCCGACGCTGACTTCGTGATAGCCGCATACCACTACCTGGTCCTTGCAGTCGTCGCTCTCGCGGCGACGCTGGTCGTGACCCCGATCGTCCGTGACGTCAGCCTGCGCGCCTCGCTCGTCGATCGACCGGGCGGCCGCAAGGTGCACGTGAAGGCGGTCCCGCGCCTTGGGGGGATCGGCATCTTCGCGGGCTTCGTGATCGCCTTGGGAGTGGATGTCGCCGGGGGGCTTGGCGGCTGGTGGGCGCCGGCGGTGTCGGGAGGAGATCTTCCGCTTCTCGGCGCCTTGGCCGGCTGCGCGGCGATCTTCGCTGTCGGGCTGGTCGACGACCTCAGGGGGCTCACCCCCGGCGTGAAGTTCGCGGGTCAGCTGCTCGCCGCCACGCTGCCGATCGCGGCGGGGCTGCGGATGGAGTTCATCGGGAATCCCTTCGGCGGCGGGCTCTTCCAGCTGGGGCTGCTCAGCTACCCGCTCACCGCGCTGTGGATCGTCGCATTCGCTAACGTCTTCAACCTCATCGACGGGCTCGACGGCCTGGCCGCGGGCGTGGCGGGGATAGCCGGGATCAGCTTCCTGCTGCTCGCGATCGACATGAACATGGCGGTCGCTGCCGTTATGGCGGCGGCTCTCATCGGCGCATGCGTCGGCTTTCTCCGATACAACTTCAATCACGCGTCGATCATCATGGGGGACTCCGGGGCGCTGTTCATCGGGTTCGCGCTCGGGTGCATGTCCCTGCTCGGCGTCATGAAGTCGGCCGCCGCGATAACGCTGGTCGCACCCCTTCTCGTGATCGGCGTTCCCGTCTTCGACACGGCGAGCGCGATCATCCGCCGTTGGCGCAGCGGCCGGCCCATCCACGAGGCCGACAACGGCCACATCCACCACCGGCTGCTTCACCGCGGCTTCAGCCAAAGGCAGACGGTGCTGACGATCTACGCCTGGTCTGCCGCTCTGGCGTTGGGCGGCTACTCGATGAGGCACGTCCCCATGGGAGCCAGGATCGTCGTCTTCCTCGTGCTCGCCGGCCTGTCGGCGCTGATGGCGTCGTGGCTGGGGCTCTTCGAGAAGGCGCGAGTGCACGGCGACGAGTGCTAGGGGCGACCGGCCCGACTTGTCGCTTGGATGAATGCGCAGGACGGATCCGGGCCGCAGGAACGCGAGGAAGGCGAGTGCCGTGATCACCTGGCTGGTCGGCTTCTTCGGCAACGCCGTCGTGGCGTCCCTCGTGGGCGTTGCGGTGGGCGCATCCATGCTCGCGCTGACCAGGCTGGGCGTGGGTATGTTCACACCGGAGACACTCGAGATTGGCGCGGTGCGTGCTGTCGTGTTGATGGTGCTCGGGTTGGCTGGCGGCTTCGTCGGCCTGCTGCTGTTCTACCTGTTCGTGCGCGAGGGGCTCATACCGTTCGGGCTCGGCATGGTCGCGGGGTTCCTCGTTCCGGCGCTCGTGGCGCTCTTCCGCGTCAGGTAGAACATAGGAAGGTCCTCGTCCCTACAGGAGGTAGCCGGTCCCCGTGGAGAACCTGGGTCCTGCAGTAAAGAAGCTTCTCGAAGAGCTGAACCCGTTCGCCGTCCTGGGGACGCCTGCGGCGTCGGGAACCGAACTCACGAAGAACGCGATCGTGCTCACGAACTACTCGCTCTTCCTCATCATCGCCGTCCTCCTGACCGCCCTACTCTTCTTCCTCGCGTCGCGGAAGATGTCCCTCGTGCCCAAGGGTCTGGGCAACATCGGCGAGTGGGGTGTCGAGTTCGTCCGCAACAACATCGTTCTGGACGTGATCGGTTCGCAGGGCCTGCAGTACCTGCCCTTCATCGTGACCGTCTTCTTCGCGGTGCTGTTCAACAACTTCCTCGGCCTCATCCCCGGGTTGAAGCCTGGCACCGGAACCCTCGGCACCACCTTCGCCTGGGGCATCATGGTGTTCGTCGTCTACAACTGGATAGGGTTCAAGAAGAACGGCTTCTTGGGCTACCTCAAGAGCTTCCTGCCGTCGGGGACACCCTGGTGGCTGGTCCCGCTGATCTACCCCCTCGAAGTCATCAGCCACTTCCTGCGCCCATTCACTCTGGGGGTTCGTCTCTACGCCAACATGTACGCCGGCCACATCGTTCTCGGCATCTTCGGCATCTTCGTGGTGGTGGCGTTCGAGGCGCTGAGCCCCGGCAGCGTCGTCGTCGCGGGCCTGTCGCTCGCGATGCAGATCATCATGTACGCCTTCGAGGTGTTCGTCGCCTTCATCCAGGCGTACGTCTTCTCGATCTTGACCGCTGTCTACATCAGCGGCGCGTTGCACGCCAGGGAGCACTAGGAAGCAGGGATCCACCGTCGGCCGAGCCGGTCGGCGTGAGCTTGAGAAGCGGCCATCTGGAAGGTTCGGGGCTCTCGGGTCGAGGGGTCCGGTGACAAGAGGAGGAACAGTGAACGGTTCTCTGAGCGTTCTAGGTGCCGGACTTGCGTTCGGCATCGGCGCGATAGGCCCGGCCCTCGGCGTCGGCTTCGTCGCCGGCAAGGCGATCGAGGGCATGGCCCGACAGCCCGAGATGGCCGGTCGCATCCAGACCACCATGTTCATCGGCATGGCGCTCGCCGAGGCGATCGCCCTGCTCGGCTTCGTCCTGGCCTTCGTCCTGTACACGGCCTAGTCCGCCGGCGCGCGTCGGGCGCTGTCCAAGGAAGGCAAGGTGCGCAGATGGACAAGATCATCCCGCTGACGAGCGAGCTGCTGGTCTCGCTGGTGTCGTTCGCCGTGCTCTTCGTGGTCATGTGGAAGTTCGCACTCCCGCCGATCACCAAGATGCTCGACGAGCGCGCCGAGAAGATCAAAGACTCGCTCGAGCAGGCGGAGCAGACGCGGGTGGAGGCCGAGCGCCTCCTCGGCGAGTACAAGGAACAGCTGGCCGAGGCGCGGCTCGAGTCGAACCGCGTCATCGAGCAGGGCCGCAAGGTCGCCGAGACGATGAAGGACGAGATCGTCGCCAAGGCCAACGAGGAGCGCGAGGCGATCCTCGCGCGCGCCCGCGAGGAGATCCAGAGCGAGAAGCGCGTCGCCCTGGCCGAGCTGCAGGCCTCCGTCGCGGACCTGTCCGTGGCGGTGGCCGGCCGCATCATCGGCTCGACCCTGTCGGCCGCCGACCACGCGGCGCTGATCGAGAAGTACGTCGCCGAGGTGGGAACGCTCAATGAGAACTAGCGACGTGGCCTCGGCCTACGCGCGCACGCTCTTCGAGCTGGCCTCGCTGGCCGACTCGGTGGACGAGACCGACCGCGGGCTGGTGTCCGCGGCGGCCGCTGTGCGCGGGAGCCTCGATCTTCGCTCGGCGCTCACCGACGCGTCGGTGCCCGCCGAGACGAAGCGCGGCGTCCTCCGCGACATCTTCGGAGACGCGGTCACGCCCGAGGCCCTCGCTGTCGTCACGCTGCTGGTGGAACGCGGACTCACGGACCTGCTCGGGGACGTCGCGGGCCGTTTCGGCGAGATCGCCGAGCAGGAGCGAGGCATCGTCGTGGCGGAGGTCACGACCGCCGTGCCGCTCGATGACGCGCTCCGGGCGTCTCTGACGAAGAAGCTCGTCGCCTCTCTCGGCCGTCCCGTCTCGCTACGCGAGGAAGTGGATGCGTCGATCCTGGGCGGCGTCGTGATCAAGGTCGCGGGCCGCGTGCTCGACGGCAGCGTGGTCTCGCAGCTGGCCGAAGCGCGCCGCACGCTCGTGACCGTCCCGGAAGGCGAGGGTTCAAGGTGACCGACATCACCGCCGCACGTATCAACGAGGTGCTCAAGGAGCAGCTGGCGTCGTTCACGGCGTCCGTGGACGTGCGCGACGTCGGCACCGTCATCAAGCTCGGCGACGGCATCGCGCACGTCGACGGGCTGAAGGGCGCCATGGCCGGCGAGCTGCTCGAGTTCGTGGGCGAGGGCGGGAACACCGTCATGGGCATGGCGCTGAACCTCGACGAGGACGAGGTCGGCGCCGTGCTGCTGGGAGAGACCTCGCTCATCAAGGAGAACGACTCCGTGCGCACGACCGGACACGTCGTCCAAGTCCCGTCGGGGCGCGGCTTTCTCGGTCGCGTCGTCGACCCGCTGGGGCAGCCGATCGACGGTCGTGGGGCGATCGCCGCGGAAGGGACGCGCCCGCTGGAGTTCAGGGCGCCGGGCGTCATCAGCCGCAGGGGCGTCCACGAGCCGCTGCAGACCGGCATCATGGCCATCGACGCGATGATCCCGATCGGCCGGGGCCAGCGCGAGCTCATCATCGGCGACCGGCAGACCGGCAAGACCGCCGTCGCTGTCGACGCGATCATCAACCAGAAGGGCACCGGCGTCATCTGCATCTACGTCGCGGTCGGCCAGAAGGCCTCGACCGTGGCGGGCGTCGTGCAGACGCTCGAGGAGTACGGCGCGATGGACTACACGATCGTAGTCTCCGCCGCCGCCTCCGATCCCGCGCCACTGCAGTACATCGCACCCATGTCGGGCTGCGCGATGGGCGAGCACTTCATCTACACCGGGGAAGATGGGAAGCCCGCCAGCAAGGACAATCCCGGCCGCGCGGTCCTGTGCGTCTACGACGACCTGTCGAAGCAGGCCGTCGCATATCGCGAGATGTCGCTCAACCTCCGTCGCCCGCCGGGACGCGAGGCGTACCCGGGCGACGTGTTCTACCTGCACAGCCGGCTGCTGGAGCGGGCCGTCAAGCTGAACGACGAGCTCGGCGCGGGTTCGCTGACCGCGCTGCCGGTCATCGAGACGCAGGCCGGAGACGTGTCGGCCTACATCCCGACCAACGTCATCTCGATCACCGACGGGCAGATCTTCCTGCAGTCGGACCTGTTCTTCCAGGGTGTCCGCCCGGCGATCAATGTCGGCATCTCGGTGTCGCGCGTCGGCGGCGACGCGCAGATCAAGGCGATGAAGCAGGTCGCCGGCTCGCTCCGCCTCGACCTGGCGTCCTACCGCGAGCTCGCCGCCTTCGCCCAGTTCGGAAGCGACCTGGACAAGGCCACGCAGAACACGCTGAACCGCGGCGCCCGCCTGGTCGAGTTGCTCAAGCAGGGTCGTTACGTGCCGATGCCGATCGAGCGCCAGGTCATCGCCATCTTCGCCGGTACCAAGGGCTATCTGGACCCGGTCCCGGTGGATGGCGTGCTGGCCTTCCGTGACGGTCTCATCGCGTTCATCGACAGCGCCCACCCCGAGATCGGCATCGCGATCGCCAAGGAGAAGGCCCTGTCCCCGGAGACCGAGGCTGCGCTGCGCGCGGCGCTCGACGAGTTCTCGGCCAGCCGGCCGGCTGAGGGATAGACGACAGCAGAAGATGGCCAACCTCCGCGACATCAAGGCCCGGATCACCTCGACGCAGTCCACGAGGCAGATCACGCGCACCATGGAGATGGTCGCGACGGCCAAGATACGCAAAGCGCAGGACCGCATCGAGGCGGCGCGCCCCTATGCGCTGTCGATGATGGAGGTACTCGGCAACGTCGCCCGCTTCGTCCACGGCGTGACGCACCCGCTACTCGAGGTCCACGACAAGCGGGAGAGGGTCGTCGTCATCGCTGTGGCCTCCGACCGCGGACTGTGCGGCGCATTCAACAGCAACATCCTGCGCCTGGTCGAGGGCATCATCCGCGACGAGCGCGCCGGTGGCGCCGAGACTCAGGTCATCGCCGTGGGCAAGAAGGCGATCGCCTACTTCCGCTACCGGGGCATCGAACCTCTCGCTTCGTACCGGGACATGACCGACAAGCCGACGATCGCCGACGCGCGCTCCATGGCCGCCATCGTCATCTCGGGCTACTCCTCGGGGGAGTTCGACGCGGTCAAGGTCGTCTTCAACCGCTTCAAGAACGTGGCCGACCAGGTGCCCGAGGTCCACGACCTGTCTGCCGCTCAGTCAGGGGGTCGTGGACACCGCGACCGACCGTCTCAAGCTCAACCCGGAGTACATCTTCGAGCCCTCCGCGGACGCCGTCCTGCAGCGGTTGCTGCCAACCTACATCGAGACGCTGATCTACCGCGCGCTGCTCGAGTCGGCGGCCTCGGAGCAGGGCGCGAGACGCAAGGCGATGAAGTCCGCGACCGACAACGCCAGCGAGATGATCACCACCCTCACACGCAGCTACAACCGCGCCCGCCAAGGCGCGATCACGAACGAGATCGCCGAGATAGTCGGCGGCGCCGCCGCACTGGAGAAGCGCTAGATGACCGCCCAGAAGAGAGAAGCGCCCATGAACACCGGACGCATCGTCCGCGTCGTCGGCCCGGTCCTGGACGTCGAGTTCGGGCCCGAGTCGATGCCCGCGATCTACAACGCCCTGAAGGTGAAGGCCGAGTCCCCCATCGGGCCGATCGACGTCACGGCCGAGGTCGAGCAGCATCTCGAGGGCAGCATCGTCCGAGCGATCGCCATGTCCTCGACCGACGGCATCCAGCGCGGCATGGAGGCCACCGACACGGGCGCCAACATGATGATGCCGGTCGGCCCCGGAGTGCTGGGCCGGATCTGGAACGTGCTCGGAGAGCCCGTCGATGGCGGGGAGATGCCCGAGATCGAGGCATACTACCCGATCCACCGCGAGGCTCCCGCCTACGAGGATCTGGAGCCCACCACCGAGATCTTCGAGACCGGCATCAAGGTCGTGGACCTGCTCGAGCCCTACATCAAGGGCGGCAAGACGGGGCTGTTCGGAGGCGCCGGCGTCGGCAAGACAGTCATCATCCAGGAACTCATCAACAACCTCGCCATAGCGCACGGCGGCACTTCGGTGTTCTGCGGCGTGGGCGAGCGCACGCGCGAGGGCACGGACCTCTATCACGAGATGAGCGAGTCCGGCGTCATCGCCAAGACCGCGCTCATCTACGGCCAGATGAACGAGCCTCCGGGCGCGCGCCTGCGCGTGGGTCTCGCTGGCCTGACCGTCGCCGAGTACTTCCGCGACCAGGGCCAGGACGTGCTGCTCTTCATAGACAACATCTTCCGCTTCACCCAGGCGGGGTCCGAGGTCTCGGCGCTACTCGGGCGCATGCCGTCGGCCGTCGGCTACCAGCCGACCCTGGCCACGGAGATGGGCGAGCTGCAGGAGCGCATCACCTCCACCAAGCGCGGCTCCATCACCTCCGTGCAGGCCATCTACGTGCCTGCTGACGACCTGACCGACCCCGCGCCGGCCACGGCGTTCTCCCACCTCGACGCCACGACCGTTCTCTCGCGCTCGATCGCGGAGCTCGGTCTCTACCCGGCGGTCGACCCGCTGGCCTCGACGTCGCGGGCTCTCTCGGCCGACGTCGTCGGCGAGGAGCACTACCGGGTCGCGCGCGCCGTGCAGGAGGTGTTGCAGACCTACAAGGACCTGCAGGACATCATCGCCATCCTCGGGATGGACGAGCTCTCCGAGGAGCAGAAGCTGATCGTGACGCGCGCCCGCAAGATCCAGCAGTTCCTGTCGCAGCCGTTCTTCGTCGCGGAGCAGTTCACGGGCTTCTCCGGCAAGTACGTCAAGCTCGAGGACACCATCCGCGGCTTCGACATGATCGTGAAGGGCGAGTGCGACGCGCTGCCCGAGCAGGCGTTCCGCTACGTCGGTGCCATCGAGGAGGCCTTCGAGGCCGCCGAGAGACTGAAGGCCCAGGAGTAGCCGGCGATGGACCGCGTCCTCCTCTGCGAGATCGTGACGCCCGAGCACATCGTCTACACCAACGAGGTGGAGAGGGTGGTCGTGCCTACGCTCGACGGCGAGATCGGGATCCTGCCGCTGCACGCCCCGCTCGTGGGGGCGCTCAAGGCGGGCGAGGTTCGCATCAAGTTCGGCGACACGACCGAGTGGTTCGCGGTCTCGGGTGGCTACATCCAAGTCCACGAGGACAAGGTCATCATCCTGGCCGATGACGCGGAGATCGCCTCCAACATCGACGTCGAGCGTGCGCGTCAGGCCAAGGCGCTCGCGGAGGCGCGCATCGCCGAGCTGAAGCTGCGCCCCACAGACGAGGGATACGGCGATCTCGATCGGGACCTGAAGTGGGCCGAGGTCCAGATAGCTGTCGGGACGGCGCACTAGACAGGCATCGCCGCCCCTTCACGGGTGCGTGACGGTTGATGGGGCGGCGGGCATGGTCCGCCGCCCCCCGCGTATGATGGACCGGACAGACCTTGCGAACAGGGGGAGGGCCGCGGCTCGAGTGGACGCGATAGTCGTAGAGGGCGGCAAGCCCATCAAGGGCGAGGTGCGCGTCGGCGGCGCCAAGAACTCCGCGCTCAAGCTGATGGCCGCGGCCTTGCTGGCCTCCGGGATCACGACCCTGCGCAACGTCCCTGACATCAGCGACGTCGCGCTGATGTCCGAGGTGCTGGAGCACTTGGGAGCGCACGTGGTGCGCACCGACCACACCCTCACCATCGATGCTTCGCGGCTTACCTCCCATGAGGCCCCATACGACCTGGTCGTGCGCATGCGCGCGTCGACCTGCGTGCTGGGCGCCCTCGTCGGGCGACTCGGGCGCGCGCACGTCGCAATGCCGGGCGGGTGCAACATCGGTTCGCGCAAGGTGGACATGCATATCCGCGGGCTGGAGCAGCTGGGGCTGGACGTCAGTACCGAGCACGGGTACATCGACGTCTCCGGGAAGGCCCGCGGCGCGGACGTAGCGCTCGACTTCCCGAGCGTCGGCGCCACCGAGAACCTCCTGATGGCCTCCGTGCTCGCGGAGGGCGTCACAGTGATCGACAACGCCGCCCGCGAGCCGGAGATCGTCGACCTGGCGAACATGCTCGTGGAGATGGGTGCGGGGATCGAGGGCGCGGGTTCGTCTCTGATCCGCGTCACCGGAGTCGAGTCTCTGTCGGCAGTCGATCATTTGGTCGTCGGCGACCGCATCGAGGCCGGCACGTTCCTGATGGCGGGCGCGATCGACACCGGACCGGTCACGGTGACGGGGTTCGACCCCGATCACCTCGACATAGTGCTTCAGAAGCTCGAGCAGGCGGGGTGCACGCTGGCGCGCCACGAGGATGGCGTCACCATCAGCCGTTCGGGTCCGCTGCTGCCGGTCGACGTCCAGACGTTGCCCTACCCGGGCTTCCCGACCGACCTGCAGTCGCTGTTCATGACGCTCATGGCGATCGCGGATGGCGGAAGCGTGATCACCGAGAACATCTTCGAGAACCGCTTCATCTTCGCCGACGAGATCGCGCGTATGGGTGCGGAGGTTCGCATCGACGGCCACTACGCTCTCATACGCGGAGTGTCACGGCTCTCGGGAGCTCCGGTGGCCAGCCCGGACCTGCGAGGGGGCGCGGCGCTCGTGCTGGCCGGACTGGTCGCCGACGGACGCACCATAGTCACCCAGGTCCATCACATAGATCGCGGCTACGAGGGCTTCGTCGAGAAGCTGAGCTCGCTCGGTGCCGACGTGCGCCGCGTCGAGACGGATGGACTCGACGCCGCCTGACCCCGTCAGAACCCAAGGCGAACAGGGAGTGAGAGACGATGCTCGACCGCGAACAGATCAAGGCGATCATCCCGCACCGCGAGCCCTTCCTGCTGGTCGACCGCATCGAATCCTGCGAGCCGGGGGTCTCCGCCGTCGGGTACCTCGACGTCAAGGACGACATGTTCTGGGTGCCGGGGCACTTCCCCGGCTACGCGGTGATGCCGGGTGTCCTGATAGTCGAAGCGTGCGCGCAGGTGGGCGCCGTATCTCTTCTGTCGCTGGCGGAGAACGCCGGCCGCATCGCTCTGTTCGCGGGGATCGAGAAGGTGCGCTTCAAGCGTCAGGTGCGCCCGGGCGACACCCTGCGGCTGGAGTGCACGATCACGAAGCTGCGCGGCCCGATCGGCTTCGGCACCGCGCGGGCTTCCGTCGACGGTGAGCTCGCGTGCTCCGGCGAGCTCATGTTCGCGATCAAGGACGCCTAGGGCGATGTCGAGCATCCTGGTACACCCGACAGCCAAGCTCGGCGAGCGCTTCAATCCCGCGCCGTTCTCCGTAGTCGACGGGGACGCCGTGATCGGCGACGGCGTGACGCTCGGCTCCTTCGCCCACGTGTGCGCCGGCGCGCGAGTGGGCGATGGGTGCGTGATCGGCGACCACGTCACGATCTGTGTCGGCGCGGTCCTTGGAACAGGTTGCGTCGTGGCCGACTTCGCAGTCGTAGGGGAGAGCACGACGGCCGATGGTCAGACCGTCGCCGTTGAGCAGCGAGGTCTGGAGCTCGGCGCTGGCTGCACGGTAGGCAGCCACGCGGTGCTCGCCGCGGCGTCCTCCGTGGGCGCCGACTCCCGCGTCGAGGACGGCGCTCAGGTATGCGAGCGCTGCCGCGTCGGCTCCGGCGTGACGATCGGGCGCTGCGCGATCGTGGAGAACGACTGCGAGATAGGGGCGCGCACGTCGGTGCGGCCCGGGGCGTTCGTCGCGGCGCACACGGTCGTGGAGGAGGACTGCTTCATCGGTCCGGGGGTCCTCACCACCAACGACGACTATCTGGGGCGCACCGCCGAGCGGTTCCGCCACCTGAAAGGCTGCAACATCCGCCGAGGCGCCCGCATAGGCGCCGGCGCCGTCATCCTGCCCGGAGTCGAGATAGGCGCCGACGCGCTCGTCGCCGCTGCGTCCACCGTCACGCGCGACGTCCCGGCCGGTTCGGTGGTCATGGGCTCTCCGGCGCGGGTCACCGGCCAGGTCCCGCAAGAGCAGCGCCTCGACGTCGGATAGCCGGCTGATCCGAGCGCCCATCCAGACGCGATGCTACGGCTGAGTAACGCGTCTGCCGTCCCCGCGCCGGTGCCGTATACTGTCCATTCGACAATCGACTCAGCGTCCGGTGACACTTCGCCGGGCAGAGCTCATATGAAGGGCACTCATGTACGACGAGACTCCGCGCCCGAGGCGGGGCAGGCCATCCGCGTCCAGACGCCGGGCTCCCCGCGACATCAGCCGCATCGCTCCGGCCAGTTCGTCGCGTGAGACCCTCCGGCAGACGAACCGCCGCCGGGCTCGCGCCGACAAGGTGGTCAACCCCGCCGCGATCAAGCGTCGCCGCAGGCGGCTGGCGATAACCATCTCGACGATCGTCGGCCTCCTGGTGATCGGCACGGCGGTCTTCGCGTTCGCCTACGTCCGCAACATCGGCAATCGGATCAACGCGGTCACGAACTCCGATCCTGAGCTGGCGAAGTTGCTGCAGGACAGCCAAACGGCGCCGCCGGGCGATCCCTTCTACATGGTGCTGATGGGTTCGGACACTCGTCCGGGGCAGTCGCAGCAGCGCTCCGACTCGCTGATGGTGGCGCGCATCGATCCCAAGAACAAGAAGATCCAGATAATGTCGCTACCGCGCGACTCGCGGGTCGACATCCCCGGGTACGGCATCAACAAGATCAACGCGGCGGCGGTCTGGGGCGGCCCCTCGCTCGTCATCAAGACAGTCAAGAAGCTGACCGGCTTGCCGATCTCGCACTACGTCAACCTGAACTTCAACGGTTTCCGCGACGTGGTCGACGCGATCGGCGGTGTGTGGATAGACGTGCCGCAGGACATCTACGACACGCAGGCGTCCGCGTACGGAAAGGCATACGCGACCGTCAAGAAGGGATACCAGAAGCTCGACGGCCGTCACGCGCTGACCTTCGTCAGGACCCGTCACACGCTGGTCGACGGCGACTTCGGGCGCATGCGCAACCAGCAGGCGTTCATCAAGGCTCTCGCCTCGCAGGCACTCTCTCTGTCCAACATGTTCAAGGCCTCGGCCATCATCGAGGCGATCGCGGACAATCTGGACACCGACCTCACCCCGGCTCAGATGGCCGACCTCGTCCTCCAGTTCAAGGGGATGAAATCATCCGAGATAGACTCCGCCAATGCTCCCGGCGGCTCGAAGTACATGGACGGCGTCTCCTGGGTCGTGCTGGACCAAGTGAAGCTGGACGTGATGCTCGGCCGTATGAAGAAGGGTCAACCTCTGATCGCCACGAAGGCCGTGGGCACCCCCGCTTCGTCGACGGAGTCGAGCACGGTCAAGCCGGGCGACTTCCAGATCACCGTGCGCAACGGAGCGGGCGTCTCCGGGCTTGGCAAGCAGTGTGCGGACTTCCTCGGCAAGAAGGGCTTCAAGGTCTCGGAGACCGGCAACATGACCCAATACGTCTACGGGCGCACGCTGATCGTCTACAAGAAGGGCTTCGAGGCCCAAGCGAACTTCACGAGAGAGACCCTCGGGTTCGGGGACGTGATCCCCGCGGCGGGCATGTACGCGTTCGACACTCAGGTCATGGTCGTCATCGGCAAGGACTGGAAGGACCCGGCGACCCAGTCAGTGCGACGCTGAGCGGATAGGAAGCCGAGACCCCTAAGGAGCGGCGGCCGGCACGCCGATAGACTCCATGAGGATGGGCGCCACGCTGTCGCGCCCACCTGCGACCTGGAAGAGGTTCCCGCGTGCGGCGTCTGACTCTCTTCGTTCTTGTAGCGTTGCTTGCTTTCGGCCTCGCCGTCCCGAGCGCGTTCGCATGGGGGAGCGGAGGCGACGACGGCAACGGATACGGCACGCACGACTGGGTGCTGGACCAGGCGATCCGGCTCGTGGGTCAGGACGCCTCCTGGGTCGACGTGCGCACCGCGCTGCTCGCCACGGACGACCCCGACTCCTTGCCCAAAGATATCGGGCACGTCTTCCACTCCGAGGGGTTGTACGGCGGGGTCCCACAGAGGGTCGCCGACCTCTACTATCGAGCGTGCGAGTCCTACGCTGCGGGTGACCGCGTGGAGGCCAGCCGGCTTCTGGGTCTGCTGTCGCACTACTACGCTGACATCCTGAACCCCTTCCACACCGCCGATGGCGCGGTCTCGTGGCGCGTCCACCACCTGCCCTACGAGCACGCCGTGTCGATGGAGACCAACCGGCCCGGGGAGAACGCCGCCTGGGTGGCACCTGCCGCCCGCGTGCCGCTGGTCGATGTCAGGGCGAGGACCGTCGTCGCCGCGCGTTTCGCGCGCGGCAAGTTGACCGCTCTCGGCACCGCGCTCGATCCGATGACGAGAGATCCGTGTCAGCCAGCCGACGGTGAATTCCGTGACGAGACAGATGCTGAGCCGGGCCGCCAACGACCTGGCGGATATCGTGTCCGGCATCCCGAGTGCCAGGGGACTGGCCAAGGTGCCGGCCACGATGAAGCTCACGCTGTCGAGACACCTTGTTCCCCGCGGCCTGATGATCTGCGCGTACGCGACCTGTACCGACGCGGCAGGGAGGCGGATCGAGGGCGTCGGCGTGAGGTTCTCGTGGCCGGGCGCGGGAGGTTCGGTCGTCACCGCGATCGGCTACACGGGGCCGACCGGGGTCGCCCACAACTGGCACAAGATGGCCGGGACGCCGTACGTGGTGAGGTCCACGGTCCGCGCGACGGTCTCGTCGAGCGGATCCACGATCACGAAGAGCAACTGGTTCGTTCGCAGCCGGTAACGTTCGTGTGGAGGTTCAGTGACTCCACGATCACGCGCAAGCCTTCGTGCCTCACTGAGCTGGTCTCGCGCGAGGCCCTTCAGGGAGTGGCCGTCGCAGGCGCCGAGGCGTCCGCGCCTCCGTAGGCCTTGACCAGCGCCCCAGCCAGCGTCGGGTCGAACTCCACGCGATCGCCGTTGACGGCGATGACGCTGACCAGCTGGCTCATGGCGCTGTTCTGCGCCTGCAAGAACACGGGCTGGATGTAGGCCACCGTCCCCTCGACCGGCTCGACGATCATGCGTCCGAACAGCACCGTGACGCCGGGCTGATTCCAGAGCGTGAGCTGCTGCGAGATCCTCGGATCCTGGTTGATGCGCGCGCCTACCTGTTGCTGGCCCAGAACGACGCGCGCCTTGGGCAGGAGGTACACGGTCCTCTTCCCGTACGAGCCTGGATCGCAGGCGGTAGCCATCCAGCCGACGAGGTTGTCGCGGTTGGGCAGTGAGTAGGGCTGCAGCAGGTACATCGCCTTGCCCGTGCCGGCGCCGGACGCGTCGGGCAGGTCCAGCATCAGGTATGACGGCTTGATGCTATTGCCCTTGGCGTCGTTCGGTATCTGCCACAGGTCCTCGCGGTTGTAGAAGACGGTGGGGTCGGTCATGTGATAGGTGCGGTAGACCTCCGCCTGCGCCGAGAAGAGCTTCTGCGGCGCCCGGATGTGCGCCGCGACCTCCGCGGGCATCTGGTCGGCAGGGGTGACGAGGCCCGGCACGATGGTCGCCCAAGCGTCGCGGATCGGGTCCTTGCCATTGGCATAGAACGTCACCTCGCCCGTGTATGCGTCCACGGTGACCTTCACGGAGTTGCGCAGGTAGTTGACGCCGTCTGTTGTCGGCTGCGAGTTCGGGTAGTGATCGCTCGACGTATACGCGTCGAGGATCCAAAGGATGCGCCCGTCGACGATGGCGGGATACGGGTTCGCGTCGTAGGACAGCCACGGTGCGAGCTTGGCGGCGCGACCGGTGATGCCCCGATAGAGCAGTATCTGACTGTCGGGTTTGATGTAGCTCGAGAAGATGAACTGGTCGGACTGGAGGCGCACCGCCCAGGCGAGCCGCGCCAGCCATGAGCCGACCGGCGCGCCGGTCGAGGTGTAGCGGGTGGTCGCGTTCTGCTCACCCTGCGCCGGGTAGTCGAACTCGTCGATGCCCGTGTTGACGATGCCATAGCTCGTCATATCGGGACCGAAGTAGATGCGGGGCTCCTCGGCCACGAGCGCCGGCGAGCCCGCAGCGACGTCGGTGGAGACGTCGGAGGGCACGTCGCCGACCAGGAAGGTCGGGAAGCCACGGTCCGTGGTCTGGCTGGTCGAGCTGATCGCGAGTCCGTAGCCGTGGGTGTAGACAAGGTGGGTGTTGACCCAGGTGCGCGCGTTGGCGGGCAGGCCGGTCGGGTCGATCTGGCGCGCGGCGACGAGCACTTGGCGTTCATCGCCGTTGACCCGATAGCGGTCGAAGTCCACGGTCGACAGCTTGTAGTAGGGGCGGATCGTCTGCAGCTGGTTGAACGCCTGGCTCACCGTGTCCGGGGTCCAGACGGTCGCGTCGGAGAGCAGGCGCTCCGCGGCCGCCGAGGCTGAGGCGGAGATCGAGTCGAGCGCCGGGTACTGGATCCCCTCGACGCCGGTCAAGTCGAACGCTTCGCGGGTCATGGCGATGTTCCGCGCGCGGTAGGGCTCTTCCAGAGTCGCTTCGTTCGGAGTCGCGACGTAGTTCTGAACGACCGCGGGCCACGCGTTGACGAGCAGGACCCCGCCTACTCCCCACGCCAGGAAGGACCACAGCAAGATCTTCCACTTGCGTCCCGAGGCCGTCGCCAGCAGCAGGACGGCGAGGGCCAAGGAGAGGCCCGCCATGATCCAGTCGCCCGGGAGCGCCGCCGTGATGTCCGAGTACGAGGCGCCGAAGATCTGCCCGGCGGGCGAGTAGGAGATCCGCCAGACCGCGATCCAGAAGTTGAAGGCGACGGCCAGCATCAGCAGTCCGACCAGGGATGAGACGATCGTCTTCAGCCTCCACCAGCGCGCCGGGATGGTGCCCGTCAGCTCGAGGCGGCTCGACAGAGTGATCGCTGCGACGGCGACGAGGGAGACGATCACGAGACCGTTGACCCAGCGGTATATCGCCTCGAAGGCAGGGAGGGCGAACACGAAGAAGCCTACGTCACGACCGAACTGGAGGTCCATGACGCCGAAGGGCGACTGGGAGATGGCGAGACGGAAGACCATCCACTGCTGAGACATCGTCCAGGCCAGGGCCCCAGCCAGAAGGAGGCAGACGATGATCGTGGTCTTCGGGAAGCGACCGGTCTCGCTCACGACGAGCCATGCGGATCGCGCGCTCGCGTAGAGCACGGCGAAGCCGAGGGCCGCGCAGAGGATCCAGACGGCCGCCTGTGACAGCAGGCCTACCCAGAACACGTTCTGGTGGCCGACGCTCGCGTACCACTGGTAGTCGGTCCAGACCCAGGCGACGCCCATCAACGCGAGAAGGCCGGCCGCGGCGCCGAGCGCTGCGCCGGCCCACAGTGCCATCTTCTTCGAGAAGGACAGCTTCTTCATCCCACCCCTATCACGGAGAGGTCGATTCTACCATCGCCGCGCCAAAGGTCCCCTTGCACGACACCGTTTCGATGCTTGGACCTGGAAGGCGATATGCACCCCCGGTGGTATCATGCGGACTTCGGAAGTCGTCGCTCCCGCCCTCTTCGGACACACATCCGGGGTGTTGCCGCCATGCGCATCCTCATCGCTGTCGCAACCTGGAATGCGCGGGCGATCTACGCCGTGTTGAAGGCGCTCTTCCCGGCGCGGCGCAAGGTCGTGTTCCTGAGCCGCCAGTCGGACACCCCTTCTCGCGACTTCACGTTGCTCGCCGAGGAGCTTCGCTCGCGCGACCCCGAGCTCGAGATCGTGATCAGGTGCCGAATGGTCGGCCGCTCCGCGCTGGCGCGGTTCGCGTCGATCGGCCCGATGGTGGGGCAGATGTACCACCTGGCCACGGCGAGGGTCTGCGTGGTCGACGGCTACGTGATCCCTGTGAGTCTGCTCGACCATCGGCCGGGTCTCTTCGTCATCCAGCTCTGGCATGCCCTCGGCGCGATCAAGCGCTTCGGCTACCAAGCGCTGGACCGCGAGGGCGGACACTCCTCGGCCCTGGCCTCATCGATGCGGATGCACCTCAACTACGACATCGTCGTGTGCTCGGGCTCCGCCACGATCCCCATCTTCGCCGAGGCGTTCGGGGTCGACGAGAGTGTGGTGCGACCGCTAGGGATGCCCCGCATGGACTACCTGCGAGCGCACGCGGACGACGCTTCCCTGACGCCGGTGCCGCCGCCTATCGCGGCCCTCAGGAGGCGATTCCCGATCCTCACGGAGGCCTCGCGAACCGTGGTCCTCTACGCCCCGACCGTGCGTCGCGTGTGCGCCGACCGTTACCGAGACGTGACCGAGCGCTTCTCGGGCGCGCGTTACACTCTGGTCGTGAAGCCTCACCCTCTGGAGACGGCGCGGGTGGAGGGGCCCGAGGTGGTGTACGCGGGGGACGTCGACATCCTCGATCTGCTTCCGCTTTGCGACCTCGTCATCACCGACTACTCCGCGGTGGCGTTCGAAGCGTGCGTAGTGGACCTGCCCGTCTTCTTCTGGGTGTACGACATCGACGACTACGCGGCGGCACACGGACTCAACATCGACCCGCTCGCGGAGATGCCGGAGGCCGCCTCTCGCGATCTGGGGGAGCTGGCGGCCCGCATCGAATCGGGCGAGCGGCACGTCGAGGTCACGCGCATGCTGAAGGAGCGGTACGTGTCGGCACCGCCCGGATGTACGGGCCGCATAGCGGATGTGGTCATCGAAGCGATGGGGAACTCCTGACCTATATGGCGAAGCGCACGAACATGACCCCGGATGCGAGTGCCGGACGCACGTCCCACGCGGCCCCCCGCTCCGCGGGGTCGCGGAGCACGCTCCGCTCTGCTCTAGTTGCCGGCGGTAAGCGGCTCCCCCTGCTCGCGGGTCTCGTCCGCGCGCGCGCACTGGCGAGGCGCGAGCGCGAGTACCGGTCACTGTGGCAGTCGAACCCGGTGGATCCTGCCGTCGCGGTCTTCGAGAGCTACGACGCTCGCGGCTACTCGTGCAGTCCGCGCGCCCTGTACCGGGCGATGCTGGATGACCCGCGCTTCGAGGGCGTGGAGAAGGTGTGGGTCCTCCGAGCGGAGACGATCCGGGCGCTCAGGGAGCGCGGCGGCTTCGACATCCGTGGCGTGGACGATGCGACGGCCGAACCTGCCTCGCATGTCGATGTCGGCAGGACCCTCGGCGCTGGGGCATTGGATGAGTTGCGCCGCGCCGTGATCGTCCCGTGGCGGTCCCTTGAACACCGCCGAAGCTACGCTCGCGCCGGCTTGTGGATCTCGAACACGATGGTGCCCGCCCACTTCGAGTTGCGCCCCGGGCAATCCTACGTGCAGACGTGGCATGGCACTCCGCTGAAGCGCTTGGGGTGCGACATCGCGGTCGGGGGCACCGGGAGCGCCATGCTGTCCGTGCGCGAGATCCACTCCCGCTACAAGCGTGAGGGCAGGCGCTTCACGTGGCTGCTGTCCCAGTGCAGGTACGCGACGGACCGGCTCGCCTCGGCGTTCGACCTTGCCGCGGCCGGGAGGATCGACGCCATAGTCGAGGAAGGGTACCCGCGCAACGACTTCCTCCACACGTTCGGCCCGGCCGACGCCGCCGACGTCAGGTCGAGGCTGGGCATCCCTCCGGAGAAGAAGGTGATCCTCTACGCCCCCACCTGGCGAGAGGACCAGCACTCGTCCGGGATCGGATACACGTTCGAGAGCGGCGTGGACTTCAAGGCTTTGCGCGACGCGCTGGGAGACGATCACGTCGTGCTGTTCCGTTCCCACTGCCTCGTGGCGGCCGCCCTCGATCTCTCGGCCTATGGCGGCTTCGTGATCGACGTCTCCGCCATCGACGACGTCAACGACCTTTACGTCATCAGCGACGTGCTCGTCACTGACTACTCCAGCGTGACCTTCGACTTCGCGAACCTGCGGCGGCCGATGTTGTTCTACATGCCGGACCTCGACAGCTACTCGGGGCGAGGTCGCGGTCTGTACCTGGGCACCGACGACCTCCCTGGGCCCGTCGTGACGGACACCTCGCAACTCATAGAAGCCGTCCGTGCGCTTGACAACCCCCGTGGGCGCGACCGCGAGCGCCTGGCTCGCTTCTGTGGACGTTTCGCCTATCTGGACGACGGCCGTGCGAGCGAGCGCGTCATCGAGCGTATGCTTGCCCGGGGAGCGTTGCGGACCGGGTCCGCCGACCGGGATTCGAGAGGTGGTTCCTAGCCGATGAAGCGGGTCCTGACATACGGGACGTTCGACCTGGTGCATCACGGTCACATCCGGCTGCTCCAGCGCGCGAAGGCCCTCGGCGACTACCTCGTCGTTGCAGTCTCGACGGACGAGTTCAACGCGAGCAAGGGCAAGAAGGCGTATCACGACTACGCCTCGCGCAAGGAGATAGTCGAGTCGATCAGATACGTCGATCTGGTCATCCCCGAGACCTCGTGGGGCCAGAAGATCGACGACGTCAAGAGATACGACATCGATGTCGTCGTGATGGGCGACGACTGGGCGGGCAGCGACCGCTTCGATCACCTCAAGGACTACTGCGAGCTGGTCTTCCTCCCGAGGACCGAGGGCGTGTCCACCACCGACATCAAGGAGGACCTCGGTGGCGGAAGCTAGGCCCGACAGCGCCGATGTGCTCGCCTCGCGCGTGAGGCGCTATGGGGGGACTCTCGTCGGCGTTGTCGACGAGCACGAGCAGTACTGGCGGCAGATCCTCCAGCTGGCAGCCGCCGACCTCGTCAAGACGTACCGCGGCTCCGCGCTCGGCTGGCTTTGGGCTGTCATCAAGCCGAGCGTGACGATCTTCGTCTACTGGTTCGCGTTCGCGATCGGGCTGCGCGCCTCGACCTCCGTCGCCGGCTTTCCCTTCTCGCTCTGGCTGATCGCCGGCATCATCCCGTGGTTCTACATCTCGGAGATGCTGACGCAGGGGACCACGACTCTGAAGCGCTACAGCTACCTGGTCACGAAGATCAAGTTCCCGGTGTCCACGATCTCGACGTTCGTGAGCCTCTCGAAGCTCTACGTCCACATAGCGCTGACCGCGATCGTGATCGTGATCTTCATCGTCGTCGGCTATCCGATCGACGTCTACTACCTTCAACTGCCGCTCTACATGGGCCTGATGTTCGTGTTCTTCACGGTGTGGTCGCTCTTCGCGGCCCCGTTGTCCGCCATCAGCAAGGACTTCGCGAACGTCGTCAGCTCGTTCGTCATGGCCCTGTTCTGGATGTCGGGGATCATGTGGGACATCAACACGATCAAGATCCCGTGGCTCAGCCGCCTGCTGCTCTTCAACCCCGTAACGTTCATCGCCACCGGGTACCGCAACGTCTTCATCTACAAGAAGTGGTTCTTCGAGGACCAGTTCGCGCTGATCGCCTTCCTCGTGACGCTCGCGGGGATGACGGCCCTGAGCCTGTACACGTACCACCGGCTGCGGCGCGACATCGCCGACGTGCTGTGACGGAGCGGACATGACCCACGACACCGACATCGCGATCGAGTTCAAGAACGTCTCGAAGCGCTACAAGCTCTACCGCAGCGATCGCCAGCGCTTCCTCGGCATCTTCTCGAAGAGGATCGCCTACAAGGAGGTCTTCGCGAACAGCCACCTGACCTTCCAGGTCAAGCGTGGCGAGTCGGTCGCCGTCATCGGCAAGAACGGAGCCGGCAAGTCCACGATGCTGAAGATGATCACGGGGGTCGTCTTCCCGACCACGGGCCAGATCTCAGTGAACGGCCGCGTCAGCGCCCTGCTGGAGCTGACCGCGGGATTCGATCTCGAGTTCACCGGACGCGAGAACGTGCACCTGCGCGGGCAGATCTGGGGGCTCGAGAAGGGCGAGATAGCAGCCCTCGAGAATGAGGTCGTGGACTTCGCCGACATCGGCGTCTACATCGACCAGCCTATGCGCACGTACTCGAGCGGGATGAAGGCCCGAGTGGGGTTCGCGATCTCCGCCAGTATCAACCCCGAGATCCTCGTGGTCGACGAAGCGCTCTCCGTCGGCGACAAGGCGTTCCGCGAGAAATGCGACGCCAAGATCCGCGAGATCATGGAGAAGGAGAACGTGACCGTCGTCTTCGTCACGCACTCCCGAGGCGCGGCCGAGGCGATCTGCAGCCGGGGACTCGTGCTGGAGAGTGGCCGGCTCGCCTTCGACGGTCCGATCGTCGAGGCGCTCGACTACTACGAGGGGCCGAAGCAGACCACCGGTCCGATCGGGGATGTAGTAGTCGACATCGGCGACGTGGCCATCACCGACGCGTAGGCGTTTGGAGGCACCCATGGTCGACGAACGGCTAGCCACCGTGAGGCACGCCGCGAACGAGTTTCGGACTCTGGGCCTGGGCCTGCTCCCGGACGCCCTCGTGGTCCTCGGCAGTGGACTCGGCGACGTGCTCGACGTCATGGAGGTAGTGGCCGAGGCGCCGTTCGGAGCCCTGCCCGGATTCGCCGAATCGGGCGTGATCGGCCACGAGGGCCGCTTCGTGTTCGGTCGGGTGGGGGAGACGGGCGTTCTCGCTATGGTGGGGCGCCTCCACCTCTACGAGGGGCATCCGGTCGATCGCGTGGTGCTCCCCGTGCGGGCCGCGGCGCTTCTCGGATGCCGCACGCTGATAGCCACGAACGCCGCCGGCGGGATCGCGCCCGGCATGCGGGTCGGCCAGACGATGATGATCACCGACCACATCAACCTCTTGGGCGCCAACCCGCTCACGGGTCCCAACATCGACGAGCTCGGGGTCCGCTTCCCGCCGATGGCGGACGCCTACGGCCCGCGCCTGCGCGCGCTCGCGCGCGAGCTCGCGGGCGAACAGGGGACGGATCTGGCGGAGGGGGTCTACGCCGCCGTCCCGGGCCCCAACTACGAGACCGCCGCCGAGATCGGGTATCTGCGCTCCGTAGGAGCCGACGCAGTGGGCATGTCCACGGTCCCGGAGGTGATAGCCGCGCGCCACGCGGGGATGGAGGTCGCGGCATTCTCACTGATCGCGAACGTCGCAGGTGAGATGACCGACTCACACGAGTCCGTGCTCGCCGCGGCGCGGGCCGGGACGCCCGCGATGGCCAGCCTGGTCACTGGTATACTCGCCCGGTTGTAGAGCCCCGGACGCTCTTCGTGCCCGGCCAAGCCCCCCAGTCAAGGAGCGTTGAGACGACCATGGATCACCACGTGAAGGACATCGGCCTCGCCGAAGCCGGCCGCGCACGCATCGAGTGGGCCGACGCCGACATGCCCGTGCTGGCGTCCATCCGCGAGCGGTTCGAAGCCGAGAAGCCCCTGGCCGGCATGCGAGTGTCGGCCTGCCTCCACGTCACGACCGAGACCGCGAACCTGATGCGGACGCTCCAGGCGGGCGGCGCGGACATCGTGCTGTGCGCCTCCAACCCTCTGTCCACCCAAGACGACGTGGCCGCCTCGCTCGTGCTCGACTACGGCATCCGCACCTACGCTATCAAGGGCGAGGACACAGAGACCTACTACAAGCACATCGACGCGGCGATCGATCACAAGCCGAACATCACCATGGACGACGGTGCTGACGTGGTCGGCCGCGTGCACGCCGAGCGCCCCGAGGCGCTCGCCGACATCCTCGGGGGCACCGAAGAGACCACCACCGGCGTGATCCGCCTGCGCGCGATGGCAGCCGACGGCGCGCTGAAGTTCCCGATAGTCTCCGTCAACGACGCGAACACCAAGCATCTGTTCGACAACCGCTACGGCACCGGCCAGTCCACCATCGACGGTGTCATCCGCGCCACCAACCGCTTGATCGCCGGCCGCACGGTGGTCGTTTCCGGCTACGGCTGGTGCGGACGCGGCATCGCGATGCGCGCGGACGGACTCGGCGGCAACGTGATCGTCTGTGAGGTCGACCCGCTCAAGGCGCTCGAAGCCGTCATGGACGGATACCGCGTCATGCCGGCGGTCGAGGCGGCCGCGTTCGCCGACATCTGGCTCACCGTCACCGGCGACCTCAACGTCATCGACTCGGCCGCATTCGACGCGATGAAGGACGGCGCGATCCTGGCCAACTCCGGTCACTTCAACGTCGAGATCGCGATCCCGCACCTTCGTGAGAGGGCCGTCTCGGCCCGAGAGGTGCGCCCGCTGGTCGAGGAGTTCACTCTCTCGGACGGCCGCCGCATCTACCTGCTCGCTGACGGCCGGTTGGTGAACTTGTCCTGCGCCGAGGGGCACCCCGCCTCAGTCATGGACATGTCCTTCGCGAACCAGGCGTTGTCGGCCGAGTACATAGTGCGCAACGCGTCCGCGCTGACGCCCGGCGTCTATCCCGTGCCGGCGGAGATCGACGCGGAGATCGCGAAGCTGAAGCTCGCGAGCATGGGCGTGCGCATAGACACTCTCACTCCCGAGCAGGCCAAGTACCTCGCGTCTTGGCAGGAGGGGACGGTCTAGCCGGCCGTTCCGCGGGTTTCGGCCTCGGGTTCGCTCGCGTTCCGAAGCGTCCTGGGGGCCATCAAGGCTACGACGACGGGGACGCGACATGGGCATCGAGGATATCCCGCAGACACTGTGGTGGGCGGTCGACGAACGGACGGGTCGTCCGGCCGTCTACATGGTCGACCAGTCGAGGCTCCCGCTTGCCGGCGATGTGCTCGTGTGCGGCACGTACGAGGGCGTCTGCCTTGCGATCTCGGGGATGGCCGTGCGCGGCGCACCCGCGCTCGGGGTCGCGGCGGCCATGGCGATCGCGCTCTGGGCCGCGAACCAGAGCGACGGCATCGACTCCTACGAGGAGTTCGCGGCCGGGGTGGACGAGGTCGCGGCCGCCGTGACGGCGACGCGGCCGACAGCGGTCAACCTGTTCTGGGGTGCGGACCGCATCCGCGCGCTGGTGCGCGACAACGCGGACATGCCCCTGGACGATCTGCGCCAACTCGTCGTCGACGAGGCGCTCGCGATGGCCTCCGAGGACGAGGAGCGCAACCGGCGCATCGGAGCGTTCGGTGCCGACCTGTTGCCTGAGGGCGCGCGTGTGCTCACCCACTGCAACGCAGGTTCGCTAGCTACCGCCTACTTCGGTACGGCGCTGGGAGTCGTATTCACCGCTTACGAGCAGGGCAAGATCGCCGGTGTCTGGGTCGACGAGACGCGTCCCGTCCTGCAGGGCGCGCGGCTGACGGCTTGGGAACTGAAGATGGCTGGGGTACCGTTCCGTCTTATCGCTGACAACATGGCCGCCTCTCTCATGAAGGCCGGCGAGGTCGACGCGGTCATCGTCGGCGCTGACCGCATAGCCGCCAACGGAGATACGGCGAACAAGATCGGGACCTACGGCCTGGCGGTGCTGTGCAAGGAGCACGGCATCCCCTTCTACGTCGCGGCGCCGACATCCACGATCGATCTGACGCTCCCTACCGGAGACGGGATCGTGATCGAGGAGCGCGATCCTCGCGAGCTGCTCGGCATCTCGTTCGCGGGCGTGATCGAGCCGCGCACCCCCATCGAGTCGAATGCGCTCGACGCCCTGACGCAGCAAGGACCCTGGCAGGTACCGATCGCCAAGGGCCATGCGATCGAGATCTCCCGCAAGGGCGGCGCGTATCAGATCGACGGCTGGGCGCGCGTGGCCCCTCCCGGGGTCGAGGTCTACAACCCGGCCTTCGACGTCACTCCGGCGGAGCTCGTCACCGCGATCGTCACGGAGTGCGGCGTGCTGCGCCCCGACTACGCGGCCTCGCTCGCTGGCGCCTGCGAGAGTGCCGGCGCGCCCGACGAGCTCGGCTAGGCGGCCGGAAGCCATGTCGATCGCCTCGCTGGCCGGAGCCATCGCCCCCGTCCTGCTGCTGGTGTGCATCGGGATCGCGCTGCGCCGTTTCGGCGTCCTGAAGGGAGAGGACTCCCGGATACTGAACGGGGTCATCGTCTACGTAGCGCTGCCCGCGCTGATCTTCACGAGCGTGGCCGCCGCCCCGCTCTCGTTCGAGCTCGTGCGCGCCGCGGGCGTCGCCTGGGCCGTCTCGCTGGCGGGGCTCGCGGTGGCGTGGGAGATCGCGCACGTGCTGCGCTTGCCGCGCAAGATCGCGGGCGGCTTCGTGCTCGTAGCGGCGCTCGGCAACACGGGCTACCTCGGCTATCCCATCGTGCAGGCGTTGTTGGGCAAGGACGCGCTTCCGGCGGCGGTGTTCTACGACGTGTTCGGTACGGTCGCCGTGCTCTTCACGATCGGCATCGCTGTCGCCGCACGCTATGGGGACCACGAGGGGCCCGTCCACGTACTGAAGGAGCTGTTCACCTTCCCGGCGATGATCGCGCTTCTGGTGGCGCTGGCCTATCGGCTCCTGCCGCTGCCGGCCTCCGTTTCGGCGACGGTAATGGATTGGACAGGCATCGCCGCCAAGATGGCTGTGCCGCTGATCATGATCTCGCTCGGGGTCTCACTCGACTTCTCGGCGCTGCGCGGGTCGCTCGCGCCTCTCGGCGCCGTGGCGGGCGTGAAGCTGCTCCTCCTCCCGGCGCTGGCCGTGGCGGTGGCCCTGCTGACGAAGGACATGGGAGGGGTGCGCGTGCTGGCACTCCAGGCGGGGATGCCGTCGATGATGCTCTCGCTCGTGGTGGGGGAGCGCTTCAAGCTCGACGTCGCGTTCATCGCGGCGGCGATCCTCGTCACCACCGTCCTGTGCGTGGCAACGATACCGGTGGTCCAGCTGCTCATCCCGTAGCCCTCCTCTCGGATCAGCGGGCCGGGGCAGCTCGCCGTGGCCTTGGAGAGGATGAGCGTGATCGGTGCCGTGGCAGAGGCGTGTCGCCGAGGGGCCGAGGCTGCAGCCGACGTGCTGTGGCCCGCTCGCTGCGCCGGCTGCGACCTTCCGGGGACTCTTCTGTGCGACCGCTGTCGTGCGCGGCTTGCGCTCATCGATCGTGGCACAGCATGCCAACGCTGTGGGGCCCCGGACGGCGTGCACGGCTGCGCGGAATGCGGCCGCAGCTCGTTCGAGTTCGCCGCAGGACGTTGCGCGGGCGTCTTCGAATGGCCGCTGGACAGGGCGATCCGGCTGCACAAGGATTCCGGGGAACTGCGCCTCACCGGCGTGCTCGGACGCCTGGCGGCGAGTGCCGCGGCGGAGTGGGCGTCGTGGGCGGACGCGGTGGTACCCGTCCCGGCGTCGCCCGGGGCGGTCGCTCGGCGGGGGTTCGACCACTGCGCTCTGCTCGCGGCAGAGTTCGCACACCTCACCGGCGTGCCGGCAGTCGAGGCGTTGAGCGCTCGGCCGAGGCGCGACCAGCGCGGGCTCGACCGCGAGAAGCGCTCGGCCAATGCTCGCGCCTCGATCGTGGCGACCTGCGGAGTCGTGGTGCCCGCGCGCGTCCTGGTCCTCGACGACGTCTTCACCACCGGTTCGACACTCGACGCCGCCGCGGTAGCGCTCGCCCGCGCGGGCGCGCGCGAGGTGCGCGTTCTCGCGGTCGCGCGGGCATGCGGGGGACGCTTGTAGAGGCGGCTCGTGCGTCGCGGCCCTGCCGTGCACCCAGCGTCGGGAAGCCGCAGCCCAGACCGCTCGCGCCTGCTACTATTGATGCGTTTCCACCCGGGTCTGTGGTTGCGGGGGCTCCCTAGGGGGTCTCCTAGTCCAAGGTAGACGCGGCCGAAAGGACCCACGTAAGCCGGCGGGCGACCGTCGCGCGAGCATGGCGCGTCTTAGGCGTTAGTCGTACCGTCCGGTTCAGCGCCGCATCCAGCGGCCCCGGGCGAGAGGGCCGGTAGTGAGATCGCATCAAGCGGAAGCTCCGGTACGCGAGTGTGGGGCCAAAGACCAGGTCAGCCGGGTGGGAGCATCCAGATCGGGACCGTGATGACGGAGAGGCGACGCATGACCAGACGCACGCTCATTGCCTTGGCGACCGTGGCAGCTCTCGCGCTGGTCGTGGGCTGCACCTCCGGGATCGGCGCCGCGGTCCTCAAGCCACGGCTCTCGCCTCCGGCTATCGGGCGTCCGGGCGTGCTGCGCGCGGCCGTCGACTTGTCGTACCCGCCCTTCGGCGGGACCGTCAAGGGACAGCAGGTCGGGCTGGACGTCGACGTGGCGGCAGCGATCGCCGAGCAGCTTGGACTCAAGCTCGAGATCGTCGACGCAACTCCGACCGCGGCGGCCGAGATGGCCCGCTCCGGCAAGGTCGACATCGTACTGAGCGGGCTGACCGTGGATCAGGCGGTATCGCTGCAGCTGGCCTACGCCGGGACCTACACTACCGACTCCTCGGCCGTGTTCGCGACCCAGGTCACGACTCTGACCATCGGTGACCTTTCGGGGAACCGCGTGGCGGTGCAGAACGGGTCGGCCGCCTATTGGTTCCTTCTCGACCAGTACGGCGAGCAGCCGCTGGTAGTCGTGCCGACGCTTCAGGAGGCCATGAAGGCGGTCCTGGCGGGCAACGCCGACGTGGTGGCAGGCGACGCTCTGGTCGCCGCCTACATCGGCCGTACCGTGCCGGGTCTCAAGTACGGCGGCCAGCTGATGCCCGCGTTCCCAATCGGTGTGGGAGTGGCTCAGGACAAGGCGAAGCTGGAGGCCGAGGTGCGGGGGATACTCGACAAGCTCTCGTCGCAGGGAGTGCTCGAGACGTTCCGCCGCAAATGGGCGGGGGAGAACCTGCCCAGGTTAGCCGTCCCGGCCAGCGAGTCGGACCAAGCCAGCGAGACTCCTGAGGCGACGTCCACTCCGTAGCGTCGCCGCCCGCCCGCGCCTTCATCCATCGGCAGGTCCGCGCCTATGCGCGCCCTCGCGTGTACGCACGCGGCGCTACACCGGCGCGCATGGAATGGTGTAACGTATGCGCTGATGTGGGGCTACCCGGCGCGATGCCGCGGCCCATTCGCTTTTCTTAGGAGGAGGAGATATGGCGAAGTACGGCAAGTTCGTCGCGCTGATCGCGATCGCCGCGCTCGCGGTGGGAGCGCTCGCGCTGGTGGGGTGCACGACGCCCGCCACCCCGACCACGCCCCCTGAGGCGACCTCGACGCCGGCAGCGGACCTCAAGCTGGTCACGCCCGGGACGTTGACGGCCGGGTCCGACACCGCGTTCCCGCCGTTCGAGTCGATGAACGGGAATGTGGCCGAGGGATTCGACGTCGACCTGCTGACCGCTATGGCCAAGGAGGCGGGGATCAACACCGTCGTCTTCAAGACCGAGATCTTCGACACGCTGATCCCGACACTCGTGGCGGGCGGCAAGTTCGACGTGATCGCTTCCGGAATGACGATCAAGGCCGAGCGCCAGGTGGAGATCAACTTCACCGATCCGTACTTCGATTCGAACCAGTCTGTAGCCATGAAGGTCGGCGGAGTCTACACAGGTCCCGCGGACCTCAAGGGCAAGAAGGTCGGCGTTCAGTCAGGCACCACGGGTGAGTCGTGGGCCAACGAGAACCTGAAGCCGGCGGGCGCCATCATCGTTCCGTTCAAGGACGCGGTCCAGGCGTTCTCCGCCCTGCAGGCCGGAAACGTCGCCGCGGTCATCAACGACCTTCCTGTCTCCGCCGAGGTCGTGAAGGACCCGTCCAAGGGTCTCGCGATCATCGCCCAGATCCCGACGGGCGAGCAGTACGGTTTCGGCGTCAGCAAGGCCAACCCAGCGCTGCTCGCCGCGCTGAACGCCGCGCTGGCGAAGGTCCGCACCTCCGGCGAGTACGACACCATCTTCACCAAGTGGTTCGGCAACGTGCCCAAGTAGGTTTCCTGCCCGGCCACGTAAGGTTTAGAGTTACTAGCACGGCAAGGGGCCCCCGCCTCCTGGGCGGGGGCCCCTTTCTTCGGACACCCGTAGGCTGGAGTTCGCATGTACCGAAGATGGCGCTCGATGCGGTCGGTCCTCGTGGGGACGGTGGTCGCGGTACTTCTGCTCGCGTCCTCCGCGCCCGCGCTCGCGCTCACGGGCTCCACGGTGACGCTGGACGAGGAGACCGGCGGGCAACCGACTCGCTTCACGATCGTCACGGTGACCGACAAGGACGCCTCGATCTCGGCGATGGACGTGGCGTTCCCGCAGGGCTTCGACTTGTCGAAGCTCAAGCTGCAGGGTCCCGACCCCACGAAGCTCGACTACGACGTTGTCACCCTCGACGGTATCGTGCGGATCCCGGACAATCCGACCGGCACTCTGAACGGCGAGACGCTCTCCATCAGGTTCGATCCCGTCATAGCGCCGGGCAGCACACTGCGGATCCAGATCCGCAACGTCGAGACCCCGATCGCGGGCGGCACCTACCCGCTCGGGCTGGTCTACACAGCCGAGACCACCGGCACCGCCGGCGTGACGACCGTCCAGCGCAGCGACGACAGTATGCGATTCTCATACAGCACGCCGCCCGCAAGCGAGGTCCTCTCGCGGTGGCTCGACCAGCAGCCGGCGATCGCGAGTTGGAACGGCGTGAAGGCGCTCGGCATGTTCTTCAAGCCCCAGCTCATCGTGACATCCATCCCACTGCTGTTCACCGGCTGGCTGCTCGCGATCGGCCTCGTGGTACTTGCTTTCCCGCTGGCGATCGCCGGCGGCTTGGGCATCGCCTTCATGAAGATGTCGAAGATCCATCCGCTCCGCTGGATCGCGGCCACCTACATCAACGTCATCCGTGGCACGCCTCTGTTCCTGCAGATCTTCGTCGCGTTCATCGGCCTGCGCATCGCGGGCCTGCGGGCGAGCGACTACGTGACGGCCGTGGTCGTGCTCGCCATCAACAGCTCGGCGTACCTGGCGGAGATCTTCCGAGCGGGCATCCAGTCGATCAGCAAGGGCCAGTTCGAGGCGGCGAGTTCGCTCGGCATGACCTACTGGCAGTCGATGCAGTTCGTCATCATCCCGCAGACCGTCAAGCGCGTTCTGCCGACGATGACCTCCGAGTTCATCCTCCTGTTCAAGGACACGGCGCTGCTCTCCGCCATCGGCGTGTTCGAGCTGATGATGTACGCGAACAACTACGTCGCGCGCGTCGGCGAACCTGACGCCGTACGTCGTCTCCGCCGCCTACTACCTCATCGTTACGATCCCGCTCATCAACCTGGTCGGACGTCTCGAGGCCAAGCTCGCCCTCTCCGAGCACGGGCAGGCGCCGCCGGAGACCAAGAAGACGCCGGAGCGGCCTGTTCGGCCGTTGGATGTCCCCGGCCGCTCCGGAGCCCGTCGGCTGCGGCCTCCGGTGACGGGGATGCAGCCGTGAGCGAGTTCATCGTCCGCATCCAGGGCCTGCACAAGAGCTTCGGCAGCCTCGAGGTGCTCAAGGGCGTCAACCTGGAGGTCACCAAGGGCGAGGTCGTCGTCATCCTCGGTCCCTCGGGTTCCGGCAAGTCGACCATGCTGCGCTGCATCAACAAGCTGGAGCAGCCGACGGCCGGCAAGATCTTCCTCGAGGACATCGAGATAACCGACCCCAAGACGAACATCAACGAGGTACGCGAGCAGATCGGCATGGTGTTCCAGAGCTTCAACCTGTTCCCGCACCTGACCGCCAAGGGCAACGTCATGCTGGCGCAGCGCAAGGTGCTCAAGCGCAGCAAGGCCGAGGCGGAGCGCATCGCCCTCGAGCAGCTGGACAAGGTCGGGCTCGGCGACCGGGCCGACTACTTCCCGTCGCAGCTCTCGGGCGGCCAGCAGCAGCGCGTGGCCATCGCGCGGGCGCTGGCCATGAACCCGCACGTGATGCTCTTCGACGAGGTGACGTCGGCGCTCGACCCCGAGCTGGTCCGCGGGGTTCTCGACGTCATGAAGCAGCTGGCCGCCGGCGGCATGACCATGCTCGTCGTCACGCACGAGATGGGCTTCGCCCGCGACGTCGCCAGCCGCGCCGTGTTCATGGACGATGGCGTGATCGTCGAGGAGGGCACGCCGAGCGAGGTCTTCGACCACCCGAAGTCCGAGCGGACGAAGGACTTCCTGGGGCACATCGCGTAGGCCGATCCAGACCGATCCAGCGGCCGCTCGGCGCCTCGCGCCCGGCGGCCGTTTCGCGTGTGGAGAGCCCATGTGTCTTTGTCCGTTGGCATCGCGGGCCACCCGCCGCGGGTACAATCTGAAGAAGAGCTCCCGATGCGAAGGGGTGGTCGCCTTGGCGACGATGGATCGGCAGCACTACGCACTGCAGACGATCTTCTCGTTCTTCCTGGGGCTCATGGTTGTGGCGCTGGTCGGGGTGGGCGTGAACACGTTCTACCCGTCGCCTGCGACGCAGTATGACAAGGAGTTGCAGCAGCTCTACCAGAAGCAGAGCACGATCGGCATGAAGAGTTCCGTGCCGAGCGCCACTGTCGATGCGGAGCAGGCGCAAGCTGCAGGCGCAGATCAACGACCTGCAGAACAAGAGCCAGGTCGCGCAGGAGCCTTGGATGGTCAACACGAGCATCATCCTCGTGTTCTTCGCGACGCTCGTGATGGGGATATCGCTCATCCGGAGCGACCAGCTGCGCGTGCTGTCCAACGGGCTGCTGCTCGGCGGGCTGTTCACCATGGTCTACGGCTCCGGGTGGGTGATAGCGAGCGGTTCCTCGATCGCCCGGTTCCTGGTGATACTGTTCGCGCTCGGCGTGACCATCGCGCTGGGCTACCTGAAGTTCGTTAGAGGAGCCAAGGCCGCCGCGATGATGCCGGTCACGTCGGCCAGCGTCCCGGTCGAAGGTTCCGCCGAGATCGGAGATCTGGCGGGGCGCGTGAAGGCTCTGGAGGATCGCCTGGCTGCCGCAGCCTCGGCCATCGCCCCGACCAGGGATGTATCGGACAAGGACGCGCGGTAGGCGTCGCAGCAATGATCCACCAGGCGCAGACGCGCCAGCGACCGATGCGGGACCGCATCGGGTGGACGATCAGTACCCGCCGTCGACAGGCGCGCGAGCCGAGATGGAGAAGCAAGGGAGGCCGACAGCATTGGACATGGTAGTCAAGAGTCGCCACATGGACGTCCGGCCGGACGTACGCTCCTACGCCGAGGACAAGATCGGGAAGGTCGCTCGCATCCTGAACGGCATGGCGATGAGCGTCGAGATCGAGCTCTACCACGAGCGCAACCGTTCCATTGAGGACGATCAGGTCGCCGAGGTCACCGTGTTCACGAAGGGCCACATCCTGCGGGCGCGCGAGAGCGCGAGCGACATGAAGGCGGCCATCGACAAGGTGGCCGGGAAGCTCGAGCGGCAGGCTCGGCGGTTCAAGGAGAAGGTCGTCGACAGGCATGTGGGCAAGGGTGCGCCTGCCGCGGTGGCGGCCCCCGAAGCCGAATCCCCCGAGCCGGAGCGGTTCGTGGTCAAGAAGAAGGAGGTCAGTCTCAAGCCCATGAGCGAGGAGGAGGCGATCCTGCAGACTGGAGCTGCTGGGCCACGACTTCTTCCTGTTCGCATCCGACGAGACGGGCTCGACCAACGTGCTCTACCGGCGGCGCGACGGTGACTACGGGCTGCTCCAGCCTCGCGGCTGAGCACCACGACCGGCCCGGTGCGATTGACACTCTGCAAACGCCGAGGGTATGGTTGGGGCGCGCTGCGGGGTACAAGAGCGCATAGAGGGGCTACAAGGGGTCTCACGCAGCACACTTCGAAGACGAGGACTCCCTATGGAACACGCCATTCCTCCGGCTACGATCGCGGAGATTGAAGACGCGCTTTCGCAAGTCGCCGAGATCAGGGCGGCCCGCGTCGTGTCTTCCGACGATGGCGCGATCCTCGAGATCCACATCCTCGCCTCCCCTATGAAGTCGCCCAAGCAGATCGTGCGCGACGTCGAGTCCACGATCATGGCGCGGTTCGGCATCGCGATCGACCACCGCACCGTGTCGATCGCCCAACTCGGTCGCGAGACGGAGCCGCGCGATCCGCGAGACAAGGGGCGCTCGCGGATACGGGGAGTCAGCGCCGACGTCCGGGGCGTCACAGCGTCCTCGCGGGTGTCGCTCGAACTCGACGGTGATGTCTACGAGGGCCAAGCTGAAGGTCCGGCCTCGACAACCGGGCGTCGCCGTCTCGTGGCGCAGGCCACGCTCGCGGCGGTTGGCAAGTACGTTCACGGGGACTTCGAGTTCGCGTTGGAGGACGTTGCGATCATCGCTCTCGGGCGGGAGAGGGTTGCCGTGAGCTGTATCGTTCTGGTGACGCCACTGGGCGAGCAGCCCTTGGCGGGGTCGGCGTTCGCGCGGCAGGGGGAGAACGAATCCATCGTCCGCGCGACTCTGGACGCGATAAACAGGCGCCTGAACTTCTTGACAACCCCATAGCAGGGATCAGCACCGTGGCCGCACGTACGGATACGGACACTGGACGCACGATTAGCGGAGCGGACAGCGTTCTTCCATCGATAGCGGAATGGGAGAAGACCCAGAACGGTTTCGTGCAAGCACTTCTTACACAAAACTGGAGGTCTTCCCATGAAGCGCATATTCGTGATTCTCGCCGCTCTGTCGACTTTGGTCCTCAGCGGCGGGGCGCACTTCACGATCAGGTAGTCGGACCACGGTTGTTCGATTCCACTACCAGGAGGGCGGAGGCATGACGTCGACAGAGACGACATGACCTCCGCTTTCCCGTCTTCGCGTGGGGTGTCCTTCTGTTTGGCGCATTGGCTCGCCGCGGTAGCCTTCCTGCGCTACCCCCTCGCTCCTCCGACGCCTGGCTACTCGGCGTTCGCCGTCCTCGCTGTGCTGGTTGTCGGGGTCGTTGTATCGGAGTTGATGACGGTCCTTGTTCCAGGCTCGGGGGCCGTGTCACTTTCCGTCCCTCTGTTCGTCGCGGTCGGTATCTACGCTGGGCCCTCGGCCGCCGTTGTTGCGGGAGTCGCCTCTGTCATCCCGCTCCTCTTCTCGCGTCCCGCGATTGTCAGTCGTCGAAGATGGCCTTCAATCTCGGCGAGAGTGCTCTGACGACGGCAGTCCCGGCTCTTCTCTACGTTGGCGTCTTCGGCGCCCCCCTCTTCGCGCTCCATCCGATCTTCACCCCAGGCATGATTCTGCCTCTCGCGCTCGCGGCGACCATCGGTACGCTCGTGAACCTTGGTCTGGTCGGGCTCGCGGTAAGCGCGCTCTACGGAGAATCTCTCCGGAGAGTGTGGAAGAGCACATTCTCGTGGATGCTGCCGTCGCAGCTGGCTACTGGCTTCGTCGGGGTGGCAATCGCGCAGATATTCGACTCGGTTGGGCTTGCGGGTTTCGCCCTCTTCGTGGTGCCACTTCTCGTGGCGCGTCAGACCTATCAGCAGTCGGTTCTGTTGCGTCAAGCGTACGCGGACACTATCAGCTCGATGGTCGCGGCACTCGAGGCGAAGGACGTGTACACAAAGGGTCACTCGCTGCGTGTGGCGGAGTACTCGGTGTTGATTGCGCGTTCCATGGGAGTGCCACCCGCGATGGTCGAGCGGATCGAGTACGCGGCACTTCTCCACGATCTCGGGAAGGTCGGCGTCAGCCATCGCGTACTGGGCAAGGAGGCTGCCCTGTACGGCGGCCGAGTACGACGAGATCAAGCGCCACCCCGACATCGGCGCGCACATCCTCTCGGACGTCCCCTATCTTGGCCGACCTGGTCCCACTCATCGCAGCCCACCACGAGCGTCTGGACGGGTCCGGCTACGGGCAGGGCCTCGTCGGGTCCGAGATACCGTTCGAGGCCCGCATCCTCTCTGTCGCCGACGCCTACGATGCGATGACGTCCGTTCGGCCTTATCGTGGCGCGATGCCTCACGAGGCCGCGGTGCAACAGCTCGTAGAGGGTTGCGGCACTCAGTTCGATGAGGACGTCGTCTGCGGCGTTCCAGAGGGCCTGGAACGAGAAGACCGAGGCGGCCCTTGTCTTCGGAGGGACCGGTGATGTCGGGTGAGCCGTGGCCGTTCTGTGGTGCTTCTTCAGACCGTCCTCGCTGCGATCGTGTCGCGGTCGTTGTCGTCTACGTGCCAGGCACGCCTTCCACGTTCGCGCGTCCTCGGCGGCAACTGGGGCGCTTGCGGCGGCGTTGGCCGTCTCGGCGCTTGTGCTCGGTCTCTTCAGCGTCTGGCTACCGAGAGGGGACTTCGTGGACACGACCGCCGCGATCGCTTTCGCGGCGGGGGCGGTGCTCCACCCCGTGGTCTCAGTTCTCGTGGTGAGCGCCGCGAGGGTTGCCACATCACTCGCCCGTCCGCGTGGGATGGGTCTTTGGCCAGTGCTTGAGAACGTGAGCAGGCGGGCCCTTCTAGTGTCGCTCACGTATTCGGTAGTCCGGCCAGGGCTCACAGCGCCTCTGGCCGAGTACTACTTCCGCCTGAGCGTGGCGGTCGTCTGCTTCTTCGCGGCGGACCTGCTTCTCGAACAGGTGCATTCAAGCATCCGGCTCCATTCGCCGTACCTTCGTGGCCTGCTCGGCACCCTCCGGATTCAGGGGTGGATCGTTGCCGCTCAGGTATCGGTCGGTGCCCTGACGGTCTTGCTGCTGAGGGACCTGGGGTTCTGGAGTCTTGTTATCTCGTCGGGTCTGTTGCTTGTGATGCGGCAGTCTTTCGCCCTACTTCTCGAGGTTCGCGCATCCTACACGTCCACCGTCGAGATGCTCGCGAGGTCCATCGAGGCCTACGATCCGACCCGTCGGGGGCATGCGGAGCGGGTGTCCCGCATGGTCGGCGACACCGGTCGCACACTGGGGATGCCGAGCCGAAGGCTCGAGAGCCTCGTGTATGCCGCTCTCTTCCACGACGTAGGGCGGTTGGGCGCCGACGACTTGGACGAGTTGCCCGCATACCGCAGCTCCGAGGTCGTGGGAAACGTAGGCTTCTTGTCCGGTGCCGTGCCCGTGCTCCAAATCCTCGACACGGCCGGCGAGGCCGAGGCGTCGCTCGACGAGCAGGACTTGGTGGGCGCCTACCTGGTCGCGTACTTCAGCGCATTGGACAGCGAGCTGAACATGAGGATTCAGGAGGGATACGAGCTGGCGGCGTCCATCGGCATCCGGCTCTACGCGAACACACGTCGGACGGTGGACCGGGCCATTCGGCGGGTGGAGCGCGACGCGAGGAGCGGAGGGGCCGCGGTGTCAGACGTCGAGGCGGTGGGAGGGTGATTCTCGCGGTCTGCCTGGGCTTGGGAATCATCCTGCGTCTCGCCGTAGGCAATCCAGTCGGGCAGCTGGCTCACATTCGCCTCTTTGGGGAGCTCCCTCTCCTGGCGCTCTTATGCCTGCAGGCACTGTTGCCGCTGGTGCAGTTGACGGGGACGTTGGCCACGGTCGCCTTCTGGTTGTGGGCTGCGACGTATCCCGTGCTCATAGCCATCGCATGGCGCAATCGCGGACTCCCGGGAATGTCGGTGATTGCGCTTGGATTGCTCCTCAATGCGCTTGTGGTGATCCTCAACCGCGGTATGCCGGTTGCGGAGGCCTCCGCCATCGGCGCGGGCCTGCAAGGGCGTCTCAGCCTGCCGACCGGCGACTTCGCCCACGTACTGGCGACGTCCGGGACATGGCTGCCGTGGCTGGGTGACGTTGTGCCCCTACCAGGGCCGTCGTGGGCCCGGTTTGTTCCGAGTGCTGGAGACCTCCTCCTCTACGCAGGGGTGATGACCTTCCTCGCAGGGGTCAGGACGCCTGGCGAGGGCAAATGGGTGGGCGTCAAGTAGCAGGATTCCCAGCGCTCATGTCGAATACTCGTGGAGGTCGGCCCCCTCAGGTATGCTTCAGATGGGGGTAGTCCTGTGACTGAACGCATGAGGTACGGATCGCGATTCATCCAGCGTCTGGCCGACGGGGTCCGTCGCGACCGCTTGATAGGGCCGGTTCTCGCCGAGCGTCCGGCCCTTGTGCTTGTCGCGGCGCCGTCGGGCTATGGGAAGACGGTTCTGGCAGCTCAGGTTGCCAGCTCGGTCCCGTTCCATCGCGTCCTGTGGGTCGATTCGTCGGCTGCGGGAGGGACGCTGCGTGATAGCGCTCTGCGCCTAGCTGAGCAACTCGTCGCGTTCCCGACAGCCATTCCACAGGAGGCCGGGGATCTGCTCCAGCTTGCCGCCGAAGGGCTCGCCGCTCTGCGGGACGACGAGCCCGTCGCCATTGTCTTCGACGATGTCGGCTGGTCCAGCGACGCTGAATCGATTGAGGTTGTCGCCGAGATAGTCGGTGAGGCACCGTCGGGTAGCGTTGGCATCATCACTTCGCGTCAGGAGTTGACTGGGTATTCCGGCTACTCGCGCACGTGGGCCATCGGCGCGAGCGACCTGCTGCTGACTGAGGACGAACTCGCCGATCTCCTCAGGCGCACCCTCTCGCGCGATCCCGGCGGCGACATGGTCGAGAGCCTCGCTCGGGACTCAGGCGGTCACGCGGCACTTGCGTCACTGCTGGTGCGACGTCGCTCAATTTCCGACCCGATAGCGGCCTGGACCACACCGACCCCAGCGTGACCGCCCTAGTTGAAGCGTTGGTTGGCCAACTGGACCGGATGATCGTCATCTCCTGGACATTGCGGCTGTCATTGGGTCGGGGACGATCGGGGTCTTGTCTCGATGTGCCGAGAGGGAAGCCGTATCGGTCTCGCTCGCGCGAATCGCCCGCGTTCTCCCGCTTGTGACACTGACGAAGTCCGGGGAGTTCTCACACTACTGCGTCCACGATCTGGTCCGCGCGTCACTTCTGCCGGCGGCAGTCGCTCGCATCGCTCGACGCGCCCGCATTGATGCGTTCAATTGGCGAGCTTGTGGCTTCGGGCTCAGCGTCGCGCGCCCTCGACGCGGCAATCGCGTCCGGGATGCGCGAGGCCGTCGTCTACTGTCTTGAGGCGCTTAGCGACTCTTCGGTTATCGCTGATCACGCAACAGCCGTGGCCGACGCGCTCGACAGGCTTCCCGCGGTGGACGTGGCAGCAACGCCGGCCTGCTGCTGCTGCGGGCTCAGATTCTGTGGGAACGCTACGAGCTCGCCGAGGCGATTCGAGTCGCGACGTTGGCGGCGACGATCGCCGAGAATGACGGAGACGACGAGACGACCTCTAGGGCGCGTGTGAAGGTGCTACTGTGGCGGTCTTCGGTCGGAGACCTTGATGGAGTCGCATCTCAGGCACTCGCGTTCCTGAATGCTGAGGTCGCCGTTCCGGATGACGGATCTTGGGCGGTCGTTCTCGGCGCGGGAATCCTTGCGACAGGCCTGCTGGGAGACCGGTGCTCACTCGAGCGGTTTCTGCAATGGGGTCGCACACTACTGCAGTCGCCCATCGTTGATCATGTTGCTGCCTCAAGGATGGAGAATGCACGTGGCGTCGTGTTATGTCTCTTCGACGGACGCTGGCCCGAAGCGGCCATGGCGTTTCGGAGCGCCGTAGCACTTCTGGGGACCTCGCTCTATGCATCGTCGTCTCCGCAGAACCTCGCGACTTCCATGCTGGAGCAAGGCATGCTGGAGGAGGCGCGAGCCGTCTTGGCCCCGCGAGGGGGTCACGTAGTGGGCGTGCGCTCCCGCCTGCATTCAGACGAGATCCATTGCAGGATCCTTCTGTGCACCATCGCTCTCCTTCAGGGGGACCCCGGGGAATGGAGGTCCTCGGTGGAGACGGGCCTCGACGACAGCATAGCGACAGGTGATCTGTTCGGCGCGACGAGTCTTCTAGTGATGACTCCTCGCACAGCCTTGTGTGTTCGCGACTTCTCCTACGCGCTCGCACTTGCGGAGCGCGCAGTCTCCACCGCGATGTCCACAGGGAGCCCGATTCTGATGTGGCACGCGGAATTGGCCCACGCCCAAGCGTGCTTGGCCGCCGGCGACGCCGAGCGCGCAAGGTCGACGGTCCTCCGGGTTCTGCCTCTGGTCGAGGGGGTCGGAGCCATGGGGCACGTTCTTCATTGCCGCATGATCCTGTCGGAGCTTGCTCGCATGGATGGCGATCTCGCCTCAGCCACGGAGCACCTGTTCGCCGTCTCCGAATACATCATCGCCGAATCGCCAGCTTTCACGGTCGCCTCCTACATCCGGGCGCTTCCGGCGATGCTCGGCCCGCTCGCGCTCGCGATGGGCGTCGACCGGATCCCCGTTCGAGTGCTGAATCTTCTGCCTGGCGTCTACGGAGAGGAGGCCCTCGGGCAGGCTGCGGTAGTTCTGACTCCCTCGGAGTACGAGCGCCTCAGCGCGCGAATGCGCAAGGAGGCCAAGAAGGTCGCTGAGAGCGCTGCGGCGGCGGACCTGTCCGACGCGGTGTGCCGCGTCAGAGTCCTCGGTCGCCTCGAGGTCATCGCACCCCATGGCCTCGTGAGCGATCGCGACTGGTGCAAGCGCAAGGCGCGTCTGCTCTTCGCGATGCTTGTTGCGCGTGCCGGCAACGACGTTCCGCGCGGCGAGATCGTCGAGTACCTGTGGCCCGAGATGGACGAGGAACGTGCACTCAACAACTTCTACGTGGTTTGGAGCGCGATGAAGCGCGCTCTCGCGCCGGGCAGCGTTCGGGAGACGCCGTGCCCGTTCGTCGAACATGTCCACGGCGTGTGTCGAATCGTGCCCGGTCGCGTCGTGAGCGATCTGGACGAGTTCGACGCGCATCTTCTGGCGGCTCGGAACGCGCGCAACGGCGGCGATACCGAGGCCGAACTGTCCGCGATCCGTGCGGCCGAGGACGTCTACAGGGGCGACGTCCTTCCGGGCGACATCTACGACGACTGGTTCGCGCCAGCTCGCTCCAGGTACCGTCACGAATTCGAAGACGCCATGCTCCGCGCCGCCCAGATCCTGCAGGAGTGCGGCGAACCCCATGAAGGCCTGTCCATGCTGAGGCGCCCGATGGACAACGACGTGCTGCGAGAGGACTTCTACCAGGCCGCTCTTCGCCTGCAGATCGCCGCCGGCCAGCGATCCGCAGCGATCGAGACCTACATGTCGTGTCGCGCCCGCCTTGTCGAAGACTTGGGGATCGACCCTTCGCGCGAGACCACCGCGCTCTACGAGCAGGTGCTAGGCATGGAGGAGGGTCGGGAATAGCGCGAGGTGTAGGTGGGGCGACGGTAAGGAACCGGTAAGTGCCGCCACCTACGATGCCGATGTCCCCCCGCGCTTCGGGGAACCGGTTCGCAGGCGGTTCGACGGGCTTTCCGGCAAAGGAACTGATGCGGGACGCGTGAACGACCGAGTCCACCACGGTGAGGAGAGGGAGACTCCTGAGGGGCACCCGACGGGACGATAGCGGCGTCACCTCCCGAGCCCGAGGTGCAGCCACGAACCGGAGAGGCCGGAGACCGATGGGGTCCCCGGCCTCTGACCTGCCCCGTGGACTTCCCGTGGAGCCCGCCTCGGCCGCCTCAGGATCCGCGCTTCCCGTGCTACAATCGGCGCTGCTCTCGAGACCCTCTCTGAACCCCCGCGACACCCGATAAGGTGGCGTTTCCGTGGCCAACATCCTGACGAAGCTCCTCACCCTGGGCGAGGGGCGACAGCTGCGCAAGTACGAAGATCGCGTGGCGCAGATCAACGCGCTCGAACCCGGCATGCAGGCCCTCTCCGATGCCGAGCTCGCAGGCAAGACGGTCGAGTTCCGCTCTCGGCTGGAAGACGGCGAGGAACTGCAGGACCTGCTCGTCGAGGCCTTCGCGGCGTGCCGCGAGGCGGCCTGGCGCTCGATCGGGCTGCGCCACTTCGACGTGCAGCTCGTGGGCGGCATGGTGCTCAACGACGGTCAGATCGCCGAGATGAAGACCGGCGAGGGCAAGACTCTCGTGGCCACGCTCGCCACCTACCTCAACTCGCTCCCCGGCAACGGCGTGCACATAGTCACCGTCAACGACTATCTGGCCAAGCGCGACAGCGAGTGGATGGGCAAGGTCTACAGCGCACTCGGGCTCACCACGGGCCTGATCCAGGCGCAGATGGACCCGAATGAGCGGCACCCGGCCTACGGCTCGGACGTCACCTACGGCACCAACTCGGAGTTCGGTTTCGACTACCTGCGCGACAACATGGTGGTCAACCCGGAGGACCGCGTTCAGCGCGGCCACCACTTCGCCATAGTCGACGAGGTCGACTCGATCCTCATAGACGAAGCGCGTACCCCGCTCATCATCTCGGGCGCCGGCACCAAGTCGGCCGACCTCTACAAGCAGTTCGCCAAGGTCGTGCCCCGCCTTCGCCCCGAGGCCGACTTCGAGATGGACGAGGCCAAGCGCACCATCGCTGTCACCGACTCGGGCCTGAAGAAGGTCGAGAACGAGCTCGGCATCAAGGACATCTACGGCGACCCCTCGGGACAGCTCGTCAACCACCTGCAGCAGGCCTTGAAGGCCCAGTTCATGTTCAAGCGCGACGTGGACTACGTCGTCACCGACGGCGAGGTGCTCATCGTCGACGAGTTCACCGGCCGCCTCATGGTCGGCCGCCGCTACTCCGAAGGTCTGCACCAGGCGATCGAGGCCAAGGAGAAGGTGCACGTCCGCGAGGAGAACCAGACGCTCGCGACCATCACCTTGCAGAACTACTTCCGCATGTACGAGAAGCTCTCGGGCATGACCGGTACGGCGGTCACCGAGGATGCCGAGTTCCGCGAGATATACAAGCTGCCGGTGCTCGTGATCCCGCCCAACCGCCCGATGATCCGCGACGACTGCAACGACCTGATCTACCGCTCGCTCGACGGCAAGTTCTCCGCGGTCGTGGACGAGATCGTGCAGCGCCACGAGACCGGGCAGCCGTGCCTCGTCGGCACCATCTCGATCGAGAACTCCGAGCACCTCTCACGCCTGCTGTCCAAGCGAGGCATCGCGCACAAGGTGCTGAACGCCAAGTTCCACGAACAGGAGGCTCACATCATCGCGCAGGCGGGCCGCTACGGCGCCGTCACGATCGCCACGAACATGGCCGGCCGCGGAACCGACATCGTGCTCGGCGGCAACCCCGACGAGCTCTTCAACGAGATACTGCGCGACCGCGGGATAGACCCAGGCGAGGCCACGGAAGAGCAGGTGGCAGACGCGCTCGCGAAGGCGAAGGAGGTCTGCGCGGCCGAGCACATCCAAGTGGTCGAGGCAGACGGGCTCGCGATCCTCGGCACCGAACGCCACGAGTCGCGCCGCATCGACAATCAGCTGCGAGGCCGCTCCGGTCGCCAGGGCGACCCGGGCGCGAGCCAGTTCTTCCTCTCGCTGAACGACGACCTCATGCGTCTGTTCGGCGGCGACCGCATGGACGCCATCGGCCGCCTCATGGAGCGCACCGAGATCCCCGAGGACCAGCCGATCCAGGCGGGACTCGTGAGCAAGGCCATCGAGGGCGCGCAGCGCCAGGTCGAGACGATGAACTTCGCGATGCGCAAGAACGTGCTCGAGTACGACGACGTCATGAACCTGCAGCGCCAGACCATCTACGGTGAGCGCAACGCCATCCTCGACGGCAAGGACATCCACGGTCGCGTCCACGAGATGATCGAGGGCACTCTCACGACCGCGGTGCTCGAGTTCTGTCCGCCGCGAAGCATCCCCGAGGAATGGGACGTCGAGGGTCTCAAGGACTGGCTGACCGAGCTGGTCGGCAGCGATCTGGGACTCGGGGACTTGCTCAAGGAGACCGAGAACCCGGCTGAGCTCGCGGGCTCGCTCGCCGGGCGCGCGATCGAGAGCTACGACGCCAAGGAGGCGCTCATCGGCGCGGAGCAGCTGCGCGAGCTGGAGCGCTTCGTGATGCTGCGCGTCATCGACACCCGCTGGATGGACCACCTGCTGGAGATGGACTACCTGCGAGAGGGCATCGGCCTGCGCGCGATGGGTCAGCGCGACCCGCTCGTGGAGTACAAGGGCGAGGCGTACGAGATGTTCACGCTGCTGGTCCAGACCATAAACGAGGACTTCCTGCGCACGATCTTCCACATCGAGGTCGTCGAGGAGACGCCGGCCACCGCGCCGGCGCGCAAGCCCGTGAGCTACTCCGCGCCCAACGAGCAGACGATCTTCGGAACCGCCGCGGGCGCCGCGGCCGCGGGGAGCGTCGAGGGCGTCTCGGCCGAGCAGATGGCCGCCGCCTCCGCCGCCGCTGGAGGAGCGAAGGCCGCCACGGTCGTCAAGGACAAGGACGATCCTTGGGCCGATGTCGGACGCAACGACCCCTGCCCCTGCGGCAGCGGCAAGAAGTACAAGAAGTGCCACGGCTCGAACGTCTGACTTGACATCGGCGCAACCTCCGCGTGCGGCCTCGTCCCTTCAGCGGACGGCCGCACGCGCCGCGCAACGGATACACTGGCAGGAGCCATGATCGAGGACCGCACGAGCGACATAGCAGCAGCCACCGGGCGACTTGCGCGCATCGGCGAGTACCTGCACCTCGAGGCCAAGAGCGCCGAGGCCGATGCGCTGGAGGCCACGGCCAACGAGCCCGCATTCTGGGACGATCCTTCGACCGCCCAGGCCACGATGTCCAAGGCCGCCGAGCTTCGGGCCGAGATCGGTTCGGTAGATGCCATCCAAGCGGAGCTCGACGACGCCGAGGTCGGCAACGAACTCGCGCTCGCGGAGGACGACGAGGGTCTGGCCGCCGAGGTCTCGCTCGTGCTGGCCGACCTAGCGAAGCGCCTCGACGACCTCGAGCTCTCTTCGTGGTTCACCGGCGAGTTCGACCACGGCGACGCGCTCGTGACGATCACCCCGGGACAGGGCGGCCTCGAGGCCCAGGACTGGGCCGAGATGCTCCTGCGCATGTACACGAAGTACGCGGAATCCCGCAAGTGGAAGATCGACCTGCACGACGCTCCCCCCGGCGTCGAACTCGGCATCGACCGCGCCGTGTTCACGGTCCACGGCAAGGACGCCTACGGCGTGCTCCAATCCGAGAACGGTGTGCACAGACTTGTGCGCATCAGCCCCACCGACGAGAAGAAGCGGCGCCAGACGACCTTCGCCGGCGTCGAGGTCCTGCCGCTGCTGCCGGACGAGATCGACGTCGAGATCCGCGACGAGGACATCCGCGTGGACGTCTACCGCTCCTCGGGCCCGGGGGGCCAGTCGGTCAACACGACCGACTCAGCGGTGCGCATCACCCACCTGCCGACCGGACTGGTCGTCACGTGCCAGAACGAGAAGTCGCAGCTCAAGAACAAAGAGACTGCGATGAAGATCCTGCGCTCTCGCCTATACGAGATCCGGAAGGCCGAGCGCGACGCCGAGATCGAGGCCATGAAGGGTGAGAAGCGAGACATCTCCTTCGGCAGCCAGATCCGCAACTACGTGCTCTATCCCTACCAGATGGTCAAGGACGTTCGGACCGGGGTCGAGACGGGAGACGTACAAGGAGTCCTTGGCGGCGATCTGGACCGCTTCGTGGTCGCATACCATCGGTGGAGGGTCGGCGAGCAGATCGGCGCCGCCGCCGTCGGGGTGAGCTAGGTGGCTATCCGGCTGCTTGCGGACCTCCACACCCACACCGTCGCCTCGGGGCACGGGTTCTCGACCGTCGCAGAGCTGGCCACCGCGGCGGCAGCCAGGGGCCTCGAGCTCATCGCTCTCACCGACCACGGGCCCTCCGTGCCCGGCGGTGCCCACGCTTGGTACTTCTGGAACCTGAAGGTCATCCCCGAGACCCTTGATGGGGTGCGGATCCTCAAGGGCTGCGAGGCGAACGTCGCCGACACCGACAACGGGCTGGACCTACCCGACGAGATACTGGCGACGCTGGACGTCGTGGCCGTGGGCTTCCATCCGCTGACGGGCTTCGACGAGGCGACTCGCGCGCGCAACACGCTCGCGCTGGTGCGCGCGTTGAGCAACCCGCTCGTCGACATCGTCACGCACCCCGGAAACACCGACGAGTTCCCGCTGGACGTCAACGCGGTCGTGGCAGCGGCGGTCGAGCGGGGCGTCGCCATCGAACTCAACAGCCACTCCTTCGACCCCGCCAGCTCTCGGTCCGCCTCCTCCTACGGCGAGCGCAGGTTCGCGATAGCCGCCCGCGACGCCGGCGCTCTCATCTCCATCGGGTCCGACGCGCACTTCCACGACCGGGTCGGCTGCTTCGACCAGGCGGTCGCGGTCGCCGAGGAGATCAGGTTCCCCGAGGCGCGGATAGTGAACCGCGACGCGGCTTCCGTGCTCGAGTTCCTGCGAGACCGCCGAGCGCGGCCGCGGCTGAACGCCGTGGCCGGCGCAGGGAGGTGACGCCGTGGTCCGCGAGACGATGAGGCGCATCTCGGCGCGGGGGCAGTCGGCGGGGCGCGTCCTGCGCTCGAGGCCGGTACGGGACTACTTCTGGATCACGCTCGGCGTACTCGTGACCGCTTTCGCGCTCGACGCATTCCTCATCCCCAACAAGATCGCGGCTGGCGGCGTCTCAGGACTTGCGACCGTCCTCTTCTACGCCTTCAAGGACTCCGGACTGCCGGCTATCCCGGTCGGCATCACCATGCTCGTCTTCAACATAGCGCTGCTGGCCGTCGGCGTCCGGGTTCGCGGTTGGCACTACGGCGCCAAGACGATCTACGGCGCGGTCGCGTTGTCTTTGGCCGTCGACTTGATGGCGCCCTTCGTCAGCGGCCTCGTCCCGCTGCCCAACGAACGTCTGCTGGCGGTGCTTTGGGGCGGCGCGCTCTCCGGCATCGGAATGGGCATGGTCTTCCGAGTCGGCGGCAACACGGGCGGTACCGACATCGTCGCGCAGCTGCTGACGAAGAAGGTCTCGCTCGGCGTGGGCCAGCTCATGCTGTTGGTGGACGCATGCGTGCTGGTGATCGCGGCGCTGAAGTTCGGACCGGAGCTCGCTCTCTACGGCGCGGTGGCCGTCTTCGTGACGACGACCGCCATCGACGTGGTGCAGCAAGGGCTCTCCACGGAGAAGGCCGCCTTCATATTCTCGAAGCGCAACGAGGATATAGGGGCGGCGATCATCGGGGAGCTTGGTCGCGGTGCTACGGCATTCGCGGCCCGGGGCGTCTACTCCGGAGAGGAGCGCGACGTGATCTTCTGCGTCGTGAGCCTACGCGAACTCGACGACCTGAAGAACATCGTCCACGCGCTGGACCCGGATGCGTTCCTGGTGATCTCGGACGTGCACGAGGCCCTCGGCGAAGGCTTCAAGGAGGCAAGGATCAAACGATGAGCCAGCCCGACCTCGCGCGCCTCGCGCACCTGTCCCAGGCCATGCGCCGCGACATCATCGAGATGCTGCACGCCGCCGGCTCCGGCCACCCGGGAGGATCTCTCTCGGCGGTCGAGATCGTCGCCACTCTCTACGGCTCGGTCATGCGCCACGATCCAACCCGCCCGAACCTTCCCGACCGCGACCGCTTCGTGCTCTCCAAAGGCCACGCGGCGCCGGTCCTGTACGCCGCGCTCGCGGAGGCCGGCTACTTTCCGCGCGAGGAGCTAATGACGCTACGCAAGCTGGGCTCCCGGCTCCAGGGGCATCCCGATTCGCGCAAGCTGCCTGGCGTCGAGGTCTCCACGGGCTCTCTCGGCCAGGGGCTGGCACTGGCCAACGGGCTCGCACTGGCACTTCGACTCGACGGGGCGACAGGCCCGACGGTGTTCTGCCTGCTGGGAGACGGCGAGCTGCAGGAGGGCTCCGTATGGGAAGCCGCCATGGCCTCGGCCCACTACGCGCTGGACAATCTCGTCGCGATCGTCGATCTCAACGGGCTGCAGATAGACGGTCCGACCTGCGAGGTCATGGACCTCGGCAACGTGCCGGAGAAGTTCGCGGCGTTCGGATGGACCGTGATGACCTGCGACGGACACGCCATCGCGGAGCTGCATGACGCGCTGGAGCGTGCGAAGGCCCACGTGGGCGGGCCGATCGCGATCGTCGCCCGCACCATGAAGGGGCGCGGAGTCTCGTTCATGGAGAACCTCTGCGACTGGCACGGCAAGGCACCCAACGCCGACGAGTGCGCCCGTGCTCTCGCCGAGCTGGCAGAGTAGGGGAAGCTGACATGGCGGACAGGGCCACCCGCGAGGCGCTCGGCGCGACGCTGATCGAGTTGGCGGACGAGGGGCGCGACGACATCGTCGTTCTTGACGCCGACCTGGCCAAGGCGACCAGCACGGTCAAGTTCGCCGCGGCCTACCCCGAGCGCTTCTTCGACTTCGGCATCGCGGAGCAGAACATGATCGGCACGGCGGCCGGACTCGCCGCAGGGGGCAAGACGCCGTTCGCATCCAGTTTCGCCGTCTTCGCCACAGGTCGCGCGTACGACCAGGTGCGCAATTCCGTGTGCTACGCCGATCTCGGCGTCAAGATCGCGGCGACGCACGCCGGAGTCACCGTCGGCCCTGACGGCGGTAGCCACCAGATGCTCGAGGACATCGCGCTCATGCGAGTGCTGCCGAACATGAAGGTGCTCGTCCCTGCCGACTTCAACGCCGCTCGCGCGGCCGTGCGGCTGGCTGCGGACACGCCCGGTCCGGTCTACATCCGGCTCGGCCGCCCTGCGGTGCCCCTGCTATACGAGGATGACTTCGCGTTCGGACTCGGGCGCGCGTACGTGCTGCGAGAGGGCACGGACGTGACCCTCGCGGCCTGCGGCATCATGGTGTCCCGCGCGCTGCAGGCGGCCGAGCTGCTCGCGGCCGAGGGCATCGACGCCGAGGTCATCGACGTGATGTCCTTGAAGCCTCTGGACGACGCAACAATCGTCGCGTCCGCGCTCAAGACGGGCGCTGTCGTGACCTGCGAGGAGCACAGCGTCATCGGCGGCCTGGGTTCCGCGGTCGCTACCCTGCTTTCGGCCCTGGCGCCCACTCCCCTGGAGCTGGTCGGCATCAACGACGTCTTCGGCACCTCGGGTGAGGCGGAGGAACTGCTCGAGCACTTCGGGCTCACCGCCCCGCACATCGCCGGGGCGGGGCGACGCGCGGTCGCCCGCAAGAGCTAGAACGGCCCCGGACCGCTCGTCGGAGCATCGCTCGGGCGCTGCGGAGATTCCGTGGAGAGTCCGGGAAGCGTCAGGCCGTTTGGTACCATGGGCCGTTGGAACTCATCGCACGCGAGACGGAGCACCGCATGATCTCTATGAAGGGCGTCAGCAAGGTATACGTACCGGACAAGCCGGCGGCGCTGTGCGACGTTGACTGCGAGATCGCGCAGGGCGAGTTCGTCTTCATCGTGGGGCATTCCGGCTCTGGCAAGTCGACGCTAATCCGCCTGCTCCTGCGCGAGCTGATCCCGACCGAGGGCCGCATAACGGTGGCGAACCAGGACGTCGTCCACATGAAGAACTCGAGGATCCCGTACCTGCGGCGCAACATCGGCTGCGTCTTCCAGGACTTCAAGCTCCTGCCGAACAAGACCTCGTATGAGAACGTCGCTTACGCCCTCGAGGTCATCGGCAAGTCCCGACACGTCATCGCCACGCAGGTCCCCGAGGTCCTTCGCCTGGTCGGCCTCGAGGACAAGACGGCCTCTTACCCGGACGAGCTGTCCGGCGGCGAGCAGCAGCGCGTATCGATCGCGCGCGCGTTCGTGAACCGCCCGCCCCTGCTGCTCGCGGACGAGCCGACCGGGAACCTCGACCCGGCCACGTCGCTGGGCATCATGAGCCTGCTCAATCGCATCAACAAGACCGGGACGACCGTCGTGGTCGCCACCCACGACCGAGAGATGGTCGACTCGATGCGCAAGCGCGTCATAGCCCTGGAGAACGGCAAGATCATCCGCGACCAGAGCAGAGGTGTGTACGGCTATGGCGACTAGCCCGAGCTACTTCATCAGCGAGACCTGGTCCTCCTTCCGCCGCAACTGGGTCATGAGTCTGGTCGCCGTGAGCATCATCTACATCTCGCTGCTGCTGGTCGGCGCGTTCTTCCTCGTGAGCTCCGTGATCAACGAGATGGCCTCGTCCTTCGAGTCGAAGGTCTCGATCCAGGTGTTCCTGAAAGATGACGCCGCCGACACGGACGTTCAGGCCCTTCAGGCCGCGATACAGAAGATGCCGAACGTCAAGAGCATCGCCTACGTGACGAAGGACCAGGCGCTCGCGATCTTCAAGGAGCGCACCAAGAACACGCCACAGCTGGTCCAGCAGCTTCGCAACAACCCATTGCCGGCGTCCATCGAGGTGGCGCTCGTCAGCCCGCGCGAGGTCCAGTCCGTGGTCGACCTCATCGTCAAGAACCCGCTGACGGCCAAGGTCGTCAAGACCCCGGCGAACCTGGGCACTCCGCTGGACACCGACATCAGATACGGCCAGAACGTGGTGGAGGCGCTGTTCGCCGCCACCGGCGTCGTGCGCCTGTTCGCCCTCGGATTCCTCATCCTTCTGCTCATCGTTTCCCTCGTTCTGATAGGGAACACGATCCGCCTCGCGATCTACTCCAGGAGACGTGAGATCGGCATCATGCGCCTCGTGGGGGCGTCCAACTGGTTCATCCGGACGCCGTTCCTGCTCGAGGGCGTGTTGCAGTCGCTGATCGGGTCGGTGCTCGCGATCCTGACCCTGCTGGCAGCGCAGGCCGTCATCGTGCCGTGGCTGCAGGGGAATCTGAAGTTCATCCCGGTGACCATCGGCGGCGTCACGATGGCCCAGCTCTCCGCCCTGCTGGTCCTCTCGGGCGTGGCCATCGGTCTCCTGGGGTCCGGGTCGGCCATCAGGCGCTACCTCAAGGTCTAGCCGCGCGGCAGCCGCTGCCGTCGTCCGTTGGAGGGTCGTCGAACCACATGAATCGCGGCATCCGCGTTCTGGTCGCGTCGCTCGTCCTCATCCTCGTGGCAGCGGGGTTCTTCATCGGCGGTGTGCTGTTCTCCGGCGGCCTCGGGGTAGTGCCCTACGTGGGCTCGCTGGTCTCCACGCAGACTGTCGATTCGGGCGTTCTGCTCGACCGTGTCGAGACGATCATCCGGCAGGACGCGCTGGTGCCCTCCTCGGAGGAGTCGATCACCAACAACGCGATCAGGGGCGCCCTCGAGTCTCTGGGCGATCCCTACGCCGCCTACTACGACGCCAAGCAGTACGCGGAGCTCCGGCTGGACCAGACGGGGGAGTTCTTTGGCATCGGAATCACACTGGGGCTCAACAAGGACAACCAGCCGGTAGCGGTCACTGTCTTCGACAAGACTCCGGCGAAGCGCGCCGGACTCAAGACAGGTGATGTGTTCACCGCCGTGGATGGTGCGCGCAAGGCCTCCTGGAACCTGGACGACTTCGTGGCCCTCGTGCGCGGCCCCGCGGGGACGAAGGTCACCCTCGAGGTCACCCGCCCGAACACGAAGGCCTTCAACGTCACTCTCACGCGCGAGCGGATCGCCGTGCCGAACACGATGATCAAGACGTACGGAGATGTGGGCTACGTACGGCTCATGACGTTCAACGAGTTGTCGGCGACCGACGTCGCCGACGCCATCAAGGGCTTCGATTCGAAGGGTGCCAAGGGCTACATCCTCGATCTTCGCGGTAACCCGGGCGGACTGCTCGAATCGGCCGTGCAGGTCTCGTCGCTGTTCGTCGAGGATGGCGTGATAGTGCGTGTGGACGAGCGGGGTAAGCCCGAGGAGGAGGACCGCGCCCTGGGCGGCGCGATCACCGGAAAGCCGCTCGTACTGCTGGTCGACGACATGTCGGCGTCTGCCGCCGAGATCGTCACGGGCGCGCTGAAGGACTACGGGCGCGCCACCATCGTAGGCGTCAAGACATACGGCAAGGGCAGCGTGCAGAGCGTCATCCCCTTGGACAACGGCGGGGCCGTGAAGCTGACCATCGCCCACTACCTGACCCCGCTCAGCAAGGTGATAGACAAGGTGGGCGTCACTCCCGACGTGGTCGTGAAGATGGACCCGCAACTCCAGGCTTCCGCCAACACGGACACCCAGCTCAAGCGCGCTCTGGAGGTCGTCCGCTCCAAGTTCTAGCGTCGCCTTCGCCGTGGAGCACACAGAAGGAGGCCCGGCGGATCCATCCGCCGGGCCTCCGTTTCGCTTGAAGATGGCGAAGCGGCCTAGCGGCCGTCCTCCTCCTCGTCGTCTTCGAGGATCGCGTAGGTCTCCGGGTCGAACGACTCCGCGGCCATCAGGCGCACAGCTCGCGGGTTCGGGGCGGCGACGGCCTCGTCCTCGTCCTCGGTCGGCACGAGCTCGAGCTTCATGCCGTCGCCCACCAGCTCGAACACACAGCGCCCGGTCTCGTCGGTCTCGAACGTCAGATGGCGGAACGAAAGCACGTTGAGGAAGAGACACCCGTTCACCAGGATGGTCGCCGCTCCGGGCTCAGCCATCAGCTTGACGAGCGTGGCCCGGCCTTCAGCCATGGTCTCGCCGTCCAGGATCTGGCGGTAGGCCAGGCCCTCCACCGTCTCGAGCGCGCGGATCATGTCGCGATGCCCGCTCACGGTGCCGTTGTGGACGAGACATGCGCTGAGTTCGTTGCGACGTTCCAAGAAGACGCCTTCTTTCGCGAAAGTAGTGCGCGCGCCCCGCCTGCGGGACGCGCCCGTGATTCATTCTAGCATCGGAGACCGGCGGCGCGTCGCCGCGCAGGGTACGCTATTCGACGAGAGGCGCCATCGGATCCGGGCTGCGGACCCGTCGCATCCAGTGAAGCAGAAGGAGGCGCGGCCGTGCGCGTTCGCAAGGCGGTCCTGAAGGCGCTGAAGCAGCGCGAGCGCGGCATGTCCTACGACGAGATCGCCGCCGGCCCGGCCTCGGGGATCAAGCCCGCACAGGTGCGCGAGACCCTCACCCAGCTGGTGCGCTCGGGCCAGGCGGTCGAGCACCCGCCAGGGCACTTCAGTGCGCTGGGAGTTCGCGGGGAGCTCGCCGGCCGGCTGTCTGTCAACCCCCGCGGGTACGGGTTCGTCTCCACCACGGCCGGCGACGTCTACATCGCGGGACGCGACATGCACGGCGCCATGCACGGCGACACCGTCGCGATCCGCCTCCATCAGCGCACTCGCGGGATGGGGCAGTCGGGCGAGGTCCTCCGCATCGATGAGCACGCCAACGACCGAATCGTCGGCCGCTTCGAGAAGGCCGGCCGCATGGCGATCGTCACCCCGACAGACCGCCGCATCCAAGGTGACATCTTCGTCGGGCGCGCGGGATTCGGCGGCGCGGTCACCGGGCAGATCGTCGTCGTCCGGATAGCGCAGTTCGCAAGCCCGGGCCACGCCGCGCAAGGCGAGGTCGAGGAGGTCCTTGGCCTCGAGACCGACCCGGGCGTGGACGTCGAGATCGTCATCCGCGAGCACGGGTTGCGGGATGTCTTCCCGCAGGAGGTCGAGCAGGCGGCTGCGTCGATCCCGGAGAAGGTGGGCGCCCCTGAGGCGGGCCGGGTCGACCTGCGCGACCTGCTGACGGTGACGATCGACCCGGTTGACGCGCGCGATTTCGACGACGCGATCTCGGTTCAACGGCACGAGGGCGGATGGCGGCTGTGGGTGCACATCGCCGACGTGAGCCACTACGTCGAGTGGGGGAGCGTGATCGACGCGGAGGCGGTGCAGCGCGCGACCTCCGTCTACCTCGTCGATCGAGTGCTCCCGATGCTCCCCGAGCGGCTGTCCAACGGCATCTGCTCGCTCAACCCGGGCGTTGAGCGGTTCACGATGACTGTCGAGTTCGACCTCGACAAGACCGCCGACGTTCGTGCCTACAAGCTGTTCCCCAGCGTGATCCGCAGCGACCACCGCCTCGACTACGAGGGCGTGGAGCAGATGTTGGAGAGCGGCGAGGGGTGGCCCGACGACCAGACGCGCACGATGCTCACGGAGTTCCGCGCCTGCGCCGCCGCCCTCGGCAAGCGAAGGATCGACCGCGGCGGCCTCGACTTCGAGTCGGTCGAGCCCAAGGTCTGGCTCGACCCGCAGGGCAAGCCGCTGCAGGTGACGCTGCACGAGCGCACGGTGGCAACCAACATGATCGAGGAGGCGATGATCGCCGCCAACGAGGTCGTGGCGCGCCACATGCGCGACAAGCAGGCGCCGATGGTCTACCGGATCCACGAGGATCCCGACCCCGACGCGCTGGCCGCGATCGCGCCGATCCTCAAGGAGTTCGACTACCCGGTGAAGGACATCGGGTCGGCGACGCCGCGCGTCTTCCAGAAGCTCATCGCCTACGCGGCGAAACGCCCGGAGCGTCTGCTGATGAACTCCCTCCTGCTTCGGGCCCTACAGCGGGCCCGATACGTCGACTACCTCGACAGCCACTTCGGGCTGGCCTCTCAGGCCTACTGCCACTTCACCAGCCCGATCCGCCGTTACCCCGACCTCATCGTCCATCGCTTGCTGAAGGCGCAGCTGAACGGCACTCTCGAGAAGCCGCCGGTGGCCGGAATGGTGGAGGAGCTCGCTTGGCTGGCGGACCACAGCTCGTACATGGAGCGCGAGGCCGAGTCCGCCGAGAACGACTCCGTGAAGGTGAAGCTGACCGAGCTGATGGCAGAACACATCGGGGAGGTGTTCGGCGGCATCATCAGCGGCGTGACGAGCCACGGGGCCTACGTGCAGCTGGACAACACTGCTGAGGGTCTCGTCCACGTGTCGCGTATGAAGGACGACTACTACGAGTTCGACGCCGAGCGATTCGCGTTGAGGGGCTCGCATTCGGGCAGGACTTGGCGACTCGGGCAGCAGGTGGAGGTGCGCATCACCGAGGCCATCGTCTCCGAGCGGCGGATCGAGATGGAATGGGCGTGATCGGGGCGTCGGGCCAAAGTGGTCTGCGACTGCGATTCGGGTAGACTGCACCTACTCATCTATATACGGAAGAGAGGCGTCTTCATGCGTCCTTCAGACCTCGTGTTCCTAAAGGATCTCACCGAGGCACCGTCCCCTTCAGGGTTCGAGCAGCCGGCAGCCAAGGTGTTCCGTGACTTCGTGACGCCCATCGCCGACGAGGTCGAGACCAACGTGATGGGTTCCGTCCACGCTCGCCTCAACGGCAAGTCGAAGGGCGTCTCGGTCATGCTCGCCGGCCACATAGACGAGATCGGGATGATGGTCCAGTGGATCACTCCCGAGGGCTTCATCACCTTCAAGCCGATCGGCGGAGTGGACGCGGCGATCCTTCCAGGTATGCGAGTCGACGTGCATACAAAGACGGGAGCGCTGCGCGGCGTGATGGGCCGGCTGCCGATCCACCTCATCGAAGAGGACCAGCGCAAGAGCGTCACCAAGATGGAGAAGCTCTTCGTCGACCTCGGCCTGCCGGCGGAGCGCGTGAAGGCGCTCGTGCGCGTCGGCGATCCGATCACCTATGGAGTCGGCTTCGAGACGTTCGGCGACGGGATGGCCGTCTCGCGCGCCTTCGACGACAAGATGGGCGCCTACATCTGCGCGCGCGTCCTGCAGGAGGTCAAGAAGGCCGGAGGCGCGAAGGGTGACCTGATCGCCGCAGCGACCGTGCAGGAGGAGATCGGCATGCGCGGCGGGCACACCTCGGGCTACGGGGTCGACCCGGTCGTCGGCATCGCACTTGAGGTCGGGCACGCCACCGACTACCCAGACGTGGAGAAGCGCACGCACGGCGAGGCAAGCTGCGGGGGCGGCCCGATCATCGCCCGAGGCGCCAACATCAACCCGGTGCTCTTCGACCTGCTGGTGGTTGCTGCGGCCAAGTCGAAGGTCTCCTACCAGATCGGCGCCGAGCCACGCGGGACGGGCACCGACGCGAACGCCTTCCAGCTCGCGAGGGGTGGCAAGGCTGCCGCGCTCGTGAGCGTGCCGCTGCGCTACATGCATACGCCCACCGAGGTTCTGAATCTGTCGGACATCGAGGACGCCGTGAAGCTGCTGACCCGCTTCGTGCTCGACCTCGACCCGGCGATCGACTTCACGCCGTAGGCGCGCTGCACGGGCCCCGACGCCCATCGTCTGTCGAAGAATGGTCCGTATTTGGCCTATGCGGACGCACGCCCTACGGGTATACTGTGAATCAACGTGCGCCGCGTGTGTCGCACGCGCAGTGGTGTCTACAGGGAATGGGGGAGGATATGGGTATCGGGAAGGGTTCGTTGCGTCGCGCCTTGTTCGGCGCGCTGGTGGCGGGCTTGTGCTCGCCATGAGCGTGCCAGGCATCGCACTAGCGGCGACGGCGTCGTTCACATCGAAGACACCTGCACCGGGTTCGTCTTCGACCAACGCGAAGCCGACGATCTCGGTAATGGTCAGCGATTCGAGCGGCGTCAGGTACATGAGAAACATCTTGTTGTCCCTTGACGGACATCGGGTCACGCCCACCGTCAAGTACTCCGCTGGGTTCGGCTTCAGGAAGTTCAAGATGAGCTTCGCTGTACCGGCGAACCTGTCGGTCGGCAGCCACAGCGTCAAGGTGTATGTCAAGGACCGGAGCGGCCAGGCGTCAAGGACGTCTTGGAGCTTCACGGTGGCCGCCGGCGATGTCACACCGCCGGTAACCACCTCCAACGCCGCAGCGCTCGAGTACGGCACGTCGGCCACGATCCTTCTGTTCGCGACCGACAACGCGGCGGCTCGGGCGTGGACCACACCTACTACATGCTCGACGGAGGAGCCCAGATCGCGGGCACCGCGGCGTTCACCTCCGTTCTCGGGGCCCACACCCTCGAGTTCTGGTCTGTGGACAATGCGGGCAACGTCGAGACGCATCATGTGGTCAGACTTCGCCTTGATCGGCGCCTCCTCATTCGCCCACGACGGCGCCGGCGATCTCCTGCACCGCGCTCGTCGGCTGTCACGGTGGGCTTGATATCGCGTCGATCCACTGGGCCTTGAAGTGCACCCCGTGCCACGCGCCGGGAGTGACGGCCACAAACGACTGCCTGTCGTCTGCGTGCCACGGCCCGAATGGTCCGCACACCGGTGCGCACGCTGTGATCCCGAGTTCCGGGACCCCTGCCTGCACCCAGGCGGCCTGCCACGGCACCGACGTCGTGATCATCCACAAGGCGGGCTGTGGCGAGTGCCACGCCTCGACCGATGCGACCGTCGTTGCCGCCATCGCGGCCGGCAGTGCGACCTGCGAGACCTGCCACGGTCCTTTGACTGGCACGCTGTCCTCGTCGCACACCAATGTTGCAGCCCACGCGCTCGGGGGAGGTGCCTGCTTCGGTAGCACTGCGTGCCACGCGTATACGGACGCCGCTGCGTTCCACATGGGCACGCCTTCCGGTTGCCGCGCGTGCCACACCGGTACCGTTGCAGCAACCGTTGCTGCCACGGCGGGCTGGGCCAACCGCTGCGCTCTCGCCGGTTGCCATCCCAACCTCGACGCCACGCACCAAGAGGTCTTCGGGTTCTTCGACGCAACCAACGCCTCCAGTCATGGCGCCGGCGTCAGGACCATGTTCGACGGCTCTCAGGGCATCACGCTCAAAGACACCGAAGAGGACACGGTCACGACCGCTTGGGACTTCCCGGACAAGAACGTGTTCTGGGCCAGCGGCGACGCGAGCGCTCCTCCGACGGCCATCAAGGGCCTGACGAGTGACTCGGTCGTCACGTGCTTCGATTGCCATTCAGGCGACGTCGACTGGTTCACGGGTCCGCATGGCGCCAGCGCCAGATGGGCGATCGACGCCAACTACCCGTACCCCTTCAAGTACGCGATCTTGGGCTCGTCAAATGCTACTAGCAACCCCGCTGCCGCCAACTTCGGCGTTCCCCCGAGCGCGAGCGGCATCAAGGCGCGCATCGCCTCACAGATCGCGACCGGAGGCCCGAACTCAGGCCCGGGCGTGAAGTCGACCCTCCCGGCCAACCTCATGGTCACCAACTACCTGCAGTTCCCGGCCGGCACCGGCGGCCAGTACATCGCTGACGCCACGAGCGGTCAGTACGCGGTCATCTGTGCCAAGTGTCACGACCTGTACAACCCGACCGCCGGGAACACCGGCTCTGGTGACCCCGCCGCTGTGGACAACGGCTGGGGCAACGCCGGTCCGGACTCCTACGAGGGCATGCACGGCGCCCACGCAGGCGGTACCGAGCGCAACGGCAACGACGTCGGTAGGATCGACGGTCGCTCCGACTGCGCTTCCTGCCATGTCGCTGTTCCGCATGGCTGGAGCCAGCCGCGCCTGCTGGTCAACGGCTACACGGGTCCCTACCTCCTTAAGGGTGGCTTCCCGGCGCAGCCTGGCTTCGAGCCAACCGTAACGGTCAACTCCGTTGCGGATCCGTTCCCCTACTTCCAGGGTCGCGGCATGCCGCTCCTGGCCGGAGTCGGCGTGACTGCCCCGGCGCCCGCGACATCCCCGGGCAACGGGCCGAATGACGCCAAGGACGATCACTCGTTCAACGCATTCGGGAAGCCCGTGTGGGAAGAGGCAGCATGCATCTCCTGCTCCGGGTCAAACACCGGCGTCGGGTGGGCGGGCCTCGAGCACCGCGGTCTCACGTCCGAACCTGCGAAGCTCAAGTAGCAGCTAGTCACCAGACTCTGATCCAAGAGCCTACGTACCAAGGGGGGCGGGCAGCGATGCCCGCCCCCTGCGCTGGGCAAACGCGTTCCGGCGGACGGCCGGAGTGATCACGAACTGCGGCGTCAAACGCTGCGGATGGCAGCGTCGGGACTCTCTCATCCCATGAGCGACTTGCCTCCGTGTAGATCGCATGCTGCAATGGCAGGCGCGACGGCACTCCAGTCCATAGACAGTGAGGATCGGTGAGAACAACGGAACCCACCTTGAACCGACGGCGTCCGCTCTCTTCCCGGACGCGCATCGCTCTCTTGGCGGCATGCTGCTGTCTGGCGTCCGCGGTGCTGCTCGCGTTGACCGGTTGCTCGGGAGGCACCGAGGGCGCGAAGCCGAGTCCCGGCAGCGCGGTGGCCACGGTCGCCCCTGGTTACGGCATGGGCGGCCCCCCCGTCGATGTCAACGTGTCGCAAGCGGTGCTGGACGCCAAGCCCAAGCCGGCAGACCAGACGACGCCGGAGTCCGCGGTGCGCTCGTACCTCGACTGGACGTCGTATGCCTTCCGTATCGGCGTCTCCGCGGTCGCCACCCCCACGATGACCGGCCCAGAGGATGTCCGGGTCGACTCCTACATCCAGGTCAACCTGCAGAGGGCGCGGGTCATCGACCAAGCGCTGACGTCGATCACCTTCGGCAAGCCGAGCGTGGGGACCACGAGCACACTCGTGCCGGCCAAGGAGAAGTGGACCTACAGCTACCTCTCGATCGCCATCGGCAACAAGGTTCTAAACGGCCCGTACACCGTGAGCTACGACACGACCTACACCGTTGTGAAGGACAGCAAGGGTGTCTGGCGGGTCGATTCGGTGAAGGCCACACCTCTGGACCAGGTCAAGTGATTCGCGATGCTTGGCGCCGGGTCGTAAGGTTCCTCGGCTCGGCGGGTCTCGCCGTCTGGCTCCTGGCGTTCGCGGGCCTGTGGTCGATGATGGCCACGGCCATTCCGCAGGGCGGGTCGTCGGATCCTCTCGTCGCGGCGTGGGCATCGGACTATCCGCTCATCGAGCCGGTGGTGCGCACGCTTGGTCTGCATCAGGCGTTCTCTGCGCCCCTCTTCGCGGCGTGCGTCGTCGCGCTCTTCGTCTCCACGGCGTTGTGCGCTTGGCAACGGACGAGGGCCGCGATGCACAGGGGTCGTGCGCTCGGCAAGGCTGCGCTCGCGGACCAACAGTCGGTCATAGAGAGCCACGATCTCGAGATCCTGTGCGACCCTGCATTGAGCAAGCCGGAAGTCCTGTCGATCGCGTCCGAGACGCTGGGCGAACTCGACATCAGGACGAAGCTGCGGGGCGACGTGCTCAGTGCCGTGTCTCCCTCCTGGGCGGTACTGGGAAGTCCGGTCTTCCACTGGGCGCTCGTTGCGCTCATCGTGGTGATCTTCGCCAGCAGCCTGCAGCGCTCCGAAGGCCTGATGGGCGTGGCGGTGGGACAGACCAAGCCCGATGCGCCTGCATCGTACGGGACACTCCATACGGGACCTCTGTATGACTGGCGCGGCGTGCGCCGAAGCATCCGCGTTGACGCCTTCGACCTTCAGTTCGAGACCGGGGGCTTGAAGCGCGGACCGACACCGACCGTCTCCGTTCTGGATGGAGAGGGCCGGGTCCTCAAGACGCAGCGTGTCTATCCCAACCAGCAGCTGAAGACCGGGTCGCTCAGCATCTATCCCAGCGCATACGGGCTCTCTGTGGCTCTTGCCATGATCGAACTCCAGCGGCGTCGAGACCGCGCGCACCGTGCAGCTCGTGGACTTCTCCGATGCCGCGCAGGACGGGACCGTCTCGTCGGGATCTCTCGCGATCTCCGATTCCGCCGGCAACCCCGAGCTGATCGTGTCCACGACCGTTCCGCTCGAACGCGTCGGTGGGCAGTTCGACAAGGCGCTGCCCGAGGATCCCACCGCCCGGATAGTCGTGACCTCGCCGGATGGCGAGTCCCTGGTGGATCGCATCGTGAGTCCCGGGGAGGAAGTGGCGCTGCCTGTCGGCGACAGCCTGCGTGTCGACAGCATCGGGTACTATGCGCGCCTCAAAGTCGTCGACGACTGGTCGACCATCCCTCTGTACGCGTGCCTGGCTGTCGCCACGATCGGTCTGACCATCGCGTTCGTGACGCGTCAGCAGATCGTCCTCGCGACCGTCATCGATGGGCCGGAGGGAGCAAAGCTCGCCGTGAGGGTGCGACTGTGGCGAAACGAGTCGAGCTAGTCGCAGCGCGGTGGAAAGTGGGCTCGCTCGAGCGCTCGGACGGGTCGAGAAGGGGAGCACGTAGCAGTAGCGGGGAGATTGTCGGCGTGGATCGTGCCCACGTTCTGCCGATCCAGTTCCGCAGGCACGCGGCTTCCTGTCCAGCGCCAGCTCTACCCGAACACCATCCATGCCGCCCATGCCGTCCCGAGCCCGTAGATGAGCAGGAAGGCGACGTGCTTGAAGATGAGCGCGCCTCTCTTGGTCTTGAGCTCGTCCGGCGGGGTCTCGGCACGCCAGTAGAAGAGCCGGACGGCGCCGGTCACACTCAGTCCGACGAGCGAGACCACCAGCAGCCAGAAGACGACGGAGTTCGCGTCTGAGAGCACCGCTGCCGCCTGCGGCAGAACCCCCTGCGACCTGGACGCGATCACCCAGATGACGAGCACGCAGGCCGCCCACGTCCCGGTGCTCATGTCGTGGACGAAGTTGTTGACGATCCGCGGAAGCGCGGAGCCCTGGCCCGCAGGCTGCAGGGACGCCCGGTGCGGGCGTCTCGTCAGACGGCATCCTTCGACCCGCCCACGCTCATGCTCATCTCAGGCCGGCATGCCCGGAGGCATCTCCTCGCGAAGGAAGTCGAACTGGGCGCCGTAGTCCTTCATCATCTGCTCGAACGCACTCATCATGTAGCGGCGTTTGAATCCATCAGGCAGCTGCGGCCACCTCACGCATCTTGTGGCCGTAGAAAGCCATGTAGCACTTGGCGAGGGCGCGATAGACGTCGTCCAGAGACATCTCGAAGGGCTCGATGATCGGAGTCATGAGGTTGTACTTGGAGTAGTCGAACACTCGGATGCGGTCCTTCATCTCCTCGTGGATCGGAGTGAAGGGGAATGGGGTGATCACGGGGAAGACCGCGATGTCGGGGTTGAGGCGCACCGCCTCGGCCGACGTCTGCGCGATGCTCTCCCACGTCTCGTTGGGGAAGCCGACCATGAACGACGCCTCGCTCATGATGTCGTGCTCGCGCAGCAGGTCGATGGCTCGCTTGTTCTGATCCACGTCGGTGCCTTTGTTTATGCTGTCGAGCATCGCATCCGAGCTGCTCTCGGCGCCCACGTACATGTGGATGACGCCGGCGTCGTGGTACTTATCGAGAATGTCCTCGTCCCGGATGATGTCCTCGACCCGCGTCTCCATGAGCAGGTGGACGTCGATGTCGGCCTCGATGAGGAGGTCGAGCTGCTTCTCCCAGCGATCGCGGTCGTTGGTCGGGTACGGGTCGATGAGAGTGATGAACTCGACACCGTACTCCTCGACCAGCAACCGGATCTCGTCGACGACCTTCTTCGGGTCCCGAGCTCGCCAGTCGCCGCGCCAGAACTTCCTGTGGGAGCAGAACGAGCATCCCATCATGCAGCCGCGCGTCGTCAGGATCGACGCCATCCGGCCCCATGGCTCGATGTTGTAGTGGTAAAGGCTCCAGTCGAGCAGGTGCCACGCGGGCGAAAGGGTGTCGAGGTCGGCGATGTGCGCGCGCATCGGAGTCGTGACGACTGGTCGCCATCGTCGCGGTAGGCGATCCCCGCGACCTCGCCCGCGCGTCCTTCCGGCGATCGCCGATCAGCAGCTCGGGCAGCGTGCTCCTCCATCTCCCCGCGCAGCACGAAGTCGGGGTGGTCGGCGGGGTCCGCAAGAATCTCCTCGTACATGAAGGTCGGATGCGGCCCGCCGATGATGGTGACGATGCCGGGGTCGACTTCCTTGGCGATCGCCGAGCGTCTTGACCGCCGCGGGCACGGTGGCCGTGCGAGATCGCACCCGAGACCGGCAGGTAGTCGAGCGTCACCACGAAGTCGGGCCCGTACTGCTCGATCTCGGTGCGGACGTCGTCGAACGTGAAGCCGTTGTTCATCGCGTCGGTGAGCCTTACGTCGTGGCCGGCCTCGAGCGCCACGCCCGCGAGGTAGGCGATCTGAAGGGGAGGCCACGTCCCGATGACCTGGACTCCCCAGCAGTGATAGGGCGGTGCGATGAACAGTACCTTCGACATTGACTCTCACTCTCGCTTTCAAGAGACGACTTCACGAGTCCCGACCGCCAGAACATCGAGCAGCTCAAGGGTGACGAGTACTACGAGTCTAGGTGGCCAAGTAGCCCGTGTGTATCGAGGCCTTGTAGAGGAACGGGATCCCCGCGAGGCAGAACATCGCCACCGGCATGGCGATGATGGCGTACCACGCGATCCTCTCGCCACGCCACCCGAGCGTGAGTCGAAGGTGCAGGTACACGGCGTAGATGATCCACACGACCAGACTCCACGTCTCGATCGGGTCCCACCCCCAGTAGCGGCCCCACGCTTCGTTCGCCCAGATGGCGCCGGATGCGATCATGATGCCCCAGAAGAGGAACCCGGCGACCACGAAGCGTCCCGAGAGACGGTCGACCGTCTCCTGGTCGGGCAGGCGAGACAGCCTGTGGGCCCACCTGCCCTCGCCGGACCGCGCGCGCATGACGTAGGCGACGGCTAGCCCGAAGGAGGCCACGAAAGCCCCGAACGCCAGGTCGGAGAACACGACGTGGATGAAGAGCCAGTAGCTGGCCAGGGTCGGACCAACGTCCAGGCCGCCCTTGGGGGCGGTCATCGCGGCGCCGATGAGCAGCAACGCCACGGGCATGATCACGATCCCCGCGGAGCTCGTCTTCGGATAGCGCCAAGCCATGCCGACGAGAAGCAGGACCGTGAAGAACGTCAAGGCCGACGTCAGCTCGAAGTAGCCGAGGTACGGGCCGTGCCCGAGCCGGATCCAACGCATCGCCATGGAAGCGGTCTGCGGAACGAGCCCGATCGCAGAGATGAGGACGGCGCGACGCGTCCACTTCTCGCGTTCGAACACCACACCGCCCACGAACATCGCCGTCCCTGCGACGTAGAACGTGAGCGCGATCCACATCAGCACGATCTCTGCGGCCATGCGTTGCTGCCTTTCGGATCGGATGCGGAGCTTGTTGGCCCATTGTACCCGAGACGAGAACGTCCACGCCGAGCGAACCGTGCGTCGTCGGGCCGTTCACACGACCGAAACATCCAGGGTCCATCATGGCATGGCTTGGAGTCACGACGCGCTAGAATGCGTCATGCGCGTCACTCACTGTCGTGCCCCATCGTTCCGGGAGGTCCTTCAATGTCCCAGCCAGTCGAGACAACAACCGCCGGGAACCTCACGAGCCACGGGCTCACCGAGCGGATCCTGCCGATCATCGAGGCCGGCGTGGACGCCGAGCTGCCCGAGTTCAACGAGATCGCTATGGACGAGTTCGCGTTCCAGTACGCGAACAACCAGCTGTTCCGCGAGTTCTGCGATGCGAAGAAGGTGCGTCCCGGCGACATCGACAACTGGCGCGACGTCCCGATGGTCTACAACGACGTCTTCAAGACGCACCTCGTGGCGTCCTTCCCGCTGGAGAATGCCGTCTTGGGCTGCCTCACGGGCGGCACCACGAGCCTCACCCAGCGCGGCCGCATCTTCCGCGACGAGGACGGCAAGAAGCTGGTCTTCGGGGCGAACAAGATGATGACCGGCTCCTACCTGTTCCCGGACTTCGACGAGGGAACCAAGTGCCGCATCCTCATCCTGGCGCCGAGCCCCGAGTTCGCGCCGTCGATGGGCATGGCGATCGGCATGGACCAGACGCGCCAAGCGTTCGGCACCGACGACAGCCTGTTCCTGCTCAAGCGCACGGGCATCGACGTACAGAAGCTCATCACGGCGCTGCGCGAGTCGGAGTCCAGCGGCGTGCCGGTCGCGCTCATCGGCGCGACGTCCGCCTATCGTGTACTTCTTCCAGGCCTGCCGGCGGGACAAGCGGACGTTCAACCTGCCGCCGGGCAGCCGCGTGTGCGACGGCGGCGGCTACCGCGGCCGTTTCGGTGTCGTCACGCGCGACGACTACTACGAGATGGTCGAGGAGATCCTCGGCATTCCGTCCACCTACTGCGTCAACGTCCTCGGCGAGGCGGAGACGGCCACCAACCTGTTCGACGACGCGCTGCGCCGCCACGTCAAGGGCCTGGAGCCCGCGCCTCGCAGGCGCCCCGTGCCGCCGTGGTCGCGCGTCCTCGCGATGAGCGTCGACGACCTGACACCGCTGCCGGATGGGGAGATCGGCCTGCTCGCGCATTGGGACCTCGCCAACGTGCCCACCGTGCTCTCGGTCATCACGGACAACCTCGGCTGGGCCAGCGACGACGGTCGCTTCTGCGAGATCGTCGGCCGCGCCAAGGTCGAGAAGGGCAAGGTCTCGGTGCTCCCGGACGAGGAGCGCCCGATCACCCCCATGGGCGACTCGGCCATCTTCCGTATGCTCGAGTCGTACGTGAACTTCTCGATCGACCTGAAGACCCGCTTCGCGAAGGATCCCGGTGAAGCGCCGAGCATCGCGCGAGGAGATCGAGGCGCGGCCCGGCTCGGTCGCGTCGTGCCCGCAGGTCGTCGACGAGATCCTGGTCTCGCAGGCGGACGCGGAAGCCGCGCGGATGCGCGACGAGTCGCTCGACGCGTTCAAGGACCAGACCGATCGGCCCATCGACTGGTTCGTCGAGGAGTTCAAGCACCAGAACGTCGAGCAGCCCAAAGAGGAGGAGCAGCCCAAGGAGGAGGAGCAGCCCAAGGAGGAGGAGCAGCCCAAGTGGGCCTCGGGACGCGCGCCCGACGGCCCAGCAGGTCGCTCACAAGCCGTCTCGTGGCCCGCGATTCGCCACATGGGCGTGAGTCTGCCACCATTCGTCACGCAACGTGACTGACCCCTAGCGAGAGTGGTGCGTCGAGGTGGATCGTGAGGCTGCGACGGTCGCCCAGAGCGGGAGCGAGAGCCCAGGCGACGCACACGGCCGGGCGTATGCGCTCGGCAGGGGATTGTTTCTCGCTTTCGTCGCGCTGACACCGCTGATCATCGGTGGCCTGCCGTCTCAGGTAGGGTCGCTTTCCTTGTTCGGCGCCTACGATCCTGTCGGTCTTCCCAAGCTGGTGACACTCCTGGTGCTGTCGGGCGCCTCGCTTGCCGCGCTGTGCGTGAGCGTGGCCCGCAGGGAGTCGGAGTTGTACTGGCACCCGGTCATGTGGGTTCTGGTCGCGCTTCTGGGCTGGGCGGCGATATCGACGGTCTTCTCGGTGAGTCCGTGGCTGTCGGTGTGGGGAAGCTACTACGTCTACGAGGGGCTTGTCGCGATCCTCGGCTACGGCCTCGTCGCCTTCCTCGCGATGCAGTACGTGCGTTCGACACGCGATCTTCGCGCCGTGATGGTCACGGCGGCCGTGTCGGGGCTACTCGTATCCGCGTACGCCCTGATGCAGCATTTCGAGCTCGATCCGTTCTCGTGGAGCGGCGGCGAAACGAGCCGGGTGTTCTCCACGTTCGGCAACGCCGACATGCTCGGCGAGTACCTGGTGTTCCCTCTGGCGCTCGCGGTGGGATTGGCGCTTTCGAGATCTCGCCGATGGGCCTCGCTCGGGTGGTCGCTGACCGCGGCTCTGATCGCTGCCGCACTCGTCGCGACGTTGACGAGGGGGGCATGGCTCGCCGCTTCGGTGATGCTGGTGTGTATCGGCCTCGTAGGATGGCATGGAGTCTGGCGTGGTTCGCGCCGACGGAAGCTGATGTTCGGCGGGCTTGCCGTCGCCGCGATCGCGGCGACGGTCGTCGCCATCGCCATCCTGGGGCGTGGGTTCACCGGGAGCTCCATGACGTTGTCGTCGTGGCTCGCGGGCGTCAGCAACGGGCGCACGGTGATCTGGCTCACCGGCCTGCGCGGTTGGCTGGCGCACCCGATCGCCGGCTGGGGTCCCGGCGGGTTCGTGCGCGCGTTCGAGAGCGCGGTGGGGGCGGACTTCTATGCGATCGCGCCGGTCGGAGGGACGATCGACGACGCGCACAACTTCCTCGTCCAAGCGCTTGTGACGCTCGGCATTCCCGGACTCCTGCTGATGATGTGGGCGCTCGTGCAGACTGCGATCCAGTCCCTTCAGCGCCTGGTAGCTGCCAAGGGTCACGAACGGCTGCTTTCCGTGGCGCTGTGGGGGGCGCTCTTGGGCATGATGACGGCGCTGACCTTGGGTGTCGGTTTGCCCGACGTATCGGTGTGGCTGTGGCTCACGGTCGGTCTGCTTCTTGCCCCGGCTGCGCATCGGGTTCCGGCGCCGCGAAGAGCGGTGCTCACGACTGTCGGGTCACTTGGCATCGCGATCGCGCTGTGGGCGGGTTCGTGGCTGGTTGCCGACGTTGTCGTCGGAAGGGCCATGAAGCGGGAAGCCGGTCCGGCTCAGGTATCGGAACTGGAGACAGCGGTTCGGCTCAACCCGCTGTCCCAGACCTACCGAGAGTTCGTTGCCGACGCGCTGGTCAACGAGGCACTCGCCGGGCAGCGAGCGGGGTCGAATCCGCAGACAGTCGAGGAGTCGATGCGTCGGGCCGTCTCGGCATACGAAGCCGCCGCGGCGGCCGACCGCGGCGACATGTACACGCGTGTCAAGCTCGCGAACCTCCTCGTCGAGTTCGCGAATGTCTATCCCGGGAGCGACGCAGCCCAGCGCGCCGTCGCGGCAGCGCAGGACGCCGTGCGGCTCGCGCCGCACAACGCCACCACGTTGGTGGCCCTCGCGAGAGCGTATGAGGCAGCCGGCAGCCTCGACCAAGCCGGGAAGACCGCGCGGCTGGCCCGCTCGGTCGCCCCGGCGTACGCTGCCCAGGCTCTGGGCTCTCTCGGCCTCGATGGCGCTTCCACGCCGTAGGCGTTCGAGCCGGCCTTGGTGAGCGGATCGTCGCTGACCTGCTCGTCAAGTGCGTGCTGCTCGTCAGTGCCGTGATCGCCGGCGCGATCGCGTGGACCAGATTGAGCAAGGTCGCTCGCGCCGAGCTCGGCGCCGACACGATCGCCGCGGAGTTTTCGGGCGGGAGCAGCGCCGCTAGTGCGCGCTCGTCTCGTGGAATCCGCGCGTGGCGAACTCCGGATCGAACTCCAGGATGAGCCGCGTCATCTCGTCGATGCGCCCGTGCAACGCAGCGTCGATGAGCAGCTCGTAGTCGGGTTGCGGGCGGTTCTCGACGTGTGCGACCACGACCCGCTGGATCTTCTCGGCGCCGGTGGGCTCGAGCGACTCGTGCTCGTGGACGAGCGACTCGTGCAGCTTCTCGCCGGGGCGCAGGCCGACGAACTCGATGTCGGCGGGCACGCCGGAGAGCGCGATCATCTTCCGGGCCAGGTCGACGATCTTGACCGGCTCGCCCATCTCGAGCACGAAGATGTCGCCGGTGTCGCCGATGGCCTGCGCCTGGAGCACGAGGCGCGCGGCCTCGGGGATCGTCATGAAGTAGCGCGTCACGTCCGGGTCGGTGACGGTGAGCGGGCCGCCGTGGCGCAACTGGTTCTCGAAGATGGGCACGACGCTGCCGCGGCTGCCGAGCACGTTGCCGAAGCGCACGGCGACGGTCGAGCACCTTGCCGCGCTCGGCTGCCGCCAGCATGACCTGCTCGGCGAGCGACTTCGTGAGCCCCATGACGTTGGCCGGGGCGACGGCCTTGTCCGTGGAGATGAGCACGAAGCGCTCGGCGCCGTGCCGCTCGCACGCCTCGATGACGTTGCCCGTGCCGAGCACGTTGGTCTTGACCGCCTCGTCGGGCGCGAGTTCCATCAGCGGAACGTGCTTGTAGGCGGCTGCGTGGAGCACCACCTGCGGCCGGTACCGCGCGAAGACCCGGTCGAGCTTCTCGGCGTCGCGGATGTCGCAGACGCACATGACAGGCACGTCGGCGTCGATCCGGCGCAGCTCGAGCCACAGCTCGTAGAGGCGCGTCTCGTCGACCTCGATCAGCAGGAGCCGCTCCGGGCGAGAGCTGCATGATCTGGCGGCAGAGCTCGGAGCCGATCGAGCCCGCGGCCCCGGTCACGGCGACGACCTTGCCCGCCACCGTGGCGCGCACCTGCTCGACGTCGATCGGGGTCTGCTCCCGCCCGAGAAGGTCCTCGGCCTCGACCATGCGCAGGTCGTTGACGCTGACGCTGCCCTTCTCGATGACGAGCGAGGGCATGATGCGCGTGGTGACGCCGGCCTCGGCGGCGGCGTTGAGGATCCGGCGCACGGTGGCCGGCGGAGCGCTGGGCAGCGCGACGAGGACCTGCTCGATCTCCTCGCGAGCGACCACGCGCGTCGAGGTCGCCGGTGCGCCCGATCACCTTCACGCCGCCGATGGTGCGGCCCTGCAGGGTCTCGTCGTCGTCCAGGAAGCCGACGGCGGTGAGCCCGAGCTGCGGCCTGCCCACGATCTCGTGGAGCAGGAGCGAGCCCGCGCTGCCCGCGCCCACGATCAGCACGCGGGCGCCCTCGCCCGCCTGCGCGCTGCGCACGTACACGAGCACGCGCGCGGCCGCGCGGATGCCCGCGACGCCGAGCAGCACGACGATCGCCTGGATGAACAGGACGCCGAAGGGGATGAGCCGCAGGCCGTCCGAGCTCTGCAGGAGGTAGTCGCCGACGGCCGAGGACGGGGAAGCCGACGAGAACGGCGCCGGCGACGCGCAGCATCGTGTCGACGCTGACGTGGCGCAGGACGAGCCGGTAGAGCCCGATCGCCGTGAAGAGCGCGAGGTAGACGACCGCTGCCGCGGCGATCGCGAGAGGGATCGCGGAGGCGAACTCGGGCGGCACGGCGCCCTCGAAGCGCGCGTAGTAGGCGACGAACGTCGCCACGGCGACGACGGCGGCGTCGAGCACGTAGAGCGCGAGGCGGAAGAGCCTGCCGCCCTGGCGCGCCGAGGCGAGGATGCGGGAGGCGAGGCTCACCGGGCGGCCACCTTCATCACCTTGCGCGACGGCGGCGACGACGTCGTCGATGTCGCCGTCGGCAAGGGTCGGGTGCACGAAGAAGGCGAGCGAGGTCTCGTGGGCGCTCGCCGCTCCGCGAAGCCGCGCCGCCGGGGCCAGCCCGGCTCGCGCGAACGCCTCCTCGCGGTAGATCTCGGCGCACGAGCCGTACTGCACCGGCACGCCCTCGGCCTGGACGGCGAAGAGCACCCGGTCGCGGTCCCAGCCCTCCGCCAGCTCCGCGGGCACGACATGGGCGTAGAGGCGGTAGAAGGCGTGCTCGCAGTACTCGGGCGGCTGCGGGACGCGGATGCCGCGGACGCCGGCGAGGCCGCGCGCAAGCCGGGTGGCGAGCTCCGTGCGGCGCGCGTGCGCCGCGGGCAGCTCGAGCTCGCCCGCGCGGATCATGGCGGCCTCCAGCTCCGGCAGGCGGTAGTTCGAGCCGAAGCTGTCGCGGATCCACCTGAAGCTGGCGGGACGTCCCATGAACTCGGGGTCGTTCGTCTTCGCGAGCGACCTGCCGTGGTCGCGGTACTCCCAGGCGCGCGTGAACGCGGCGTCGTCATCGAGTGCTATCAGGCCGCCTTCGCCGGCCGCCACGATCTTGTCCTGGCAGAAGGAGAAGCACGCGGCGTCGCCGAACGAGCCGACGGGCTTGCCGCGATACATAGCCCCGTGCGCCTGCGCGCAGTCCTCGATCACGATGATCCCGCGCTCGCGGGCCAGGCGAAGGATCGGGTCCATCTCGGCGGGCCAGCCTCCGAGGTGGACGACGATGACCGCGGCGGTGCGTCCGGTCAGGGCCGCCTCGAGGGTCCGGGCGGTGAGGTTCGAGCTCTCGGGGTCGATGTCGGCGAAGGTCGGCGTGGCGCCGACGGCCACGACGCAGCTCGCGGTCGCGATGAAGCTGCGCGCCGGCACGACGACCTCGTCTCCGGGGCCGACGCGGAAAGCGCGCAGCGCCAGCTCGAGTGCCAGGGTGCCGTTGGCGACGGCGAGTGCATGAGCGCGGCCGAGCTTCTCCGCGTATTCGCGCTCCAGCGAGCGGCCTTCCTCGCCGGTCCAGTAGTTGATCCGGCCCGAGCGCAGGACGTCGGTGACCGCCTCGATCTGCGCGTCGGTCGGCGCGGGCCAAGCCGGCATCGGTGTCGAGCGGACCGGAGCGCCGCCGTCGATGGCGAGCTTCTCAGTCACGGTCCAGCGATTCGCGCGAGCCCATGACGCGCGCCGGGACGCCGACGCACACGGAGTCCGCCGGCAGCGCGCCGACCACGGCTGCTCCTGCGCCGACGACGCTCCATGCTCCCACGGACGCGCCGGGGGAGGCGCAGGCGCCGACGCCGAAGAGCACGCCCTCGCCGAGGGTCACCCTGCCACAGAGCCCGACCTGCGGGCCGATGTGGGAGTGGTCTCCGATGACGCAGTCGTGATCGACGCTGCATCCCGTGTTGAGTATCGTGTCGTCGCCGATGCGCGCGCCGGCGTTCACGAGCGCGCCGGCCGCGATGAACGCACCGCCGCCGATTGTGACGTCCCTTCCGACGATCGCGGACGGGTGCACGACGCTCGTCGGAGCGAGGCCGGAAGACTGGTACTCGGCGTAGTAGCGGGCGCGGAGGGCGTTGTCGCCGATGGCCACGATGAACGCGTCGGCCTCGAGGCCTTCGCGGTCGTGCGAGACCGGGTGGCCGAGGATCTCGGGCGCGTCGGACTCGGTGCCGACGATTCCGGCGATCTGGAAGCCGGCTTCCTCGGCGGCGTCGATGACCACCTTGGCGTGGCCGCCCGCGCCTACGACTAGGAGTCTCACTGCGCGCCCCCTCGGTGGTCGCTCCCCGCGCTGCCCGTGAACGGCTTCATCGTCTCGGAACCTTCCCCGGACACGCCCTCGCCCGACGTCAGCGCGGAGAAGGACTTGAGCAGTATGCGCGCGTCCAGCGCGAGAGAGCGGTGGTCGACGTACCAGACGTCCATCTTGAAGCGCTCGTCCCACGAGACGGCGTTGCGGCCGTTGACCTGGGCCCATCCGGTGATGCCGGGCCTGACCTCGTGCCTTCGCGCCTGCTGGTCATTGTAGCGGTCGAGGTACTCGGGCAGCAGGGGACGCGGACCGACGATGCTCATGTCGCCCTTGAGCACGTTAGCCAATTCGGGGAGCTCGTCGAGGGAGGTGGAGCGCAGCCACCGGCCGACAGGGCGTCAGGCGTTCCGCGTCCGAGGCGACCGCGTCGACTCCGACGGTCCCCGGAGCCGCGTCGCGCATCGTGCGGAACTTGTAGAGGGTGAAGATGCGGCCACCGAGCCCCGGCCGCTGCTGCCGGAAGATCACGGGGGAGCCCAGGTTCGACGCGCACCAGGAGGGCGACGACGGCGAACACCGGCGACAGCACGACGAGCGAGAACGCCGCCACGACCACGTCGGCGACGCGTTTCAGCAGGTCATAGACGGTGTGCGAGCGCTTCTCCATACAGACCATCATACGCGGCGACGATGCTCTCCAGCCCGAATTCCTCGCACGCGCGCTCGCGCGCGGCCGCGCCCCGGCGTGCGAGAGCCTCGGGATCGGCGGCCGCGGCGTCGATCGCCTGCGCCAGCGCGCGCGGGTCGTCTCTTCGCGACGATCCAGCCGGCGTCGGTTCCGACCGCGTCGGCGATCCCGCGGGTGTCGGTCCCGATGACCGGGAGGCCGCTCGCCATGGCCTCGAGCACGGAGCGGTTCAGCCCTTCGCGCACGCTGGTCAGGAGCAGGGCGTCGCTCGCCGCGAGAACGGCGGGGATGTCGCGCCGGTAGCCCGCGAAGGTCACGCGGTCCGTGAGGCCGAGACGCTCGACCTGCGCGCGGACGCGGCCCTCGAGCGGCCCGTCGCCCACGAGGGCGAGATGCGCGCGGCCGTCGCGGACCTTGCGAGAACGCGTCGACGGCCAGCGAGTGGCGCTTCACCGCGCCGAACTCCGCGACCATCGTGACGAAGGAAGCGCTCGCCGGGTCGCGAGCCGCCTCCGAGTTCCGGCTCGGACTCGCGCGGCCTCCTCGGCCGGCACGGCGCCGGGCGCGAACTGCTCGGCAGTCGACTCCGATGCCGGGGATGAGGCGGACGCGGTCGCGCTCGATGCCGCCGAGCGCGCGAGCGGCCTCGAGGTCCTCGCGATTGACCGTGACGAGGTAGTCGGTCCATCGCGACGCGATGCGCTCCATCGTGCGGAAGAGCGCGTGCGGCACGAGCCGCCTGCCCGCGGTAGAAGTGGAAGCCGTGGCAGGTGTAGATCACCACCGGCGCTCCAGGGTGCCGGCGCAGCGAGCGCAGCGCGTAGCGGGTCACGAACGACGCGACGGGCGTGTGGACGTGGACGATGTCGTAGTCGCCCGCCGTCACGATCTCGCGTACCCGGCGTGCCGCGCCGAGCAGGTTCGACGGCGCCAAGCGGGTTGCGGCTCCAAGCGACGTCGAAGCGCTTGTCGAAGTGGCTCGTCGAGGTGGGCGTCGGAGGTCGCTCCGTTGGCGAGCGCGTCGACGCGCCAGCCCTGCGCGCGGAAGTGATCGGCGAAGGGGAGGAGGAACGCCTCGAGCGTGATCGGCACGGTGGTGACGAAGAGAGCGGAAGGCATCAGACTGTGCCCCCGTGCCGGCCCGACCACCGAGCTCCATCCCACCAGGCCACCGCACCCGTCTCCGGTCCCTTGCTGGCGTCGAGGACGATTCCGAGCGATGCCGATCGGAGTGTCAAGGCGACCAGCGCGAGGGTGATCCAGAAGTACTCCGCGTAGTAGAAGACATTGAAGAAGGACATCGCGAAGAACGCACACGCGGCTGCTATCCCCGAGACGTCCACCCCGGACCTTGAGAGCGCCTTCGCCTTGGGCAGAAGGTACAGAAGGAACCCGACCATGATGAGCTCAGCGACCAGTCCCAAGACGCCCGTCTCGGCGGGGATCGAGAAAGGCATCTGATGCCCGTCGGTGACAGGCGAGATGGCCACACGGGGGTCCCTGTATTGCGGATACGTCGACATGAACGCACTGATGCCGATGCCGACGATCGGGTGGTCTTTGAGCATCTTCAGCGAGACCTCGCTCAGATACAGACGATCCATCGCCGATCGATCGTTCCTGAACGCGTAGACGGGACTCGCCCTGTCCGCAATGCCGGGAACGATCAGTAGCCCGGCGGTCAGCGCCAGGACCACGATGACGGACGCTGCCGTTGTCCGACGGTCCGGGCTCGCGATCAAGGTCAGCACCAGGAGACCGACAAGAGTCCGACGAGGCCCTCGCGGGAGAAGGTCAGAGCAAGGGCCAAGGAACAGACGAGACCCGCGGCGGCCCATGCGAGCCTATCTCGAACCGTTCGACTCCGCAGTACGCGCTCGGCGACAATGACGGCGGCCAGAGCCAGCAGCACGGCCAGTGAGTTCGGGTTGGCGAAGAAGGCCGAGACGCGGACAGGGAAGAGACTGCTGCCGGTCGGGTGGCTTTCGAGCAGAGGCACGGGAAAGTGCGGAACGACCGCTTGCCCGATGGCGACGACCGCCGAGACCACGCCGACGAAGACCACGATCGCGCGCAAACGTGGCCCGGACCCTTCGGGTGGAGTCGCTCGAGACAGCAGCGCGTACATCCCCACGAGGGCTGCGATCTCCACCGCGCCGACCAGCGATCGGGCGACGTCTTGCGAGAGAGGTACGGAGACGACGGCTGCGGCGAGGAACATCAGAATGCCGACGTCCCAGACTGTGAGCCGTTGCCACCCGGCATCACGGCGACGGGCCAACCTGTACACCATGCCGAGAAGCGATGCTGTCAGCACGACCTGAAAGACGGTCAGCGTCTGCGGCTCCGTCGCAAGGATCCCGAACGAGTCCAGAGCGGGGGTGGCAGCGACCAAGATGAGGCTCGCCTGAGGGCTGACGGCTGCGATGCCTGCGCCGGCCAGAGTCAGGATCGCCAGAACGGTCACATAGTCGCTGCTGCCATTCAGGGAGAACGCGCACGCGAGCATCAATGCGACCACGGCCCACGCTGCACGGATCAGTCTCGTGTCAACGGCTGTCGGGTTCATTTGAACTCATCCGCCCAGTCCCTGCGGCGCGAGCCTATCTGCCGACGCCACAGCCCCGACTTCATGTCCTCCGCGGGCGTGAACGCGACACTCCCGGCGTGGATGGAGGGGATCAGCCGGGCGCCCATCAGGCGCTGCCTCACGTAGAAGATCGAGCGCTGCCGGTCGTACTCGGGGCCGAGGTGCAGGTCGTACATGGGCCGGAGCCGCTCGAGGTCGGCGAAGTTGACGTCCTTGATCGTCGCCGACTTCCGCTCGAGCTGCTGACGATCGATCGACAGGATGCGGTCGATCCGGCCGAAGCGCCGCCCCTGTGAGGCGAGCCGGAGCCACAGCTCGTAGTCCATGGCGAAGTGGAATGAGGCGTCCAGCATCGGGTCGGAGAGCGCCCGCCGCCGCACGAAGGTGGACGGCTGCATGTGGAGGTTCACGGCCTTCTGCAGCTCGGCGATCGAAACGCGGCGCCCACAGCACCTGGATCGCCACGCCCTCGCCGGTTGTCTGCAGGCAGTGACCGTAGACGACGTCGATGTCGGGGTGCGCAGGGAAGTACGCGACGACATCGTCGATCGACCCGACAGTCGAAGTAGGCGTCGTCGGAGTTGAGCCAGCCGATGATCTCGCCTCGGGACTCCCGAAACGCCTTGTTCACCGCGTCGGCCTGCCCTGCGTCCGGCTCGCTCCGCCACCGTATGGAGTCGCCGGCCTCGCGCAGGATGTCGACGCTGCCATCGGTCGAATCGCCGTCCATGACGATGTGCTCGACGTGCGGATAGGTCTGGCATGCCACCGAGCGCAGGTCGTCAGGCAGGAATGCCGCCTGGTTGAACGATGGCGTGAGGATCGAGACCACGGGAAGGTTCTGGGTCAGCACGCCGGGCTCGTCTCTCGGCACGTACGAGGGCCGATCGGGGACAGCGGGTCGCGAGACAACGGTACCAGAAGGTACGCGCCGCAGCCGAGGGTGCGACCGGTACGTGTCTCGGAAGGTATGCTTGTACGGGTGGCGGGCCACGAAGGGCTTCGACGATGTCGGACAGGATCGGCGTGCTTGATCTACCAGGTCGACTGGTCCTCGACCTCATGTACGGCAGAACGCCCCCGCCCGGCGGCGCCTATCGGCGCGCTGTCAGGTGGGACGAGGAGGGGAGCGCGATCGCGCGCGAAGTCCTCTCGTCGGACAGGCCTGCCCTGATCGCCAGACTTGGATCGTCCGAGCTGGCCTGCGTGAGCTTCTACACCCGGTGGCGCGCCGGAAAGGCCGTTCGGCTCGGGTACCCGCGCGCGCTGCGTCGCGTCATGCGCGTGAACGCCGGCGTGTTCCCCACCGACGACGCGGCTCTCGACAGGTTCTCACAGGTCTTCCTGGATTCGGTCTCCAAGACGGATGTCATGGGGGTGTGGTTCAACCGGAACGAGGATCGGATCGTCGGTCACTTCTGTCCCGAGGCGAGGCTGGTCCAACTGGAGGCGCTCAACTGCGTGCTGCGCGAGGATCCCTGGAGCGCGGGACTCGCCGGGAAGGTCGTGTTGGTCGTCCATCCCTTCGCGCGCACGATCGAGTCCCAGTACCTGACTCGCCGTTCGCTGCTGTTCGACAATCCGAGGGTGCTGCCCGAGTTCGAGCTGAAGACTCTCGTCGCCGTCCAGTCCGGTGCGGGCAACGAGTGCGGCTATGGGGATTGGTTCGACGCTCTCGAGCATATGCGCGAGGAGGTCGCACGCATCGACTTCGACGTCGCCATCGTCGGCGCCGGCGCCTACGGTCTCCCTCTTGCAGCCGCGGTGAAGGACCTCGGCCGGCAGGCCGTGCACCTCGGCGGCGCCACGCAGTTGCTGTTCGGCATCAGGGGTCGCCGGTGGGAGGTGGAGTCGCCGGACGACATCGCGCCGCTGTTCAACGAACACTGGGTCCGTCCGTCGGCTGAGGAGACTCCGCGGGGAAGCTCCTCGGTCGAAGGCGGCTGCTACTGGTAGTCGGCAGGCCAGGCCTTGTTCCACGACAGCGCCTGTCTGCGGAAGATGTCCCAACGCCTCGTGCGCACGTCGGTGAACGCGAGGTCGCGAGGGATCTTCGGGATGAGGAAGACCCCCATGAAGCGCCGCCAGGTGTAGAACCCCCACGAGAGGACGCGCTTGCCACGGGGGTAGCCTCGCCCGTGGGTCTCCGCGAGCCTTTCAAGGTCCGAGTGGAGCACGTCGGACATCGTCACGCCCTTGCGTGCGGCGTGCTGACGGTCGACGGCCACGATGCGCGGGATCCGGCGGAAGCGTCGGCCCTGAGCATCGAGCCGCAGCCACAGCTCGTAGTCCATCGCGAAGTCGAACGTGACGTCGAGCATCGGGTCGCTCAGTGCGGAGCGGCGGATGAACGCGACCGGCTGGCCGATGAAGTTGACGATGCGCAGCACGCGGCGCACGAAGGCCGGCACCCAGATCATCCAGATGATCGTGCCGTCCTCCGCGATCTGCGCGGCGTGTCCGTAGACGACGTCCACGTCCGGGTGGGAAATGAAGTACGCCACGATGTCCTCGACGACCCGGCAGTCGAAGTAGGCGTCGTCGGAGTTGAGCCAGCCGACGATCTCGCCTGCGGACTCGCGGAGGGCCTTGTTGACCGCGTCGGACTGCCCCGCGTCGGGCTCGCTGGTCCACCTCACGGAGTCGCCGGCGGCCCTCAGCACCTCGACGCTGCCGTCCGTCGAGCCGCCGTCCACCACGATGTGTTCGACGGCGGGGTAGGTCTGGCAAGCGACCGAGCGCAGGTTGTGCGGGCAGCCATGCCGCCTGGTTGAAGGACGGCGTGAGGACCGAGACAAGAGGGGTGGTGGAGGTCACGTGCGCCTCATCTCGGATCGGGTCACGGGCAGACGCGCAGAGATCGCCTCGGTAGCCAGTGGGAGGGCTGTCTGCGACACGTGCACGGAATCCATGTAGTAGCCTCGCTTCGGCAGTCCGTCGGGTCCGACCAGGCTGTCGAAGATGGATATCACCGGCACGCCATGCGGCTCGAGGCGGTCAGCCAGCAGGCCGTTGAAGGTTCTTGCTACGGCGTTGCGCTCACGCGCGGTTCCCCAGAAAGGATACTCGGAGTCTTCCTCTCCCGGGGCAACCTCGTTCGCTGGTATGACGCCCCAGACGCAGGTCGCGAACCCCATGGCCTGTACCTCGAGCACCACGCGGGCGTAGCGGTCGACGCACTCGGACACCACTTCCTCGGCGTCCCGCTCTTGCAGCTCGGCTTGCCTGAGGAGGTGATAGCGGCAGTCGATCTCGCCAAAGCAGAGCATGACTGTGCCGCCGGGTGGCACGGGACCGTATGCCAGCGTAGCCAGAAGCTTCTCGCGGCCCCGCGCGGTCGCCGCGAGATCGGAGAGACGATACGCGAGCACCGGACCGAGGCGGTATGCGCGGAAGCGACCGGAGGGGTCTCGTGAGGACCTCGGCCATGCATCGATCATCGAGTCTCCTTCCCGAGAAGAGCGATACGTGCGAGTCGCCGATGACGTGTACGACGCTACGCGAGCGCGTCGTGGAGGGAAGCAGGCACTTCAGTCGTGCCACGAGGGGCGCAGGGCGGACTGCCAGTCCGAACAGACCATCGAGCAGCCGACGGCTTCGCGAGACAGACGAATGCACGTCGCTACGACCTTCCCGGCGTCAAGCGTATCGAGTCCAGTTCGACCTCTACGTCGAGGTCAGGTTGCCATTCCTTGACCAAGGAGTTCACCTCTTCGAGGGTCGGATAGCCGGGGTCGGTGCCGAATAGGCGAGCATCATCGATGATGATCACGTTCCCAGTACCGCAACTCAGGATCTGCTTCAACTCTGCGACAACGGGTGTGTGGGAGGCGCCTCTGGCCGTCTCTGCTCCGGAGTAGTGGCCATCGAGCCAGAAGAGTGTGGGCTGGTCGAGCTCTCGCACTACGGCGGCGAGTGCGACCGCACTGTCGCCGTTGATCAGCGTTGTCTTGCCGGAGCGCCTGAATCTCCGACGGGCCTTCTGGTGGAGCTTGGCGCTCAACTCGATCGAGTAGATGGCGTCGAACTGCGGCATCATGGCTGCGACCATGTCGCCGTAGTACGTGCCGGTCTCCACGAGGATCCTCAGCCCGTATCGGTCAGAGAACTCTCGGAGAACCTGCTGTTTGATCGAGTGAGGCGGAGGGGCCGGCCTACCCCGCCGCTCCCAGGTCCTGACAGCGCCAGGCTGGGCCAATCTGACTGCGAGCGGGCGCAGCCAGTCGTAGAAGGGCGTCTTCCTCAGCATGTTGCCAATCATGCCCACGCGCACTCCTCGTTCTCGACGACCCTGCGTGACTGCATAACCGGTGTGGAAGAGCGAGCATCAGTCAGAATGATCGGACCCTATCCCACGCGTATCTTGGGACCTTGCTGAGCTTCTGGGCGAACGGACTCCTCTGTGGCCCACCGTCAGGTAGCCATCCGCGCACCCCGAAGGGCACTTCGATCCCGTGCTCGGCGAACAGGTCCTCGACCACGTCTCGCCGCCATCTCCCCCGGACAACGCCGGTCGGCATGTAGGGGATGACCTGCGCGTGGTTCTCGCTGTAGACGTCTCGGTCGACCGCCCAGATACGGCCCTGCGTGCGTGCGGCGCGCTTGGAGCCCCACGCCTCCATCTGCCACGGCGACTCATGCGGTCGAAGGTACTTGCGCATCCCGGTCTTGGTCCAGAGGCCGGCCTGCAGTGATATGCGGTACTTCGCTCTGCGCGAAACCGAGCAGAGCCACGCGTAGGCGGTCGGCTCGTAGGGGCCGGCACCCCCGCATTCCATCAGGCGCAGGCAATCGAGGTTCTCTGACTCGACGATCCGAGCGGCTTCGTCGACAACGTCGGTCCTCACCGTGTCGTACAGGAAGTAGTCATCCTGCAGGTAGAGGAACGTCTCGGTGGGGATGTGCTCGAGCGCCCGCAGCATGCACTCGCCCCAAGGGATGTGTGCTTCCCCAGGTCCTGCGATCTGCGTGCAGGACACCGCTACGTCCGGATGGACGAACACCTTGCGCTCTGTGTTGAGGATCACCGATCGCGTCTGCGGCCAGTAGTCGCTGAGCAGGTGGAAGAACGGCGCCCAAGTGTCCTCGAAGCTGTCGGTGCTGTTCACGAAGACACTGTAGGCGGGCGTGTCGGTCACCCTCGGTGCCCCTGTCTCGACGCGATCGGATGCGACGGAGGGAAGCCGTCGCTCTCGGTGCGGCCTCCGGGCTCATGATAGCCTCGGCGCACTCTCTCCGTTGGTATGATTCGGAACGGTCGAGCATCTCGAGCATGGCCATGTTCGGAAGGCGCCGCAGTGCCCAAGCCGGCTGAGTCTCACATAGACGAACCCGTCAGCGTCGTTGTCGTCATGCCGGCCTACAACGCCGCCAAGACGCTCGCGGCCACCTTCAACGCTATCCCGGCCGACAGCGTCCACCATGTGATCCTCGTTGATGACGCCAGTCGAGACGACACGCTTGGCGTCGCTCACGCGCTCGAGATCACGGCGTTTCGTCACGAGAAGAACTTCGGCTATGGAGCCAACCAGAAGACGTGCTACGCCGAGGCACTCAAGACCCAGCATGGCATCGTGGTGATGCTTCACCCGGACTACCAGTACGACCCGACCCTGCTGCCCACGCTCGTGGAACCGATCCTCGCACATGAAGCCGACGTCGTGTTCGGCTCGCGGCTGCTGGGCGCCAGTCCGATGGCGCAGGGCATGCCGTGGTGGAAGTACTACGCGAACCGTGCCCTGACGTGGCTTGAGAATCAGGTCTTTGGCCTTCACCTCTCGGAGTATCACACCGGCTACCGTGCGTATTCGCGTGAGGCACTCGAGGGCGTCAACTTCCAGATGGACTCCGACAGCTTCGTGTTCGATCAGGAGATCGTCGCGCAGTTCGTGAACGCCGGATTCAGGATCGCCGAGGTCCCCGTCCCGACCCGCTACTTCTCCGAGGCCTCCTCGGCGAACTTCTGGCAGAGCTGCGTGTACGGGCTCTCGATACTTCGCGTCCTGACGCAGTACTCGCTGCACAAGCACGGGCTGAGGCGCGACATCAAGTTGGACAGCCTCGGCCGGCGCTACGCCCAGGTGACCACGCAGGAGGATCCGGACGACGGCGGACAGTGATCGTCTACCGCACGCGGTAGAGTCGGAGTACGATCTCGCCGGCTTCGACCGGCCCGTACAGGAGCTGGCCTCGGAGGGCCGACTCTGCCGCCGTTCGCGTCGGTTCATCTGACGGCGTGATCTCCACGATGACCTCGGGCGAGAAGCCGGGTGCCTTCACCTTGCCCTTGAACAGCGTGTTCCCGACGTAGGCCACGCGCTGTTCCGAGAGAAGCGGAAGCAGAGGCCAGATCGTGACATTGAGGGCCTCCGAGTCGATGCCGACTCTGGTGTAGCCGCCAGCTCGGATCGCATCGGCGATGTCCTTGTACGGGCGCTCCAGCCACGGAGCGTGCTCCGCGAAGCTCAAGTCGGCGTACGGCGTGTTCCAGTAGCCGACATCGCGGCTTCCGATCCGCACCGGAGTCATCGCGGGTGGCACCAGCCGATTGGTCGAGTTGAACAGCATCACGACCATGCCCCAGATGACCGATGCCCCCAGCACGACGAGTAGCAGCCCCATGGCGATGCGTCGACAGCCACGCTCCACCACGCCGAACGCGACCCCCGCGATGGGCACGAGCAGCAAGAGAGCGCCGAGCATGACACGGTTGACGTAGTAGCTGTAGCCGATCAGGCCGGCCGTCAGGAAGAGCGCGGCTCCCGCACACAGCAGATACCAGCGCTCGCGCCCGTTGTCGGTGTCTCGGTTGAACAGAAGGATGAACGCTGCCGCGGCGACAAGCAGGATCGTGAACGGCGACGGCCCCACGTCGTGATAGGTCACTCGATGATCGAGGGCGTACGGATCGAGCATGTTGCGATCCATCGTGCCCGGGTTCTCCGAGTCGCCGCCATAGGCGCCTATGAGGCTGCGAAAGCCGGCTGCCAGTGCCGCGGTTGGCACTGTCGCTCGGCGTCGAGAGCATCATCGAGGTGTTCTTGAGCGCGTTCGTCACGAGCGCCGAGGGGCTGCGATCGGCGACCAGAAGGCCGGAGTTGCCTCCCGGCGCGCTGAAGCCGATCACGTCGCCGTCGAGCAGTCGGGCGTTGTCGACGTACCATCCGGATACGATCACGAGCGTGATGAGGACCACGGCACCTGCGACTCCGGCCGTGCGAAGCAGTCCGTCTCGGCGCGCGGCCGCGATGGCGAGCCACAGCAGAAACGGCGCAAGGGCCAGATACGCCGTCGGCTTGCTGAGAACCGCAAGCCCCAGTGCACTTCCCATCCAGAGGGCCCACCACCACGCGCCGCCACGGTCTTGAGGACGCTCGGCGATGTAGTCGACGATCCAGTAGACGCCTGCAAGGCCCCAGAATGCGCACACGAGGTCGTTCTGGGTGGTTGACGCTTGCAGGATCGCCATCGCCGTTGCGGCGGCTGCAATGGCGGCGAACTGCTGACCGTGCCGGTCGGCACCCAGCCGCCGCGCGATCAGCGAGACCGTCATGATCGAGAAGAGGTACGCGAGCCACTGCACGATGTTGCTGAGCCGGTCGGTGCCGCCAGCGAGGATCTTGAACTGCAAGATGCAGTACTCGGCGAACGGACTCGCGAAGATCTGACGTCCCTCAGGGGTGGCGTATCGTGCGACGGACTGGTTCTGGAACCAGAAGAAGACGCGCGGCATGTGATAGGCCAAGCTGTCACTGTTGATGATGGGATACAGCAGTGCCGAGGCCAGAGTCCCCAGGGCGAAGCCGCCGAGCACCAGGGCTGTCACCCACTCCCAGCGCCCCCAATGCCCAGGAACGAGTGATCGAAGCCCCCGAAGCCCCACGGCGATGCGTGGTCTGAGGGTGGCGACAAGTACGATGAGGAGCGCCGTCCAGCACGCCGCGAGCGGACCAAGGGACAACGCGTCGAACAGCGACAGCACCTCGGTGAAGACCAGGATCGCCACGCCCACTACCGTGGCGGCCACCAGAGCGCCTTCTCGAGCCGGCCGCCTATCGCCAAGCCGAGCCAGGAAGACCGCCGCCCAGACAGTGGCCGGAAGGACCAGCAGCATCGTCTACCTCCGGCCAGGCACGCGCGTGAGAGATGTGGCGAAGGATCTCAGGTCCGCTCGCTCGTCTCGCGTCAGACCCAGGAAGAACACAGCCAACCAGTACGCGCCCACTGAGTCCTAGCCCGACGATCGCGACACTCATCAGTGTGTTCGTGAGACCAGCAGCGACGAAGCCCCAAGCCACGACTGCGGTGACCAGCAGGAGCGGGTAGGTGGGCAACACGACGCGGCGCACGTATTCGGCTGGTCCCACCTGCAGGACTCTTCAGCGTGTACCACATGCCCACCGGGAAGAGGACGAACTCCGTGATCACCGTGCCGAGGACCACGCCGAGCACCCCCAGTGGTCGTACGAGCAGCAGCGTCAGCGCGAGGTTCAGCACCGCATGGACGCTCGTGAAGGCGAGAAGGAAGCGAAGACGCCCGGTGCCGACGAAGATCGTGAAGGCGACGGCGAGGTTCGGGAACACCAGCCAGACGAGGAGGAACACCTGGGCGGCGACCGAATTTGCGGCGAACCGCGGGCCGAGCCATTGAAGCAGGAGGGGCTTGGCCAGCACGACGAGTCCGACAGTGATCGGGAGTACGAAGGCCGCCGTGTATTTCGTACCGCGCAGGTACAGCTCCTTGAGCATGCCAGGCCTGGCTTGGGCGTCCAGCTGCGACGCTGCCGGCATCAAGGCGGCTGTGGGAAGTCCAGCCAGAAGGGCGACGAGACCGTTCAGCTTCGCCGCCGCCTCGTAGATGCCGACCGCGGCTGCTCCCGTGAAGACGCCCAGAACCAGACGATCGGTCTGCTGGTCACCGGCGAGGGTCGCGAGCTGGATGACGAAGAGGACCCAGCTGAAGCCGAAGATCACGCCGAGTGTCTTGCGGTTCACGAGTCTGGCTGAGAGCCGAACGGCTCCGAGTTCCCGGTACGCGAGCGCGCATGCCGCGGCGGACCCGGCGATCGTGACGGCGCCGAGCGCGACGAGCAGGACCGCCGGACCTTCTCCCGCGTACACGACGGCCGCGGTCGCGACGACGCTGCCCACGACGATCCAGGCCCCGACCCGGGCCGACAGGTCGTAGCGCTGCAGGCCCGCGAGCAACGACACGCCGACGCTCAACGGCCAGGTGAAGAGTGCGACGACGGCGGATATGGCGAACAGCAGGCGGGCCAGGGATGCGTCCACCGGGCCGAGCTTGAAGATCCAGACGCCGTACTGGCTGAACAGCAGCAGGAGCCCGGCCACCACGATGCCGACGGCCACGTAGAACGCGAGCGCGTTGGAGATGAGCCCGGCCAGTTCGCCGCTCTCGTTGCGTGCCCGGTGTTCCGCCGCGTACTTGGTGACCGTGGGGCTGACGCCGAAGTCGAAGAGGCTCAAGTAGACCGACACGGAGCTCGCGAGCAGGAACACGCCGTAGTTCGGTAAGCCGAAGTCGCGGATCAGCAGCGGCATGAAGACGAACGACGCGGCAAGCTGGAGAAGGGTCACCCAGGCACTCGCAAGGGTGTTGCGCGCGATGACCGACTTCTCGCTGATGGCAGTCCTCCGGCCTTCGTGCGGGAGCGCGTGCACTTGTCGCGCCCGCGGGCAGAACCTAGAGTATCGGAGTGTCCAGCGGCAGGATAGCCGGGCCACACCGCCGATGGAGGCACCGCATGCGCTTCGACTCCGAGTCGATCGAGGAGATCCGCGAGGGCGACAGGATCGTGGCAGTCATCGTCCGGGCAGCGTACGACGAACCGGGTGCCCATTTCTTCTCGGAGGACCACTTCTCCCAGCAGCTGGGCGTCATCAACTACCCCACCGGGCACCGGATCGTTCCGCACGTGCACAACCGGGTGCCTCGCGAGGTCATGTACACGCAGGAGACCCTGTTCGTCCGCAGCGGACGCGTCAGAGTGGATCTGTACCGGGATGACCGTAGCTTCCTCGACAGCCGCGAACTCGGCGCAGGCGACGCGATACTGCTGTCGACCGGGGGTCACGGGTTCGAGATCATCGAGGAGTGCTCGATGGTCGAGGTCAAACAGGGCCCGTACGTCGGCGAGGGCGACAAGACCCGATTCGAGCCCCGCTAGCCGCCCCTGACCCTCTCGCGGAGACGACGCAGCGGCGGGACCGCGTCGATGAAGCGCGCCATGGCGGCCCTGAGCGGCATCCCGAGAGGTGGGGCCTGCGCCTCGGTGACGCGGCGGATGCCGTGCTCGTAGCCGGGCTCGACCGCTCGGACCCGGCGCGACGGCTTTCTCGATCGCCGAGATGTAGGGGGCGTACACGACGCGTTCGATCTCGGGCGAGATGTGGTAGTCGGGATCGGCCGGGGTGAAGCGAAGAGCGCCGTCGCCTGCGATGGCGAACGAGCTGTAGTGGTAGAAGATGAGCGGCATCCCCGTCGACCGTGATCCCGTCGGGCGCTTCGGCGACGTTCGTACTCTCTCCACGTTCCACGGCGCCAGCCCCGCGCCGGGATGCTGGAGGACCACGACCCCCGGGAACCGCTCCGGCCAGTCGTCCAGGTACATCTGGTCGGCGATCTTGCCGTCCTCGAGACGGTCGTAGCACCACTCGATGCACCGATCCCGCCACCACTGGAGCGCAGCGATGCCGCGCGAGTCGTTGCGGAAGGTCAGGTACTCGACGTTGTAGATCCCGGACTTCGTGATCAGGTGCTCCCATCGCGGCGCGTAGCCGGTGCTCGATGATCGACATCGAGCCCGTCGCCGAGTTCGTCGAACAGCGGCTCCGGGTCCGAGAAGAACATGAGGTCCGCGTCGACGTAGGTGACCGACTCCAGCTCGGGCCGGTGGCGTAGCACCCAGAGCGCCACGCTCGGCGTGCACGTCCAGCAGTACTCGAGCGCGTTGCGCGTCTGCTTGGCGGCCCGAAGCGCGTCGTCCTCGAAGTCGGCGAGGCGGATCGAGCTCGGCATGGGGGAGCGCGAGCTTCGCGAGCGTCTCGTAGGCGGTGTCGTCCATGCACAGGATCCACAGCGTGAAGTCCCCTGCATACCTCTCGAGCGACTCATAGAGCGCCAGCCCGCGGAAGAGGAACTCCCGGTCGAAGAGCGTGCAGTAGGCGTGTCCCATCGGCGAGCGTCTCAGGCCAGCGAGTTCACGGACGAGGCGACGAACTCGACCTCGGCGTCCGTGAGCTGCGGGAACATCGGGAGTGAGAGGATCTCGCCGGCGAGCGATTCCGCAACGGGTAGCGCGCCCTTGGCGACGCCGAGGTCCGCGTAGGCCTTCTGCAGGTGGATCGGGATCGGGTAGTGGATGAGCGTGCCGACGCCGACTTCGCCGAGGCGCGCCGCGAGTCCGTCGCGATCGCCGTGCCGCACCACGTAGAGGTGCCAGGCATGCTTTCCCCAGGGCTGAGCGACCGGCGTCGTGACGGCCCGGCGAGTCGATGAGTCGCGCGTAGGTCTCGGCGATCGCCGTGCGTCGCTCGGTTACCGGCGTCGAGGAGCGGCAGCTTCGCGGAGAGCACCGCGGCCTGGATCTCGTCGAGCCGGCTGTTGACGCCCTTGATCTCGTGAACGTAGCGGCGGGTCTGGCCGTAGTTGCGCAGCATCTTGAGCCGCTCGGCGCCGGCCGAGTCGCGTGCGACCACCGCTCCGCCGTCGCCGTAGCAGCCGAGGTTCTTGCTCGGGTAGAAGCTGAACGCCGCGAAGTCGCCCAGCGTGCCGGCTTTGCGCCCCCGATACTCGGCCCCGTGGGCCTGGCATGCGTCCTCGACCACCGCGAGATCGAACTCGTGAGCGACGGCCAGGATCGGGTCCATGTCCGCCGACTGTCCGTAGAGATGGACTGGCACGATGGCCTTGAGGCGCGCTCCCAGCCGCCGCTTCTCGGCCGCAGACGAGTTCGCGCAGCCTCTCGGGATCCATCGTGAAGCTCGCCTCGTCGACGTCGACGAGCAGCGGGATCGCGCCGCACGCCGAGATCGCCGAGGCGGTGGGGACAGCAGTGTTGGGGACGGTGACGACGTAGTCGCCGGGCTCGACCCCGGCCGCGACCAGAGCCAGGTGGATGGCTTCGGTGCCCGACCCGACGCCGACAACGTGCGACTCCTCGCCCAAGTAGTCCGCGAACTCGCTTTCGAACGCTTCGAGATGCTCGCCGAGGACGAACCAACCCGAGTCGACGACATGGTCTATCGCGGCACGGATCGACGGCCCCTCGTCTTCGAGCTCGCGTCTCAGGTCGCCGAAGGGCACGTTCACGTTCGGGCATCCTTTCGGAGTTCCGCCGCGCGCGCACGGCGTGGTGCGCGCGGCGCGCAACTCCTTGTTCGTTGGCGGGACATGTGCCACCGTACTTCGTGCCTGCCGTGTCCGCAAGGAGTGTCGGGCCGCCTGCGGCGGCCTGCGGCGACGCGAGAGCCCGCCGATCGCGATCCGAGGTGAGCAGCGACATGATCCCCGTCAACGAACCCCGTCATCGGCGAGCAGGAGCGCGCGTACGTGCGACGAGTGCCTGGAGACGGGCTGGATCTCGTCGGCCGGGCGCTTCATCGACGAGTTCGAGCAGCGAGTGGGCCGCGTACTGCGGCATGAAGCACGGCGTCGCCGTCTCCAACGGCACGGTCGCGCTCGCAGCTCGCGGTCGCGTCGCTCGGGCTCGGAGCCGGGCGACGAGGTCATCATGCCGACGTTCACGATCATCTCGTGCGCGCTGGCCGCGATCTACAACGGCGCCATGCCGGTGCTGGTGGACTCGCGATCCCGAGACCTGGTGCATGGACGTCGCGCAGGTCGACGCGAGGATCACCCCGCGCACGCGGGCGATCATGCCGGTGCACATCTACGGTCACCCCGTCGACATGGATCCGCTGCGCGAGCTCGCCGACGCACACGGTCTCGTCGATCATCGAGGACGCCGCCGAGGCGCACGGCGCCGAGTACAAGGGCCGGCGCTGCGGCGGGCTCGGCGACATCAGCTGCTTCAGCTTCTACGCGAACAAGATCATCACGACCGGCGAGGGCGGCATGGTCCTCACCAACGACGACGACGTCGCCGCGGCGGCTCGCTCGAAGCGCAACCTGTGCTTCCAGGAGACCGCCGCTTCTACCACACGGAGCTCGGCTACAACTTCCGCCTGACGAACCTGCAGGCGGCGCTCGGCGTGGCGCAGCTCGAGCGCATCGACGAGATCGTCGCGCACAAGCGCCGGATGGGGCGCGCGTACACGGACGGCGCTCGCGGGGCTTCCGCTGCAGCTGCCGGTCGAGCGCGAGTGGGCGACGCAACGTCTACTGGATGTACGGCGTCGTGCTCGACGACGCGGTGGGCATGGACGCCGCGGAGTTCGCCGCACGCCTCGCCGAGAAGGGCGTCCAGACCCGGCCGTTCTTCCTCGGCATGCACGAGCAGCCGGCCTTCCGCGAAGCGTGGGCTGTTCGCGGGCGAGCGCTACCCGGTGGCCGAGCGCCTCGCGCGCAGGGGCTCTACCTGCCGTCGGGACTGGCGCTGACCGACGAGCAGCTGGCGCAAACCGTTGCCGCCGTCACTGAGGTCCTCGGCCGATGAGGATCGGCGTCGTCCCGAACCTGGATCGTGCCGCCGGCGGCGCATACCAGTACGCGGTGACAATGGTGCGGGCGCTGGCCGACATGGACCTCGAAGACGAGGTCGTCCTGTTTCTCTACGCCGGCGAGTCGGTGCCCGACGAGCTGGCAGACTCGGGCTTCGAAGCAGTCGAGCTGCGTACCGTGACGGGGGCGGGACGCGCCGTCTGGGAGCCCCTTTCGCGCGTCCTCTCGCCACGCACGCGCGGCCGGCTGCGTCGCTTGGCGTCGGGAGCGCCTGCACCGGACTCGGCCCCCACGGGCAGCACGACGTCTGGGCGTTGGCGTCTGATGGACCCGCTTTGGAGGCGATGGTTCGAGGCTCGCGGCGTGGATCTGCTGGTCTTCACCAACGAGAACGACCTCGCATTCCTCACAGGCATTCCCTATGTCGTCGCCATCCACGACCTCCAACACCGGCTACATCCCGAGTACGAGGAGGTCTCGGCCGACGGAGAAGCCGAGCGCCGAGAGTACCGGGTGGGCAATTGCGTCCGAGACGCGACACTCGTGCTTGTCGATTCCGAGGTCGGCAGGGAAGACATGATCGAGTTCTACGGCCCGGAGGGGGTCAGCGCCGAAGCAGTGCTCGCGCTGCCGTTCCTGCCGGCCGACTACCTCGACGCAACGGTGTCGGCGGAAGACCGCGCGCTCGTCCGCGAGACGTACGATCTGCCCGCGCGATACCTCTTCTATCCGGCTCAGTTCGCGCCGTCGAAGAACCACGTCCGGATCGTAGAGGCGATCGGCGCGCTGAATGACGGGGGCTTGCCGGTACATCTCGTACTCGCAGGCACACACTCCGGTGCGTTGCGGGAACGAACCTATGCCGAGGTCCTCGCCACGGCCGGGCGCCTTGGTGTTCCGGGACTCATCCACGATGTCGGCTACGTGCCCGACGAGGCGATGCCGGCGCTCTACGCTGAAGCGTATGCGCTGGTCATGCCGACCTTCTTCGGACCCACCAACATCCCGATCCTCGAGGCCTGGCGCGTCGGTTGCCCGGTGATCACATCGGACATCCGGGGCGTGCGCGACCAGGCCGGTGAAGCCGCCTTACTGGTCGATCCCGAGTCCGTGGAGTCGATCGCCGAGGGAATCAAGCGCCTGGTAGAGGATCCCGCCCTGCGGGAGACCTATGCCAACAGAGGGCGAGAGCGGCTCGCCACGTATACACGGGAAGACTACATGGGGCGACTAGCCTCGGCGCTCGAAGTGGCGAGGCAGCGTATCGCTGCCGAGCGAGACACGCGATCCTGATGCGACGCTTGACTGTCGACTGGAAGGGAGCACGAGTGACCCCACTACATGGGGACGGCGCAAGCGGTCTCTTCTCCCGCTACGCCAGCTTCTACGACGCCCTGTACGCCGACAAGGACTACGAGGCCGAGTGCGACTTCCTGGTCCTCGTGCTCGGCGAACACGGGGTCGGAGCAGGTGCGAGCATCCTCGACCTCGGCAGCGGCACGGGGAACCACGACATCCCGCTCGCCCGGCGCGGGTTCGAGGTTACCGGGGTCGACCGCTCGGCCGAGATGGTCGGTCTCGCGCGGGAGAAGGCTGCGGAGGCGGGGATGGCCGTCGACTTCGTGGTCGGCGACGTTCGCGACATCGACCTCGGACGCACCTTCGATGCTGTGGTGTCCATGTTCGCGGTGGTCTGCTACCAGCTCACGAACGATGACCTGTTGCGCATGTTCACCGACGTCAGGCGACACCTTGAGGCCGGTGGGCTGTTCGTGTTCGATGGCTGGTTCGGACCGGGTGTTCTCGTGAATCAGCCGGAAGTAAGGACGAAGGTCGTCACCGATGCCTCCGGCGACGTCATCACCCGCGTTGCGAGGCCCACGCTCGATGTGCTTGCGGATACGGTTGAGGTGGCCTACGAGGTAAAGCGAGAGTCAGGCGGCAAGGTCGTCGCGGAGACGTCGGAGACGCACCCGATGCGCTTCATCTTCGCCCAGGAGATCGTCCTGCTCTTGGGGCTTTCGGGGCTCGAACTGGTCGCGTTCGGTCCGTTCATGGACGTGAGCCGACCGATCACGGCATCTGACTGGAACTTCTCGGCGGTTGCTCGGGCGATCTGAGCGAAAGCGGGTCGAGCCCATCGTGGCGAACAGCCTGGCGGTACGTCGCGGGCCGGTCTCGTCCGTGTGGAGCCGTTCATTCTGGCCGCAGGATATACTCTGACGTTGAGGCTGGTCGCGGCTGCCGGGCGAACGCACTAGGCCCGTTGACACACCCGTCGGAGGGCTCCGATGCACACAGATTGGCGCAAGGCGCTTGCGGGCAAGCGCGTGCTCGTCACCGGAGGCCTCGGCTTCATCGGCAGCAACTCTGGCCATTCGGCTCGTCGAGTGCGGGGCGAAGGTCACGCTGCTCGACGCGATGATCCCGGGCCACGGCGGCAACGTCTTCAACATCAAGCCGGTCGAGTCCGACGTGACCGTGAACTTCTCCGACGTGCGTGACGAACACAGCCTCAACTACATCGTGCGCGACAAGGACTACATCTTTCATCTGGCCGGACAGAACGACCACGTCCTGAGCCTCACCGACCCCTACGCCGACATCGACATCAACATCAAAGGGTCGGTCTCGCTGCTCGAGGCGTGCCGCAAGCACAACCCCACGGTCCGCCTGGTGTACACCGGCACGCGGGGGGAGTACGGCTCGGTCGCCAAGCTGCCTGCCAGCGAGGACACGCCGATCAACCCGAAGGGCCTCTACGAGCTGTCGAGCTTGACCGCGCAGAAGGTCTTCAAGATCTACAACGACAATCATGGCGTCAGATCGGTCACGCTGCGTCTGACCAACATCTACGGCGAGCGGGCGCAGATGCATCACGACCGTTTCGGCGTCGCCAACTGGTTCGTCCGGCTCGCGCTCGACGGCCGGACGATCCCGGTGTTCGGTGACGGCAGCATCCTGCGGGACTTCGTGTACGTCGGCGACTGCGTAGAGGCGATCCTCGCCTCGGCCTGCACCGACGAAGCGTACGGCGAGGTCCTCAACGTGGGCGACGACCGCCCGTCGAGCTTCCTCGAACTGGCGAAGACCGTCGTCGACGAGGCCGGATCAGGCGCTTGGGAGCTGGCCCCGTTCTCGGAAGAGCGCGCCGCGACCGAGCCGGGCGACTTCTACTCGGACATCAGCAAGATCCGCCGAATGGTCGGCTGGTCGCCGAGCACCTCTTTGCGCGACGGCCTGCGTCTCACGGTCGACTTCTATCGCCGCTACAAGGAGCAGTACTGGTGAGGAGCATCTTGTCCGGCCTTGGTGCGCTCCGCGGCTGTGGGGGCATCTCGGGGCTCGGCCTCGCCGGTGACTACGGCTCATGGGAAGACGCACTGGCGGCAAGTACCGGCTACGACGACGAGGCGATCTTGGAGAAGACGAGGATCGCCGCCTTGGCTGCCAAACATGGCGAAGCGGCCTTCGAACGCGACTCGGTGGTCTTTGAGCGGCCAGAGTATGCGTGGCCGCTGCTGGCAGCGCTCATGTGGGTGGCGGCCAGGAACAAAGGCCGACTGAGCGTGCTCGACTTCGGGGGGTCGCTCGGCAGCAGCTACTTCCAGCACCGTGTGTTCCTCGAGCGGCTGGACTCGGTTCGCTGGGTGGTCGTCGAGCAGCCCGGTCATGTCAGAGTAGGACAAAGCGAGTTCGCCGACGAACGGCTGCGCTTCTGTGCCGCCATTGACGAAGCGGCCGCAGAGTCTCCGCCGGATGTGATCGTGCTGAGCAGTGTCCTGCAGTATCTGGAGCGGCCGCACGAGGTCCTTTCGGCGCTGCTCGGGCTCGAGTGCGAACACATGGTGCTCGACCGTACGACGGTCTGGGACGGTCGGAGGGACCGCCTCTGTGTCCAGACAGTGCCCCCCGAGATCTACGACGTGAGCTACCCGTGCTGGGTCCTCTCAGAGGCCAGGCTGGACTCGGAACTGGCCGAGGCGGGCTACCGGCGAGTCGCCGATCTTGCGGTGCAGGAGCTTCGAGACAACGGCCTACGCTATCGAGAGATGGGCGCGTTGCTCGGGCGCGTCGCGGGCCGACCGACCTGATGCCCCCCGACGGCGCCACAGAACCGCCGCTCGAGGTGGTCATTCCCGTCCACAACGAAGGCGGCGATCTGCTCAAGCGGATCGATGAGATCCAAGCGGCGCTCGACCGCGCGGGAGTAGACAGCAGGTTCCTGCTTGTTGAGAACGGGAGCACGGACGACACGTGGTCGCTTGCCCTGAGTCTCGAGGATCAAGGCTCGGTCCGGGCTCTGAGATCGCCAGTGGCCGACTACGGCGCAGCATTGAGGCTGGGCGTCCATGAGGCCAAGGCTCCCGTCCTTGCGCTGGCCGAGATCGACTTCTGCGACGCAGGATTCATCAGACAGGGTGTTGCGCTTCTCGACGAGCAGGTCGACCTTGTGCAGAGTTCCAAGGCGTGCAAGGGTGCCGTTGACCGGCGACCGCTGCTGCGCCGAGCGATCACCCGCGGGTTCAACCTGTGGCTGCGCCTGAGTCTGGGGTTCGAGGGGACCGACACCCACGGGATGAAGGTGGCTCGCCGAGAAGTGCTCGATGCCTTGGTGTCCGAGTGTGTTCTGGACGGCAACCTGCTGGCGACCGAGATCGTCATCCGAGCGCAGAGAAAGGGCCTGAAGGTGCGAGAGCTTCCCGTGTCGATCTGCGAGACACGCGAGTCGGCGGTTGGGGTCTTTGACCGAGTGCCGTCGACGCTTCGTGACATGAGCAGGCTCAGGCGCGCTCTGAAGGGTCCCGGGCGAAGCCAGTGACCGACTCGAGCCATCGTCAGGTCGTTGTCATCGGTGGCGGTGTCACCGGGCTCTCGGCCGGCATCGAGCTGGGCGACGCCTGCGTCGTCCTGGAGAGTGAGCGCCGACCGGGCGGCTGTCTGCGTTCCGACCATGTAGGAGACTGCACCGTGGACCGGACCGGCCACCTCTTTCACATGCAGCAGCCGTGGGCCCTCGAACTGCTGGAGCGAGGAGGGCTGACCGACTGGGTCGATCACGAGCGCGATGCTCGAGTCAGAGTGCAGGGGCACACCGTTCCGTACCCTATTCAGTACAACCTGGCCGGACTTCCGCCCAGCGTGATCGCAGGCTGCCTGCTCGGACTCTGCGCGGCGAAGCCCGTGTCGGGAGTCGGCCGACCCTTCTCGCAGTGGGCACGGAGTAGTTTCGGAGACGGACTCTGGCGTCTCTTCTTCGAGCCATACAATCGGAAGCTCTGGCAGTTCGACCTGGACGAGATGACAGCCGATTGGACCGGCAGGTTCGTGCCAAGACCGGATCTCCGGCGAGCTATCGAGGGCGCCCTCACCCCGCGATTGAGGGACCCCTCCGGGTACAACGCGGTCTTCTCCTATCCGGCGAACGGCGGGAGTCAGGCGATCCCGGACGCCTTGGCGCGATCGGTCGCGGACCTGAGATGCGGGTGTCGGATCGTCGCCGTCAACTGGAGGGACAAGGTCGTCACGATCGACAACGGGGAGAAGACTCCCTACTCGAGCCTTGTCAGCACTGTTCCCATCACCGATCTGATCGCGATGCTCGAGCCGCGGATCCCTGAGTTGGACGATATCGCGCTCGGGCTCCACCACAACAGCATCGGCTACGTCGCGTTCGCCGGTCCGACGCCCCCGCCCGACTGGCATTGGATCTACGCCGCAGACGCCTCGGTGCGTCCGTTTCGCGTCGGCAACCTGGGTTCGTACGCAAGTGATCTGGCGCCGGCGGGGCATTCCCTCGTGTGTGTAGAACAGGCTTTCGCAGGTTCCGACGCATGTCGCGTCCCGGATCAGGAACTGATCACCGATGCCGAGGGCGTACTGACCGATCTCGGTCTTCGGGTCGGCGATGGCTTGCTGCGGCCGATACGCGTCGGGCGTCTCAGCCCGGCCTATGTAGTGTTCACCGCCTGGACGACGTTTGGTCGGCGACCGGAGCGACACGGACCCGCAGGGCCGGCCGCTGGGGACGACCGGCGGCGGCGTCGGTGCCGCCGCCACAGGCGCTCCCGAGGCTGGCCCCGGCGAGGGCGAGGACGAGAAAGGGCTTGTGGGTCACGAAGATCCTCATTGATGAGAACGGGGCCTGTCCGCGGAGAGGAGACTCGCGCGGGGAGAGACCGACATACTGATTCTCAGCCTAAAGTAGACAGGAAATCCACAGAGCACGGGGTAGTAACCCTGTAAAGTGCCCGGGGTCGCAGTTCTCGCGCGGAGGCCGAGCCCGTCCGTACAATAGGGTGTTCCCGAGGAGGCACCCTCTCCCATGCACGACCCCCGCGTCCCCGAGACCCTCGAGGGCCTGGAGCGTCCTCCACCAGATGTTCCGCGTCCGCTGGCCGGAGTGGCGGGACCGGCCGGAGGACCATAGGCGCCGGCTCGCGGCCGACGCGGCGGAGGCCCTGGGCGTCGATGCGCCGGGGCCAGGCGGGCGCGACGGGTCCGGTGCACGCTGCTCGGGCACAAGGGCGATCTCATGCTCGTCCACTTCCGGCGCTCGTTCGAGGAGCTCCAGGCGGCGCAGGTGGCAGTCGCCCGGCTCGGCCTCGCCGCCTTCCTCGAGCCGACGGCGTCGTTCGTCTCGATCGTCGAGCTCGGGATGTACGAGATGACGGCGCAGATCCACCGCCGGCTCGGCGAGCGGGGCCTGAAGGCGGGGTCTC
>CAVSCJ010000003.1:0-21710 GCA_963726435.1 uncultured Coriobacteriia bacterium
GCCCGCTTCCACAGGGTCGCGGCCTGTTCGTCGAGCGAGGCGCGGTCGAGCGCCGCCTCGAACCGCTCGAAGCCACGCTTGTCGGGATCCTTCTCGGCCTCGAGCTCGGCGTACGCCGCGCGCAGCTTCTGCATCGCACTCGTGAGATCGGCGGACATCGGGAGATCGTCCGCGGCGATCGGCCCGGCCTCGGCGGACGGATCCCACCAGCGCACGTCCCCGCTGCCGTCCGCGACGAGCACGAGGCGCGCCCGCGCCGGCCGCACCGGGCGCTTGAACGAGGCGACCGCCGCAGTGTCGACCTCGACGAACCCGTCGTGGAAGACCAGGAGGTCGAGGCCCTCGCGGCGGTCGTCCTCGGCGGTGCGGTCCTCGGTGAGGACAATCGCCGTCTGCGACAGGCCGCACTCGATCGCGGCATCCACGACGGCGGCGGCGCGTTCGAGCAGGCTCCCTCCACGACGGAGCGCCTCGGGGTCCCACACGCCGACCTCAGCCTCGTCGGAACCTCCGGACTCGGGCAGCAGCCGCACGTACGAGCCCGGATCGAACGCGTCATCCTGCACCGGCTCGTCGTCGTCCTCGTGGATCGCGACCGTCACGATCCGCGCGCCGTACGGCGACGAGCAGCGGGTCGGCCCGGTCGATCTCGGGCCCGTCGGGCAGGCGGAGCCTGAAACCGTAGACGAAGCAGTTCTCGTAACTGGGAGTGCGGGTCGGGAGCAGAGGCTCGAGGCTGAGGCGAAGCGGAAGCGGCTGACTCACACATATGGGTCGATCGAGGTGCGCCGCGTCTGACATTCCGGCCGTCCGTCCACCGCACTCAAGCCCCGGCCCGACGCAGCCCGATGCTCCCTTCGTGTCCAGCGCGCGTTCAGGAACGCCCACCGCCGCCCGTCGGCCCGGCCAGTACGGGTTCGAGACGATCCGCCGGCACGCCGCGTACGGCCTCCTCGGTCTGGCGCTGCTCGTGACACTTACCGTGATGGTCGGCATGGCCGACCGGCTTCACGAGCGGCGTCTTCGTCGTCGCCGAGATCGCGCTGATCGCATTGATGCTCACCGGAGGTCGCGCGGTCACGGACCGGCTCGACCGTCGCGAGCAGGGCGTCGCGGGAGAGGTGAAGGTCGGGGCCGAACTCGAGAAGCTGAGCGACCACGGCTGGCTGACGCTCCACGACGTGCCGACCGGCCGCGGCAACATCGATCACGTCGCGATCGGGCCTGGTGGGCTGATCGCGATCGAGACGAAGAGCCATGCGGGAAGGCGCAGCGTGGACCGGATCGACCCCTCCTGGCTGCAGCCAGTCCTACGCGCAGAAGTGCTGGCTCGAACGAGTAACCGGCACGAAGGCCGACGGGCTGCTCGTCTTCAGCAGCGCGTACCTCGACCGTCACATTTCGAGGCGCAGGGGCGTGCTGATCCTGCCGGCGCGCAGCCTGGCGGCGCAGTTGCAGCGCCGGCGGCCGGTGCTGAGCGCTGACGAGGTCCAGGCACTGCACCGGAAGCTGTGCGTCGCCCTCGACAGCGCCGACGCGTCGTAGCTCAGCTCGAAACGGCGGCGATCTCCTCGACCACGCGCCGCAGTTCATCGACCGCGGGGCCTGCGGCCGCACCCAGATCATCCCGGCGCGCCTCGAACCCACTCGCGAGCGCGCCGTAGTACCAGAGCTGCTCGTCCCGCCCGGCGCTGAACCGCGCCCAGAGCGCGTCACCCTCGGTGCGGTAGTCGAGCAGGATCGCGCGGGCGTTCTGGACTTGTCGGCGAGCGAGACGCGCAGCTCGTCCGGCGCCTTGGTCGCGATCGCCGCGATGTACGCCTCCTTGCGCGGGCGCCAGGGCGGCTTCGGCTCCTCGTCGGTGTCGGAGCAGGCACGCACGATCCGCGCAACGTCTTCACCGAAATCGCGTCGCGAATTTCGTGACCTCCGCCTCGACCCCTCCCCCGTCCTCGATCACGTCGTGCAGCAGCGCGGCGATCGCCTCGTCCTCGCTGGCCTCCATGTCGAGCACGAGTGAGTAGACGCCGAGCAGAGCGAGAGGTACGGGATCGCCGTGCCCTTGCGGATGTCGTTCGCGTGATGCTCACGGGCGTAGGTGAACGCCCTGTCGAGCTTGTCGGTGAGTGTCGCCGGCTGTGTCATCCGTACCGTCCGCCTTCCTGGAGTCCGAGCAGGACGCCCCATACGCCGGAGTACACGTGCGCGCGGCTGGGCCCCTGCCGTTCGGCCACCGCGTTCTTGAAGTTCGGGTAGTCGATGTCCCGAGCGAGTTCGTTGGCAGCGTTCGCCCAGGCGTCCCGCGTGACCGACGCGCGGAAGCGGTAGTCGCGGTCCGGGGTCTCCTCGATCTCGAGGTCGGGAATCAGGTCCGCGAGCGATTCGAGGTCCTCGCGCACGCGCGCGCGCACGAGAAGCCCGTCCGGGTCGTCGTGGTTCTCGACCACGGAGTAGAAGCCACGTGTCGTGATCGAGCCACATCAGGCCGCATCCTCCATGTCCTCGTCGAGGTCGGCAAGCAGCTCGGGCGCGTCCGTCTCCTGGTCGCTCGTCTCGAGCTCGATCGCGCGCCGGTATGCGCGCCGCGCCTCATCGATTTCGCCGATCGCCTGCGCGGCCTTCCCGTACCAGCACCAGTTCCACGAGCCGGCCGGAGCGAGCTCGGCGTAATAGCGCAGGTGGCGGTAGGCCTCGTGGAAGCGGCCGAGGTCGTAGAGCGTGTAGCCGAGCGCGAAGTGCGCCATGCAGTCGCCGGCCTCGAGGCACGAGAGCCAGTGGTCGAGCGCCTCGGTTCCCTCGGAGTTGCACGCCGAGGCTGAAGTACGCGCGGTTGATCGTCGGCTCCTCGCCGAACAGGGCACGCGCCGCAAGCACCGTCTCGCCGATCGTCGCGGCGCCGAGCCCGATCTGCGGGACGTGGAAGCGCGGGCCGTCCCACACCTCGTCGAGATCGCGTGCCTCCTCGTCGAACGTCGAGAGGCTGGTGAGCTTGAAGCCGACCTCGCGGCCGCCCGGCTCGTCGAGCAGGAAGCCGATGTGCTCGCTGACGCCGCGCCAGGTGTCCTTCGGCTGGCCGTCGTCGATGCGCCCGAACTCGAGCGCGATCAGCCAGTCGTAGTCGGGCAGGTGGTTGAGGTAGAGGCGGACGTCGTTCACACAGAGGGGTCGTGGCGCCCAGCGTGTGTCTGACGTTTCAGCGCAGCCTCGCGCTGATCGTGCTCGCTGCGCCGCCACCGTCGGCGGTCGCGGTCAACGACAGCTTGTAGGTCCCCTTGGGCGCGGGCGAGGCACGCTGGGGATTCGCGAAATCCCGGTCGTCCCGTCGTAATGAAGGGATCGGCGATTCTCCGGCGACGCTCCTGACGCAATCCTCGAACAGCCCGGACATCGTCCGCGCGCCGCGGCCGGCGGTCTGTTCGTCCGGGCAAGCCATGCACGCAGTCAACATCCGCCGTACGCTGCGCGCATGGGATGGGGAACGAGGACCGCGCTGGGGATCGCGGCCGCCGCGCTGACTGTGCCGGCGCCCGCGCTTTCCGAGACCCGCTACGCGGGACCGATCGGCCTCACCACGGGCGCGTGCACGAATCCCAACTTCGTCGTCCCATGTTCGCTGGACCATGCGCTCGACGTGGCGCAGGCGGGTGACGTCGTCCTGCTCTCAGGCGGGACGTACACCCGCACGACATCGCGGTACATCTCCGTTCCGATCACGATCAGTGGCAGGGTCGGCCTCACGCGACCGGTGCTCACGGGCACCGCGACGAACCAGGACCTGCTGTCGGTCTCGGCCACGGCGGGCTCGGCGGTCGTCCGCGACCTCGAGCTGCGGGTCGCCGGGGCTGACAGCACGGCGCTCAACGTCGGGACCGGCGACATGGCCGAGCGCGTCGTGACGTTGGCCACGGGCACGGGCGGCACGGCCCTCTGGACGGCCGGTCTCGTTCGCGACGTGGCCGCGCGCTCGACGGCCCCCACGGGCGTCGCCGTGAGACTGGGCGGGAGCGTCGCCAGCCCGGGACGGTTGCGCAACGGCACAGTGATCGCGGAGAACGGCGGCACCGGCGTGCGCGTCGCGGGCTTCCTCGGCGGTGCCACCGGCTACTTCGACGAGCACGGAGACGTGCGCAACTCGATCGTCCGCGGCTCGCCGGCCCTGCTCGCGGTCTCCGCGGGACCGGATGCCAGCGGCGCCGGCACGATCACATACGCGCGATCGAACGTCCCCGCCGGCAGCACGCAGGAGACCGGCGCCTTTGCCGAGGTCACCGATGCAGGCGGCAACCAGGCCGTGCCTTTGACCGTCACGTAGTAGGTGCCCGCGGACACGGTGGTGCTGAGGTTGGCGGCAAGATAGTCGACGGGGTTGCTCGACGCGAGCAGCGTGCCGTCGGCGTTCCGGAGTTCGAGCAGGATGTCCAGGTTCGCGCCCCACGGAGCGGGCGACGCGGCGAGACGTCAGCGGACCGGCGCCCGCGCTGACGGAGAACACATCGGCGTCTCCCGTCGCACCGATCATTCCGGCGATGCTGGGCGAGGTGCCGGCCGGGAGCGGTGTGGCCGTCGCTGAGGAGTTGCCGTGGTCGTCGGGCCGATAGCCGATCCCGTTGCCTGCGATGACGGCCAGATCGTCCTCTGGCGGTTCGCTCCGGTGTACTCGCCCTTGCTCCACTGGGTCAGGTTCTTGTAGTAGCCGTTCCCCATGATCGGGGCCCACCCCGTCTCCCCTGAGCCGTGGCCCGGCGTAGTACTCGGTGCCTGACGGTCGTGCCGTCGTGATAGAGACCGAGCGTGTGACCGTTCTCGTGCGACGCCGCCTCGCCGATGTACTTCTCGCCGTTCGCGAGCTTCTCGGGGAAGACCAAGGCCGGCTTGTAGTAGTCGCCCACCACGTCGAACACGCCGATGTAGGCGATCCCCGCCGTACGAGCCGAAGTAGCTGCTGATGGGGCTGATGAGTACGCGCATGCCGTAGTACTCGTCGGCCGTGCTGCTGCGGGTGAGCGCCGCCTCGCCCGTGTACTCGGTGGTCACGTCCACGTCGAAGGGAGCGTAGTCCTCGGACACCCGCTGCCAGACCTGCTGGATGCGCGTGCGCTCGGTGTCGCCGAAGACCGACGGTTGCCCGTCGATGTCCCAGGGGGGGCAGATGATGTCGCGGCCACCGTTGGTGGTCTTGTAGTACGTTCCAGGCCGTGCCGGAGAGCGTGTGGCCGTCGAAGTCCAGGTAGATGATCCGTTGGGCGCCCGGACGGCTGTGGAGGAGGAAGGTGTCCTCCAAGGGCGCAAGGGCGGCTGATGCCGCAGGCGCGCCGGAGACCGCGCCGCCCGCAGGCGCCGCGGGGAAGACTCGAATCGGCGAAGAAGAGGTGTCCACCGCGGTCCACGCCAAGGTGCTTGTCGGTCGCCAGGCGCGCGCGTGAGTTCGGAGGTGGTGAGCCCATTCGCCTGGGCGACCGCCGGCAGGTCGGCGCCGAGCGCCGAGATCGCAGTCGTCGCCGAAGACCGCGAGAGAAGTTCGATAGCCGGCCGACCGCCGCTCGACGCCGCGTCGGGACGAGCGCCTGCCGCTCCGGGCACCGCCAGGACCATGCACAGACACAGCGACGGCCAGACAGACACGTTTCAGCGCGGTCGACACGACGGCCTCCTCATCGATCTTCGGACGGCATCATGATACTTCCAACGAACGGTCTGTTCCCCGAGAAACGGGCCGACGCCACCGATGAAGATCGGCAGAATCGGACGACGCTTGAGCGCGGACGATCGTCAGTGCCCATGATACGCGAGCGTCTGACCGATGGCACGCTCCACCTCTCCCCACACGGCACCGGCGAGGCTCACGGCCTCCAGCTCGGCGAGCGGACGGTCGAGCAGCGCCCGCAGCGCGCCCAGACCCTCCCCGCTGAGGCTGAAGCGATCGTGGTCCTCTCCGCTGAAGCAATCGCCGCACAGCACCCCGCCCTGAGAGGGCTGGAACCCACACAGAAACTCGTCGCTGCCGCACTGCACGCAGGAGTCGAGTTCGGGCAGGTATCCCACGACCAGGAGGAGTTTGAGGCGGGTCGCCAGGACCACCCGGGCGGCGGCCGCTCGATCCGGGGCCGCCGCAAGCTGGGACACCCCGCGCACCAGCAGGTTGAAGGCGCCCGACGTGCTCCTCCTCCTCGGGGAAGACACGGCGGACGGTCTCCAGCAGCCGGGCGCCCTCCTCCAGACGGAACAGGACGTCGCGCACACCCTGGAACGTCCTGATGGTCTCCACCGCGGTGACCGTGTACAGACTGCGGCCCGGATACAGCACCACGTGCACGAGACTCAGCGGCTCCAGGCGTCCTCCGACGCGAGAAGACGTGCGCCGCACGCCCTTCGCCACCGCCGACAGCCTCCCCCGCTCTCGGGTGTAGAGCGTGACGATGCGGTCGGCCTCGCGCAGGCGCATGGACCCGACCACCAGGGCCTCTGTCTTGAGAGAGCGAGTGCGCGGCACGGTGCGAGACCTCGCTTCGCCGGAGTCGGACTCCCGGTCCGGGTCAGATCTCCCGGTCGGAGGAGAAGTTCTGCATGATCTCGACGGCGTGCGACGTGCCTATGCGGGCCGCCCCGGCGTTGATCATGAGTTCGGCGTCGTCGGCCGTCCGGATCCCACCGGAGGCCTTGACCCCCACGTTCTCCGAGAGCAGGTCGCGGAACAGCTCCACGTCCTTGGCGGTGGCTCCGCCGGGAGCCTTGCCCGTGGAGGTCTTGACGAAATCGGCGCCCGAATCCTCCACGATCTTGCAGATGAGCCGCTTCATCTTGTCGTCGAAGTAGCAGGCCTCGACGATCACCTTCACCAGAACCAACCCCCGCCCGGCGTTGACGCTCTTCATGCGCACGGCCCGCACCAAGCTGGAGAGCTCGTCGCGCACGTAGCGAAAATCCCCCGAGATCATGGCGGGGATGTTCATCACCACATCGAGTTCGTCGGCGCCGGTGGCCACGGCGTTCTCGGCCGACTGGATCTTGGCCCGCTGCGTGTCGGCGCCGTAGGGGAACGATATGACCGTGCCCACCTTGACGTCATGGCCCCGCAAGAGCTTCTTCGCCTGGGCGATGAAGTACGGAAACACGCACACCGAGGCAAAATGGTACTCAGCCGCGTCCCGGCAGAGCCGCTCCAGATCGGCCGCGGCCGACGTCGGCCCGAGCATCGTGCTATCGATGGTCTTGGCGAGTTCCTCTACTCTCAAAGTCGCCTCCTAGCGGGCTGTTGAAGAATGACGCTTCGCAGTCCTGTGGGCGCGCTGGGCGATGCGCGAGACCCATCGACCTGAAGTACGTCCATGATACACCCCTGTTCAAGCCCCCCGGCCTCTTCAGCAGCCCGCTACAGCCCCAGACGGTCGAGCATGCGCGAGTCGGCACGCCAGTGCTTGCGCACCTTGACGATCAACTCGAGGAACACCTGAGAGCCCAGGAGCCATTCGATCTCGCGACGCGCGTTGGTGCCGACCACCTTCAGGCGCTCACCGCCCACCCCCAGGAGGATGGGGCGCTGAGAGGCACGCTCCACGTAGATCGCCGCGCGGATGTAGACGATGTCCCGATCGTCCCGCGGCTCCATCTCGAGCACCTCCACCGCCAACGAATGAGGCACTTCCTCTTCCGTGACGGCCAGCAGCTGCTCGCGGATGAACTCCGCCACGAGCACTTCCTCGGGCTGATCGGTCACCACGCCCGGGGGAAAGTATCGGGGACCCTCGGGGAGGAGCCCGCTGAGGGCGGCCACCACCTCGTCGAGCCCCTGGCCCGTGAGGGCGCTCACCAGGTGGACCTCGGCGGGCCCCGCCAGCGCGCGGGCCGCCTCGAGCTGCGCAGCGGCCTGCTCGTCCGACAGCAGGTCGGCCTTGTTGACCGCCATCGACCACCGGCGTTCCCACGCCGCGCAGAGCGTCGGCGATGAACGCGTCGCCGCGACCGAACCTCTGGTCGCCCGGAACCAGGAAGAGGATGGCGTCGACCTCGGCGAGCGTGGTGTTGACCAGGCTCTGCATGCGCTTGGTCAGAGTGTCGCGCGGCTTCTGGAAACCGGGCATGTCGAGCAGGATCAGCTGGTAGTCGTCCCCGTCGAGCACGGCCGTGACCCGGTGACGCGTGGTCTGGGGCTTGTCCGAGACGATGCTGACCTTCTGCCCCAGGACCTTGTTCACCAGGGTGGACTTGCCCACGTTCGGACGGCCGATGAGGGCCACGAGGCCGGAGCGGAACCCGGCGGGGCGGCAGCGCCGTCCCCCGGCGGCCCCAGGCTGCGCGCACGGCCAGGCGGATCGCTCGGCGGTCGGTCGGACGTTCGTCTTGCGCCGGCTCATCGACTTCCTTTCGGGATCCTCGATGCGCGGGACTCCGGGATCTCATACTGAAGCACGTCGCGATCCTCGGCAGGGACCGTAGAAATCGAGGGCCGTATCGACCTGAGCGAAGCCGAAGCTCCGGTAGAGGTCGACCGCGCGGAGGTTGCCCGCGCTCGACCGTGAGCAGCGAGGCGGCGGAGGCCGGCCCGGCCGGCCTCCGCCGCGATCGCCTCCAGGAAGGCCCGCCCGAACCCCCGCCCCCGATGCTCGGGCAGCACGTAGAACCCGACCACCCACGCAGCCGCCGTGGTCGTCCCACATCCGCAGGAGCTGACACGAGCCGACGCGGACTCCGTCGCTCAGAGCTTCGTACACCGCCCCGGCCCACGACACCACGCTGAGATCGATGTCGCGGAGCCCCGTGCCGCCGAACACCAGGGCCTCGTCGCGCGCCAGTTCCGCCAGCAAGGCGAACGGAGGACGCACTATCCGACGCACTTCGAGCGTCGCATTCATCGACAGGCACCTCCGCGGATCATCAGAACCAGAGTTGGAAGACGAGAGTCGTCACCAGTATGCCCAGAACGGCGCCGAGAACCACCTCCCGCACGGTGTGGATGTGCGCCTCCACCCGACTCTGCGCGGTCAGCATGGCCATGAAGAAGGTGAGCACGCTGACCAGTACGCCGTAGGGTTCTCCCCCGACGATGAACGTCACCGCCGTCCACCCGGCGAAGGCCACTGCCGCGTGCCCCGAGGGCAGCCCACCGGAGAGTGCGCGCAACCTCCCGCTACGGGCCTTGAGGACTGATCACCAGAAGGATCACCAATATCAGCGCGACGAAGGTGAGATGCGACGGCGACGCGCTCACCTTCGTCAGCACGTTCGCCGACACCGAGGCGGCCTTGTCGGCGAACACGAAGTAGGCCACCACCAGGGAGTTGATGGCCGCGATCAGGACGGCGCCCGCCGCCACGTCTTTGGCGATCTTGGCTTTCGGGTCGTAGGAACTCGTGACCAGGTCGATGGCCGACTCCAGGGCCGTGTTCAACATCTCGGCTATCAGCACGAGAGAGATGGCGAAGAAGACGGCCACCAGCTCGAGGCGATTCAATCGGAAGAAGAGGCTGGCCAGAAGAACCAAGAAGGACAGACCGAAGTGGATCTGCATGTTCCGCTGGTGCCGGAACACGTGCACCAGCCCCTGAAAAGCATAGCTGAAGCTCTCGAGGAGGGTGGACGCCGGCCCTCCTCGGTCACCGGCTCTCGGCCTCCAGCAGCCCGCCTTCGGGCTCCCGCGATCTGTTCGAGCAGGGCCGCCTTCGCGGGCCCGCATCTCACCGTCATCGGCCACGTGGTCGTAGCCCAGGAGGTGCAGTCCGCCATGGACGAGCAGCCGCCGGATCTCCTCCGCCAGAGGTATCCCATCTTCGAGCGCGTTGCGTTCCGCCACAGCGGGGCATATCACCACATCGCCGAGGAACTCGTCTTCGAGCCCGTCCGGTTCCGGCCAATCTGCTTCTTCCGTATCCCCGGCGGGGAACGAGAGCACATCGGTGGATTCGGCATGTCCGCGATAGCGGCCGTTGAGCTCGGCGACCGCTTCCTCGCCGAGGAAGGCCACGGCCACGACTCCGTCCGCGTCCTCGGCAGCCAGAACCCGGCCCACGATCTGAGCGACCGCTTCCTCGCGGAACCGGTACGTCGTCTCGTTGCTCACCTCCACCTCAGACATCGGCGGGTAGGCGGCCATCCTCCGTGGCCTCCGTGAGCATCCGCGGTCGCTGTCACGACCGCGCTCTGTCCGGACGGGCCGGCCCGCCCGACCGCGGGCGCGACCGGGGGCCGTGAGCGGGAAGGCTGCGCAACCGCGGCTTCTGCGCCCGGGGCACGCCGGCCGGCGGCGGTCAGGCTACCCGCCGTCGCCCCACCTGCGGCCGCCGCGCGCGCGACTCGGTGCTCAGGGCTCCGCTCGGCGTGGTTCTCCTCTTTGGGATACGCGATGCGATGACCGGCAAGCCCGCGCAACCCGCTCTCGAAGACGTCGCGTATCTTGTGGAGATCGCCCAGGGTGAGTTGCGCGTCGTCCAACTGGGCGTCGTCCATCTTCTGCTTGAAGATGTCACGGATGAGATCCTGCATCTTCTTGACGGTCGGATTCTTCATGGCCTTCGCCGCCGCTTCGACGCTGTCCGCAAGCATGATGATGGCGGCTTCGGGCGAGGTCGGCTTCTTGCCGTCGTAGCGGTAGGCTTCCTCGGCGATCTCTACCTTCGAGGCCTCCTTGGCCTTGTGATAGAAGAAGGACAGCACCGAGGTGCCGTGGTGCTGCTCGATGATATCGATGATGGGCCGGGGCAGACCGTAGGCCCGGGCAAGCGCCTTGCCGTCGCGCACGTGGGCGGTGATGGCCAGCTTCGACAGGTTGGGCGTCAGCTTGTCGTGAGGGTTCGTCACGTGCAGCTGGTTCTCGACGAAGTACTCGGGCCGCATGATCTTGCCGATATCGTGGTAGTAGGCGCCCACCCGCGCGAGCAGCGGATCGGCGTCGATCGCCTCCGCCGCCGCCTCAGCCAGGTTCCCCATGAGGATGCTGTGGTTGTACGTCCCGGGCGCCACCTGCATCAGGCGACGAAGCAGAGGCTGCGAGGGATTGGCCAGCTCGAGCAGCCGCAGCGGAGTGGTGAAATTGAAGACCGTCTCGTACACGAGCAGAAGGCTCAGCGTGATCACCAAGCTCAGCAGGCCGTTCGCGACCCCCCACAAGCTGATCTTGAAGGCCGACGAGATGGTGGCCTCCTGCAGGAGCTCGCTCGCGAACACGGCCGCCCCCGCCACCACCATCACCAGCATCCCCGCAGTGAGCAGATCGGTGCGCTGCGCAAGGCGGGATACCGAATAGAGGGAGAAGACCGCCGTCAGGAGGACCACCATCGTCACGAAGAAATCGAATCCTGCCAGAAGACCGACATCGATCGCCAGCATCGAGACCAGAAGAAGAGCCGTCCGAGGCCTCGTCAGGATCGAGGTGAGCATGGCCAGTGCCGCGAGCGGTACGACGTACGGGGAGAGCGGGGGGATGACCAGCAATCGCGCGAGCACCACGAAGAACAGGATGAGGGTGGTCATGGCGAGCATGATGATGTTGTCCTGCAGCAACGCGGGCTGACTCCGAGAGACCAACGCCAACGATCACGACCAACTCCAAGATCACCACGAGCAGGATGCCGAGCCAGATCTCCCAGCTCGGCCTACTGTCGGTCAGGCCGAGCGCCTCCAGGCGAAGCATCACCTCGGGAGTGATCTTCTCCCCCGCCCCGACCACCTGCTCACCCTTGAACAACGTCACGACCACCGGAGCCACGTCGGCCATGGCCTGGTCGCGGCGGGCCTGGGTCTGAGCGGCGTCGAACACCTGGTTCGGACGCACGTAGGCGCTCGTGACCTCGTACACGGCGTCGCGAAACTGCGCCGAACCATTCGTCGCCATCGGCCAAGCCCCGCAACCTCTCTTTGGCCGCCGCGAGGCCGGTGTCGGGCACATTGCCGGCGTAGAGGAATCTGAAGACGCTCCGGGCTTCCGTCCGCAGTTGGTCGAGCATCGCGGAAGGCGCCGTCAGCAGATAGGAGAGCGTGGCGTCACTGATGCCGGCCGGGGCGCGCTGACGCACCAACGCCAGCGCCTCACCTTGCGAGAGCGTCGTCGACGAACCCGTGGTCGATCCGCCGCCGTCCATCTGAGCGCGCGCAGCCACGATGTCATCCACGAACGCATCGACGTCGGCGATCGCCGACGGCAACGCGGTCGGATCGGAGCGCCGCACCGGCTCGGTCAGGGCGGCGACCTGTTCGCGCAACGCCTCCGTGGACGCCGTGTCTTCGAACGAGATCGTCCGATCGGCCGCTATCGTCCCCGAGGCGATATCCCCCACGTGGTACGAATACCGGCTGGGCAGGTACTTCGACGACACGACGAGGGTGATCCCGACCACGAGTATCGCGAGCATGACCATGCCGAACCGGCGGTGGTCCCGACGCTCGAGCCACTCGCGGAACCCGCTCAACCGCTCGTTCATGACCACCCGGTAGCCGTGCTCCCCGGCGATGCGGTACTTCGTCCCGGAACCAGAGGGAGTCACGGCCTATCCACTCCGTGGCGCCACTGAGCTCTGGCCTCTTCGGCCCGGAGGCCCCGACTTCCTGCCCGCGCGCTCCTGAGTCTGCCGGTCGACGTACAGCTTGTAGGCGGAGACGATGTCCTGCACCAGCTTGTGACGCACCACGTCCTGGCTGTCGAACGTGACGAAGGCGATGTCCTTGATGCCGGTGAGGATCTCGCGAACGGTCCCCAACCCTGAGTACTGTCCCTTGGGAAGATCGATCTGAGTGATGTCGCCCGTGACCACCATCCGCGAGCCGAAGCCCAGCCGGGTCAGGAACATCTTCATCTGCTCCGGCGAGGTGTTCTGCGCTTCGTCGAGGATGATGAACGCGTCGTTCAACGTGCGTCCGCGCATGTAGGCCAGAGGGGCGACCTCGATCGACCCCTTCTCCAGATGCTGAGCCAGGGAATCGGGGTCCATCATGTCGTAGAGCGCGTCGAAGAGGGGTCGCAGATAGGGATCGACCTTCTCCATCAGGCCGCCGGGCAGGAAGCCCAGCTTCTCTCCGGCCTCCACGGCCGGTCTGGTAAGGATGATGCGGGCCACGTCGCCCGACAGCAGCGACGCCGCGGCCATCGCCATGCCCAGATAGGTCTTGCCCGTGCCCGCCGGGCCCGATCCCGAAGGTGATCGTGTTGCCTCGGATGGCGTCGACGTAGGCCTTCTGGTTGACGGTCTTGGGCGCGATGCGCCGTCCGCGATGCTCCAGGATCACGTCTCCGACGATGCTCTCCAGTCGCGGGGTCTTGCCGTTGCCCCGCAACGTCATCGCCGCGGCCAGTTCCACCGTCGCCTTGTCCAGGGGATGCCCGAGCCCACCAGGGACAGCAGATCCTCGACCAGACTCAGCACCCGCTCCACTTCGGCGGCGACTGCCTTCGAGTGTGAGCTCGTTGCCGCGAAGGGAGATGTCGCAATCGAGCAGATGCTCGAGGGTCTTCAGGTTGGCATCGTGCTCGCCGACCAGGAGCGCCGCGAGATCGTTGTCGAGGTCGAGTACTTTCTTGGTCACGCCGCCCCGCCGCTCCGTCCGGAGGCGCCGCCTGTGCTGCGCAGCCTCGCGATGACCGGGGTCACGTGGAGAGGCGCTCCTGTACCAGGCGGGAGGCCGTCTTGCCGTCGACGTTCGCCCCTGCCCGCTGCTTGATCAGGCTCATCACTTTGCCCATGTCCTTCGGCGAGGAAGCACCGGCGTCGGCGATGGCTTGGTCGATCAAGGCCGAAAGAGCCTGCTGGTCGAGTTCCTGAGGGAGAAACTCGGCGATGAGCGCCGCCTCGAAGTCCTCTTTTGCCGCCAGTTCGAGTCGGCCTCCGCTACGGAACGCCTCAGCGGCTTCCAGGCGACTCTTGCGGGCCTTGCGGAGCACCTTGATCTCCGCGTCGTCGTCGAGCGCCTGTCCGCTGTCCTTCGCCACCCGCTGCAACTCGGAGAGCAAGAAGCGCAGAGCCTGGACTTCGTCCTTACGCCCGGCCTTCAACGCCACCACGATGCGCGCCTGCAGATCTTCGACGACACTCAATGGAAGTCGCCGAGCCTCTCGCCGCCCATGACGTGCAGGTGCAGGTGATCGACTTCCTGACCGGAGTCAGGGCCCGCATTGGTGATCACCCGGTAGCCCGACTCGCCGGATCCCCAGCTCGTCGGCCACGCGCACGACGAACTCCAACAGCCGCTGGCCTGTGCCATCGTCATGCCAGCCTGCCACGTCGTCCAGGGAACGAACGTGTTCGCGGGGCATGACCAGCACATGGACGGCCGACTTGGGGTGGATATCACGGATGGCGACGAATCCGTCGTCCTCGAGCGACCCGCTCGCTGGGTATGTCACCCGCGATGATCTTGCAGAAGATGCAGTCCATCATCATTCTTGAGTATACTCCCAATCCCCCAGCGCGAAACGGCAGACGGCCGCCGCCGACCGGTCCGGCCGTCTCGGTGCGGAGCACCTCGCGACCGAGCGACGCCGACCGGCAGCTTCTCCGATTCGAACCACGTGCGCTCGGCCTCCGACCAGCCACTCTCCGGACCCACCCACAGGGCCACCCGGGGCGGTCGCGACGTCTCGTGCGACAGCTTCGAGCGCCGTCCTGAAGGGGTGTCCGCGTCATTGGATCCAAGCACCAGACCCGCCCAGCCACCCTCATCCGAGATACGCTCGGGCCTCGGCAGAGCGATGGTGCCACGTCCACCACCGGGATGGACAACCTGCGGCTCTGCTTGGCGGCTTCCCGCGCGATGCGCCGCCAGCGCGTCGCGCGCTCGACCAGCCGCTCGATCGGCACCGGGGGAGAGGCCGCCGCGGGAACGATAAGGAAGAGATCAACTCCCACCTCGGTGCCCTTCTCCACGATCTCGTCGACCTTCCGGGGGTCGGGAAGGGCCTGCACCAGAGCCACCTCCGGGCGACCGACCCTCGAGGCGCAGGACAGACTTCCTCGATGCGCACCACCACGTCGTCACCGACCCCGACGAACACCCCCCGAAGCAGCACGGCCACGGGTTCGAGCACCAGCTCGCACTCGTCTCCGGGACGCGCCCGCAGCACTCGGCGGGCGTGGTGCGCGTCGGCGGCCGACAGAGAGACCTCGACACCCGGCAACGCCACAGACGCTGCAGAGAGATCCGCAACGTCGACACGTCAGCCCGAGAACGGTGACATCGACGAAGAACCGCGGCCGCATCGGACGGGCGGCGTCCTCAGTCGCACCCGTAGCGGCTACGATCCTCGTCCTCGCCCGCCTCGCCCATCGGCCCGCCGGCGAAGCGTCATGCTGCAACCAGCTCCAGGACCTTCTGCATGGTCTCGTCCACGTTCGGCGTGTCTGTCTTGTCGGGAGCCTCCACGTCGGGCTTGATGCCCTTCTTGTTGATGTCGGTGCCCGCGGGCGTGAGATAGACCGCCGTCGTGGCGACGAGGGCACCCCCGTTGCTGAGCGGCTCCACCGTCTGCACCAGGCCCTTGCCGAACGTGGTCTCGCCGACCAACGTGCCACGCTTGGTGTCTTTCATCGCCCCGGACACGATCTCCGACGCGCTGGCCGAGAACTCGTCGACCATGACGTACACGGGCACGGAGCCGTCGATGGCCCCGCCTTCGGCCGTGAACACCTGCTCGGGCGAATGCAGCCCCTTCGTGCTCACGATCGTCCCCTTCGGGATGAAGATGCTGGCCACTCCGACCGCCTCATCCAAGAAGCCGCCGCCGTTCTTGCGCAGATCGAGAGCGATAGCGTCGACCTTGTCGTCGCGCAGCGCCTTCTCCACCGCCTGCTTCAGCTTGACGGAAGAGTCATGGGTGAAGGTGCTGAGCGAGATGTGCGCCACCTTCTTCCCGCCCGACTGCAGGATCTCGGTCTCGACCACGGGCACGTCGATGGACTTGCGGACCAGGGTGACCTCTTGGACCGTGCCCCCTCGGGCAGTTGGAAGGTGCCCGCGGCGTCGGCAACGGGTCCGTCGCTGCCCGCGGGCATGTGGTACACCTTTATCTTGACCGAGGTGCCTTCCTTGCCCTTGATCCGCGAGACCACCTGGTTCAAGGTGAGGCCCTTGGTATCGGTGCCGTCCACGCCAACGATCACATCCCCCGGCACGAGTCCAGCGCCGGCGGCGGGCGATCCCTTGAACGTCGACACCACGGTGACGAAATCGCCGCGCGACTCGACCGTCATGCCCACCCCGGAGTACAACCCGCTCATATGCTCCTCGATTGTCGGCGTACTCCTTCGGATCCAGATAGTGGGTGTAGGGGTCGTCGAGCCCGGTGAGAAGGCCGCGGATGGCATCATCCTGCAACGTTGCCCGGGCGCACCTTCTCGTAGTAGGTGCTGTCGAGCTTGTCGAGCACCTCGTCCTGCAGCGGGGAAGGTGACGTCCCTGCCGAGGACGACGTCACCCAGGCCTTGCGGGCAGACGCGGCCCGCAGCGAGTTGCTGAACTCCGCGTGCGACCCGATGACCAGACCCGCCCGCGAGGATGGCGACACCGAGGGCCACGCGCAACCAACGTCAGCATGATAGTGCGCATTGAACGGTTCATGTCCTAGAGATACCTCATGGGGTCGACAGGGCTTCCGTTGACCCGCACCTCGAAGTGTAGATGGGCTCCGGTGGAGTATCCGGTACTGCCTACCTTGCCGATCACCTGGCCGCGCGTGACCGTATCGCCGACCGAGACCAAGATGACCGACTGATGCGCGTACAACGTGGCCACCCCGTTGCCGTGGGAGATGACCACGCATTTGCCGTAGCCGCCCCGCCAGCCCGCCTGAACCACCGTGCCGCTGTCGGCGGCTTTGATGGGCGTGCCCATGCCGGCCGACAGGTCGATGCCGGTGTGCATCTTGCGCACGTGGAAGATGGGATGGATGCGATAGCCGAACGGCGACGAGACCCGGCCGTTCACGGGCCGGACGAACTGCCCCGTGCCGACGACAGTGCCTGCCCCTCCGCCGAGGGCGCGCAGATCCGACGTCAGGCGGTCGGACTCGGCGAGCAGCGAGTCTTCTTTCTTCTCCCACGAGGCCTTGTCCTTCTCGGCCTTGGCCAGCACGGTCTGCTTGTCTTCGAGGGCGGCGTCGAGTTCGGCCAGCCCGCTCTTGCGCTTGCGCACCAGCGCGTCGACCTCGGACTTCTGGCCCTTCTGGCGCTTCTCGACGGCGGCGACCGCGACGCGTTGTTCCTCCAGCGCGGCCTTCTGGACCGTCACCCGCCCGCGCAGCGAGTCGACCTCCTGGACCACCCGAGCATCCTGCTCTACGACCAGAGAGAACAGGTGCATGCGGGTGACCAGTTCCGACAGACGGTTGGAGTTGAGGAGCACCTCTAGGTAGCCCAGCCGCCCCGACTTGTACATGTTGACCGCCCGGGCGTCGCGGCTGGCCTCTGCCTTCTGCAGATCTTTCTCGAGCCTGAGCCAGCTGAGCCTTGGTGTCGTCGAGTTCGCCAACGACCGCGGCAAGCTCGTCTGCGCGTCTTGGCCAGCTGGGCCGCCACCGCGTCACGCCGGGCGGTGACCTTGGCGAGTTCACTCCTCCAGACCGTCGATGCGCACATCGAGCGCGTTGATGTCGCCCAAGGCCGCCTTGCGCAGGGCCTCGGCCCGCTGGATGGCTTCCCGGGCCTTCTGCAGACGCGTCCCGGTTGGCCTGGAGATCTTCCGACAACTGAGCCTGGCTCTTGGCTTGGGCCGACGCCAATCGAAAGACGCCGGGGCCGCGGAAGCGCACCAAGCGACGGCCAACAGAGCACGAGAGCCACGGAGGCGAACACCACGCACCGGACCACGCGCCCCCGCGCCGCTGCGCAGGACACGCTGTGCGGCTCGATCGATCACACGTTCAGGAATCGCCGCAGTCCCAGCCCCGAGCCCAAGGCTCCGATAGCCGCTCCCGCGCCCAGCAGTACCAGTGCCAGCTGCCAGAACCCGATCGCGTCGAACGGCACGCTCAGAAAGAGCAGGTACTCGCGGATACGGTCGACGACAAGGTTGGTCCCCAGCATCACCATCACGAAGGCGGCCACCGCACCGGTCAGCCCCACGGTCAGCCCCTCGATGACGAAGGGCCAGCGGATGAACCAGTTGGTGGCACCCACCAGCTTCATGATCTCCACCTCGCGCCGGCGGGCGTAGATAGACAGGCGGATGGTGTTCGAGATCAACAGTACGGCCACCCCGCCAAGGAGCAGGATGAACACCAGCGATATGTTGCGGATCACCGAGGTCACCCTGAAGATGCGGTCGGCGATCTCCTTGCCGTACTTCACTTCGTTCACGATAGGCCTGCCCTCGAAACGCTTTGCCACCCCTGAAGCCAACTCAGGGTCTTTGAGGCTGACATCGAAGGACGCCGGCAGAGGATTGGCGGAGAGGTCGTCGAGGATGTCCTGCTGCTCCTTGAGGTCGGCCCTGAGGCGCTTGAGGGCCTCTTCCTTGCTCACGAATTGCACATCCTTGACCTCGGGCATGGCCAGGATCTCTTTCTGCATGGCCTCGATGTCCGCGGACGAGGCGGAGTCCTCCAAGAAGACGCTGATCTCCACCTTCTGCTCGATGTCCTTGAGAACCGCGTTGATGTTCCACACGAAGACCATGACCACGCCCAGCACGACCATGCTGAGGAACACCGTGACGACCGCGGCGATGGTCATGAAGTAGTTGCGCCACAACGAGCGGAAGGCCTCGCCGAAGAAGAACCTAATCTTCCTCATAGCCGCCCCTCCGTTGGTCGCGCATGATCTGACCCTGCTCCAAAGCGATCACGCGCCGACGCATGCGGTCGACCATCTCCCGGTCGTGGGTGGCCATGACCACCGTGGTGCCCGTCTTGTTGATGCGATAGAGCAGCTGCATGATGCCGGCCGACGTGTCGGGATCGAGGTTCCCGGTGGGCTCGTCGGCGATCAGCAGAGGAGGATGGTTCACGAAGGCGCGGGCTATGGACACCCGCTGCTGCTCGCCCCCGGACAACTCGTTGGGATAGTTGTCGACCTTGTGCCCCAGACCGACGAGGCCCAGGATCTCGTCCACCTTGCGGCGGGAGGCCCGCTCCTCGCTGCCGGTGACCTGCAGAGCGTAGAGCACGTTGTCGGCCACGGTCTTGTTGGCCAGCAGCTTGAAGTCCTGGAACACGCAGCCGATGTTGCGCCGCAGATAGGGCACTTTCCACCGCCGCAGGGTGCCGAGGTCGCGGCCGCCCACGAAGATGCGGCCCCGGTCCGGCTCGAGTTCCTTTATCAACAGCCTGATGAACGTGGATTTTCCCGAGCCGGAAGCCCCCACCAAGAAGACGAACTCGCCCTTCTCGATATGGATGCTGATCGACTCGAGGCCGATGGTGTCGGGTGGATAGATCTTGGTGACATCTTCGAACTTGATCACGTGTTTCTCGCGACCTCCCTTGCGTACGCCCACACGACCCCGGTCTCGCCGGGCGGCTGCGCCCGCTCAGACAGTATTCTCCATCGTGGAGCGGATTCCCTTGATAGCGAGCACCGCCGATCACTCCTGACCCCTCAGCTTCCCCGAGGCCCGCTGCAGCAGATACTCGCGGATGAATCCATCGATATCGCCGTCGAGCACCGCCTCGACGTTGCCCTTCTCGTAGCCGGTGCGGTGGTCTTTCGCCATGGTGTAGGGGGCGAGCACGTAGGACCGGATCTGACTGCCCCACGCGATCTCCTTCTGCTCCCCTTTCTCCTTTGCCATCTCCCGCTCGCGCCGCTCGTATTCCAGGAGCAGGAGCTTGCCGCGCAGCATCCGCATGGCGGTCTCGCGGTTCTGGATCTGCGAACGCTCGTTCTGGCACTGCACCACGGTCCTGCGTGGGGACGTGGGTGATGCGCACGGCCGAGTCGGTCTTGTTGACGTGCTGCCCACCGGCGCCCGACGAACGGTAGGTCTCGACCCGCAGGTCCTTCTCGTCGATCTCGACACCCACGGCCTCGTCGACCAACGGGGTCACGTCCAGGGAGGCGAACGAGGTGTGGCGGCGGCTGGCCGAATCGAAGGGCGAGATGCGCACCAGCCGGTGCACTCCACGCTCGGCGGTGAGCAGACCGTAGGCGTTCTCGCCGTGCAACGTGAACGTGGCACTCTTCAGACCGGCCTCGTCGCCTTCGGTGGCCTCGTTGATCTCGACCTCGAAGCCACGCCTCTGCGCCCAGCGCAGATACATGCGCAACAGCATCTCGGCCCAATCCTGGCTCTCGGTGCCCCCGGCGCCGGGGTGGATGCTCACGATCGCATCACCGGTGTCGAACTCACCGTTGAAGAGCCGTTGCTCCTCGAAGTGGTCCAGGTCGCGGGCCGCCGCTGCAGACACACGCTCCAACTCGGCCATGGTCTCCGGGGAGAGGACGTCGTCGTCGGCTCTCCTCGTGGGCCAATTCCAGCAGCAACTCGAGATCGTCGACCAGGGTGGCCAGCTCTTGGTACTGCTCGAGACGGCCCTTCAGACGGCTGTACTGCGTCGAGACCTTCTGCGCGATGGACTGGTCGTCCCAGAAGTCGGGGACGTGCATCTGTTCCTCGAGTGAGGCCAGACGCAGCTCGAGTTGAGCGGGGTCAAAGGTAATCCCTTACCCAGCCGAGCTTCTCGCGGTACTCAGCAAGCTGCTCCTGATACAGGGCGGCAGTGGCCGCCGCCTGAACATTCATCTTCTCGGACATGAGGGGGAGAGTATAGCCCAGTGTGTGTACGCCGACACGTAGCCGGGTCAGGCCTCGGCTCCGTGGCACTTCTTGTACTTCTTGCCGCTGCCGCAGGGACAGGGATCGTTGCGGCCCACTTTCTCGACATGCCGAGGACCCGTGACCCCTTGCGTGGCCGCCTTCGCGTCGGAGAACGCCTTCGCCGACGTGTCCACCACGCGGCCGCCGCCGGCCGTGTAGCCCACGTCCAGCCCCGCCGACGCACCGCCGGCGGCGAGACCCGCGAAGCCCCCGCCCGCGGCCGACTCGTCGCTGGCCGAGTAGGCCAGGGCGACCTCCCGCGGCGTGGGCTGCACTTCGCGCACCACCTCGAGCCGGTAGACGAGGCGGACGAAGTCCTCTTGCATGGCGTCGAGCATCGACGAGAAGAGGTCGAAGCCCTCGGACTTGTACTCCACCAGAGGATCCTTCTGGGCAAGAGCACGGAGACCGATGCCTTCCCGCAGGTAGTCCATCTCGTACAGGTGGTCGCGCCAGCGGGAGTCGACGGCGCGCAGCAGCACCCACCGCTCCAACTCGCGCATGTTCTCGGAGCCGAGGTCGAGCTCTTTCGCGGCGTATGCCTCGAGGGCGTCTTCGACCACTTGGTCGGCCAGATCGTCGGCGTCGAGATCGTCGGGGTCGCCCAGATCGGCCACGGTCAGGGTGACCGGATAGATGTTCTTCAGCAACGTGAAGAGCTCGGGCAGATCCCACTCCTCGGCGTACTTGGTGCCCGCGGTGAACTGCGACACCTGGGAGCGCAGCACGCGCTCGATGATGTCGCGCACGTCATCGCCGATGTCCTCGCCCTGCAGGATGCGATCGCGCTGAGCGTAGATGACCTCGCGCTGCTTGTTCATCACGTCGTCGTACTCGAGCACGCGCTTCCGGATCTGGAAGTTCTGCTCCTCCACCCGCTTCTGGGCGCTCTCCACCGAGCGCGAGATGAGTTTGTGCTCGATAGGCATGTCTTCTTCGAGACCGAGCCGGTCCATCAGCCCGTGGATGCGCTCGCCGCT
>CAVSCJ010000004.1:0-451504 GCA_963726435.1 uncultured Coriobacteriia bacterium
AGCCAGGCGCGCCCGGACCTCTTCGACAAGGATCCCGTGGGCACCATCAAGGCCAACACGATGGGCGCTTTCCACACCCTGGACCTGGCGGTGGCGAAGGGCGCGAAGGGCTACCTCTTCATCTCGTCGCGCGAGATCTACGGCCAGCCCGATCCGGGGCAGGAGCTGTTCGTGGAGTCCGATTGGGGCCGGGTCGACCCTCTCGACGTGCGCTCCTGCTACTCCGAGGGGAAGCGCGCAGCCGAGACGATCTGCCGCTCCTACCAGCACCAGTACGGCGTCAATGCGAAGGTCGCCCGCCTGTCGCACACCTACGGTCCGGGCATGCTGCCGACGGACACGCGAGTCCAGGCAGCGTTCCTCTCCGACCTTCTACACGGCGAGGACATCAGTGTTGAAGAGCACTGGGACGCTCACGCGCACCTACACGTACGTCGCCGACGCCGCTTCGGCGCTCTACTGGATCCTGCTCAACGGCACCGAGATGGCCTACAACATCGCCGACCAAGACAGCATGGTCTCGATCCGCGAGCTCGCCGGGGTATTCGCGTCGGCGGCCCCGGGTGCTGGGCTCCAGGTCGTGTTCGACATCTCCGAGCAGCAGCGCCTCTCGGGCTGGAGCCCGGTGACGGCTGGCAATCTGGACGCGAGCAGGCTACGGGCGCTCGGGTGGAAGCCGCAGGTGGGCCTCGCCGAGGGCGTGGGTCGCTGGGCGCAGTACGCCCGTAGCCGGTAGCGCAGTGGCGGCTCTACCTGCGCGTGGCGCCGGCGCTGCTGGCCGGGATCCCGATGCGAGCGTGATCGTCCCCGTCTACAACGGCGCCGACACGCTCGAGCGGGCTCTCGATTCCGTGGCGAATCAGACCATCGGACTGGCGAGCATCCAGGTGCTGGTCGTCGATGACGGTTCTACCGACGCGTCGCCCGCGATCCTCGACCGCATAGCGGCTGAGCGCCCGTCGTTCGAGGTGTTCCACCAGCCGAACTCCGGAGGGCCGGCGGCTCCGAGGAACTTCGCTCTCGCTCGTGTCCGCGCACGCTACATCTTCTTCCTCGACCAGGACGATTACCTCACGCCGGACGCGCTCGAAGCCATGGTGCGGATAGCGGACGAGAACGGGACCGATGTGGTCGTCGGCCGGATGAAGGGGGTCGGAGGCCGCAGCGTGGCCAGGGTGATGTTCGCCCGCACGGTGCCGCGCACCGACGTCTTCGCCTCGTCCGTCTACTGGACGCTGATCCCCTGCAAGCTGTTCCGGACGGAGATGGTCAGGTCCCTGGGCCTGCGGTTCGCCGAGGGTGTCAGGATGTACGAGGACCAGCCCTTCGTGGCCATGGCATACCTCAGAGGCGGTGGCGTCTCGATCTTGGCCGACAAGGACTACGTCTTCTGGGTGAGCCGGGATGACGGCTCCAACATCACCACGGAGAGGACTCTCTCTCAGACCGGTTGCTCGGGGCCGGCCGCATGTTCGACCTTGTCGCGGAGAACGTCCCTCGGGGTCCGAAGAGGGACGCGCTGATCCGGCGTCATTTCGAGATCGAGCTTCTGGGCTTCCTGTTCAACGGGTATCGGCTGGAGAAGGACCCGGCCGTGCGGGAGGCCGCATTCCAGCGTTTCCGCGAGATCGTTGCGGCCTACTACAGCCAGAGAATCGACGACGCGTTCCTTGCCCGGGGCCGTGTTCTTATGCGGCTCGTGTCAGAGGGTCGGCCGGAGAGGTTCGCCGCGTACCTGGACGCGCTTGCGGAGGCGCCTGACCCCGTTCCGGTGCTCGTTGAAGGCGATCGCGTGTTCCTGGTGCTGCCCTGGTTCCGCGACCCTGCGGAAGGGTTGACGGACGACCTCTTCGACGTGGCGTCGAAGCTAGGTGCCTTCTGCAGGATGGAGACCGTCGAGGTTAGTTCCGGTGGCATGCGTGTCCGCGCCGTCTGCCGGCTCGGCGAGTTGTCCGGCCACATCACGGACGTGAGCCTGGTCCTGCGGTCACGAACCGGATCGGGAGAGGCGGCGTTCCCCCTCGCTTTCGAGTCCGTATCCGAGGAGGGCAACACTCACGTCGGAGTCGATGACATGGTCCCGGCCGGGGGGTTGCTCACGGCCGCGAAGGGCGACATCCTCGATCTCTGGGTGCGGGTGGCGGCGGGGGGGGTGTGGCGGGAGCGCAGACTGGCCGAGTGCGCACCGGCGCCTTCGAAACCACGGATCTTGCGCGGGCGGCGCGGGACCGGTGGGGCGGGCTATGGGATCCTCGCGACCACTCCAAAGGGCTATCTGACGCTCCGCGTGCTGGACCGCCTGGGACTGGTGGCGTACTTGCTGAGGCGCTACCGGCGCGCGGCGGCGAGAGCGGTGCGCCGCTGGCCCGGGCTGGCTCGTGCGGGCAGGCACTCGTGAGGGTCGCGGTGGTGCACGGGTACTTCCTGCACGACTCTGGAAGCGGCATCTACGTCCGCGAGCTGACCCGCGCTCTTGTGCGCCTCGGGCACGACGTCACGCTCGTATGCCAGGAGCCACAGCCCGAGCGTTGCGACTTCATCGATTCCGCGTACGTGCTCGATGGGGCCAACGAGTCGCTGACCCTCGTCCGCCAGGCTCCGCGCTCGATGGCCGGACGCTGCCGGATCGTCAGGCCCGACCTCCACGGCGAGTTGCTGGTCTACGTGGAGGGCTTCTTCCCGTCCTTCGAGCGAAGCAAGGTGCGCGCGTTCCAGAACGCACCCGCCGACATGCGGGAGCGCTATGTCTCGCGCAACGTTCGCGCGCTGCGGACTGTCTTCGACGAATGGGCTCCCGAGCTGGTTCTGGCCCAACACGTCATCATGCAGCCGTACGTCGTGAGCAAGGCCCTGGCGGGCCGCGCGCCCTACATCGTCACCGAGCACGGATCCGCGCTGAACTTCAGTGTCCGGGCCAACGAGGACCTGGTACCGTTCGCCCTGGAGGGCCTTGCCGGTGCCGCGCGCATCGCCACCGTCTCGGAGGGCGCTCGCGACGATCTTGTAGGGTGGGCGCTCGAACACGGCCTGCCGATAGGCGCGAAGACCGTCGCTATGCCGCCGGGGATCGATGCGGGTCTCTTCACCCCCGCCGCCGACCGCGAGTCCGCGCTGGCGGTCCTGCGTCAGCGCGTCAGCCTACCCGCCGGCTTCGCACTCGCCGTGGCCGACGATATCGTCGTGTACGCCGGCTCGCTGCGCCCCACGAAGGGCGTGCAGCATGCGGTCGCGGCGATGCCGCTCGTATCGCGATCACGCCGGAGGCCCGTCCGCCTGCTGATCGCGGGAGGTGGACCGGCGCGGGCGCCGCTTGACAGGCTGGCGACGCTGGTCGGCTGCGGTGACGCCGGTGCCGCGAGGCGGCTGGTCCACTCAGAGCCGCTGGTCCAGTCGCCACCCGAGTGGGGCGAGGTGGTGGGTGAGCTGCCTATGGCTTCCGGCGACACAAGCGCCGTCTTCCTCGGCCATCTGGAGCACGATCAACTGGCGGCGGTCCTTGCCGCCGCAGACGTGTGCGTCGTCCCGTCCGTCTTCCCGGAGGCGGCCGCTCTCGTCAACGCCGAGGGGCTTGCGGCTGGTGCCGTCCCGTTGGCCTCGTACCACAGCGGGATGACGGCTCTGGACGACTTGCTGTCGCAGGCGCTGGACGACCCGGCCTTCGCGGGTCTGGTCCCCGGTCCCGATCTCACCGGAAGGCTGGCGGCCCTCGTGGCACACGTCCTCGACGCCTATCCCACCAAAGACGCGGACTTCCGCCGCGGGATGCACGAGTTGGCCCTGAAGTGGTACCCGAGCTGGGAGAAGACCGCGGAATCGTATGCAGCGATGAGCCGCTGAGCCCGGGCGGCGCACCACTCGGGCGCGGGCTCTCCCCGGAAGCGGATCCGCCGCTATGCCCCGGTCATCCCGAGAAGCAGCCTGATCGCCACGTGTGCCTCTTGAGCGGCGGCCACCATCACGCGCGATGCCAAGAGCGGCAGTCCGTCGCGCACGTCCGCTTCGAGGTCGCCAACGAGCCACGAGCACTCCCCGACGCACTGCGTCCGGATCTCGTTGGCTGACCCACATCCGGCCAGGCCCATCGCCCACACGAGCGGCGTGCCGGGGAGCAGGTCGGAGGCCGCGGCGACGATCGCCGCCTTGCCCTCGGCAGCGTCGACAGCCTCCAGAAGGACGTCTACTCCGGCGAAGAAGTGTGCGATGTTGTCGCGGGTGATCGGCTCGGCGACCAGGGTGAGTTCGACGTCGGGTTCGATCCGCCTGAGCGTCTCGGAGAGCGCCTCGACCTTCAGACGACCGAGCTGGTCGCCGAAGTACAGCTGACGGTCGAGGTTGCCCTCCTCGACCCGGTCGAAGTCCGCTAGGACGAGGCGGCCCACGCCGCTGCGAACGAGCATCATCGCGGCGTTGGAGCCCAGTCCGCCGAGTCCGACGATCCCGACGCACGACGTACCGAGCCGGGCGCGCACAGCGGCCTGATCGAGAAAGACCCCCTCGTCCACGGCTACCCCCCGGCGATCGGCGGGAATATGGCGACGCGGTCGCCTTCCGCGAGCACGAGATCGTCGGCCGCGTGGCGGCCGTTCACGAAAGTGATCCGCTGCTCGTCGGCGAGCCCGATCTCTGTGACGAGCCGGCCGATGGTCGTTCCGTCGGCGACGGAGTAGGCGCGAGGCCTCCTCCCGTAACCCGGGACCGGGTAGCGGGAGGAGAGCTTCGCGAACAGAGCGAGTTCGATGGTGGTCATGCCCGTCGGTCAGGCAATCCCCATGCCAGCCGCCGTCTCGGCGACGAAGTCGAAGACCGCGTCCAGCTCCGAGTCCGGCACCGCGAAGACGACGTTGTGCGGCGGCAGCTTCTCGGTGTACATGTAGGCGGGCAGCCGGTCGTCCGCTGCCGTGAAGCCGGCCTTGGCGTTGAACAGCCGCTCGTAGGTCAGGACCTTCTTGCCGAGCAGCATCAGCTCGTCGATGCTCCAGTCCTTGCCCGTGTGCGCGGTCGCCATCTCCGAGATGGCGTCGAGCGCCTCGGGCTTGTCGAGAACCGCGAACGCCACGAAGATGCAAAGGCCCATGGCGTCCAGCATGCCCGTCGCGATCTGCAGCCCCTGCGACAGGGCGGCCTGACCCGTCGGGAGCAGCGGATCGACACTGCCGCCCACCCCGAGGATGTTGGCGGTGACAGCGTAGCCGGCCGTGTGGTCTGCGCCCATCGTCGATGTCGCGTAGGTCACTCCCATGCCCTGGATCGGCCGAGGATCGTAGGCCGGCATCGCCTGATGCTTGACGACCGGGATGCGCGTGACACCGTACTTCTTGCCGACGGCTTCCGCGCCGTTGCCGAGAGCCGTTCCGAGCTCGCTGCCGGTACCGACCTCCATGAGTGCCTTGAGCGCACCCGCCGCGTCGCCGAAGGCGAGCGCTCCCGAGTCCATGTACACGGCCAAGGCAGCGCCCGTCTCGATCGTGTCGATGCCCATGTCGCCACACGCGCGGTCGAGCTCGGCGACCTCGTCGAGGTCCCCGATCCCGCAGTCGGCGCCGAGCGACCAGACCGACTCGTACTCTATGCCCTTGGTCTTGTAGTGGCCGTCCTTGTCGAACCAGTAGCGCGAGCACTGGATGACGCAGCCGGTGTGGCACCCGTGCTTGACGTTGCCGCCGCGCTCCAGCGTGACCTCACGCATGTTCTCGCCGGAGAGCGCCTCCGCGAACTCGAAGCTGCCCGCGGAGAAGTTGCGCGTCGGGTAGCCGCCTGCCTCGTTGATGATGTTCGTGAGCACTTGGGTGCCGTATGTGGGAAGGCCCTGACCCGTGACCGGATGCTCGTTGAGCGCCGTCGTGAACTTGCGTGTGGCCGCGACGAATGCTTCCTTGTCGGCGTGCTCGGCGCCGGGCAGGCCCTTGTCGGAGGCGATGACTGCCTTCAGACCCTTGCTTGCCATGACTGCGCCGAGACCGCCTCGCCCGGCGTGCCGGTTCGGGTAGCCCTTGGGGTCGCTGACGGCCACGGTGGCCGAAGCCAGCAGCGCCTCGCCGACCGGTCCGATGGTCGCGGTGGCGTACCGGTCACCCTCGGGACGCGTCGCTTTGATCTTGTCCGCGAGGGCGTAGTTGCCGAGTCCCTTCCACGCGTCGGTGCGCTCCAGCTTCGCCGAACCGTCGGCCTCGAGCACGAGCGAGTAGAGGCCCTCGGCGGCGGCGTTCTCGACGATGATGCCCGCAAGGCCGAGGCGCGCGAGCGTGTGCGCGAGCTGGCCGCCGACGTTGGCTTCCTTGATGCCGCCGGTCAGGGGGCTCTTCGCGCCGATGGAGAGGCGGCCGCCGTTGGGGGCGGTCGTCCCTCCAAGGAGGCCGGGAGCGAAGATGAGCTTGTTGGCTGGGCCGAGCGGATCCGCGTCCGCGGGAACCTCTTCGAATATGACCGCGGAGGTGAGTGCGCGTCCGCCGTAGTCGGTCCACCTCTCGGGCAGGGGCTCCCTCTTGGCCTCGAGAGTGGCCATGTCGACTCGCAGGATGTCTCTCTTCACGTCGGGTCCTTCCTCTCGTAGCCGAACAGGGGCGAAGCACGTCACAGACTCAGGGCGTCCTGACTATGTTCCCCGTCGCGCGGCTTCCTGCTCAGCCCGCGGGAAGATGCGCTACGTGCCATCGCCGAGGGTACGCTGGGTACGGAGGTCAATGCGGGATGGGCGGCGACGCCGAGCGCGGGATGGTCACGGTCCGGACGTTCGGCGTGCTGAGGGAGGCGCGCCGCGGGCAGGGCCTGCCCCCTCGACCGCCGACGTTGAGGTGCCCGCAACAGGGCGTCCCTGCCGCGGCGGATCGCACGGGACCTCGGTCTGCCGGTCGCCAGCATCGAGGGCGTCTTCTGCAACCACTCGATCCACCCGCTGACACAGATGGTGTATCCGGGACTCGGTCGGCTTTCGTGCCGCACGGCACCCCTGGGCTGCACCGCTTCTTCCTCGGCTATGCAACGCCGGGCACGGGGAGTGAGTGACCAGGCGCGCGACGGGGCGGGACCTACGCTCCGCCTGCATGACCGCCGCGACCATCTCGTCACTGACGAGTCGTCGCGCCGCCTCGTAGCCAGCCCACGGATTGCTTCGAAGCGCGGCTAGCCGCCGGGGACCGAGACGACGGCTCGAAGGCCGAAGGGTCGAGGCCCGACAGGGGCGTTCCAGAGACCGGCACGCTCACGCGCGCGCCCGGGCGGGCGCGCGTGCAGAATGCGCAGAGGCCGTGGCCCGTGCGCGTTGCGCAGGTAGTCGATGAAGACCCGGCCGGGGCGCTTGTCCTTCGCCATCAACGCGGTGAAGAGGTCGGGACGTCGCACCGCGAGCAGCCTGACGAAAGCGTGCGCGAAGGCGCGCACCTCGTCGTAGGTCCCTCGCGGCGCGATCGGGGTAACGGACGCGCAGCTCGTGGCCCCCGGGTGGTCTTCACGAATCCCGTGAGACCGATCGCGCCCAGTGCCTGCCGCACCGTTCGGGGCCGCGGCGACCTCCGGGAAGGAGACGTCGCGCCGGGGTCGAGGTCGAAGATGATGCGGTCGGGTCGCCGGGTCGCTCGCGAGCGAGTTCCACGTATGGATCTCCACGTGCCAGCTGCGCGAGCGACAGCAGCCCGGCTTCGTCGTCTACGTAGGAGTAGACGGCGGGGCCGTCACGGTCCTCGATGGTTACCGCCTTCAGCGCGGCGGGCCACCCGCGGGCCTCGGGGTGTTTCTGGTAGAAGCAGGTGCACTGTCCATGCGGGCATCGCACCAGCGTGAGCGGGCGTCCCGCGAGATGCGGCAGACCGCCAGCATCGTAGTAGCGCGCCGTAGTCCCGGACGCCGGCGGGCTCGAGGCGTCTAGCGGGGTTGGTGATCGTGACGCCGCCGACCTCGATCGGAGGGGGTCGTCGCCCGGCGTGGCGCCTGTCTCTCGGGCCAGCCGGCGTTCCAGTGTCGGGTGCGGCGATTCGCGCACGACGGCCACGGGGCCGATGTCGTCCCGCACGCCCTGGAACGAGGGCTGGCGGACGACGGCGTCGCGAGTCCACTCCCGGAACGCCACCTCGACGCTCCTCGGCTGCACCCAATGCACGTGCGCGGCGCGAGGCGGGTCCACGAAGGGCGGAGCATCGGCGGCCAGTTCCGAGTGCTTCGCTCAGGTCGGCAAGCACCCGTTCGGTGAAGCCCGTGCCGACTCGTCCCGCGTAGCTCCTGAACGATGCACGCCCAGAAACAGCGCTCCGAACGAGGGGCGCGATCCGACGCACCCAGTCCAGCCGCCCACCACGAAGGCGCGCGAGGCACTTGACCTTGACCCGGCTCCCGCGCGTGCGGCCGGGACCCACTGCGGGTCGCCGCGCTTGCCTATCGAGCCCTCGAGCAGGAAGCTTGAGCATCCGCGTGGTACTCGGGGCCCTCGCCGACGTAGTGCTCGACGGCGACGAGCGGCCCCTGTGCGGGTGCGTGGGCCAGCAGCGACGCGAGAAGATCCCGACGCGCAGCAGGAGTCGCGCGCAGGTCGTAGCCGTCCAGGTAGAGGAGGTCGAACACCTCGTAGCGGACGCGCTCCGGACGGGCGCCGGCGAGGCTTCCTGCAGCAAGCCGAAGTCCGACCGTCCTTCGGCGTCGAACACACCCCGCTTCTCCGTCGAGCAGGGCGGAGAGGCCGGTAGCGCCTCGACCGCGCGGGCGATCGAGGGGAACCGTTCGGTCGGCGCCGCCTCGCGTGCGCACGGTCGCGCGCCCGTCCCGGAGCACGACGTGCAGCCGGTAGCCGTCGAACTTCACCTCGTGGACCACGCAGCCCGTCGGGGCCCGGTCGGCCAGAGCGGCCAACTGGAAGGGGGCATCGATGGGACAGCTGGAGACGACCCCCGGCTCCTCGCGAGGCTCGCGGAACGGCCGGGCTGAGGAGAACGTTGGCCTCCGCTCGCGATCGATCCGCGGGCGGGTCGGCTCCGGCCGCAGCGATCTGCTCCATCGTCCTCCGTGGCGGCCGAGTCCGGCAACGCCGCGAGCACGTCGTAGTCGGCGCGCGGCCGCGCGGTACCTCGTCGCGTTCCTTGATGAGCAGCCAGTTCTCGCGCTTGTCACCAGGGCGCGGCTTCATGCGGACTAGGACCCACGGCCGTGGAGCTTGGTCCCGTCCAGCACGAGCTTGAAGTCGCCCTTGGCCACGCCGCCGCCGCGTCGCCGACCGGATTCTCGAAATTCCCTCGGTCCCAGATCATCACGGTGCCCGCGCGCTGTCGCCTTGGGACGTCCCTTTGACCGTACTCGAGCGGGTGGTCCTCGACGTGAACGGCAAGACGCTCGTCGTGCGTGTCGAGCTGGTAGCCCTTCGCACGGCCCACGGCGCACGCGTACATGCTGCCATCAGGCGGCAGGTCGTAGTGGAGCGCGCGCGACGCGTGCTTGTGGACAACGAAGGTCTCCCCGCGGAAACTGGCGCTTCGCCTCCGGCAAGTTCGGGCGTCGCGGTGAAGTCGGCTCCTGCGGCGGTACTCTTCCAGTGGCATGCGTCATCCCTCAGGCGCGGGCGCGCTTCGCCTCGTCAAGGGACTTCTTCAGCAGCGACACGATGTCGACCACCTCGCCTCGGGCCCTCCGGCGCGCCTGCAGGGACGAGGCGCCGCCGGAGGGGCTCCAGCGGCCTTGCGCCGGATGCACGCCATCAGATCGTCGTGGTTAGGTATCGCGGTACTCGGCGCAGCAGGGTCGAAGGGCTTCGAGATGGTCGCGACGAATCGAGCCAGCGGACAACTCGGCTTTCGTGACCCCGCCGCCTTCATCGCGCTGCCCCCGCTCGCCGGCAGGTTGAGCCTCGGCGACGTCGCGAAGCTCGTAGGGGTACCTCAGCACTTCGAGCGCGAGCAGGTCGCCGTCGGGCACGATGGCGGCCAAGTGTGGCGGGTGCGGATGACGATCTTGGCGAGCGCCACTCTCTTCGCGGTCTTCAGGGCCTCGCGCAGCAGCAGGTACGCCTTGCGGGCCCGCCTTCTCCGGCTCCAGCAGGACGGGGTGTCGAACAGGCCCAGGGTGGATCTCGTCCGCACACACGGCCGCGAGCACGTCGATCGTCTGGGTCGCTTCGACGTTGGCGCGCAGATCGTCCTCGGTCACCAGCACGCCAAGCTCCTCCTCGTCGACCTCGAATCCCTTGACCACGTGCTCCCAAGCGACCTCCTTGCCGGTCGTCTCGTTCACCCGTTTGTTGTGGATCGGCGCGAGGCTGCTCGTCGACGAGACGAGTGCGGCTCCTCCGCGTGCCTGCAGGGCGGGAAGCAGAGTCACCGGGATCGTGACGAGCCCGAACGAGATGCGCTCCAGATTGCGTGTGGCATGGTTGCGCTCCGATCGACGAGACGCGCCCGACGCGCCGCTGCACGGAAGGTTCATACCCCCTGCGGCGGGGCGTTGAGGCGATGGGGGGCGGGGGGTCGCTGCGGAAGGGCGTCCTACCCCTCGGCGATTACCGCGCGCGCTACAAGGACCGCAGCGATGGAGAAGCAGCAGCAGGCTCTGGGCGCCCATCACGAGCTTCGCACGCTTCGTGTAGGGCATCGCGTCGACCGGCGAGAACGCAGTGCCGTTCTTGGCGATCGCGAGGTACAGGTAGTCGCGGAAGGAGGGTTGCCAGCCGACCGGGCGATCTTGTCCTGATCGGCCTGCTGCTGCGGGAAGACCAGGTCTGGGAACTCGCGACGGCGCTGGAGCCGCGCCCTCGGGCCGCCGCCGTCCAGCTCCCAGTAGACGAGCGCGAAGATGAGCGTGTTCACGTCCACAGCGTCACTCCGCTGGTGAGCAGCCCATCGGGCTGAGCGAAGAGCCGAAGAAGACGCCGCGCGCGAGCAGACGAAGCTGCCGGCGTTCGCGACGACGAGGACCCCCGGCGAACCGATCGAGATCGCTCTTTCGAACCTGCCCGGCTTCGCCGGTGAGATATAGAAGCCGATCGAGGCGACCAGAAGAACTGCAGCCGCGCCGGGAAGGAGCCCACTCCGGCTGCGCTAAGGCTGTTCGCGAGGCGCGCCTGGCCGACTATGATGACGATCGCTGCGGCGGGAACGCAGGTCAACGCGATTCCGCGCCCAGAAGGGTACGGCGCCAATTCGCGCCCGGCGACGGGTGTTTCTCGTCCAAGGGGACCTCCGGGAGTGCCCGAACACGCGGGCGGACTCCCGCCCGAGATGTAGATACCCCTACGTCGCCGCGCCACCGGCGGTGCGGCGCTTCGCAGCGACCGCTTCAGGGCAACTACTGCAGGCGGGCAACCCGTGTGCACGTGGCAAGGCGTTGGTGGGCCGGCAGATGGAACCTGAAGAAGGAGATCCGATCCCGAAGCACGAGCTCAAGGCACGCGTCGATGCACAGATCGAGCAAGGGAAGCGCAGCCTCGACACCATGAAGGCCAAGGCCCGAGCGGCCGGCGGGGACGCGAAGGTCACCTACGACCGGAACACGATCGCGGGTCTCCAGAAGGAGTAGCGACGAATTGAAGATCAAGCCGCCGCCGCGTGGGACGCCGCAGACGACAAGTGGGACGAGGCATCGAGTGGTCTCGGGTCCGCCTGGGACGACTGGACCGATCGGGCCATGAGGGCTCGGACGATCGCGGCAAGTAGGCGGGCTCCACTCTCGGGTCTGGGCGTGACGACCCGCGGCGACATATGTCCCATGGAAGGTGCCGCTGCCCCAAGGCGAAAGGACTCCACGATCGCCACAGTGGGATGTTCCGGCTCGAGTGCACGCAGACAGTCGGTGCACACCGAGACCCGCGCCCCGGCCGAAGTGATCTGGCCTCGTGTCGTGTACTACGTGTTCGGCGTGATCGAGGTCATCATCGCGCGCTGCTCGGCGCCAATCGCGACTCGGGCTTCGTGTCGTTCATCCACTCGCTGTCCACGCCGTTCACCGCGCGTCCATGCGGTCTTCACCTTCGAAATGCGCTCGCTCTTGGCCTTGGCCGTCTACGCGCTGATCGGTTGGGCATCGTCATGCGCTCCACGGTCTCAGATGACCTGCGCGGACTGACCGCGCGGATGAGCATGACGATGCCCCAACCGATCAGCGCGTAGACGGCCAAGGCCAAGAGCGAGCTCAGTTCGAAGGTCGAGCCCGCGGCAGTCTGTGTCTTGAAGACCGCATCGAACGGGAGCATGAACGGCGTGGACAGCGAGTGGATGAACGACACGAAGCCCGAGTCGCGATTGGCGCCGAGCAGGAGCAGCACGAAGCGCATCGCGATGATGACCTCGATCACGCCGAACACGTAGTACACGACACGAGCCCAGATCACTTCGGCCGGGGCGCGGGTCTCGGTGTGCACCGACTGTCTGCGTGCACTCGAGCCGGCATCGACTGTGGCCATCGTGGAGTCCTTTCGCCTTGGGGCAGCGGACCTGCCATGGGACATATGTCCCCGCGGGTCGTCACGCCCAGACCCGAGCGTGGGGCTCCGCCTACTTGCCGCGATCGTCCCAAGCCTTCATGGCCCGATCGGTCCAGTCGTCCCAGGCGGACCCGAGACCACTCGACGCCTCGTCCCACTTGTCGTCTGCGGCGTCCCACGCGGCGGCGGCCTTGATCTTCAATTCGTCGTACTGCTTCTGGAGACCCGCGATGTGTTCGGTGTAGGTGACCTTCGCGTCCCCGCCGGCCGCTCCGGCCTTGGCCTTCATGGTGTCGAGGCTGCGCTTCCCTTGCTCGATCTGTGCATCGACGCGCGCCTTGAGCTCGTGCTTCTGCATCGGGATGTCTCCTTCTTCAGGTTCGTCTGCCCGCCCACCAAGCCTTGCCACGTGCACACGGGTTGCCCGCCTGCAGTAGTTGCCCTGAAGCGGTCGCTGCGAAGCGCCGCACCGCTTGGTGGCGCGGCGGACGTAGGGGTATCTACATCTCGGGCGGGAGTCCGCCCGCGTGTTCGCGCACGCCCGGAGGTCCCCTTGGACGAGAAACACCCGTCGCCCGGCGCGAACTGGCGCCGTACCCTTCTGGGCGCGGAGTCGCGTTGGCCTGCGTTCGCCGCGGCGATCGTCATCATAGTCGGCCAGGCGCGCCTCGCGAACAGCCTTCAGCTGCAGCCGGAGTGGCTCCTTCCCGGCGCGGCTGCAGTTCTTCTGGTCGCCTCGATCGGCTTCTACATCTCACCGGCGAAGCCGGGCAGGTTCGAAAGAGCGATCTCGATCGGTTTGCCGGGGGTCCTCGTCGTCGCGAACGCCGGCAGCTTCGTCTTGCTCGCGCGCGGCGTCTTCTTCGGCTCTTCGCTCAGCCCGATCGGGCTGCTCACGAGCGGAGTGACGCTGTGGATCGTGAACATGCTCATCTTCGCGCTCGTCTACTGGGAGCTGGACGGCGGCGGCCCCGAGGCGCGGCTCCAGCGCCGTCGCGAGTTCCCAGACCTGGTCTTCCCGCAGCAGCAGGCCGATCAGGACAAGATCGCCCCGTCAGGCTGGCAACCCTCCTTCGGCGACTACCTGTACCTCGCGATCACCAACGGCACTGCCTTCTCGCCGGTCGACGCGATGCCCTACACGAAGCGTGCGAAGCTCGCGATGGGCGCCCAGAGCCTGCTGTCCTTCTCCATCGCTGCGGTCCTTGTAGCGCGCGCGGTGAACATAGCCAAGGGGTAGGACGCCCTTCGCAGCGACCCCCCGCCCCCCATCGGCGCACGACGCCCCGCGGGCCGGGGGTATGAACCTTCCGTGCAGCGGCGCGTCGGGCGCCGTCTCGTCGATCGGAGCGCAACCATGCCACACGCAATCTGGAGAGGCACCATCTCGTTCGGGCTCGTCACGATCCCGGTGACTCTGCTTCCCGCCGTGCAGCCGCGCGAGCTCGCGCTCCATCTCGTGGACGAGCGCGACCTCGCGCCGATCCACAACAAACGGGTGAACGAGACGACCGGCAAGGAGGTCGCTTGGGAGCACGTGGTCAAGGGATTCGAGGTCGACAAGGGGCGCTTCGTGCTGGTGACCGACGACGATCTGCGCGCGGCCAACGTCGAAGCGACGCAGACGATCGACGTGCTCGCGGCAGTGTGTGCGGACGAGATCCACCCTGAGCTGTTCGACACCCCGTACTATCTGGAGCCGGAGAAGGCGGGCCGCAAGGCGTACCTGCTGCTGCGCGAGGCCCTGAAGACCGCGAAGAGAGTGGCGCTCGCCAAGATCGTCATCCGCACCCGCCAGCACTTGGCCGCCATCGTGCCCGACGGCGACCTGCTCGCGCTCGAAGTGCTGAGGTACCCCTACGAGCTTCGCGACGTCGCCGAGCTGGACCTGCCGGCGAGCGGGGACAGCGCGATGAAGGCGGCGGGGGTCACGAAAGCCGAGCTCGAGTTGTCCGCTCAACTCGTCGCGACCATCTCGAAGCCCTTCGACCCTGCTGCGCCCGAGTACCGCGATACCTACCACGACGATCTGATGGCGCTCATCCGGCGCAAGGCCGCTGGAGCCCCTCCGGCGGCGCTCGTCCCTGCAGGCGCGCCGGAGGCCCGAGGCGAGGTGGTCGACATCGTGTCGCTGCTGAAGAAGTCCCTTGACGAGGCGAAGCGCGCCCGCGCCTGAGAGGGATGACGCATGCCACTGGAAGAGTACCGCCGCAAGCGCGACTTCTCCGCGACGCCCGAACCTGCCGGAGGCGAAGCGCCAGCTCGCGGGGATCTGACCTTCGTAGTCCACAAGCACGCGTCGCGCGCGCTCCACTACGACCTGCGCCTCGAGATCGGCGGCGTCTACGCGTCGTGGGCCGTGCCGAAGGGCCCTTCGCTCGACACGCACGACAAGCATCTGGCCGTCCACGTCGAGGACCACCCGCTCGAGTACGGGTCGTTCGAAGGGACGATCCCCCAAGGCGAGTACGGCGCGGGCACCGTGATGATCTGGGACCGAGGGAGTTTCGATCCGATCGGCGACGCGGCCGCCGGCGTGGCCAAGGGCGACTTCAAGTTCGTGCTGGACGGGACCAAGCTCCACGGCCAGTGGGTCCTAGTCCGCATGAAGCCGCGCCCTGGTGACAAGCGCGAGAACTGGCTGCTCATCAAGGAACGCGACGAGTACGCGCGGCCGCGCGCCGACTACGACGTGCTCGCGGCGTTGCCGGACTCGGCCGCCAGCGGGAGGACGATGGAGCAGATCGCTGCGGCTGGAGCCGACCCGCCCGCGGATCGATCGCGAGCGGAGGCCAAGACCGCTCGTCGGCCCGGCCGTTCCGCGAGCCTCGCGAGGAGCGGGGGGTCGGCTCCAGCCGTGCCCATTCCGATCGATGCCCCCTTCCAGCTCGCCACTCTGGCCGACCGGGCCCCGACGGGCGACGAGTGGGTCCACGAGGTGAAGTTCGACGGCTACCGGCTGCACGTCGTGCTCCGGGACGGGCGCGCGACCGTGCGCACGCGAGGCGGCGCCGACTGGACCGAGCGGTTCCCCTCGATCGCCCGCGCGGTCGAGGCGCTACCGGCCTCGTCCGCCGCTGCTCGACGGAGAAGCGGTGGTGCTCGACGCCGAAGGACGGTCGGACTTCGGCTTGCTGCAGGAAGCGCTCGCCGGCGCCCGTCCGGAGCGCGTCCGCTACGAGGTGTTCGACCTGCTCTACCTGGACGGCTACGACCTGCGCGCCGAGACCCTGCTGCGCCGTCGGGATCTTCTCGCGTCGCTGCTGGCCCACGCACCCGCACAGGGGCCGCTCGTCGCCGTCGAGCACTACGTCGGCGAGGGCCCCGAGTACCACGCGGAATCCTGCAAGCTCCTGCTCGAGGGCTCGATGAGCAAGCGCGGCGACCGGCCGTGGGTCCCGGGCCGCACGCGCGACTGGGTCAAGGTCAAGTGCCTCGCGCGCCAGGAGTTCGTGGTGGGCGGCTGGACTGATCCGGCAGGGTCGCGCGCCTCGTTCGGAGCGCTGTTGCTGGGCGTGCATGGTTCGGAGGGCTCGCTGCGCTATGCGGGACGCGTCGGCACGGGCTTCACCGAACGGGTGCTTGCCGACCTGAGCGAACGGCTGCGGAAGCTGGCCGCCGATGCCCCGCCCTTCGTGGACCCGCCTCGCGCCGCGCACGTGCATTGGGTGCGGCCCGAGCTCGTCGTCGAGGTGGCGTTCCGGGAGTGGACTCGCGACGGCGTCGTACGCCAGCCCTCGTTCCAGGGCGTGCGGGACGACATCGGCCCCGTGGCCGTCGTGCGCGAATCGCCCGCACCCGACACTGAAACGCCGGCTGGCCTGAGGACCGGCGCCACGCCGGGCGACGACCCTCCGATCGAGGTCGGCGGCGTCACGATCACCAACCCCGCTAGACGCCTCGAGCCCGCCGGCGTCACGAAGGCCGATCTCGCGCGCTACTACGAGGCCGTCTCGGCGTGGATGCTGCCGCATCTCGCGGGACGCCCGCTCACGCTGGTGCGATGCCCGCATGGGACCTCGGGTGAGGTCGCCTGCTTCTACCAGAAACACCCCGAGGCCCGCGGGTGGCCCGCCGCGCTGAAGGCGGTAACCATCGAGGACCGTGACGGCCCCGCCGTCTACTCCTACGTAGACGACGAAGCCGGGCTGCTGTCGCTCGCGCAGCTCGGCACGTCGGAGATCCATACGTGGAACTCGCTCGCGAGCGACCCGGAGCGACCCGACCGCATCATCTTCGACCTCGACCCCGGCGCCGACGTCTCCTTCCCGGAGGTCGCCGCGGCCGCCCGAACGGTGCGGCAGGCACTGGGCGCGATCGGTCTCACGGGATTCGTGAAGACCACCGGGGGCCACGGGCTGCACGTCGTTACCCCGATCGCGCCGCGAGGGACCTACGACGAGGTGCGCGCCTTCGCGCACGCTTTCGTCAGGCTGCTCGCGGTGCGACGTCCCGACCTCTTCACCGCGTTGATGGCGAAGGACAAGCGCCCCGGCCGGGTCTTCATCGACTACCTGCGCAACGCGCACGGGGCCACGGCCGTCTGCGCATTCTCGACGCGCGCCCGCCCGGGCGCGCACGTGAGCGTGCCGGTCTCTTGGGAGCGCCTGTCGGGCCTCGACCCTTCGGCCTTCGACATCGTCTCGGTCCCCCGGCGGCTAGCCGCGCTTCGAAGCGATCCGTGGGCTGGCTACGAGGCGGCGCGGCGACCCATCAGTGACGAGATGGTCGCGGCGGTCGTGGCAGGCGGAGCGTAGGTCCCGCCCGCGTCGCGCGCCTGGTCACTCCTCCCCGTGCCCGGCGTTGTAGAGCCCGAGGAAGAAGCGGTGCGGCCCAGGGGTGCCGTGCGGCACGAAAGCGACCGAGTCCCCCGGATACACCATCTGTGTCAGCGGGTGGATCGAGTGGTTGCAGAAGACGCCCTCGATGCTGGCGGCCGGCAGACCGAGGTCCTGTGCGATCCGCGCGGCAGGGACCCCTGTGCGGGCACCTCCACGTCGGCGGTCGGGGGCAGGCCCTGCCCGCGGCGCACCTCCCTCAGCACGCCGAACATCCGGACCGTGACCATCCCGCGCTCGGCGTCGCCGCCCATCCCGCATCCACCTCGGTACTCAGCATACCCTCGGCGATGGCACGTAGCGCATCTTCCCGCGGGCTGAGCAGGAAGCCGCGCGACGGGGAACATAGTCAGGACGCCCTGAGTCTGTGGCGTCCTTCGCCCCTGTTCGCCTACGAGAGGAAGGACCCGACGTGAAGAGAGACATCCTGCGAGTCGACATGGCCACTCTCGAGGCCAAGAGGGAGCCCCTGCCCGAGAGGTGGACCGACTACGGCGGACGCGCACTGACCTCCGCCGTCATCTTCGAAGAGGTTCCCGCGGACGCCGATCCGCTCGGCCCCGCCAACAAGCTCATCTTCGCCCCCGGCATCCTGGGGGGAACGACGGCGCCCAATGGCGGCCGCCTCTCCATCGGCGCGAAGAGCCCCCTGACCGGCGGCATCAAGGAAGCCAACGTCGGCGGCCAGCTCGCGCACACGCTCGCGCGCCTCGGCCTTGCGGGCATCATCGTCGAGAACGCCGCCGCCGAGGGCCTCTACTCGCTCGTGCTCGAGGCCGACGGTTCGGCGAAGCTGGAGCGCACCGACGCGTGGAAGGGCCTCGGCAACTACGCCCTCGCGGACAAGATCAAGGCGACGCGTCCCGAGGGCGACCGGTACGCCACCGCGACCATCGGCCCGGTCGGCGAAGCGCTGCTGGCTTCGGCCACCGTGGCCATCAGCGACCCCAAGGGCTACCCGAACCGGCACGCGGGTCGTGGCGGACTGGGCGCGGTCATGGCGAGCAAGGGTCTGAAGGCGATCATCGCCTCCGACAAGGGCCTGCCCGGAGTCGAGCACGCCGACAAGGACGCGTTCGTGGCAGCCACGCGCAAGTTCACGACGGCGCTCAACGAGCATCCGGTCACGGGTCAGGGCCTCCCCACCTACGGCACCCAGGTGCTCACGAACATCATCAACGAGGCAGGCGGCTACCCGACGCGCAACTTCTCCGCGGGCAGCTTCGAGTTCGCGGAGGCGCTCTCCGGCGAGAACATGCGTGAGGTCACGCTCGAGCGCGGCGGCAACGTCAAGCACGGGTGCCACACGGGCTGCGTCATCCAGTGCTCGCGCTACTGGTTCGACAAGGACGGCCACTACAAGACCAAGGGCATGGAGTACGAGTCGGTCTGGTCGCTCGGCGCCGACTGCGGGATCGGCGACCTCGACGAGGTCGCCGAGCTCGACCGCGCGTGCGGCGACATCGGCATCGACACGATCGAGATGGGCGCGGCCTTGGCCGTGTACATGGACTCGGGAGCGCTCGCCTTCGGCGACGCGGCGGGTGCGCTCAAGGCGCTCATGGAGGTCGGTACCGGCAGCGAGCTCGGAACGGCTCTCGGCAACGGCGCGGAAGCCGTCGGCAAGAAGTACGGCGTCACGCGCATCCCGGTCGTCAAGCATCAGGCGATGCCGGCCTACGATCCCCGGCCGATCCAGGGCATGGGCGTGACCTACGCGACATCGACGATGGGCGCCGACCACACGGCCGGCTACGCTGTCACCGCCAACATCCTCGGGGTGGGCGGCAGTGTCGATCCGCTGCTCCCGACGGGTCAGGCCGCCCTGTCGCAGGGGCTGCAGATCGCGACGGGCATGCTGGACGCGATGGGCCTGTGCATCTTCGTGGCGTTCGCGGTGCTCGACAAGCCCGAGGCGCTCGACGCCATCTCGGAGATGGCGACCGCGCACACGGGCAAGGACTGGAGCATCGACGAGCTGATGCTGCTCGGCAAGAAGGTCCTGACCTACGAGCGGCTGTTCAACGCGAAGGCCGGCTTCACGGCAGCCGACGACCGGCTGCCCGCCTACATGTACACCGAGAAGCTGCCGCCGCACAACGTCGTCTTCACGGTGCCGGACGTCGGAGCTGGACGCGGTCTTCGACTTCGTCGCCGAGACGGCGGCTGGCATGGGGATTGCCTGACCGACGGGCATGACCACCATCGAACTCGCTCTGTTCGCGAAGCTCTCCTCCCGCTACCCGGTCCCGGGTTACGGGAGGAGGCCTCGCGCCTACTCCGTCGCCGACGGAACGACCATCGGCCGGCTCGTCACAGAGATCGGGCTCGCCGACGAGCAGCGGATCACTTTCGTGAACGGCCGCCACGCGGCCGACGATCTCGTGCTCGCGGAAGGCGACCGCGTCGCCATATTCCCGCCGATCGCCGGAGGGTAGCCGTGGACGAGGGGGTCTGCTCTCGATCAGGCCGCCGTGCGCGCCCGGCTCGGCGACGTCGAGCGTCGGGATCGTCGGACTCGGCGGGCTGGGCTCCAACGCCGCGATGATGCTCGTGCGCAGCGGCGTGCGCCGCCTCGTCCTAGCGGACTTCGACCGGGTCGAGGAGGGCAACCTCAACCGTCAGCTGTACTTCGCCGACCAGCTCGGTCGTCTGAAGGTCGAGGCGCTCTCCGAGACGCTCCGGCGGATCGAACCCGACGTCGAACTCACCCTGGTCGCCGAGCCGATCACCCGCGACAACATCGCACACGTTCTTCGCCGGACGTAGACGTGCTTCTGGAGGCGGTCGACGCTGCCGAGGGCAAGGCGGCGATCGTCGCCGCGGCCTCCGACCTGCTCCCCGGCACGCCGCTCGTGTGGGCGATGGGCCTGGCCGGATGCGGGTCAGCCAACGAGATCCGGACGCAGTGCGTCGGGGAGTGCTCGTGGCTCGTCGGCGACCTCGAGGCGGACGTGCGCGACGGACTGCCGCTCCTGGCATCGCGCGTGATGGTGGCCGCCGCTCAAGAGGCTCACGTGGCGATCAGGCTGCTTCTCGGGATGACCGGGGCATAGCGGCGGATCCGCTTCCGGGGAGAGCCCGCGCCCGAGTGGTGCGCCGCCCGGGCTCAGCGGCTCATCGCTGCATACGATTCCGCGGTCTTCTCCCAGCTCGGGTACCACTTCAGGGCCAACTCGTGCATCCCGCGGCGGAAGTCCGCGTCTTTGGTGGGATAGGCGTCGAGGACGTGTGCCACGAGGGCCGCCAGCCTTCCGGTGAGATCGGGACCGGGGATCAGACCCGCGAAGGCCGGGTCGTCCAGCGCCTGCGACAGCAAGTCGTCCAGAGCCGTCATCCCGCTGTGGTACGAGGCCAACGGGACGGCACCAGCCGCAAGCCCCTCGGCGTTGACGAGAGCGGCAGCCTCCGGGAAGACGGACGGGACGACGCACACGTCTGCGGCGGCAAGGACCGCCGCCAGTTGATCGTGCTCCAGATGGCCGAGGAAGACGGCGCTCGTGTCGCCGGAAGCCATAGGCAGCTCACCCACCACCTCGCCCCACTCGGGTGGCGACTGGACCAGCGGCTCTGAGTGGACCAACCGCCTCGCGGCACCGGCGTCACCGCAGCCGACCAGCGTCGCCAACCTGTCGAGCGGCGCCCGCGCCGGTCCACCTCCCGCGATCAGCAGGCGGACGGGCCTCCGGCGTGATCGCGATACGAGCGGCATCGCCGCGACCGCATGCTGCACGCCCTTCGTGGGGCGCAGCGAGCCGGCGTACACGACGATGTCGTCGGCCACGGCGAGTGCGAAGCCGGCGGGTAGGCTGACGCGCTGACGCAGGACCGCCAGCGCGGACTCGCGGTCGGCGGCGGGGGTGAAGAGACCCGCATCGATACCCGGCGGCATAGCGACGGTCTTCGCGCCTATCGGCAGGCCGTGTTCGAGCGCCCACCCTACAAGATCGTCGCGAGCGCCCTCCGAGACGGTGGCGATGCGCGCGGCACCGGCGAGGCCCTCCAGGGCGAACGGCACCAGGTCCTCGTTGGCCCGGACGCTGAAGTTCAGCGCGGATCCGTGCTCGGTGACGATGTAGGGCGCGCGGCCCGCCAGGGCCTTGCTCACGACGTACGGCTGCATGATGACGTGCTGGGCCAGAACCAGCTCGGGAGCCCATTCGTCGAAGACAGTCCGCAGCGCGCGAACGTTGCGCGAGACGTAGCGCTCCCGCATGTCGGCGGGTGCGTTCTGGAACGCGCGCACATTGCTTCGCTCGAAGGACGGGAAGAAGCCCTCCACGTAGACCAGCAACTCGCCGTGGAGGTCGGGCCTGACGATCCGGCAGCGTCCGGCCATCGAGCGCGGAGTCTGGCGGACGAGGGTCAGCGACTCGTTGGCCCCATCGAGCACGTACGCGGAGTCGACGAAGTCGCAACGCTCGGGCTGCGGCTCCTGGCACACGAGCGTGACGTCGTGCCCGAGGCGCACAAGAGCGCGGGTCAGCTCGCGGACGTAGACTGCCGCTTCCAGAGTCGTGCAGGAAGTACCCGTGCACCACCGCGACCCTCACGAGTGCCCGCCCGCACGAGCCAGCCCGGGCCAGCGGCGCACCGCTCTCGCCGCCGCGCGCCGGTAGCGCCTCAGCAAGTACGCCACCAGTCCCAGGCGGTCCAGCACGCGGAGCGTCAGATAGCCCTTTGGAGTGGTCGCGAGGATCCCATAGCCCGCCCCACCGGTCCCGTGCCGCCCGCGCAAGATCCGTGGTTTCGAAGGCGCCGGTGCGCACTCGGCCAGTCTGCGCTCCCGCCACACCCCCCCCGCCGCCACCCGCACCCAGAGATCGAGGATGTCGCCCTTCGCGGCCGTGAGCAACCCCCCGGCCGGGACCATGTCATCGACTTCGACGTGAGTGTTGCCCTCCTCGGATACGGACTCGAAAGCGAGGGGGAACGCCGCCTCTCCCGATCCGGTTCGTGACCGCAGGACCAGGCTCACGTCCGTGATGTGGCCGGACAACTCGCCGAGCCGGCAGACGGCGCGGACACGCATGCCACCGGAACTAACCTCGACGGTCTCCATCCTGCAGAAGGCACCTAGCTTCGACGCCACGTCGAAGAGGTCGTCCGTCAACCCTTCCGCAGGGTCGCGGAACCAGGGCAGCACCAGGAACACGCGATCGCCTTCAACGAGCACCGGAACGGGGTCAGGCGCCTCCGCAAGCGCGTCCAGGTACGCGGCGAACCTCTCCGGCCGACCCTCTGACACGAGCCGCATAAGAACACGGCCCCGGGCAAGGAACGCGTCGTCGATTCTCTGGCTGTAGTAGGCCGCAACGATCTCGCGGAAACGCTGGAATGCGGCCTCCCGCACGGCCGGGTCCTTCTCCAGCCGATACCCGTTGAACAGGAAGCCCAGAAGCTCGATCTCGAAATGACGCCGGATCAGCGCGTCCCTCTTCGGACCCCGAGGGACGTTCTCCGCGACAAGGTCGAACATGCGGCCGGCCCCGAGCAACCGGTCTGAGAGAGAGATCCTCTCCGTGGTGATGTTGGAGCCGTCATCCCGGCTCACCCAGAAGACGTAGTCCTTGTCGGCCAAGATCGAGACGCCACCGCCTCTGAGGTATGCCATGGCCACGAAGGGCTGGTCCTCGTACATCCTGACACCCTCGGCGAACCGCAGGCCCAGGGACCTGACCATCTCCGTCCGGAACAGCTTGCAGGGGATCAGCGTCCAGTAGACGGACGAGGCGAAGACGTCGGTGCGCGGCACCGTGCGGGCGAACATCACCCTGGCCACGCTGCGGCCTCCGACCCCCTTCATCCGGCCGACGACCACATCGGTCCCGTTCTCGTCCGCTATCCGCACCATGGCTTCGAGCGCGTCCGGCGTGAGGTAATCGTCCTGGTCGAGGAAGAAGATGTAGCGTGCGCGGACACGAGCGAGAGCGAAGTTCCTCGGAGCCGCCGGCCCTCCGGAGTTCGGCTGGTGGAACACCTCGAACGACGGGCGCTCAGCCGCTATGCGGTCGAGGATCGCGGGCGACGCGTCGGTAGAACCGTCATCGACGACCAGCACCTGGATGCTCGCCAGTCCGATGGTCTGATTCGCCACGGAATCGAGAGCCCGCTCGAGCGTGTCGGCGCCGTTGTAGACGGGGACGATCACGCTCACATCGGGATCCCGGCCAGCAGCGCCGGCGCCACGCGCAGGTAGAGCCGCCACTGCGCTACCGGCTACGGGCGTACTGCGCCCAGCGACCCACGCCCTCGGCGAGGCCCACCTGCGGCTTCCACCCGAGCGCCCGTAGCCTGCTCGCGTCCAGATTGCCAGCCGTCACCGGGCTCCAGCCCGAGAGGCGCTGCTGCTCGGAGATGTCGAACACGACCTGGAGCCCAGCACCCGGGGCCGCCGACGCGAATACCCCGGCGAGCTCGCGGATCGAGACCATGCTGCCTTGGTCGGCGATGTTGTAGGCCATCTCGGTGCCGTTGAGCAGGATCCAGTAGAGCGCCGAAGCGGCGTCGGCGACGTACGTGTAGGTGCGCGTGAGCGTCCCGGTGCTCTTCAACACTATGTCCTCGCCGTGCAGAAGGTCGGAGAGGAACGCTGCCTGGACTCGCGTGTCCGTCGGCAGCATGCCCGGACCGTAGGTGTGCGACAGGCGGGCGACCTTCGCATTGACGCCGTACTGGTGCTGGTAGGAGCGGCAGATCGTCTCGGCTGCGCGCTTCCCCTCGGAGTAGCAGGAGCGCACGTCGAGAGGGTCGACCCGGCCCCAATCGGACTCCACGAACAGCTCCTGCCCCGGATCGGGCTGGCCGTAGATCTCGCGCGACGAGATGAAGAGGTAGCCCTTCGCGCCCTTCGCCACCGCCAGGTCCAGGGTGTGGAAAGCGCCCATCGTGTTGGCCTTGATGGTGCCTACGGGATCCTTGTCGAAGAGGTCCGGGCGCGCCTGGCTCGCGGCTTGGATGATGTAGTCCGCGGCTCCGTCGTAGGTGAACGGCTCGCCGGCGTCCTGCTCGAAGAGTTCGAAGTCCGGCCTGTCGAGAACGTCGCCGAATACGGCATCGCCCTTGGCACGGTTGCGGACCATCGCCACCACACGGACGCCCAAGGACCGATCGTCGTTGAGCTTCAGCGGCACGAGAGCGGCGTAGGAGCCCAGCATGCCGTTCGCGCCGGTGACGACGACGGTCTGCCCCGCCAGGCGATCCCACTCCACGCGCTGCGAGACGATCTGCGCCAGGTCGCGCTGCACTACCGGGTTGAGATACATCAGAGCCCCTCGATCTCCCGCACCGAACCGAATTCGCTGAGTGCCCGGAAGACGTAGTAGTCCTCAGGCGTGGTGACCTTGATGTTGGAGCGGCTGCCTGCGACCAGGTGCACTTCGGGATGGGACTCGCGGTACAGCGAGCACGAGTCGATGTAGTCAAGCTCACCCGCGGCCTGGGCCTTGCGGTGGCAGTCGATGAGATCGGACAGGTAGAACGACTGCGGCGCCTGCGCGATGTAGACCCGCGACCGCTTGAGAACCTCGTCGACCGTAGCGCCGGTCTCACTGATGATCGGCGTCTCCAACGCCGGGTACGCTGTGACCGCGCTTCCGTACTCCTCGACGGAGCGCAGATTGCGCGTGATCATCTCCGCGTCGATCAGCGGCCGCACGCCGTCGTGCACCAGGACGATAGCGCGCTCGTCCACATCGTCTTCGATGGCCGCCAGAGCGTTGTAGATCGACATCTGCCCGGTATCCCCGCCCTTGACGATCCAGCGGACCTTGGTGATGCCGAATTGCTCGAGAAGCAAGCGAAGGTGGTCCATCCAGTCGGCGAGGCACGCGACGACTATCCCGTCGATCTCGCGGTGATGCTCGAAGTGCTCGAGTGTGTGGACGATCAGGGGCTTGCCGTGGAAGTCCAGGAACTGCTTCGGTACCGAACTCGACCGCATGCGGACTCCGCTGCCGCCTGCGAAGATGACCGCGATGTTGATGGTGACTACCGCCTCTCGCTGCCAACCCTCATGTAGTCCAAAGCCGCGCGGTAGGCGCGTTGGCAATTGCGCCGATCGTCGAAGGCGAAGAAGCTGTCCACGCGGTCGGAGTACTCGGGCTTCATGCGACATCCGTCTCGCATGTATTCGCAAAGGAGGTCGACGAGGCGCTGCTCGTCGGAGCAGATCTCGCCGAACGCCATTGTATCGTAGCTGAACGTGCTCGCCGCGTAGTGCGGGGGCAGGTCGGGGGGATGGTAGTAGACGACCGGCTTGCGCATGTACGCGAAGTCGAACTGCACTCCCGAGTAGTCGGTGACCATCAGGCTGGATTGAGACAGTACCTGCTCGTAGTTCAACGCTCCAGATGCCCCGATGATCTCGACCGGATCACTCTCGGGGAAGTCGCACACCTGGCTGCTTGCAACCGGATGCAGCACGTACTTGATCGAGTATCCGGTCTCCTTGGCGCACGCGATCAGCTTCTCGTTGGAGATCAGCGACGAGTACACGTGGAAGTACGGGGAGTCCTTGAACCTCGCGTTGTACGGGCGGGCCTCGCCCTCGTGGGTGATCACCGGCATGGCGAACTGCATGCGCCATGTCGGATGGATCAGGATCTGCTTCCTGTCGTCGGGAACCAGCCCGTCGTACCGGGGGATCCCCGTGATCTGCAGGGCATCCGGGTAATCGTCGTAGGCGTAGACCGGCTTGCTCAGGTTCTCCTTCTCCACGTGTGACGCCAGCAGGTACAGACGCGTGTTGTCGACCAGCCTGTTCTGGGCCACGGCGATGTTCTGCACCGACAGGCCGTGCTGGACGCAGACCGTGTCGGAATGTATGAACCCGCGGAACGGGAACGACCGCCACGTCTTCAGCCCGTTGAGAGAGAAGACCGTGGAGTTGGAAGCGAACACCAGGTCGGCGTGCAGAAGCGCGAGCAGATGACGCAGTGACCCGGCCTTGAGCGGCTTGAGCCCCTCGGCGACCATGCGGGCGTAGTCGTCACTCGAGTCGGAGATCACGTAGTCCTTGACGATGCCGTCGTCCTGGTCCAATGAGTACCTGTAGAGGTACTCCGCCGAATCCCCGGCCTTGTAGACCTTGTCGATGAAGAACCATCGCGGCTTGTTCGCATACAGCGGGTAGGTCAGCCAGTACGCGATGCGCGAGAGCAGGGCACCGCGGTTGTAGGCGCGCCTCCGCACCGGCCCCCGCATGAGCGACAGCAGAAGCGATACCTCGCACCTCAGGATGCCGAGGAGCGAGCGGGGCCGGACCACGATGCGCGGGTGCAGGTAGTAGAGGTAGTTGTCTGCGAAAGCCCACCAGGAACGCCTGGGGTGGCGGGATACCTTCGTGTGATGGCCCGAGAACACGACATCCATCGGGTTCGCGCCGCTTCCGGCCCTGAACGTGATGCCGAGCGACTTGAACTCGGCGGGGATCGGGATCCGGACCCTGAACGCGTAGGACTTGGTCGTGGCTACGCCGAAGTGCTTCGCCAAGGCGTACCAGCTCCTGTGCTCGAGCGGGATAACGATCGCCTTCTGCCCTGCGCCGTCCGACCCGACGACCGACACGCGCGCGAAGTACTGCCTTCCCGCGAGCCATGCGAGCCCCTGCACCTTGCCGTCGATGATCAGGTCGCCTGTGGCCGGGTCGTAGTCGATGAGCCAGAGACGCACGAACTCGTCCTCCGCGCGTTCGAACAGGTGCCCGTCGACCTTCAGGCCCCAGTCGCCATGGCCGGCGGACTCACTCTCCTCGAAGAGGGGCCCAGTCTCGTCCCCGCGACGCTTGAGCAGGTACAGAGTGAGAGCGAGCGAGGCGTCGAGACCGAGCTTCCCGCGGGAATCCGGTGCGAGGATCATCTCGTCGTCGACGGAGGACAGGAGAGCGCCGCAAGCGTCGAAAAAGTGCTCCAGGTCGTCGCCCGAGAGCAGATGCCTGTTGAGGTTGTCCGCATTCGCGCCGAACCGGACCGCCACGGCCGACACAGCCATCGCCTGGGCGAACGCGGCTACCACCGCCCCGTCGTCGCACTCCTCGAGCCAGGCCGGCCACCACTGTTCGATCGGCACCCGGTACCAGGACGTCTCGGCGGAACCCAGGAACAGCCGGGCCTGGAACTCGTCCGGGTAGTGGAAGCCGACACTCTCGCCGGTGACGAACACGACCCGCGGGTTGACGCATTGCATGCGAAGCAGAGTCCCGCACTCGACGCCCCGCCCGCCATCAGGGCTCTCGAGCACCTCGGGGAGGGCTGAGCGACGCACGAGCGTCCCGCGGAACGAGGGACGCGCCATCCACCAGTCCTCCCGCACGTCGTGCGCCTCGGTCCGGCTGGGCCACGCCGCATCCTGGACAGGTGTGTAGGGCGGATCGAGCCTCTTGTCCGCCGGACGCGACAGGATGCAGGCGATATCGGCGCCCTCGTCCTCGCGCAGCGCCTCGGCCATCTTGCGCAACGATCCCGGCGACAACTCCTCGCCGGGGTTGACGATCGCGACCATCGGCGAGCCGCCCTCGCGCACGGCCTGGTTGATCGAGGCACCGTGCGAGCCGAAGGTGGACTCGATCACGCGGACCCGCTCATCGCCTTCCACGGCCTCTCTGACGGTCTGGAGCGACTCGCCCGACGCGACGACGGTGACCGAAAGCGCGGCGCCGCCCAAGCGCTGCGCGGCGACGCTGTCCAAGGTGAGAACGGCCCCCTCTGGGTCGTCGAGGGCCGGGATGATGACCTCGATGTCGAGATTGTCCGCCTTGCTCAAATGAGCCCTCCTGAACGGCCCGCCCGCGGTCAGTGGGCGGCCGTAGGACCAAGATGCCGGAGTAGATCCTCCAGGATCCGGTCGCAGTTGCGGTCGTCCCTGTGCTCGAAGAACGCGTCAATCCGCGCCCGGTAGGTGTCGGCGATCTCGCAGTCGCGCCACATGTAGCCGCAGAGCAGTTCCACGAGCGCGTCCACCGTGGTCGCGATCTCCCCGAAGCCCATGGACTCATAGTCCATGGCTCCATGCCCGTACTGCGATGGGATCTCGTCAGGATGGAAGTAGACCACCGGCTTGCCCATGTAGGCGAAATCGTACTGTACACCCGAGAAATCCGTGACCATCAGGTCGGCTTCCTCCAAGAGCGTCTCGTAGGGCGCGTCGATCCCCGGGACCACGACCCGCACCCTATCTCCCGACGGACCCGGAGCGGACGCTCCGTGCTGCAGCCGCATGCGGAGCGCCCCGGCGTTGGACGCCAGGTACGGATGCAGCGCGAAGTCGATCGAGTAGCCGTTCTCGATCGCGCACTCCAAGAGCCGCGGGTCCGTCAGCACGCTCTCGAACACCCTGAAGAACCGGGTGTCGAGGAAGTCGGGGGCGGCGGCGCGGCGCTCGCCCAGGACCGTGGCCGCGCCCGCAATCTCCGGAAGCCACGTGGGCGCGACGAGTAGGCGGCGCTTCGGCGTGCTGTGCAGGCCGTCGAATCTGGGGATGCCCGTCAGCGCCAACTGATCGGCCGAGTACCCGTACTCGGGCTTGAGCAGGTTGTCGACCTCGTATCGCGAGGCACAGTAGTAGCGCTCGATGCCGGCGTGCGACCGGTGCATGATCCGGGCGATGTCCTGCATGGTCAGCCCGTGCTGGATGCAGACGACGCGGGCCGAGAACAGGTCCCGATAGTCTTGGCCGGCCTTGCCGCCGAAGCCGTTGTACGCAGCCGGATCCGCGTGCGTCGTCAGCAGCACCTCGGCGCCGAGGTATACGAGCCTGTGGCGCAGCGTGCCCGGGAACACGAGCCGCGCGCCCCGTGCGCGAAGACGCGCGACCTCCGGGGCATCCGCGTTGATCGCGTAGTACGGCAGGAATCCTGCCCTGTGGGCCTCCATGTGGTGGTACATGTACTCGCCGCAATCGCCGGCGGAGTACATCTTGTCGTGGGTCAGCCAGATCGGCGTCCTGCGGTAGTAGGGCCGAGTGATCCGGTAGGCCACGCGCGTCAGCGCCTCGCGCCGCGAGTGCGGGCGCGCCGACGTGAGCAATCCGGCGACCAGTCGCGCCTCGTCGGCGACGAACCTCAGGGCGGACTGACGGGAGAAGCGCACCGAGTCAGGACCGGCCGTGAACTTCAGGCCGTCGGCCCTCCAGTAGCGCAGGCGCTCGCGCGTGAGATGGCTGTAGTGCCCGTACGACAGTCGAATGCGCGAGGAGCGCGTCGCGGCGGCCGACCCGCTCACGGCGCGGAAGGCGATCTCGCCCCTGCCCAGGTCCCGGAGGCCTGGGCACAGAGTCCGCAGGTGGACCCCTTCAGCGAACACGTGCCCGAACAGCAGGAAGCCGGCGTACTCACCCGTGACCTCGGCCGGGACAAGGTCCGTGCCGATCTCCACCCTGAACTCGACGGGGCTCTCGAACAGCGCGGTCGGCGAGACCCGGGCGTCGATCGCGAGCTCGCCGTTCTCGAAGCGCGTGAACTCGATGTTGGCAGTCAGTTCGCTCAGAGCGGCGACCTTGACTCCCTGCGCGAACACCTCGAGGTCGCCGGAGTCGGCAGAGGAGTAGTCCCACCCCTCATCGGGACGCGCCAGAGCGAGCAGCCAGTGCCTGAGGGCCACGGGCAACCCGCGACCCCTGGCCACGGAGTCCACACGGACGGGCCCGAGAGCGCGCGCGATACAGGAGATGAGCTCGACGACCTGGGACATCTCCGGACGCGCGACCGAAAGCCGCGGCATCCCTCCGAAGCTCGAGGAGAGAAGGTCGCACAGCGCGGCGGCGGCGGCCTCGTGCTCCGAGGCGGCCGCGACGCCGGCGAGCAGCGTTTCGAGCCGCCCTATCGCCTGGCTGTTCTCGCCCAACGGTCGCCCTCCCGCGCTGCTTCCGCACACCGGTACGGTCGTCGCGCCCAAGAGGCACAGTCTATCAATCCGGGGCCGCGCATGCGACGCGGAGACTCCGGTGGCAGAACGCATCCTCTGCACCGGCTGGATCGACCGGCCTCCGTCGAAGGTCAGGCGAAGCCGAACAGCGGCGGGAAGGCGATGACGACGATCGCGGCCCACACCGCATACACGGGCAGGTAGCGCATCTGCCATCGCTCGACGTGTTCGAATGTGCGTCGCGATCTCAAGAAGCCCGTCTGAAGGAGAGCCGACCACGTCAGGTTGACCAACAGGATGAGATTCAGTCCCAGCGCGGCTGTCCTGTTCGCGCTGAACCCGTACTCGGTCAAGCGGCCGGCGATGTTGAGGAGGGCGAATACGTCCACTGCCAAGGCGCACCCTACGAGCAGGAGCTGGATCCGATCGAAGAGTCCCGGCTCGGTGAGCGGGTCGCGCGCAGAAACCGCATAGAGCAGGAGAGCCAGCACTACCACCAGGAGCGCGTCGAAGAGGATGAGCACTTCGCGCTCGACGTCGATGATGCCCCGCGTCCAGACGACGCCTGCCAGCAGGGCGACGAGCATGAGCGCGAACAGTGGGGTGAACACGCGCGCCAGCATCGGCGCCATCCCACCGACAGGATTGCGACGGGTCACGACCAGCCACGCTGCGACGATGACGGCAGCCATGGCGCCGCACGGGAGCACCCACTCCCCCATGAGCGTCGAGACGTCGAGGCCGATGGCCCCGAAGACACCCACGGTCATGGCGACCAGGACTCCGCCTCCCAGCGCGATGAGCGCGTAGGTGATGAGCCAATCCCCCGTGAACCTCACGTACTCCATACGCCGCGCCTCCGGCAGCCAGTCGCCCGCTACGTAGGCGATGCCGACCGCGAGCCACAGCGCGACGGGCAGGTGGATCGCGGTGAGCACTTCCGTCGATCCGCCCGATGCGAAGGGGTACGCGTTGGCGAACACGGCACCCGCAACGAAGATCGCGGCCAGACCGACGACACCCTTTTTGCCCGGCCCGCGCTTCCAAATGAAGTACATGGTCAGGAACGGCAGCACGAAGAGGCTTAGGTTCCTCGCATAGAAGCCCGCACCGTTTCCGCCGAACTCGTATCCGAAGAGCGTCGGAACCTTGACCGCGAGCGCGGCGGCAACCGCACATCCGAGCATGACCGAGAACTCGGCCGTGGCACCGTGAGCCAAGGCCTCGTCACCCTCGGTCTCGACGGGCTGGATCCACAATTCGTCGGAGTGAGCTCGAGCGAAGCCGCGAGAAGCGTCATCGTCCACTGCCACGCGCCTGAGAGCCACGAGAAAGGCCTCTTCCGCGTCCAGGCCGGCGTCACCGAGCCTGACGGCGTGATCGCGCAGCTGATCCTCGACGACGGCTATGCGCTTCTCGGCCTCGCCATGTGCGAGGACGTAGGCCCGCCATCGTTCGATTCGTGACTGGACTCCCTCTCGAACATCCATACTCACGACAGCCGACTCTCTTCTGCATGGCGCGTCCGGCCCAAGAATCCGTCTCTACCAAGAATACCGCCCCCGGCGCCTCATTCGAGATCCGGGTGCGCATTGTTGGCGGAAGGGGAGATTCGAGCCTTCCTTCTATTGCCGACCACCTCGGGGGCAGAGCCTGCGGGCCCTAGCCCATCTCGGTAGATGCGCACGAAGCGACGTGGCCCCGGCTCCCCTCGCAGGGAATCGGGGCCACGCTTCATGTCCTTCTGGCGGAGAGGGGGGGATTCGAACCCCCGTAGGAGGGGATACCTCCTAAACAGTTTTCGAGACTGCCGCATTCAACCGCTCTGCCACCTCTCCGTGGCGGCCGTTTCGGGCGCGAACGCGAGTATAGCGACCGGTGCGGGGGGCGGCAACGCGAGTTGAGCGCTCAACAGCCGACTCCCGCACCTCGCTTCATGGGTATCCACCTACTGGCCGACGCACCGGCTGGGGCTGCTGGCGATTTCTGGCATGGCAAGCGCTTCATGTGCGACGCGGCACGGTAGTGCACACACGACTGAGCGGGAGCCTACATGGCACAACAGCGCATCGTCGCCGTCGACGACGAGGACTCGCTGCTGAAGATCGTCCGGTACGCGCTCGAGCAGGAGGGCTACGAAGTCCACACCGCGTCCGACGCAGCGGGCGGCGCGTTCCTGTTCGAGCAGGTGAAGCCCGACCTGCTCATCCTCGACGTCATGCTGCCGGACCGCAGCGGTCTCGATCTCGCCCGCGACATCCGGGCGACCTCGGACGTGCCGATCGTCATGCTCTCCGCGCGCGGCGACGAGGTCGATCGGATCCTCGGCCTCGAGTTCGGCGCCGACGACTACGTGACGAAGCCGTTCTCTCCCCGCGAACTCGTCAGTCGCGTCAAGGCCATTCTGCGCCGGGCGGGCCGCACCGCGAGCGAGCGTCCGAAGATGGCGCTCGGCGACCTGCTCATCGACTCCGAGTCCCACCAGGTCTTCATGCGAGGAGAGCCGGTTCACCTGACGACCTCGGAGTACGGCTTCCTGCAACTGCTGGCCAGGCACCCCGGCAAGGCATTCTCACGCGCCGAGATACTACGCGCCCTGTGGGACGAGTCGCCGGTCGGCAACGAGAGGGCCATCGACGTGCACGCGCACAACATGCGCGAGAAGCTCGAGCGAGACCCCAAGACCCCCGAGTACCTGCTCACCGTCCGCGGCTTCGGCTACCGGCTGAGAGAAGAGTAGGCCATGCCCACCTTCAGGCGGCCGTCGGTACGCCTGTGGCAGACCGAGCTCTTCGTCATAGTCATCGTGGTCGCGATCCTGATCCTGTCGGTGTCGCTCTCGCAGGACCTCCAGCGCACGCTCAAGACACTGGGTGAGACCGAGCAGCTCAGTGACGCCTCTGCTCTAGCAGCCCAGCTGAGCCCGGACTTCCCCTTGACGGCGGAGAGTCGCGTGAGCTTGCGCGACCACGTGCACCAGTTCCGGCTGATCTACGGCGGTGACGTCTGGGTCTACGGTGCTGACGGCACGCTCATCGACTCGGCCGCGTCCGGAGGCCCCCCGCAAAGCGTGCTCGAGCAGGCCCGCCGCCAAGGGCTGGTGGACGCACCCCCCTACTCGAGCATGACCCTCGACCCGGCGGGGTACGCGGTCGCCGGGAAGGCGGTCTACGACCAGACCGGCGGGAAGGTGGCCAGTGTGGTCGTCGCGTCACCGGTCACCAGCTCGCTCGCCGTGCTGAACGCCGTCAGGGACCGGTTGTGGATCACCTTCTGGATCGCTCTCATCGTCTCCGGTCTGCTCGGCCTCGCCTTCGCGGAGTTCATCGGGCGCCGAGTCCGCGGGATGTCGAAGGCGGCGGCGGCGATCGCGGCCGGCGACTTCGACCAGCAGCTCCCAACCGGCCTCGTGCCCGACGAGATATTCGAGCTCACGGAGTCGTACAACCGGATGGCAACGACTCTCGGCCAGGTCTTCGCGGCGCTGCACGAGCGCGAGCAGGAGATCGCCGCGGTTGTGGAGTCGATGGGCGAAGGGGTGGTCGCGCTCGATCCCGCGGGGACCGTCCGCGTCATCAACCCCGAGGCCGCGCTGCTGCTGGGCCTGCACGGCGATCGCAAGGAGATCGCAGGCCGCGACCTGGGCGAGCTCACCGACGTCACCTCGATCAGGGACCTCGCGGAGCGCGGGCTCGCGGGATCGGCGGTCTCGGGCACCGCGGTCCTGGGCGACCGCACCGTGCTGCTGCACTGCACGCCTATCGCTCCGGTCGACGGCGAGGGGGGCGGTGCCGTGCTGCTGATGGGCGACATCACCGAGCAGAAGCGTCTCGAGGAGGCGCAACGCAGGTTCGTCGCGAACGCGAGCCACGAGATGCGTACTCCGATCACGGCCCTGAAGGGGATGCTCGAATTGCTCCAGGGCGGCGCGAAGGACGATCGCGAAGTGCGCGACGACTTCCTCAAGACGATGTCGCTCGAGGTCGACCGGCTCGGCAGGCTGGTCACCGATCTGCTGACGCTCGCGCAACTGGAGGCCGGAACGCTCACATTGCACCTCGAGCCGGTCCCCGTGGCCGGCCTACTGCGGGAGGTCGCGACAGTGATGGACCCGCTCGCGAACATGGCTGGCGTGCGCCTCGCTGTCGAGTTGGCCGACACGCTGCTCGAAGCGGAGTGTGACCGCGACCGGATCGTGCAGGTCCTGATCGGCTTCGTCGACAACGCCCTCAAGCACTCTCCTGCCGGCGGGACCGTCACTCTTACGGCCTCGCCGCGGGGCGACAAGGTCTCGCTCGAGGTCCGGGACCAGGGGGGCGGCATCGATCCGGTGGCAGCCGACCATCTCTTCGAGCGCTTCTTCCGAATCGACGACTCCCGGGGCACGCCGCACGGCACCGGCCTCGGTCTCGCCATCGCAAAGGAGATCGTCGAGGCGCACGGAAGCTCGATCGACGTCCGGTCACGACCGAGCGAGGGAGCCGCGTTCAGATTCGACCTGCCTCTGGTCGACCAGCCGAAGGAGGAGCGCCGTGGGACGTGACGAAGGCGGACAACGCACGGTGGTCGAACACCTCGCGCGTACGCTCGCGCGGGCGCTCGTGATCGCGGGCGGCTCCTTCTGGCTGATCGCCGTATTTGCCGTCCCCTACGTGTACGGCAACGTTGGTCTGGCGGAATCGGCGCGCACCGGATCGTGGCCGTTCGTGGCCTCGCTCGTCATCCTCGCCGTCGGCTGGAAGTACGAGCGCCTGGCCTCCGTTCTGCTGTTGGGAGCGTCGGCTGCGGTCGTCGTATGGGGTGTCATCTACGGTTGGGAAGCGGGTGTGTGGCTGATCATGACCGCGGTGCTCGTCGCGCCGATGGCCATAGCGGCGCTCCTGTTCGTGCTCTCGGCCCGCGCCGAGGAGAAGCGCACCCGCGAGGCCTCCGAGCGGTCCCCGGACGAGTAGGGGCTCCGCAAGAGAAGGAGGGCCGGCTGTGACAGCCGGCCCTCCGGGATCACTTCGAGAATCGATCTGTCTATCCTCGAGGTGTCTCCGCCGTCGCGAGCGCTAGCTCGGGCTGCGCGGCGAAGCTCAGCTCCAGCGCGATCTGGCCCCTGCGAGCCAGCCAGAAAAGCACCGAGGCGGTCAGCATCGGACCGATCAGGAGTACGGTGAACAGCATCCACACGCCGGGCTCGTAGTTGCTGATGGCGCCCCACCACACGGCTCCCACTGCTGTGAGCGCCAGCAGCACCGAGGCGGTCCTCTCCCAGTACCAGCCCACGACCAGATAGGCCACGTTGAGCAGGAACGGGATCAGCGCCACGAAGAACACCGATTCCGGGCTGTGCTGGTACCAGATAGCGGATGCCATCAGCGAGATCCCCCAGAAAGCGCCCCCAAGTATCACGAAAGCCCTAGCGATCCCTCGCTGCAGGTAGATGCGCGTCTCCGCCTTCTCACGAGCGGTCGTACGGACCGGCTCCACTCGCGCCCGGACCTTCGCTGCCCTGCGAGAGGAGAACGCGTCGTAGGCGACCAGTCCGATCAGCGCCAAGACCCCTATCACGAACACCGCCGCCATCAGCGGCCCGGCGACTACGAGTACCGCTGCGATCGTCGTTGACATCTCACATACCTCCAAGTTCTCGTCGCCCGCAGGCGTCCAAGGTCCTCGAAGGGAGTATCTCCGCGTGGGGACGCGACCGGGTTCGCGGGCGGTTTCGCTCTTGTTAGGGTTTCGTGAGCGGGCCCGGCGACGTCGTGACGAGGCTGAGGGCGGGGTTGAAGTTCAGGCTCGGGACGACCCCATGGCAACGAATGCAGAAGCCGCCCGTGTGGCATACCTCGCAGTTGCGATGGGTCTTGACGGCGAGCGGATGGTCGGTGCGCCAGGTGGCGGTGTGGGACCGCGGCCTTCGCGCGTGGCAGTCCGCGCACCAGTTCGCGGTCCACGCGTGACAAGCGGCGCAATCCACCTTGCCCACCTCTTGTGGGTGGATGGTGTCCCAGTTCGCCGCCCGGTGGCTCTCGGGGGTGGCCTTGGCGGTGTGGCATGTCGAGCAGGCGTTCTTCGCCTGCTTTCCGTCGTGGCACGTAAGGCAGCCGGTCATCAGCGGGATGTCCTTGCCGGCCGCGTCGGGGTGGTGCACGAGGTTCGAATGGCACCTGACGCACGCCAGTCCGAGAACGTCGACGTGCGCCCTGTGCGGGATGATCAGGTCACCCGCCGGAGACACGCTGATCAGAGACTCGTGGCACCCCTGGCACGAAGCGTTCGTCGGAGGAGGATACGCGTCAAGCTGGCGTCCCGGCGAGACGAGCGACAGATAGAACTGGCCGACCGTCGCGGCGGAGTGTACGACCCGGGCCGTGATCGTGGGTGGGACGTGGCAGGACTCGCACGGGACGTCCTTGTGCTTCGAAGTCGTCCACGCCTTGTAGGGCGCGCTCAGGTTCGGGTAGCGCGCGAGGTACCCCGGCTGGGACGCGTAGTAGCCAGGTGCGACGACCAGCGCGGCGAACGCCAGCACGGCCAGCCCGACCCACATGAGCCGCCGCCGCGCGCGGTGCGACGGGTGCATCGCGTTCCGAAGCCGGGCCCTCAGACCCGGCCGGCCCGCACCCTTCGTCGCATCCTTCTCGTCCGACACGGTCCCTCCTTGAGTGACGGGGCGCTCCGTCTTCCCCATCAGTGACACTGCTTGCAGAACTTCTGGGCGTCGTGGCACACGTAGCAGCTGTTGACGCCCAGGAGGGCGATGCGGGCCGGGTGGGTCTGCTTGAAGTTGCCCGCATGCGACGCTGGCCGCTGCTTGTGGCACGCCGCGCAGTAGTCGGGCGTCCACGCATGGCACTTGGCGCAATCGATGGTGCCGACCTTCGTCGCGTGGATGTCCACCCAGTTCGGATTCTTGTGGTTCTCAGGCACTTCCTTCTGGGTGTGGCATTTCACGCACTCGGATGTCGCCTGCTTACCGTCGTGGCAGGTCATGCATGTCGTCATCACCGGCGTGTTGAAGCCCAATGGGTTCAGCGAGTGCACGAGGTTCTTGTGGCACACCGCGCATCTGATCTGGAGGACCTCGACATGCGCCCGGTGAGGGATGAGCAGATCGCCGTTCGGCGAGACCTGGCGGAAGGTCGTGTGGCACTTCTCGCAAGCGGCGGTCGAGGGGACCGAGAGCAGGTTCGTCGACTTGGGGCCGAACAACAGCTGAGAGTAGAAGTCGGGGATCGACTTCGCGGCGAAGGTCGCGAGACCGGTGAAGCCCGGGTCCACATGACAGTCCGCGCACTGCTCCTTGGCGTGGGTGGACACGCGCCAGTTGGCCATGCGGACCGCCAGGGACGGGTAGCGCTCGTAGTATCCCGGCTGCAGGGTGAACACGACCGGCATCACGAGAAGCACGACGATGACGCCCGCGCCGACGATGAGAGCCCACCTATTCCAGAACCCCGGTCGCAGCCGCATCCGACCCCCGGCGCCGATGGAGGACTCGACGTCGTCTCCGCGTCTGGGAGTCGCCTTGCCTTCAGCCACCTACCTCGTCTCCTTGAATTGCGCGTGGCACGCGTCGCAGAAGCTCTGCGTGTGACACGTCAGGCAGCGCGGGAGGTTGGGCGCGGTCCCCAGTGGCTGGTGCCTGACCAGCCAAGTCGAGATCGGATCGTGGAACGCGGGACGTTGTGCGTGGCAGTCGAGACACTCCCCGTTCGAGATATGGCAGCTGCTGCACACCGAGGGGTCCTTGAGCGCCACTGTCCCGTGCTGCGAGAGCCAGTCCGACTTCACGTGCTGGGCCTCCACGGACGCGCCGAGCGTCGGCACGATCGACGGCAGGTCGGTTGCAGCGCCGGTCGTGTGGCACTCGTCGCACTGCGAGGGCTTGTGGCACTGCATGCAGGCGTTCGGACCGATCTCCCGCACGACCACGGCGTGCTGTGTCTTCCAAGCCGCCTGGTTCGGCGCCAGCGCGTGGTGGCAGGTGCCACAATCGCTTCTCTGCACCGTGCCGACGTGGCATCCGAAAGAAACGCACACGCCGCTGAAGGGCATGGTCTCGTGCTTCGCCTGATAGGCCTCCTCGTGCGCCACCCACCTGTGACACGAAACACAGTCGCGAGTCTCGGTGGCAACGCTCAGGTGCGCTGGGTGCGGCACCTGAGCGGTCCTCGTCGGGTCGACGCTCCACGCATAGAGATGGCACTCCAGGCAGGCCGCGTTGGTCGGCGGCTGGAACTTGAAGAAGGCCAACTCGGTGGAGGTGGTGACCAGACTGCTGTAGAACTCTGCCACGCGCGCCGCGTCCGAGGCGAAGGCCTTGGCCGGATCGGTGTGGCACACGACGCAATCGACACCCGAATGGGCCGAAGCGGCGAGCATCGTGTGACGGCGCTCCAGCCCCTGATACCGCTCGAAGAAGGCCGGTCCCGTGGTGGCGAGCAGCGCCACGGCCACCGCGATGACCGCCAGGACGACGATCGCGGCGCCCACGATCACGGCGATCCGGACGTTCCTGCCGGAGGCGACAGGACTCACAGTGCCGCCCCAGGCTCAAGACCCGGCTCTTCCGACGCCCGGCCTCGCTCTGTTACCTCGCCTTCGGCGTACTCCTCCACGGGCACCCTCAGTGGAAGCACTTTCGCTGCGAGCGTCACGAACAGCACGGCGAGCGAGAGGAGCCCGACGGCGATCATCGCCTCGACGAAGCTCGGCAGATATGGCGCCTGTTGCTGCCCGAGTGTGCCTATCGCGAAGCCCATGGACATCAGCGAATAGCGCTTGAGGAAGACCGCGACGACGTACAGGGCCGCCGCCGTGATCTGCACGGCGGGCAGATGTCGCGTCCGTCGCCTGGCCAGCAGAGCGAACGCGGTGATCCCGAGTATGAGCACCGGGAGGAACATCCAAGCGTATGGGCCGGCAAGGAACTCCGTGAACCGGAGCGTGTGCCCCGCCTTGGCCGACGTCGGCCAGTAGACGAAGGCGATCTCGGCGACCAAGAGGAACAGGTCGATGATCATCACCATCGCCAAGAGCGTCGACAGACTCCGGAACATGCTCTTCTTGAACTCGAGCACACCGAACCGTTGCATCAGATAGGCGACGAGAAGCAGCAGCGCGACTCCTGAAGCGATGGCCGACGACAGGAAGATCGGCACCATGACGGCCGTGTTCCACAGCTCGCGGGACTTGTTGAGCGCCAGCACGAAGGCCGTCGTGGTGTGAAGGTAGATCGCGAACGGGAGGGCGACGAGCGTCATCCAGAACGCGAGCTTCTCTCCGCCCTTCCCGGTGATCATGATCCAAAGGTCCACGAAGGCGATCGTCATGTAGATCCCGGCCGCGCTCCCCGTGTAGACGAAGATCGCGGAGAGGTTCGGCGTGATCCCGAACCAGTAGATCCTCCAGACCCTCACCAGGTCCGTGAGGTCGCCCAGGACGGCGATCATCGTGAGCACGGCGGCCAAGAGCACGGCCAGTCGCGCCAGCGGACGGAACTGCTCGGCCCCGAAGAGATGCACGCTCGCGTACACGACAAGACCGCCGGCGGCCAAGCCGACGTAGAACATGTAGTTGGCGAACCAAAGCCCCCAGGTGAAGTTGTCGCGCTGGGCCATGACGGCCCCTCCCTGGGTCAGGACCATCGCCCACGCCAGGACACCGAGGAAGACGAGCATTGCGATCGCGGTCACGAAGGCCCAGTAGCGCGAGCCCGCGCTCTTCAGGGCCCCGATGTTCCAGTCGATGCCGATGAAGCGCTTGATGCCGGGCTGCGGGGTCGCGACGTCAGTCATCTGCCATCACCCCACATACCAGATCATCGGTTCGGTCGATTCCTCTTCCTTCAGACGCCACACTCGACGGGTCTTAACGAGGATCGCGACATCGCTGTTGGGATCGTTGAGGTCACCGAACTTCCTCGCTCCGACGGGACAGGCCTCGACACACGCGGTTGTCTGCCCGTGCCTCGTCCTCTGCACACAGAACGTGCACTTCTCGGCGGTCCACGCCTTCTCGGCGAGCGGGACCTTCGGGTTGACCTCGTCCGCCGGGACTTCCGGGTGCACCCAGTTGAAGTGGCGGGCGCCGTACGGGCAGGTGATCATGCAGTTGCGGCACCCGATGCATTTGTTGTAGTCGATCAGGACCGTGCCGTCGGGCTCCTTCCAAGTGGCGATGACCGGGCATCCGTAGACACAGGGCGGATGCGCGCAGTGCATGCACTGGATCGGGAAGTACCACTTGTCGGGTCTGCCGGCCTCCTCGTAGTCCAGGACCCCGGTCTCGAGATCGATCTTGCCGGGCTCCATCTGGAGCACCTGGATGAAGGTGAAGCCCGAGGTGCGTCCGATGTTGTTCTCCTTGACGCACGCATACACGCACTTGCGGCAGCCGACGCAGGCCCTGACGTCGATGACCATCGCCCACTTCTCGGGGCCCGCGGGATCCGCGTAGTACACCGGCTTCCCCGGGTAGTTGACCGGCTGATCGGCGGCCAGTACCGCGGCCAGCGGTTCCTCGCTCGCGCCCGGGCCCACCATCACGGGGGCGGCAGTCGCCGTGGCGTCCGCCGCCGCGGCCGGACCGGCCGTCAACACCGCAGGGATCACTCCTGCCGCCACAACGCCGGCAGCCAAGCCGACACCCTGAAGGAAGCTCCGCCGCGAGAAGGTCGTCCCCTCGGGCGCGGTCGCGTTCTCCGGACGTACGTCGTCGTGCAGCTTGTCCTCGCTCATCGCTTCAACCTCTCGACAACGGCCGGGGCGGCGAGTCCGGCCAGGATCGCGAACACGACGAACAGACCGATGCCTTCGACGACCAGGAACCATGTCGGGTTGGTCGTCGGAGGCGGCAGTGGCGGCGACATGAGCGGCTTGAACGGGACACGTTGAGGATCGATCGGCTGGATCTGGAACCCCGTTCCCAAGAACGGCGGGAGCGGGGTCACGTAGATGTAGCCGGGGGTGTGCGGGTCGTGACAGGTCGCCACCACGCAGCTGGCGAAGTGCTTGCCGTGGGTCCCCTGCCGGAAGTCGTTGTACTTCTCGAAGTGGCACTTCTCGCACAGGAGCGCGATGTCCCCCGTCTTCACGTCGATGAGCGTGCCGTCGACCGCGTGCAGCATGCCGGGGTTGTGCTCGGCGTCGTCGTGGCACACCAGGCACGCCTCGGCACCCTTCCCGAGCAGGTCGTGGCTCTCGAGGACGATCCCGTGGCCCTTGAAGTCGATCGGGATCGGGTGGGAGGGCTTGCCCGTGACCGGGTCGACCGTCACCGGGTGACACTTCGTGCAGGGATAGAAGAGCAGCTCTCCGGAGGACGCCTGCCCCGCCTTCGCGAGGCGTGGCGCAAGGAGCGACATCGCGACCAGGACGAGCGAAAGCACACAGAGGAGTCGGGTCGGCACGCCCTTCAGCGCGCGCGCAGCCGACCGGGTTCGAGATGTAGCCATCTGCACTCCTGCCGCACTCGGTCACGCCCTCCACGACCCGGACGCCTCAGCCCTGTCCTCGCCCCGTTGGCAGGTTCGCAGGAGCCTGTTGCCAAGTATCTCCACCCCGACGCACCCGGGGATTAGCGGGCGATTGACGAAGCGTTAGGGTTCCATGAGGACAATACCCAAGACTTGTGCCCCGCCAGCGCAGCGCGCGGTTGGCAACGGAGCCGGGTAAGAACACACTTGTGATGCCGACCTGGAGAGGACGGCCCGTAGTCCGTTCGATCCCGAAGAAGGAGTCTGACCATGGGACTGTGGATCGCACTGATCGTCGTCGTGGTACTGGCCGCCGCCGTGATCGGCATCTACAACAGCCTGATCACCCGCCGCAACCGCGTCGAAGAGGCCGCCAGCGACATCGATGTCCAGCTCAAGCGCCGCTACGACCTGATCCCGAACCTCGTCAACACGGTGAAGGGCTACGCCACGCACGAGCGCGAGCTGTTCGAGAGGGTCGCAGCCGAGCGGGCGGGTCTGATGACCGGGCCGACGGGCGATCGCATCAAGGCGAGCAACCAACTGACCGAGACTCTGAAGTCGCTGTTCGCCGTGGCCGAGGCATACCCGGAGCTCAAGGCGAACCAGAACTTCCTGCAGCTGCAGGCCGAGCTGACCGACACGCAGGACAAGATCATGGCCTCACAGCGCTTCTACAACGGCAACGTCCGCGACTTCAACACCGCGATCCAGGTCTTCCCGACCAACCTGTTCGCCGCCATGCTCGGCTTCAAGGCGTTCGAGTTCATCGAGGCGACCGAGACCGAGACCGTCAACCCCGAGGTCAAGTTCTGACGTGGCAGCGACCATCTACACCAACATCACGGCGAACAAGTGGCGCAGCGTCGTCACGATGACCGTGTTCGTTGCGATCGTGATCGCACTGGGCTACGTGTTCGGCATCCTGCTGAAGCTGTGGTGGCTGCTGCCGCTCGCCATCGTGGTGGCGATCGCACAGACGTTCTCGGCCTACTGGTGGAGTGACAAGGTGGCCCTGGCTGTCTCGGGCGCGCACGAAGTGGACAAGACCCAAGCACCGGAGCTCTACCGCGTCGTCGAGAACATCTCGATAACCGCCGGCCTGCCGATGCCGCGAGTCTACGTGATCGACGACCCGTCGCCCAACGCGTTCGCGACCGGCCGTGACCCGGAGCACGCGGCGGTCGCGGTGACGAGCGGGCTGCTGGCGAAGCTCGATCGGCCCGAACTCGAGGGTGTGCTCGCGCACGAGTTCTCGCACGTCGGCAACTACGACATCCGGCTCTCGAGCATCATCGTGGTCCTCGTGGGGTTTGTCGTGCTGATGTCGGACTTCTTCCTGCGCTACACGTTCTGGGGCGGCGGCGGCCGGCGCAACAGCAACAGCGGGGACGGGCAGGTCGGAGCGATCCTCATGCTGATAGGCATAGTGCTCGCCCTGCTGTCGCCGCTCGTCGCGATGCTCATGCAACTTGCGATCTCACGGAAGCGCGAGCTGCTCGCCGACGCCGACGGAGCGCTGCTGACCCGCAATCCCAACGGCTTGGCGGACGCTCTGCAGAAGATCACTTCGGACCCGCTGTCCATGCGCGCCTCGAACAAAGCGACCGCCCACCTGTTCATAGCGAGTCCTCTGCACGACACGAGCGGCAAGGCCAAAGGCTTCATGGCGGGGCTGTTCGACACCCATCCGGATCCGGCTCTGCGCATCTCTCGGCTGCGTGAGATGGCCTTGTAGGGCCGGCCGCAACGCTCGCGCTTCCTGGCACGCACGAAGGCCCGCTCCGGTGTCGAGGCGGGCCTTCGTGTGCGTGTGTCTGGCGGAGAGTCAGGGATTCGAACCCTGGATACGGTTCAACACCGCATACACGATTTCCAGTCGTGCTCCTTAAGCCACTCGGACAACTCTCCCCTTGGTCCCACTCCCGCAAGCGTGGAAGGCGCTCTCGGGCAAGTCGGGAGTATATCCCGCTGCGGGAGCCGGGGGCAACGCGTCGGCCGCGCTCAGCCCTCGAGCGGCTCGCCAGCCCTCCCGCGTGCGCGCACGCCCGCGAAGAACTCCTTGAGGAGCTCAGCGGACTCGTCGGCCAACACCCCAGCCGTGACCTCGTAGCGATGGTTGAGGCGCTCGTCCGAGGCGATGTCGTACAGCGTGCCGAGCGCGCCCGCTTTCGGGTCGACAGCCCCATACACGCAGCGATCGACGCGCGCGGCATGAAGAGCGCCGGCACACATGGGACATGGCTCGAGCGTCACGTACACCGCGCAGCCTTCGAGGCGCCAACGCCCCAGCACGGAAGCTGCCCGCCGCACCGCGATGATCTCGGCGTGCGCCGTCGGATCGGCGTCGATCTCGCGCCGGTTCGAGCCCCGCGCGACCACCTCGCCGTCGCACACGACGACCGCTCCGATCGGCACATCGCCGAGCGCCGCGGCGTCGCGGGCCTCCTCGAGCGCGAGCCGCATGAAACGCTCGTCGGCGACCGGATCGATTCCCTTGGGCTCAGGCATAGCCGTCCTCAGCTCGCGGCAGAGGTCGTGAGGCGCTCTTCGAGCTGCTTCACGCGATAGCGCAGGGTCGACTTCACGGCCCAGCGGCTGAGACCGCGTAGGTCGTGCTCGCCGGTGTACACGCCCGGTGTCTTGGGGACATCGGCGATCCACGCCTGGAGGTGGACGACGCCGTTGTCAGGCTCCGCTGTCACGAACTGGGGGACGATCGCGGGTCCCGCGCCCTGCGTCCAGACCCACGTGCCGGTGACCTGCCTGTAGTTGAACCCCTGCTCGAGCAGGTAGTCGCTGATGATCTTCAACGCCGCGTCGTCCGGCAGCGAGACGGGCAGGTCATTCGCATAGCGAGACATCGTTCCCCTTCCGGCGATGCACGCCCTTCACCCGATAGAGTGCCACAGCAGGGGGTGCCACGGTGCACTGAACAGGCCAGATGCTAGACTTCCCTCGCGCGGCCGCAGCCTCCTGGAGGGGTGGCAGAGTGGTTGAATGCACCGGTCTTGAAAACCGGCAAGCCGCAAGGCTTCGAGGGTTCGAATCCCTCCCCCTCCGCCACGGCATCGACGCCTGATCGCGCCCTCTCGGCGAGCCGGCGATCTCGGGCCGCCTACCTGGCGGACACCCTGCGAGACGCTGATATGGACGCCAGGAAGCTGCCGGTCCCGAGGAAGCGCACCCGGAAGTAGTAGGTGCCGTGGCGGGTGAGCCGGTAGCGATACGAGGACGCGCCGGAGCCGCTCACCGCTCGATTCGCCAGAAGAACGTACGTGCTCGAGCCCGGCCTGCGGACCTCGTATCGAACGCTCGTGCCGGCCGGGACCCCTCCCGAGAGCTTGCCCGACAGGCCCACGTACCTCCCCTTGACGATCGAACTCGCGCTTGCGGCCAGCGACAGCTTCGTCGCGCGCGGCGGGCTGATCGCGAAGGTGGCCGAGTGGGTCGCCTCATCGTTGCCTGCGTTGTCCGCCGACCAGTAGGTCAAGAGGTGTGATCCCGCGGCGGTGATCGATATGGGAGTGCCGGTGTACGTCTTCCGCACGACGCCGTCGACGGTGTAGTGAGTCACGGCGATCCCCGAACCCCCCGTGTTGTCGCTCGCTGTGAGCCGAATGAGCGCGACGCCGACGTATGCCGAGACGGCGTTGGACACCGTGGTGGGCGGGATCGTGTCGTTGACCATCAGCGAGACGGTGTGCGCGGGCTCGACGTTGCCGGCCGCGTCGACCGACCAGAACGTCAGCATGTGCAGGCCGTACGCCGGCACCGTCACCACGTTCCCTGTCTGCGTCGCCCCTCCGTCGACCCGGTAGTGCGTGGCGGCCACTCCCGAGCCGCCGAGGTCATCCGTCGCCGACAGATGGATCACCGCGACGTTGTCGTAGGAAGGCGCGGCATCGGACGTCGTGACCGGCGGGATCGTGTCGCTACCCGGCCGGGTCACGACGAACGCCGAGCCCGCAGCGACAAGATCCGAGGGTTGTGCGAGCGTGGCGCCGCTTGGACCGGAGATCAGCGTTATCGCATCGTACTGCCACGTCGCGTCGCTGATCGATCCTTCCGCTCCATTCACGGTCACAGTGCATGAGGTGAACGAGGAAGGCCCGATGTTCGCGAACGGCAGGACGGCGGTGCCCGAGGACGGGGCCTCGACGACCCACTCGGCAGACCGCCGCTGGGCGCCGCCGACGACCGTCTGCAGCGTCGTGAACGTCTGCGCCGCGGTCACATCCGTGAGCGTGAGACGGAACTGGCTTCCGGTGATCCACTGGACCTCCGCGGTCATGACATCGCCCGGATTGATGGACAGCGACGGGATCTCGAAGGATGCGCCGGGATACATCTCCCACCAGGCGTAGTAGGAGGGAGCACCGGAGGCCCAGTCTTGGCCCGTGCCGATCTGTTCGACGGTCGGACTCGAGTATCCGTCGATCCCGACCCAGTTGGCGGAGTACGCGTTGCCCGTACCGCCGGTGACCGTGGGCACCACCCATGTCGCCCGAACGTCGCTGACCGATCCACTCGCACCCGTGGGGAAGGACGTCTGCACGGTGTACCCCGACCAGTTGGTGCTCGTGCTCGGCGTCGGCAGCGCCGCAACCCCGACACCACCCGGGTTCGACGATGGCCGCGTACCTATGTACGGACGGGCGCCGATGCGGTGCGCCACGGGCTGTGGCAGCATCGCCGATCGCATGCCGCCTGCTGCGGGAAGCTGCAGCAGGACTGCGATGGACAGTGCGACGAGTGACACGAGCGCGACTGTGCGCTTCACGGCGATGAACCCCCTCCGGGCAAGTAGTGACTCGACGAGGAGGTGTTTCTCCCGTGGCGCGACTTTCAGACAGCCGAGATGTGCTTCCGCTGGAGGCTAGTGGCTCGCTCCGAGGAGAAGCCCTGCGTCGGGCGGCGTGGTCCAGTCGGGCTCGATGCCTCGGCTCCGCGAGTTGTGTCGGCGGTCCTGCCGGCCCGGGCGAACCCCGTTCCGGAACAAAGACCGGCTAGCGGTCGATTACCCTGATGCCCCGACGGGTCCGGACGAACTGATGGTAGGCCAGCCTGGTGGCGTACTTGCCGGAGCTCTTCGCGTTGCCCGCCGCGTCGGTTGCGGTGATCCTGTAGTAGTAGACTCCTGCCGCGACCAGCACACCGCCGTCGTTCTTCCCGTTCCACTTCATGGAGCCGGAGCCGGCGGGCTTGTTCGCGGTCATGGCGCGAACGACCGTGCCCTTCTTGGTGTAGATGGTGACCTTGACGGCCGCGGGCTCGCTCAGCCGGAACCTGATGATGCTGTCGTCCTTGTAGCCGTCACGCTTGCGCGGGTAGAACGGGTCGGGAGAATCATTGATGCCTGTGATGGCCGGAGCGGTCTTGTCCAGCGTGAAGGGGACCAGATCGCTGTAGACCTGTCGGCCGTACAGGTCCTCCACCATCGCCTGGGCGGTGTGACTGCCGTTGCCGAAGGCGGAGAGATCCGGGGTCACTGCATAGATGCTGGTGGAGTCGGTTCCCACGAGCGTGCCGTCCACGTAGAACTTGACGAACTTGACGCCCCCAGCGTCCGAAGCCGTTGCCTCGAAGCTCGGAGCCGCGCCGATCAGTGAGCCGGCGACGGGCTTGGTCAGCGAGATCACTGGCACATCGGGGTCAACGGTGATGTCCACGCTGGTCTTGGGACCCTCGTTGGCGGCCCGATCCACGGCGGAGATGCTCACCGTATGAATCCCCGCCGGGAAGTCCTCGGCGGTCAGACTCGCGGGCACGCCGAGCAAACGCCAAGCTCTGCCCGCCTCGATGTCGCCTTGGATCGAACTCGGCCACGGCGTTCCGTCGAGGTACACCTGGTAGTAGGCGGTGCCGCTGAGAGAGTCGTACTCCGCGTCTGTCCAGCGCGCCTGGATGCGGTCCGTTGTCGTGACGCCGGAGATCGGCGTGACTCCGGCGGGCCCGTCGTACAGCGCCAGACCGGCCACGGGGACGGGGTGAGTCTGATCGACCCCGATGGCCTGCTGTGATGTCGTCGGGTCGTAGCCGGAGCTCTTGAAGAAGCGGAGCTCCAGGTACCAGATACCCTCCAAACCACCGGCCGCTCCCGGGTACTTCGACAGATTGAAGACCTGTGTGAAGTGGGTCCCTACCGGCTGGACCGTCTTGCCGTAGATGTCCGGCGTCGCGATATCGATGCTGCTGGGGGCCCGCGTCGCGTCGTAGAGGAACCCCAACGGTGCGTCCGTGCCCTCACCCGACGGGGGGACGATGAGATCCGGGCGGCTGCTACTGCCCCAGTAGACCGTGTTGCCGTGGACGTCGACGGTCGTTCTCCACCACTGGTCGGTCGGGTTCGTGGTGCTGGTGCCGATGGGGTCGCCTGCGGCGAAGGCCGTCAGCGCTCCAGCCGAAAGGACGAGCGCAAGTGTCAGCACCACCATGAGGATCTTCTTCATGCTTCTCCTCCCCCTCCACATGATAGTGCTACTTCTGTTTGCCCAGCACAACCGGAGGGAGTGCCACCACGGTCCGTCACACGCCGTGTTCAAGCCGCGAGAGACGCCGCCCCGTCTGGATCGATGCCAAGGACGCGCGGATGCGGCCCCTATGGCCTGCAAGCGCCGGCATAGTCACCCCGGTGACCCAGCGCCGAGATCTGCACACGGCCTCCCGTGCCGGGCGCCTCGATGAAGTCACCCCCGCCAACGTACATGCCGACGTGGTGGATCGGGCTGCCGAAGAAGACGAGGTCTCCCGGCTGCAGATCGTCCCTCGAAACGCGCGAGCCGCGGTTGATCTGCGCTCGCGAGCTGTGAGGCAGGTTCACGCCGACGTGGCGATAGGCCCACATGACGAGCCCGCTGCAGTCGAAGCGAGCCGGGCCGGACGCCGCCCACTGATATGGGCGTCCGAGCGCCTTCTCTGCCCATATGACGGCGGCCGCACCGCGCGCGCTGGACGGCGGGTTCGCGCCCGAGAGGCCGCCGGGGCTGCCGCTCGGGTGGCCGCCACCGGCAGCGGTTGCGCGCTGGCGGGCAAGGAGTGCGAGGTAGCGAGCGTGCGCGGCAGCCGCCTGCCGCGCGCGCTCCTGCGCGAGCAGCGTCTTGATGTCAGCGCTCAGGCTATCCAGCAGGCGCGTGCGCTCGGCGAGCTGTAGATGCACGTCCTGAGCATTGGCCGCCATCTCCGCCTGCTGGATGGCCGCCCGCCCCTGCCGGTCCAGGAGAGTCTGGCGCTCGGCCTGGGCGTCGGCCTGCGTCTGCTTCAGCTGGGCCACCGTCTCCGCGTCCTGGGTCGCGATGGCTTCCAGCGCGCCGAGCGTGGCGTCGAACTGCGCGAAGCTCTGCGAGGTCAGCAGCGCCGCGATGTCCGCGAGCACGCCGCCGTCCCGGTAGATCTGGTTCGCGCGAGCGCCCAGGTCCGCCTGCAAGGCGTTCGAGCGATCCTCAAGCTGTGCGATGCGATGCTCGCTTGCGGCCACTTGCCCCGCGAGGGTGCTGTACCGGTCCCGCGCGGCAGTTGTACGCCTCGTCCGCAATGGACGCCTGCGTGTCGAGAGCGGCTATCTGCGATTGGACGGCGGCCGCCTGGGCGCGCTTCGCCGACAGTGGATCGGCCCACGCGGGCGCGGTGGTCGACAACGCGATCGCCAGAGCAAGAGCGACCGATACCGTAGAACGTCGGAGTCTTCTCAGGGTCGACACTTCCTTCCGACGGGTGGCTGCGCGAGCGCCCGGCGTGCACGCCCGCGCGTGAGATGGTTGGGGGCCTTCTCACGCCTCAGACCGACGCACGATGCGCCGGAGACCTTGTAGCACTGTCTTGTGGGCATCCCGTGGAGGAGGAGCCGACCGACGGCAGGAGGCGGCGTGGCCCTGAGCCCGCTTCGTGCCCTTGTCGCCCGCCAGCGGGAGACCCTTGGTCCCCCGCCGCGCCTTGCTTCGCTGCAGGAATCCGCCGATACGGCTACCATAGGTGCGTACGCGTCTCACGCCCGGCGCCGCACCAGTCGCACCCGATCCGACCGAGGCGAAACATCCATGCGCACATCAGAAGCCGTCTCCGTGTCCACCCCCGCGCGTTGGCTGACCGCAGCCGCGGCGCTGCTGATGGTGTGCGCGCTCATCGCAGTCGCCTCGCCGGCGCTCGCAGCGACCTACGACCCGCTCGACGTGATCCCCTACGACACCTGGCGTGCGTCCGGCTCCATGTCGACGGAGGACATCCAGTCGTTCCTCGCCTCGCAGTCGGGGCCGCTCAAGTCGTACAAGACGGCGGACTACCACGACCCGACCCTCATCGACGACAGCGCTCCCACGCACCACAGCACGTCGAAGACGGCGGCGCGGATCATCTGGGAGGCGGCGCGGGCCTGGAACCTGAATCCCAAGGTCATCTTGGCGACCCTCCAGAAGGAACAGAGCCTTCTGACGACGAGCAACTCGGCGAACGCCGCCCGGCTGGTGAAGGCGATGGGCTGCGGCGTGTACGGCATCGACCCCGTCACCGGACACACGAAGAACCGCTGCCCTGGCTTCGGCCACCAGATATGGGACGGCGCCCGCGTGCTCTCGAGATACGAGATCACGTACAACTGGTTCCCGGGATCGACAAGGACGGTGACCGCCTACAAGACGATAGACGCGACCAAGACCGTCGACGGCGTGATCGTGAGCTACCACAAGAGGGTCAGCTACCCCAAGACGATCAAGCCGGCCAACGCGTCGACCTTCGCCCTCTACATCTACACGCCCTACTACCCGCAGAAGCTCGTCTGGGACATCTACGTCCGCTACTTCGGGGACCCCCAGACGGCACCGCGCATGCGTCCCGTCTACAGCTTCAGGCACCGCAGCACTGGCGCGTACTACTACACGGCCTCCGAAGGCACGCGCTACGCGATGCTCCGGTCGCACGGCTACGTCTCCGTGGGTGTGTCATTCACGATCGACTCCAGCTCGACGGCCAATTCCGCGCCGTTGTACCGGCTACAGAACACGAAGACGCTCGCCTACTACTACACGACCTCGGCCGCCAAGAAGGACTCGTTGCTCAAGGTGCGCCCAGTGACGTGGAGGCTGAGCGGGACGGTCGGGCTCGTCTCGAAGGTCGCGACAGCGGGCACGACCCCGGTGTACCGTCTTGAGAACAAGCGCACGCACGGGATCCTTCTCACGCGCTACGTCTCGACTGTGAAGCGGCTCTCCACGGGCCGCAAGGCGACCTTCTACAACAGGGGCATCGCCTTCTACCTCGGCCGGTCCGAGGACACGACCATTCCGGTCGGCCCGTAGCCGCCGGGGTTCCGGCACAGACTCATCACAAGTCGACCGTCCGTCGCCTTGCCTCTGGCATATATGCAGACATTCGCATACGCTCACATGGACAAGATCCGTCCGCCCGATGCCTTGCCGGAGGCCACATGGACGCCGACTTCTTCTGTCTGCACTCCGAGCTGTGCAAGACGCTCGCGAACGACAAGCGCCAGATGATCCTCGCCGCGCTGCGCGACCGCGAGCTCACCGTCGGCGAGCTCTCCGAGCGCACGGGTATCGCGCAGGCTAACCTCTCGCAGCATCTCGCGACCATGCGGACCCGCGACGTCGTGCGCGCTCGCCGCGACGGCCGCAACGTCCACTACTCCATCGCGAACCCGAAGCTCATCCAGGCGTTCGACCTCATCACCGAGGTGATGCAGGAGTCGATGGAGCGGCGCTCGCGCACTGCGGACGCCCCCGGCGCCGATGCGCCCAAGAAGAAGGTCACGGGACCGCGTCGTCGCCGCCAAGGCAGGAAACGAACAAGGAGGGGACGCATGAGCACCCAATTGGATGAGGAGCTGGAGCGCATCGCCGCGCTCGAGCCCGTCGAAGGCCCCAAGAAGATCTCGATGGTGGTGATGAGCGGCGACATGGACAAGCTCTTCGGCGCCTTCCTCATCGGCACCGGCGCCGCGGCGATGGGCATGGAGGTCACCATGTTCTTCACCTTCTGGGGCCTGCGGGCCATAAGGCGTGCTGACGCGAAGACCGGCAACGACCTTCTTCGGCAAGATGATCGGCCTGATGTACGGCGGGGGCATCGAGAAGGCCAGCCCGTCGAAGTTCTCCTTCGGCGGCATCGGCCGTTGGATGTTCGGCAAGATGATGGGCGCACACAACGTCGATGACGCTCACGCAGTTGCGCGACCTGGCCATCGATCTTGGCATCAAGATGTACGGCTGCCAGATGACCATGGACGTCATGGAGATCCCGCAGGAGTCCTTCGTCAAGGGCGTCCAGGACCCGGTCGGTGTCGGCTTCTTCCTCGGGGAAGCTCAGGAGTCCCAGATCACCTTGTTCATCTAGCAAGCACACGCCCCCGCGAGCGAGCGCGAGCGACCGCCACAGAAAGAGAGGATCCATCATGAGCGACGTCACCCCCGATCTGGAACTCGACCTGCGAGGGCTGCTGTGCCCGATGCCGATGGTCAAGGTCTCGCAGAACATCTCCAAGGTCCCGGTGGGCGGCGTTGTCCGCGCCGTGGCCACCGACGCCGGCTCGATGGCCGACATCCCCGCATGGGCGAAGTCGACCGGCAACGAGGTGCTGCAGGCCGAGAAGTCGGGCAGCGAGTTCGTGTTCCTCGTCAAGCGCGTCAAGTAGCCCCGCGGCGATGGACTGGTTCTCCTACCTGACATCCGGGATCGGCGTCTACATCGGCCTGGGTGTCTTCACAGCGGGCATGGCGTGGCGCGTGTGGCAGTGGAGCCGGACGCCGAAGTCGCCGGTGCGACTCGGCATGTTCCCGAAACCGAAGACCGCTGCCGGCCGCTTCGCCAAGCTGCTGAAGGACACCTTCGTCGCGCCGCAGTCGTTCGAGACTGCAGCGCTCCTCATGGCCTTCGCTCTCGCGTTCCACCTCGCCGCCCTGGCCGCGTTCGTCGGCCACCTGCGCCTCGTCCACGAGTTCACGCCGCTGGTGGCCGTGCTGGGCATCGAGGGCATGAACACGTTCGCCGCGTGGTCGGGCGGCGCCGCCGGGATCGTGATGCTGCTGGCGGTGCTCTACTGGATCGGCCGCCGCACCTTCGGCGCGTACCGCAAGCTCTCCACGCCCGAGGACTACCTGCTGCTGGCGCTGCTGCTGGGCATCGTCGTCATGGGCGACCACCTGCGCTTCCTCGGCGGCCTGCACGCAGCCACCTACCAGGCGTGGTTCACGTCTCTCATGGCGTTCCGGCCGGCGTTCCCGCCGGAACTAGCGTCGTCGGCGACGCGGTTCGCGCTCGACTGGCACATGCTCTTCGTCGACGCCTTCCTCGTCTACTTCCCGTTCAGCAAGCTGACGCATGCCGTCGGTGCGTTCGCGACGAACCTCGTGCGGAGCTCTGAGTAGACGTGGAGAAGCAGACCATAGAGACGATGGTGGGCACGCTCGACAAGCGCATGAACCGCCAGCTCAAGGAGTACCTCGACATCTGCGTGCGCTGCGCGATCTGCAAGGACGCGTGCCATCAGTACGTCGCCACTCAGGACATGAAGTACCTGCCTGCGAGGCGAGCCGAACTCATCCGCGAGATCTACCGCAAGTACTTCACGAAGGCCGGGGAGTTCGTGCCCGCGCTCTACGAAGCGCGTGACCCCGACGACAACATGCTCGACGAGCTGTACGACTCGACCTACGCGTGCACAGGCTGTCGCCGCTGCATGTTCTACTGCCCCTTTTCGATCGACACCGCTTGGATCACGTCGGTCGCCAAGGCGATGCTCATCGCGGCCGGCCGGGGCAACGAGATGCTCGGGCAACTCGCCGACGCTGAGATCTTCAAGGGCGACAACATCGAGATGTTCCGCGACTCGACCATCGACGGCTTCAAGGACATCGAGGCCGAGGTCAGGCGGATGACCGGCAACCCGGAGGCGGAGATCCCGGTCGACCGCCAGGGTGCCGACATCCTCTACGTGGCGTTGGCGGGGGCGCACTCGATCCTGCCGGCCGCGGTCATCTTCAACGAGGCGGGCGCGAGCTGGACGCTGTCGATGTTCGAGTCCGCCAACTACGGCTTCTTCTTCGGCGACCCGACGAAGGCCAAGCTCATCGCCGACCGCTTCATGAACGAGGCGAAGCGACTGGGCGTCAAGGAGGTCGTGATCACCGAGTGCGGCCACGCCTACCGCGTCGCCGAGATGTTCTACGAGGCTTGGGCCAAGGAGAAGATGCCCTTCAAGGTGCGCCACATCCTCGAGGTCATCGACGACTACATCAAGCAGGGCCGCATCACGGTCGACGCCAAAGCGATCGCGGAGCGCGTCACCTACCACGACCCCTGCCAGATCGGCCGCAACGGCGGCATCTTCGAGCAGCCGCGCGACATCGTGCGCGGCGATCGCGCCCGACTTCGTCGACATGACGCCCAACCGCGAGAAGCAGTGGTGCTGCGGCGGAGGCGGAGGCATCGTCGCGATGGAGGAGTTCAACGACGTGCGCCTGCGAAGCGGCGGGAAGAAGGTCGAGCAGATCCGCGCCACGGGCGCGACCGTGCTCGCGTGCCCGTGCGAGAACTGCCGCCTGCAGATCGACGAGCTGAACGAGGTGCACGACCTGGGGTTGCGCATCGTGCCTGTGATGCAACTCGTCGTCGAGGCGATGCCGATGCCCGGCACGAGGTCCCTCGCTCGGTAGCGCAGGGATTCTCGGGTGTCGAGCATGGATTGAACCCCGCCGGGCACAGCGAGGCCCGTCCCTCTTCCGTGCACGCTACGGCACGCTCTTCCGTGCGGTGATGAGCCAGTGTCTCCGCAGACGCGTGTGCACCGCTGCATCAACGAACCCTGCTGTCTCGAGGATTGCGACGATCCGCTCAGGCGCCGCGCGCACGCGCTGAGGCGGACCGCCCTCCTTGTTCCCGATCGCCCAATCGACCACGAGCATCTGCCCGCCGGGACAAAGCAGTCGCCCGGCATCCCGGTAGCTTGCATCCGGATCTGCGAGTTCGTGCTGAAGGTTGATCATGACGGCGAGGTCGGCGCTTCCGTCCGGGAGTGGGACGTGCGACTCCTGAGCCAGGACCGGTGTGATCCGGCGGCTCACCGCGGGGTCTGGATGCTCCACGATCCAGCGCAGCATCTCCGGCACCGTGTCGACCGCGAACACCCTTGCGCCCGGCGCCATCGCGGCGAAGCGGCGCGCGAACAACCCGGTACCCGCTCCGATGTCGACGATCACCCGTGGACAGGGACAGCCGAGAGCCTCCCACATGACGTCGGGGTCCAGATCGTCGAAGCGCCCCTCATCATTGAGGCGCTCGATCTTCGCGATGTCGAACTTCAGGTGCGGCATCCGCACTCCCGCCGTATCGATGGTCTGCGACCATGATGCCCCGTGGGGTATCCGACCGTAACACCGGCTCGCTCCCGGCACCGTCGAGCTTGCGTGGGCGTCGCCGTAGCCAGGGTGAGTGCCCGCGGACGAGCTGGCGGTGCCCGTCTCGCGCACATGCGCGGCGACGGTTCCGGGCGTGCAAGTGGTGCGCGGGGCAACGACTACCGCGGGCCCGCGCTGCTCGGTATACTGTCGCCTTGCGTGAATGGCCGCGCCAAGGGTACGGAGAGTTGGCCGAGTCGGCTGAAGGCGCTCGCCTGCTAAGCGAGTAAAGGGCTGAAAGCCCTTTCGAGGGTTCGAATCCCTCACTCTCCGCCATTTGACATGCCGCCTGCCGCGATGGCAGGATACCTAGGCTCCAAGGCCCCGGAACTACGGTGGCGACGTGCGCCCATAGCTCAGCGGATAGAGTGTCTGACTACGAATCAGAAGGTCGCAGGTTCGAATCCTGCTGGGCGCACCACAGGAACGCGAGAAGAGTCGGAGGGGCTACGCGTCCCTCCGACTCTTCTGTCTGCCTGGAGTCGGCGATCACGGGTCTGTCTCGATCGACCTGCGCCGGAGCTGGGGGAGCCGGCGCGCTCAGCCCTGCGCCGGTATCGCCAGGATCTGCGGGGCGACCGCCTCGCACGCCTCTACGCAGGCGGGGTCGAAGATCGTGCCGCTGCCGTCGCGAATGACGCCGAGCGCAGAGTCGAGGCCGAGCGCCGCCCGGTACGGACGGTCGGACGCGACGGCCTCTATCGTGTCCGCGACCGCGAGTATGCGGGACCCCAGAAGGATCTGGCCGTCGGTCAGCCCTTGGGGGTAGCCGGACCCGTCGAGACGCTCGTGGTGCTGCCGAACGAGATCGGCGACAGGCCACGGGAACTCGATCGGACGCAGGATCTCGTACCCCAGCTCCGCGTGGGCCTGGATCAGCGCGAACTCGACGTCGGTGAGCCCGCCGGGCTTCGAGAGGATCTCGACCGGGACGTTGATCTTGCCGATGTCGTGCACGATCCCCGCGATGCGCACGGCCTGCACGGCTGCATCGGGAAGGCCCATGTGCCGGGCCATGGCCATCGCGATCTTCGAGACTCGGGCCTGATGGCCGGCGGTGTACGGGTCCCGGGTCTCGGCGAGCCGCGCCATCGCCTCGACTGTGTCGATGCACGCCTGCTGGAGGGCGTCGGCCATCTCGGTGAGATGCGTGATGTCCAGAAGAACGCTCTGGATCGCCGGGGACCCCTCGATGGTGACGGGAACGCTGAGAAGCTGTACCACTACGTCCGTGCCGTCGAGGCGCCGGAGGCGTATCTCCTCAGCAGGGAGCCGCTCCCCGCTCAGCAGAGCCGCCGTGCGCTCCTTGACGCGGGACAGGCTGTCCTGGTGGACGATCTGCGTCAGGGGCAGGCCTTCGAGCGATGCCCGATCGGAAGCGCGCACGAGGCGCAGCGCCGCTTCGTTCGCGAAGATGATCCGCAGGAGGGAGTCGACTAGCAGGATGGGCGCGGGAGCGACCTCGACGAGCGAGCGGTACCGTGACTCGGAGTCGGCCAAGACGTTCCGCGTCCGCTCGAGCGAGCGGCGGGCGTCGACGGCCTCCTTCCAGCGCCGGACCGACATGAGGCCGAGCCCACACGAGAGCACGAACATCCCCGGGCCGAATTCGGCCACGTCCACCGGGAAGCCGATGCGGGACGAGAACGTGGCGAGTACGTCCACGACGTCGTAGCGGACTCCAAGGTAGAACGCGGCGATCGTCGCGAGAACCGTCAGGGCGACCTCGAGCGCCTGTATCAGGAAGGTTCGCTGAGCGCGGTCCATCGTTTGTGTCTCCCCTGTCTCCCCGTCCGCCCCCTGACGCTATCGGCATACGCCGAGCGCGGAGAAAGCACAAGGGGACGGGTCGGGGCGGCCGGTGCGCCCGGCAGCGTCTGAGCACCACACGGCTGTGCGCGCACGAGAGTCCCCCGGCGGCGCTTCGTTGCGTCCGTGGACACGCGCGCGCAGCCGCGCGCATACTGCGAGCGTGCGCACGGGGACGGTCCCGGCGAGGCTTGCGTGCAGCGCGACATGAAGGGTCTTGAGCGTGCGTACGGTCGTAGGTGTGATGGGCTCCGGGGAGGACGGCGACGCCGCTCTTCTCGCCGCTGCGCGCGAGCTCGGCGCGGCCATAGCGCGCCAGGGATGGGTGCTGCTCAACGGCGGACGCGACACCGGGGTCATGGGCGCGTCGGCCCAAGGCGCCGCGAAAGAGGGCGGGCTCGTTGTGGGTGTGCTGCCGGATGCGGACCTGCAGGGCGCGTCCAAGCACCTGAGTGTCGCGATCCGCACAGGGATGGGCGATGCCCGCAACGCCGTCAACGTCCTCTCGTCCGACGTGGTGATCGCGATGCGCGGAGGCGCCGGCACCCTGTCGGAGATCGCCCTAGCGCTCAAGGCGGGACGCACGGTCGTGGCGCTGGACTTCGACCCGGGCAGCGGCTTCGCCCGGTGGCATGACAGCGGGAAGCTCGTCCATGCGCATGACGTGCCGGACGCCATCGATGCCGTTCGCATCGCTCTGGGCACTCGCCTCGAGGAGGGCACCTCGTGACCGGTGCTCTCGCTGGCAAGGTGATAGTGATCACGGGGTCGACGCGAGGGATCGGCCGCTGCATGGCCGAGGCGTGCGCCGCCGAGGGCGCGACCGTGGTCGTGTCGTCTCGTACCGCATCCGCGGTAGACGAGACTGTGGCAGCTCTGCGAGCCACTGGTGCGACCGCCTCCGGCATCCCCTGTGACGTCTCGAGCGAGGCCGACCTGGAGGCCCTCCTGGACCACGCCCTCACAGAGCACGGTGGCGTGGACGTCTGGGTCAACAACGCCGGGATGTCGCTCGGCATGCGCCGGCACGTCGGTACCTCTCCTGAGGAGATCCGTCGCATAGTCGACGTCAACCTGGTGGGCACCATGCTGGCTTCGCGGCTGATCGTCCCCTACTTCGTGAGTCGGGGCGGAGGGCTTCTCGTCAACGTCTCGGGACGCGGAGGTCGCGGCGACCCCGCTGCCTACACCGCCGCCTACGCGGCCACCAAGGCGGGCGTGATGGTCTTCAGCAGGAGCCTGGCTGCGGAGCACAAGACCGACCCGATCTCGATCCTGGTGTTCATGCCGGGTATGGTCGATACGGACTTCTACGGGGCAGACATGCAGGTCAGCCCCGATCTTCAGGCGCTCGCGGGCAACATCCGCATCGTGCTCGATGCGATCGGCACGCCGCTCGCCGACGTCGGTCCGAAGCTGGCCCGACTCGCGGCGATGGCGCCGGGAAGCGAGACCGGAACGGTCCACCGGGTCGGTGGCGGCCTGCGCGGTATGCTTGGGGGACTCAAGCTCCTGGCGGCCCGCATCTCGGGCCGCATGAAGCCGATGTAGGGGGACGGCGTGGCGGAGGACGAGGACCGCTCGGACCTGTGGGGCGAGGCTTGGTCGCGGCCTGAGCCGCCGGCCGAGGAGCCCGTGCGCTCGCGCCCGCAGTGGGAGCCCGGCTCGTCCGAACCGGGTCGCTCGGACCGACGACGCCCGCACACCCCGAGGCACGCGCGCCGTGTGGCCCAGCTCGGTGGCCGCGATGCCCACCTGACCTTCGAGCCGCCGGAGGAGTATCGCCCGGACCCCGCGGCGGAGCATCGCCGCGACCGTCACCGCGATGGCGCGGCCGGCGGGCGCGGCGCAACGGGAGCGCAAGGTCGATGCGGATCGGGAGTCCCGCAACGAAGCAAGGTGGCCGCCGAAGCGCGAACCGAAGCCCCGTCGACCGGATCGCGTGCGCCACGAGCCGATGCGTCGCGAGGCCGCTCGCGCCCTCGCACCGCGCGGGACTGTGGTCGGCTACAAGAGCGGCCTCCGTCTCCGCAGGCCGATCCTGGTCGTCGTCGGCCTCGCCGTCCTCGTGCTCGTACTCGCGGTCGCGTGGTGGCTTCTCACGCGCCCGGCCGCTCTCGCTCTGACTCCCTCTCCGGCGGACGCGGTAGTCTCGGTGGCCGGCCACGGACAGACGACGGGGACCCTCACGCTCGAGGACCTCGAACCCGGGACGCTGGCGGTGACCGCGGCGCGCGCAGGCTTCGTGACGGCAACGGTCGACGTGGAAGTCTTCCGTGGCAGGCGCATCGAGCAGACGATACTGCTCCGGCCGATGCCATTCACGCTCAAGTTCACGACAAGGCCCTCGGGTGCGACCGTGAAGATCACCTCGGCAGCCGGTGCGGTCCTCACAGGCACGACACCCTGCTCGATCGTCACGTCCGCGGGGCTGGCCACGGTATCGATCTCTCGCAGCGGCTCCAACACCTTCAAGCAGAGCCTGTTCGTCGACTCCGCGCGCGCTCTCGACGTCCTACTCGACCCGAAAGGTCAGATCGTCCATGCGCTGGGCTCGCTGACCGCCAAGGGCGCGCCCAAAGGAGTGTCCGTCACCCCCGACGGGCGCGAGGCCTGGGCGACCATACTCAACGGGCCCCCGGCGATCCAGATCTACGACCTCAAGAAGATGCGACCGACAGCCGGCATCAACATCGGCAAGTACGGCGCCGTCGAGGTCATCTTCAACCGAGACGGGACGCGCGCGTACGCGAGCCAGATGGAGACTGCCAAGGTCTTTGAGATCGACACGGCCACGCGCAAGGTCCTGCGGTCGCTGGACACGGGATCGGCCTGGACCAAGGTGATCGCGCTCTCCCCCGACGAGAAGACCCTGTACGCAGCCAACTGGTCCGGCAACGACGTGAGCATCATCGATCTCGTCTCGGGAGACCTCAAGGAGCGCATCCCAACGGCGAAGACGCCTCGCGGCCTGTGGCCGACGGCCGACGGGCGCTACCTCTACGTCGCGGGATTCGACAGAGGCGACCTTCAGCGCATCGATCTGCGATCCGGCGCAGTGAAGACGCTGTTCACAAGCGGTGGCGCGATGCGTCACCTCGTCGCCGACGAGCAGACCGGCAAGCTCTACTGCTCGGACATGAACAAGGACATCGTGTGGGTCTGCGACATGAAGACGCTGAAGGTGAAGAAGTTCTGCGAGACCGACGAGAAGCCCAACACCATCGAGTTGTCACCCGACGGCCAGATCCTGTTCATCTCCAACCGAGGGGAGAACAACCCCAAGTCCTACTACATCCCCGGCTACGAGTGGGGGACGATACTGCTCATCTCCACCTCGACCGGCAGACCGCTGGACGCGATCGTCGGCGGCAACCAGTGCACGGCTCTCGACGTGTCGGCCGACGGCCACACGCTCGTCTTCTCGGACTTCCTGGACGACCGGCTTCGTGTCTACGACGTGCCCAGCTACGCCGCGCTGGCTCAGGGCGGCGGCGGGCGCTATGCGGCGCACTTCGCCGACCTCAAGAAGTCGAATCCGTAGTCGCAACAGGAGGCCGCCGCCGGGGCCTGCGACGAACCGATTGCGAGCGCAGACCGAGTCCGCCCTTCGGCTCGACCGTCGCGCGAGCCTCGCTCGGAGCGGGCCCCGGCGACGGCCCCCGCGCTCTACTCTCCGACCGCGTGCCTTCCGAACTGCTCCCGCAGCGCCGACAGAACGCGCCCGGTCCAGTCGGGATCGCGCTCCGACTGCACCCGGAAGCGAAGCGCCTCCTCGATGACCTTGGCACGGACGCCGAGTGAGCGCGCGGCATCGACGGTCCACTCGCCTTCGCCGGTGTGGGCCACGGTGCCGCTGACGCCGCCCAATTCCTCGCCGTGCAGCCGGAAGCCGCTCTCCAGCCACCCGACGAGCCGCGACTCGATCACGCTGCCGTGGTTGTAGACCGCCGCGGCCTCCGTGAGGTCGAGGTCGTACTCCGCGGACTTCAGAACCGTGAACCCCTCGGCTATGGCCTGCATCATCCCGTACTCGATGCCGTTGTGGACCATCTTCACGAAGTGGCCGGCACCGACCCCGGGGAAGTGGCGGAACCCGTCGGGTACAGCCAAGGCGGTCCAGAGCGGCCGCAAGCGCTCCGCGTCCTCGTGCTCGCCGCCGATCAGCAGGCACGCGCCCGAGCGCGCGCCCAAGGGACCGCCGGAGACCCCCACGTCGACGTAGCGGATGCCGGCCATCGCTAGTCGCTTCGCGCGCGGAGCGTCGTCGCTCCAGCGCGAGTTGCCGCCTTCGATGACCGTGTCGCCTGGCTCGAGCAAACCGGCCAGCCCGGGCTCGCCGAAGAGCATCTCCTCGACGGCCTCTCCCGCTGGAACCATCAGCCACACCACGCGTGGGGGTTCGAGCGCGGCCACCAGGTCCGCGAGGGTGCGCGACGGCACGATCCCCTCCGCCGCCATACCCTCGGCGACGCTGACGGTGCGATTGAAGCCGACCGTGCGCCAGCCGTGGTCCACCAGGTTGCGTGCGATGCCCGCGCCCATCTTCCCGAGCCCGACCATCCCGATCTCACGCCTCAGGGAGTCGCGCATGGGCTCGCCCACACCGACAGCGGCTGACGCGGTCAGCGCGCCGTCGGTGTCGGGCGCGTAGCGATCCAGGGGCACCTCGTCGGCCTCCCAAGCGGCCACGATGGGATCGATGAACTCCCACATCGCCCGGACCTCGCCCGTGGAGACGAAGAGCGTCTGATCGCCCGCTATCGCGTCGGCCAGCAGCTTCGCGTACTCCTCGACGTACTGCGCCTTCTCCTCCTTCTCGTAGAGGAAGAAGACGAAGTCGCGCTCTTCGAGGCTGGTGTCGAAGCCAGGCTTCTTGGTCCAGAACCCGATGGTGATCGAGTCGGCCGGCTCGAGCCGGAACGTCACGCGGTTGCGGACGTCGTCGTCGTGCCCGCACATGCACGGGTCGGGACGCTTGAAGCCGACGGTCATCTCCTTGCGGACCTGTGCGAGCCTCTTGCCGCCTCGCATGACGACCGGCACCCCTCGCCAGTCCTCCGAGTCGAGCTGCGTGGCCACCTGGAAGTACGTCTCGGTCGTGGAATCGGCGGCCACTCCCTGGATGTCGCGGAAGCCGTCGTATTGCGCCCGGTAGGTCTGCCGCGCGATCTGCTCCCGGGTCAGCGGGCGCAGCCCCCGAAGCGCCTCGACACGCGCCGCACGGATGGCGTCCGCCTCCATGCTCGCCGGCTGCGCCATCGTGATCAGCGCGAGCATCTGCAGCAGGTGGTTCTGTCCCACGTCCCGAAGGGCGCCCACGCCGTCGTAGAAGGCGCCGCGCGATTCGGCTCCGATGGTCTCGAGCAGGTCGATCTCGATGCTGTCGATGGCCGTCTCGTTCCAGGAGCGCTCGAACAGGTTGTTCGAGAAACGGAAGGACATCATGCCTTGGAGCATCTCCTTGGCGAGGTAGTGGTCGATGCGGTAGATCTGCCGCTCCTCGAAGAGCATGCCGAGCTGCTCGTCGAGCTCGCGCGCCGTGCGGCAGTCGCGCCCGAACGGCTTCTCGACGATGACGCGCGTCCAGCCAGCCGGCCCGGGCGCTCCGCACACGCCGGTGAGCCCGCTTCCCGCCAACCTCTCGAAGATCGTGCGGTAGTGATCCGGAGGGACGGCTAGGTAGAAGAGCTTGTTGGCGCAGACCCCCCATTCCTTGTCGATGGTGGCGAGCACCCCGGCGAGCCTCGCGTAGGCGTCCGCCTCGTCGAAGTGGCCCTGTGAGTACGTGAAGCCCGCCTCGAAGTCGCGCAGCTCATCCTCGTCGGGCGCTGTGCCGTGGTGAGCGCGCACTGTCTGGCCAACGCTCTCTCGGAACGCTTCGTCCGGGATGTCGCGACGCGCGAAACCGACGAAGCGGAAGCGCTTCGGCAGGAGCCGCTTCTCGCGCAGGTGGAAGAGCGCGGGAACGATCTTGCGCTCCATCAGATCCCCGGTGGCGCCGAAGACCACGAGGATCGTTGGGACTTCGGGTGATGTAGAACCCATCTCGCGGCCGCTCCCGTCGCTTCGGGTGCTCACGGCGGGTATGTACCCGAGGAGGCCCTCCCGGACCGGCGGCCTCCGCCTACTGGGGTATCCTGTCAGCATGCAGATCATCGACGTCCACACGCACATCTGGACCGACCGCCTCGCGCCCGCGGCCATTTCGGCGCTGAGCGAACAGGGCGGGATCGAGGCCGTCTACGACGGGACACTCACCGGGCTTCTCGCCGCGATGGACCGCTCGGGAGTGGACACTAGCGTGACGCTGCCTGTTGCCACCAAGCCCACCCAGGTCCGCACGATCAACGACTGGGCGGCGACCATGGTCGGGCATCCGCGCATAGTCCCTTTCGGCGCGATGCACCCCGACTTCGCCAACCCCGCCAAGGAGATCGCCCGGATGCGCAAGCACGGGCTGACGGGATTCAAGATGCATCCCGAGTACCAGCAGTTCGAGCCGCAGGAACCCAGGATGGAGAAGATCTACGAGGCCGCCATCCGCAACGAGATGACCATCTACTTCCACGCGGGAGGCGACATCGCGTTCGCGAGCGTGAGAGGCACCCCAAAGGCCTTCGCCGAGGTGCTCGACGTATGGCCGGAGCTGCGCGCTGTCCTAGCTCACCTCGGGGGATTCAACCAGTGGAAGGCGGTCCCTGGCCGGATCGCGGGACGCGACGTGTGGTTCGACACCGCCTACACCATCGGCCACCTGCCGGACGACGAGTTCGTGGAGCTCGTTCGCGCTCACGGCGTCGACCGCGTCATGTTCGGCACCGACGGTCCATGGACCGACGCGGCCGCCGAGATAGCGCGCCTCAAAGCCCTGCCGTTCAAGCCCGCGGAGCTGAAGGCGATCCTCGGAGGAAACGCCGAGAGGTTCCTGGCCGGCTAGGCGACCGGAGATAGCGGCGGCGAACCTCTATCGGCCGATGACATCGCAGCCCATGTACGGTCGCAGCGCCTCGGGCACGGTGATACTGCCGTCGGCGTTCTGGTAGTTCTCGATGATCGCGGCCGCGCAGCGACCGACGGCCAGCCCGCTGCCGTTGAGGGTGTGCACGAACCGCGAGCCTTTGAACGAGGACACGTCGCGATACTTGATCGACGCGCGGCGCGCCTGGAAGTCCGTGCAGTTGCTGCACGATGAGATCTCCTTGTAGCCGTCGTACGAAGGCATCCAGACCTCGATGTCGTAGGTGAAGGCCGCGCTGAAGCCAAGGTCGCCAGTGCACAGAGTGATGACCCGATAGGGCAGTTCGAGCAGCTCGAGCATGTATGACGCGTCGACGACCATGCCCTCGAGCTCGTCCGTGGACGTCTCAGGGACCGCGAACTTCACAAGCTCGACCTTGTCGAACTGATGCACTCGGATCATCCCGCGAGTGTCTCGGCCCGCGCTCCCCGCCTCCTCACGGAAGCACGGGGTGTAGGCCGTGTAGCGAAGGGGCAGGTCGGCGGCCTCCAGGACCTCGTCGCGATGGATGTTCGTGAGCACGACTTCGGCGGTCGGGATCAGATAGAGAGACTCGCCCACCGTCTTGAACAGGTCGTCCTCGAACTTGGGCAGCTGGCCGGTGCCGGTCAGCGTCCTTTCGTTGGCGAGTACCGGCGGCCACCACTCCTTGTAGCCGCGCGAAGTGTGCGAGTCGAGGAACAGGTTGATCAGCGCGCGCTCCAGCCGCGCGCCGAGTCCCGCCATGAGGACAAAGCGCGACTTCGCCAGCTTCACCGCGCGCTCGAAGTCGATGATGCCGAGCGCGGGACCGAGGTCCCAGTGCGCCTGCGGCTCGAAGTCGAAGGCGCGGGGAGTCCCCCAGCGGCGCACCTCGACGTTGCCGGTCTCGTCGACGCCCACCGGAACGGTCGCGGCCGGCAGGTTCGGCACCGTCATCAGCAGGTCGCGCACGTCGGCCTCCACCTGCTCGAGCACTGCCGAGTCCGCGGCGATCGACTCGTTGACTTCGCGGACCTCATCCTTCATCGCGGCCGCCTCATCGGCACGGCCGTCCTTCATCAGCCCGCCGATGGCCTTCGACAGTTCGTTGCGGCGCGCCTGTAGGACCTCGGTCTTGGCGATAAGAGCCCGACGCTCCTCGTCCAGCTCGAGGAAGGCGTCGCCCGACCACGAGGAGCCGCGATGGCTCATCGCGTCGCGGACAGCGTCGATGTTCTCGCGGACGAAGCGTGCGTCGAGCATGGCGAAAGCCCCCTCGCGAAGAAGCGCGAAATGCCTTGTCGGGGAGTATAGCGCGGGTCGGTAGGGGCATATCGTCGCGAGAAGGGTGCGGGAGAAGGAGCAGGGCCATGCCGATCCGCCTCGTGCTCGGCGATCTCACCACCTTCGAAGCCGACGCGATCGTGAACGCAGCGAACGGCGAGCTGGCGCCGGGCGGCGGGGTGTCCGGCGCGATACACCGCGCGGCCGGGCCGGCGGTGGCTGCAGCTGGTAGGGAGTATGTCTCGCTGCACGGCCGGGTCCCGACGGGGAGTGCCGCCGCGACGACCGCGGGCAACCTCCACGGCGTCAGGTACGTGATCCATGCGGTGGGGCCGATCTGGCATGGCGGGCGGTCAGGCGAGGCCACACTGCTGGCGAGCGCCTACGATTCGGCGACCAGGGTGGCGGACGGTCTCGGCTGTACCTCCATCGCCTTCCCTTCGATCTCCACTGGGATCTACGGCTACCCGCTGGAGTCAGCGGCCCCGGTCGCGCTCGGTGCGGTCGCCGACGCGCTCAAGAAGACGAGCACAGTGAAGAACGCGACGTTCGTGCTCTTCAGCCAACGCGACCTGAAGGCCTACGACATCGCGCTGCATTCGCTGCCGTCGCACTGAGCCAGGCCCGGACGGCCACTCAGTCGAGCGCGACCAGCTCCGACCCGCAGGCCGAGCATCTCACCGCGGCCTTGGGGATCTCGGTCAGGCAGTACGGGCACGGCCTGCTCGTCGGCTCGGGCTTGCGCCGGAACCGGTTGATCGAGCGCACCATGATGAAGACCGCGAACGCGATCAGCAGGAACGTCACTATCGCGTTGATGAACTGCCCGTAGTTGAGCGTCGCGGCGCCCGCGTCCCTCGCCGCGGCGAGCGTCGCGTAGGGGCCGGGCGTCTTCCCCTCGCCGAGCGTGACGAACAGGTTCACGAAATCGACGCGTCCTGTGAGAAGCGACACCAGCGGCATGATCATGTCGTCAACGAGCGACTTCACGATCGCACCGAACGCCGCACCGATGACCACGCCTACTGCCAGGTCGATCGCGTCGCCCTTGATCGCGAACTCCTTGAACTCCTTGAACATGCTGCCCCTCCTTGCGCCGACACCTCGGCGCCATGTTCCCACATCGGCATCAGCGAGGCAGGCACAGGGCGGCAACCCGGACGTGGCTCCCGAGCTACACTGCCCACATGTACACCCCCGCCGAACAGCCCCTCGACGCTCTTGCTGCCGCCGGCCTCGACGCCGGCGCTCTCGCAGCTCGTCCCGGGCTCGCTATCGTCGAGATCGCGGGACGCGACAGCGTCGCAGCCGCTGCGGCTGCCGTGAGCGAGCGAGGCTTCGAGACCTTGCTTCCGACGTCCGTGGCCACGGCCACCGAATACGGCGACGAGGACGCACCGGCCCAGACCGCGCTCTACCTCGCCGGCCTCCTCGGCCGGGACGTGAGGGTCCTGCCTGCGCTCCGCCTCGGTTCTCCCCGGCTGTGGGCGGCACTGAACGGCCGCTTCGCGTCTGTGATAGCGGAGCGGTACCGGATCTCCTCGCCCTGTCTGGCGTGCCACCTGTACATGCACCTCGCGCGCGTGCCGCTCTCCCTCGCGCTCGGCGGCGTCCCGGTGGTCGCCGGCGAGCGCGAGGCACACGGCGGCCGATTGAAGCTGTCTCAGACTCCTCTTGGCATCGACGCGTCCGTGCGGGTGCTCGCGCGCGCGGGAGTCGAACTCCTCGAGCCGGTCCGGCGCGTCCGCGACCCCGAGGAGATCGCCGCGCTTGCCGGCGCGGCCTGGGAGAAGCGCGCGCGGCAGCTTTGCTGCGTCCATTCCGCCAACTACGCGGGGCTGGATGGCTCGACGGCCTTCGACGAGCTCGCCTACGCGCGATACGTTCACGGCTTCCTCGAGCCGGCGGGCATAGCGGTGGTCGACGCGTGGGGTGGCGACCCCGAGCCGGACTACGAGGGACTCATCCGCACAGTGCTCGAGGGTCCCGCGGCGGCCTGACAAGCCGTCTGTCGGGCCCAGGAGTCGCGCGAGTCCGCCGTCCGGCCAGCGCGGCGAGCCGCACGTCGGACCCCTCAGCCCATTCGTCAAGAGGCAACGGAAGACCCGTTAGGCACGCCGCGCGCGACGGGTAGTTCCTGAGTTGCATGGGCTTTCACCATCCGCGGAGCAACAAGAAGGCGGATGGGCGCGGTGGCGCGGAGCATCCCCCCGGCTGTCCGCGCCTTCGTGCGTCCAGGGGGTTTCTTCGCAGCCGCCGTCCCGTGGGACGCGCCGGTGGAGTACCGTGTGCGCATGGCGGTCATCCTCCTCATCCTCGACGGAATCGCCGACCGGCCGTGGGCCGCACTGGAGGGGCTCACGCCGCTGCAGTCGGCCAAGACCCCCAACCTCGACCGCTTCGCCGCGTCGGGGCAGACCGGCATCCTTCACCCCCTGGGACGCGGGATGGCACCCGGCAGCGAACTCGCCCACTTCGTGCTCTTCGGCTACCCGCGCGATCTCTACCCGGGTCGCGCTGTGTTCGAGGCGGCCGGCGAAGGACTCCGGATCTCAAGCGACGAGGTCCTCTTCCGCGGATTGTTCGCCACGGTCGAACGCGCCCGCGACGGGTCGCTGCGCGTGCTCACGCGGCGCACCGAGATCGACGACGCATCGTGCCGCGAGCTGACCGCGGCGATCTCGCCCTTCTCCTTCGACGGGATCAGCATCGAGTTCGTCTACAACTCGATGCACCAGGGCATCGTGTTCGTCCGCGGCTCGGCGGGCACGGCGCCGTCCGAGGATGTGACGGACTCCGATCCCTACGTCGTCGGCAATCACGTCGTCCGCCCACAGCCGCTGGAAGCTGCTGGCGATGCATTCGGAGCGCGACATACAGCCTCGGCGCTCGAGGCGTGGCTCGCCCACGTGTACGCCACCCTCGACCGCGCATCCGGTCAACAAGGCCCGGCGCGCACGCGGAGAGGAGCCCGCCAACTTCCTCCTGGTGAAGTGGTCGGCCCGCTTCCATCCGATGCGCCGTTTCGAGGAGCAGAACGGACTGGTCGGCGCGAGCGTTTCCAGCGGCGTGACCTACAAGGGCATCGCCGATATCCTCGGGATGCGCTGGTACGGCTGCGACTATCTTCCGGACACGACCGCCGACCTGCGCGCGCGCATAGGGTTGGCTGCCCGGGCGGTCGACGACGGCTGTGAGTTCGTCCACATACACACCAAGGCGCCCGACGTCGCAGGGCATACGAAGGACCCGGCCAGGAAGCGCGACGTCATCGAAGCGCTCGACAAGGCGATCCCGTCACTTTGGGACGAGGGTCTGGCCACGCCGGACAACCTCGTGGTCGTCACGGGCGACCACGGCACGCCATCCGGCACCGTGCTCGTGCACTCAGGGGATGCCGTGCCCATCGCGATCGCCGGCCCGGCGACCTTCGCCGACGACGTAACCGCGTTCGACGAGCGCTCGTGCGCCGCGGGTTCGCTCGGGCATCTGGAGGCGAGTGACGTCATGCCCGAATGCCTCAACCGGATCGCCCGGATCAAGTACATGAGCGCGAAGCTGACTCCTGCCGGAGGGATCTTCTGGCCGACGCTCACGGAGCCTCTGCGCGTTCCCGGAAGGACCGAGGGAGACTAGTTCGACAAACGTCGAACTAGTTGATACACTACCGGTCGTCCGCATCGCTTGGCAGATCAGTACGGAGACCGCAGTGACCGACACCGTCATCGACCCGTCGAAGGCGCCGACGCCCGCGTCCGCGTCCGAAGCGCCCTGTTGAGGGCCGCGCTCCTTGCCGGGGAGCAAGGTGAGTCGTCCTCGCCTCGACCAGCCCTTCGTCACGGGCCGGGTCGACACGCTGACCGGACCCGTTCCGTCGGTCGCCGCCGGGCTCTCGTGGCGTGACCGCCGCGGCGGCTACAAGGTGCGCTGGGGCATCGGCCGCTACTCCTACACCCTGGACCCGGGCCTCTACGCCGTGGGCAAGCCCACCGACCTATCCCCAGTGCTGGTCACCGCCAACTACAAGCTCACGTTCGACGCGTTGCGGCGAACCCTCGAAGATCGCGACGCGTGGATCCTCGTGCTCGACACCCGGGGCATCAACGTGTGGTGCGCCGCCGGCAAGGGCACCTTCGGCACGGGCGAGCTCATCTCTCGGGTGACGAGCGCGAACCTCGCGCAGATCGTCTCCCATGGCGTGCTGGTGCTTCCGCAGCTCGGCGCCACCGGCGTCGCCGCGCACGAGGTGCGCCGGGCCACGGGCTTCCGCTGCGTCTGGGGACCGGTCCGCGCGGCGGACCTCCCCGCATTCCTGGATTCAGGCATGCGGGCGACCCGCGAGATGCGCACCGTGACCTTCCCGTTGCGCGACCGCCTCGTGCTCATGCCGGTCGAGGCCGTCAACCTGGCTTGGCTGACCTTGGCCGTCGCAGCCGGTGCGGCCGTCATCGGCGGTATCGGCCCCGGCTTCTATTCGATAGCCCGCGCGCTTGATCGCGCTCCGATCGCGGTCGCGGCCGCCTTCGCCGCGATCGTCGGGGGCACGGTCGTCACCCCGGCGCTGCTCCCGTGGCTCCCGTCGCGGATGTTCGCCGAGAAGGGCGCCGCGGTCGGGATCGTGGCGGCGCTTCTGATCGACGTGGCCTTCTGGAGCGCGCACGCACCCCTGTCGCTCGCCGCGGCAGGTCTGGTCGCAGTGGTCGGCTCATCGTTCGCGGCCATGAACTACACCGGCACCTCGACATTCACCTCTCTGCACGGAGTGGAGAAGGAGATGCGGCTGGTCATGCCGTGGCAGGCCCTGGGCGCGCTCCTCGCCACCGGGTTCTGGATCGCGGGAGGGTGGTACTGAGATGGCGGACCTTCGCTACCTCGAGGACGTCGTCACCCTGCAGTACGACGTCGACAAGTGCACCGGGTGCCAGCTGTGCACGCAGGTCTGCCCGCACGGCGTGTTCGCGATGGACGGCAACCGCGCGAAAGTGGTCGACCGTGGCGCGTGCATGGAATGCGGCGCCTGCGCGCTCAACTGCGCGTTCGACGCGATAGAGGTGAAGTCGGGTGTGGGCTGCGCTGCTGCGATCATAGCTTCGTACTTCAGGCGCAGCGGCAACGTGGCCTGCGGTCCCGAGGGGTCGGACGCCGGTGAAGCCTCTTGCGGCAGCTCGTCAGGGGGCGTCTGCTGCTAGCGCGCGGCACCGCGCATGCGTGCGAGCGCGCGCCGGATACCGTCGAAGGAAGCCTCGTCTGCATCGACCACGCTACTGCGCCTGCCGATCTCGTCGCAGTGGTGCGAGTCGGAGCTCCTGATGCAGGCGACTCCGCTCTCGAGCCCTCCGAGGAGCGAGGCCTTCTCCAGGTCGAGGAACTCGAGAGCGATGACCGGCGCCTGCTGGACGAGCCGACGTAGAAGCGGACGCCCCAGCAGACGATAAGCACCGAACCAGCGGTCCACGTGCGCCACGTGGCACATCCCTCCGAGTGACTCGATGGCCCGAGCCGCATCGACCGGGTCGTACTCGACCACGATGCGATGCAGCGGATCGGTCCCGCCCAGGCCGTTCATCCCGAGGGACCCCATCAGCTCATCGAACCTCTCCTCGGCGCGCTCGGCCGGGAACAGGGAGATGAGGTGTGCCTCGTCCTCTCCCCACGACAAGCGGATCTCGACCCCCGGGAGCACAAGCAGCGGCATACGCGCTGCGGCCTCGTCCACGCAGCGGAAGAAGTCGAGCGAGAAGTGATCGGAGATCCCGAGGACGTCGATACCTGCCGCAGCGGCGGCTCCGGCAACGTCCGCCCCACTCGTCTGCAGCGGACCGCGGTAGTCTGTCCGCTCGAGCGGCATGTGGTTGTGCAGGTCGATGGTGTAGGCGGTCATGCGGGCCCTGATCACACCTCTCAGGTGACGGACGCCGAGCATAGCACCGGGCGAGAGGATCCTATGGCACCTGTGCGACGGATGAGTCTGCCGAGGCCGACAGGGCGGCGCCGTACGCGCCGACGAGTTGAGCCTCGTGCGGCACCAGCACGTCACCGTCGTAGCCTTCCGTGACCAGCCGCACCATCGCGGGATTGCGCGCCACACCTCCCGCGAACACGAGCGGACCGAACGCCCCGATTCGCTTGAGCGATCCGAGCGTGCGACGCGCGATCGACTCGTGCAGGCCGCGCGCTATGCGGCCGCGATCCTCTCCGCGGTGCACGAGCCCGGTCACTTCGCTCTCCGCGAACACCGTGCACATGGACGATATCTGCACGCCTGCGTCAGCCGCGATCGACGCGGCGCCAAGTTCATCGAGGGTGAACCCCAGAGCTCGAGCCATCACCTCCAGGAACTTGCCGGTCCCTGCGGCGCACTTGTCGTTCATCTCGAAGTCCGCGACCCTGCCGCCCGGCGCGAGCGAGATGACCTTGGTGTCCTGCCCTCCGATGTCGAGAACCGCCCGGGCTTCGGGAAAGAGCGCGGATGCCCCGACAGCGAACGCCTTGATCTCGGTGATGATGGCCGCGCCGAACGCCTCGCGAGCCGCGTGCCGTCCGTAGCCGGTCGCCACCAGCACGTCGTGCGCGCCGCGATCGACGAACGCGGCGGCCACGGATGCCGGGTCGAAGCCCGAATCCGCGACCGCCGCGTCGACGATCTCACCATCGAGTAGCCACATCGCGTCCACCGAGCGCGATCCGATGTCTATCCCGAGGACGCGCCCGGCCATCGCGGCTACTTCACCATCTCGAGGAAGGCCTCGATACGGGTGGACAGCTGGCCGACGTCCTCCATCGAGTAGTCGGTGTCGATCTTGAGCACCGGCACTCCCTCGGCTTGAGCTGCCTTATCTACCGAGTACGCCTCGATCGGCGTAGGGCGAGCAGAACTGGAGAGCGTAGTGGACTATGCCGTCCGCCTTGTACTCCTTCGCCATCGCGAGGATGTCGTCGATGCGGCCGGTGTTCGGCGTGAAGCAGGCGCAGTTGATGTCGAGGTACTTCTCGGCCACGTCGTCGAGCATGCCCGTCGAGCGAGACGCCGTCCTCGGCCACGAGCGTGTCGTAGTACCGAGAGCCGGTGCACATCTCCTCGGCGACGACGACGCCACCGGCCTTCTCGATCACGTCGTGGACCTTCCAGTTCGGGATCGCCATCGGAGAGCCGGTCACGAGGATGCGCGGGGCGTCCGCACCCGCGACACCCTCGCCTGCGGCGACGCGCGCCTCGAGCTCGTCGGCGATACCGTTGACCATCTGCGTGAAGCGCGGCACGTCGTCGTAGAAGGCGACCTGCACCGCCAGCAGAGCGTCGAGGCCGGAGATCGGCACGCGGGCGGCCTTGCGGGCGGCGTTCAGGCGCTGCAGGGCACGGCGCTTGTCGTTGACCTCCTTGATGGCGGCGGCCAGGTTCTCGGCGGTCAGCTTGTTGCCTGTGAGCTCCTCGAGCTTCTCGACGAGCCGGTCGATCTCGGCGCGCCACAGCACCATGTCGCCGGGCTTCTTCATCTGGGGCAGCTCCATGACGTAGAGCGGCGCCATCTCGGCGAAGATCTCGTAGGCCTTCTTCTTGCCGTCGCAGGTGGTCTCGCCGATGACGAGGTCCGCGGACTCCACGTAGGGGCAGACGCGGTCCATCTTGAAACCGACGAAGCTCTTGATAAGCGCGCAGGTGTTGCGTGGCAGCACCCGCTCGACCTCGTTGTAGCCCCACTCCGCGCCGGCGCACAGCCCCACGTTGAGCGCGCCCGAGCGCACGGATGATCTCCTCGGGCACGTACAGGCAGAAGGTGCCGACGACCTTGCCGCCCTTCGCCTTGTGGTCCTGCAACTCCTTGATGCGCAGCCCGTGGATCTCGGAGAGCACGAAGTCGAAGTACTTCATCCCCTCGGGGCGGTTCTCCTGCGTGAGGTAGGCCGCGCCGTACATCTTGGGGATCGCGTTGAGCAGCGCGCAGTGTGCCGGAAGGTTGATCCCCAGGTCGCTCCACATCTCGCCGTAGGTGTTCATGGCTTCGTCGCTCATGCATGCCTCCCAGAAGGTCCGGTCGCACCTGCCGCGTGCGATAGGAGGCAGTATAAGCGATTCACATGTGTTTGATAAGTGCTAGCGCAGTGAGCCTCAGCTCGCGCGCGGATACGACCCCAGGACCTTCACCTCGCGCAGCTTCAGGCGCAGGCAGTCCAGAGCAAGGGCGACCGCTGGATCGCTCACATGGCCCTCGAGGTCCACGAAGAACATGTACTCGCCCAACTGCTTCTTGGTCGGACGGCTCTGGATCTTGGAGAGGTTGATCTGTCCGTAGGCGAACTCGGACAGGATCATAAGAAGGGCACCCGGCTTGTTGCGCTGCATGAACAGCGCCAGGGACGTCTTGTCGTGCCCGGTGCGCTCCCCCAGGCCCCGCCCTATCACCACGAAACGCGTCTGGTTGCCCGCGTGATCCTCGATCGCCTCCTGGAGCACCGCCCCGCCGTAGAGAGTGGCCGCAAGAGACGTGCCCTATGGCTGCGAGCCCCGGCTCCGCGACCGCGCGCTGCACGGCCTCCGCGGTGGAGTTCGCGGCCACGGCTGGCCGGCCCGGCAGGTTCGCCGCTAGCCAAGCGCGGCACTGCGCCGTCGCCTCGGGCTTGCTGACGATCGCCGTGACGTCCGCAAGGCCGACGCCCGGCGCCGCGACCAGAGCGTGGTGGATGTCGCGGACCAGCTCCGCGGTGATGTGCAACTCGTGGTCGAAGGCGAGTGCGTCGAGCGTCTCGTTGACCGAGCCCTCGACCGAGTTCTCAATGGGGACGATGCCCGAGTCGCAATCGCCTCGAGCGACGGCCGAGAAGACCTCGCCTATCGTGGCGCAGGGGACCGGCTCGACGCCTTCGGTGCCCAGGGAGAGCAGCGCCTCCTCGGTGAAGGTACCGGCCGGACCCAGGAAGGCTCTGCGCACGATCACGGTTCTCCACGCTCCGCCGCGTCCGCCGCCTGCTCCCGGCGCTCGTTCTCCTGGTCTCGCGCTCGCATCTCCTCGACGCCCGCCGGCGAGGCACTCACGCGGTTCCGGCCGGAGCGCTTGACCACGTAGAGCGCGTCGTCGGCGTGTCGCAGCAGCCCCTCGCGGTCGGACGCGGTGCCCGGGTAGGTGGACAGCCCGATCGAGACTGTTATCTGCTCGGTCCGTTCGCCCCTTATGCTCATGAACTCGTGGGCCGCGATGGCCTCGCGGACCTTCTCCGCGACCACGAACGCGCCCTCGCCATCGGTCTCCGGGAGCAGAATGGCGAACTCCTCACCACCGTAGCGGCACGCTATGTCGATGTCGCGCACCGCGTCGCGCATCGTCCTGGCCATCTCGGCTAGGGCACGATCGCCGGCGACGTGGCCGTTGGTGTCGTTGTAGACCTTGAACTCGTCCGCGTCGATCATCAGGAGCGACAGGCTGCGGCCGAACCTCCTGGCTCTTCCGATCTCCTCCTCAGCCCGCTCGAGCAGGTAGCGGTAGTTGAACAGTCCGGTCAGTTCGTCGGTGATCGCGAGACGCCGGGTCAGCTTGTACAGCTCCGAGTTCTCAGCGGCGACGGCGAGTTCATTGGCTACCGAGTTCAGCACCAGGCGGTCCTCGCTGCTCAGACGCTCGAGCCGCTCGCCCGTAGCGCAGAAGATGACCGTGAGGCCGCCCCGGCCCACAAGCGTGGTGCAGGCGAACATCTCCTCGCCGTCCGTCCGGGCATCCGGGCCGTACGTGTAGGGAGTGTGCTTGGCGATCTCGGGAGATATGCCGAACGAGGCACTGAAGATCGTCTCGTCGCGCTCCTTGTCGATGATGAACAGAGCGCTCCGTGGCAGGTCGATCACCTTGGACAAGATGTCGAGCACGAGCTGCCCCACCTGCTCGAAGTCGAGAGTCGAGTGGATGAGCTCCGTGATCTCCGAGATGGCGCGCAATTCGGTGAGGCGCCTTCCGAGGCTCTCGTTCAGATCGTGGTACTCGCTCTGGCTTCTTCGCAGGTACGTCTCTCTCTCGGCCTCAGCCCGCATCGCCGTGGCGACCACGAATGCCGCGCCGATCAGCGCTGCGGCCTTCAACAACATGATGGTGACCTCGGCTGGGGCGATTCCCCCCTGATCGACGAGATGGGCGGCAAGGTAGGTCGCGGCGGCGAGACCGGACACGATCGACGCGTCCCGCTGCGACAGCGCCGACCCGAAGATCAGCGCCAGCCCGAGCACAAGCGGATACAGCGGGTCCTGGTAGTTGGCAAGCGACCAGACCAGCAGGGCCGACGACAACAGGTCGGGCAAGAGCGCCAACTGCAGGACCCTCCGTGGCTGCTGGTGCCATACCAGGAACGCGACGGCACTGCCCAGCCCTGTGGCCGCCAGCACCGCCGTCCCGATGATCAGCGCCAGCGCACCGCCCTCGCGCGGCTGGATCACGCCCGCCGCGTACAGGATGGCCAGCCCGCCGGCGATCGCGAGCCGGAGGGCGAATCCCGCGCAGTCGACGAACCTCAGCGTCGGCCAGCGCTCTTGGAGGGAGGCCGGCCCGCGGCTCTCCGTGCCCGCGACGTCGGTCATCTCGTGCTCCGGGGACTCAGCCGTCTCGGCCATGGCGCCGCCTGCCCTCCGACGCGACGCTCAGACCCGTGCCGTGCAGCGCGCGAGAGCACGCATCCGTCTCCTCTTCGGTCAGGACGAGTTCGGCTAGACCGTCAGCGATCGGCTTGGCGTAGAGACGGTACGCTCCGCGTCCGTACATCGAGGTCAGCACGAACCCGGTGGCCGTGTCGTCGAGCAGCGCCACGGAGAAGGAGTTCTCGCCGACGTCCCCGGCCAACGCGTCGAACCGCACGATGCCGAAGTGCCGGATGGCCTTGCCGAGCAGCCTGCCGAGAGCCTCATCGTCGGCGCGGAGCCGCTGGTCGGCGGCGTCGAGCTCATCCAAACGAGTCCGGACGGCCTGGGCGATGCCCGCGAAGTCGCCCGCGGCGGCCATGCGCCCCATCTCACCGCGAACGGCCGTGAGTCGCCGCACGCGCTGCCCCAGAGCGAAGATCCAGATGAGCGAGAGCAGCGCGACGATGAGCGCGATGATGGATAGGACAAGCTCGACCTGCATCGGCGACCCTCCCCCGCTACACTTCAGTGGAGTATACGACGAACGTGCCAGGCCAACTCCACGCACGAAGGCCGGCCCGCGCGCGCATTGCGCTCGTCCGCGCCCGACCCCGCGCCCCCGACTGAGGACACTCCGATGGACCCTTCAACGCTCCGCCAACTGCTTGCCGCCGTCGCCGAAGGAACCGTGAGCGCCTCCGACGCGGAGGCGCGCCTCGCCGACCTGCCGTTCGCGGAAGTCGGCGCCGATGGGAGGCCCGTGGCTCGGGTCGACCACCACCGGGAGCTTCGCACCGGCTATCCCGAGGCAGTGTTCTGCCAGGGCAAGTCGCCCCAGCAAGTCAAGGCCATCGCGCGCGACATCCTGGAGCATGGCGGGGTCATGCTCGGCACGCGCGCCTCGGCCGCGGACTACCAGGCGGTGGCCCAGGTCGCTCCGGACGCGCGGTACTTCGAGGACGCTCAGATCCTGCTCGTCGACCGGCGCGAGGAACGTCCACTGGTGGGCAACATCGTCGTGGCGAGCGCCGGGACGGCCGACTCCCGCGTAGCCGAGGAGGCCGCGATCTGCGCCGAGGTCATGGGCGACCGCGTGACGCGCCTGTTCGACGTCGGAGTCGCCGGTATCCACCGTCTCTTGGCGGTACGCGAGGAGCTGGCCAGCGCGAACGTGATCATCGCCGTCGCCGGTATGGAGGGCGCTCTGCCCTCGCTGGTCGCGGGGCTGGTGAAGGTGCCCGTCATCGCGGTGCCGACGAGCGTCGGGTACGGCGCGCACTTCGGCGGTGTCGCGCCGCTGCTCACCATGCTCAACTCGTGCGCGCCGGGCATCGGTGTCGTCAATATCGACAACGGCTACGGCGCGGCCGCGCTGGCCTCCCGCATCAACCGCGCAGCCTCGAAAGAGGGCTGACCCGGGTGTTCGCCTTCCTCGACTGCTTCTCCGGAGTGTCGGGAGACAAGTTCCTCGGCGCCTTGGTTGGAGCCGGGCTCGACCCCGGCCTGCTCCGCGAGCACTTGGGGCTGCTCGGCGTCGGTGGGTACGAGGTCGAGATCGGCGAGGTCCGCCGGGCCGGGTTGGCGGGCGTCGAGGTACGGATCGCCGTTGAGGAAGGTCAGCCCGCCAGGGATTGGCGGGCCATCCGCGAGCTGATCGCCGCGTCGCGGCTGACGGACCCGGTGAAGGAGCTCTCGCTCGACGCCTTCGGCCACTTGGCCGCTGCGGAGGCGGCGGTCCACGGCGTCGATGCGGATGCAGTCCACTTCCACGAGGTCGGCGCCATCGACTCGATCCTCGACATCGTAGGCGTCGCGATCGGCGTCACGGAACTCCGCATCGCCGAGTTCTGGGCGACTCCGGTCCGCCTCGGCCACGGGCTTGTCTCGACCTCCCACGGGATGCTGCCGATCCCGGCGCCTGCGACTGCCGAGCTTCTGCGGGGCGTTCCCTGCTATGCGGGCGAACTCGAGGGTGAGATGACGACCCCGACCGGCGCCGCGCTGCTGCGATCCTTGGTGACGCGCTACGCGCCGATGCCACCGATGACGGTAGCGTGCGAGGGCTGGGGCGCGGGCGCGCGCGACCTGCCGATCCCCAACCTCCTCCGCCTCACTCTGGGAGAATCGGCTCTGGGCGGGGGCGGCCTGGTCGAAGTCGCGCTCCTGCAGAGCTCGATCGACCACGTGAGCGCCGAGTTGCTGGCCGCGACGCTCGACATAGCCCTCGCTGAGGGCGCTCTGGACGCTTGGGCCGGACCGGTCCGCATGAAGAAGGGGCGAGTCGGCACCGAGATCACGATCGTCACCCGCGTCGAGGACGCCGCGCGCCTCACGGGATTGCTCATGCTGCACACGGGGACCCTCGGCGTGCGTCGCACCCTCACGTGGCGGCAAGTGGGTGAGCGCCGGATCGAGACCGTCTCGACGTCACTGGGCACCGTTCGGGTGAAGGTCCAGGGTGCCGGCGTGTCACTCAGGGTCCGCCCGGAGAACGACGACGTCGTCGCCATAGCCCGCGCGACCGGAATGCCACTCGACCGCGTGGCCCGCACTCTGGCGGACGAAGCGCGGATCGTGCTCAGCGACCGCGGGGCCGCGGACCTCTAGCTCCGCGACCGGCTAGCGCACGTCGCGCATGGCTCCCGCTGTCCGCGGGAATCTACCTGACGTCCCCTCGTTCAACCACGGACCGGGAGCGCCCATGCGCATGCGTACGACCGTGTCAGCGGCCCTGACGATCGCGTGCGCGTCGGCGGCGTTCGGGTGCGTCTCCCCCGCCTCGCCAGGCCCCTCCGGCCCCCCGCCTACGCAGCCGAGCCCGGGCGTCGCGCCCACGGTCACGGCTTCGTCCGTCTCCGTCTCCGGGCTGGGGCTGATCACCAACATCGTCGCCCCCGACGACGGCAGCGGGCGCCTGTTCGTGACGGACCAGGTCGGCGTGATCCGGGTCGTCCGCGACGGGAAGGTAGCGAGCGCGCCAGCCCTCGACATCCGGCCGAAGGTCGGTTCCGCCGCCACCGAGCAGGGGCTTCTCGGCCTCGCGTTCCCTCGGGGGTTCGCGTCCAAGCAGCGCGCCTACATCTACTTCACGGACACCGCGGGCAACTCGCGCGTCTACCGCATCAAGACCAGCGCCAACGATCCCGACGCTTTCGACCCCTCCTCGATGCAACTCCTGCTGTCGATCGCCCAGCCGTTCGTGAATCACAACGGCGGTCAACTCGCCTTCGGTCCCGACGGCTACCTGTACCTCGGCTTCGGCGACGGCGGAGGGGCCGGCGACCCGGGTAACCGGGCCCAGAACCTCGGCGTCCTGCTCGGCAAGATCCTGCGGATCGACGTCGAATCGGCACCCGATTCCGCCGCCTACAGGATCCCACCCGACAACCCCTTCGCGGGCCGCTCCGGCGCCCGTCCCGAGATATGGGAGTACGGGCTGCGCAACCCATGGAGGTTCTCGTTCGACTCTGCGAACGGCGACCTGTGGATCGGCGACGTGGGCCAGGACAAGTACGAGGAGATCGACTACGTCGCCGCTGGCAGCCCCGCAGGACAGGACTTCGGCTGGCCGATGTACGAAGGCAACCACCTCTACAACGCGACGTCGAAGGGATCCGGGGTGGTCTGGCCCGTGGCGGAGTACTCGCACCCGACCGGCGACTCGGTGACCGGCGGATACGTCTACCGCGGATCGGCATATCCCCAGGCGCAGGGCCTCTATGTGTTCGGCGACTACGTCACAGGCAGAATGTGGACGCTGAGGCGCTCGGGAAGCGCGTGGACGATGCGCCTCGTCGCAACGACCAACTGGGGGATCAGCACGTTCGGCCTGGATGGGACGGGCGAGTTGTGGGCCGCCGACCGCAACACGGGCACGATCCACCGCTTGGGAGACATGTCCCAGTGAACGCAGCAGGAGGAACACCTTGGGCGTCGAATCACTAGAACGCACGACCATCGCCGTTTGAAGGAGAGCCCGGTGCCGAAGAAGATCCTCGTCATCGACGACGAACCCATGGTCATCCGGATGGCTGAAGGTGCCCTCACGTCGCGCGGCTTCACCGTCATCTCGGCGCCGAACGGATACGAGGGGATAGTCGCGGCGCGCACTCAGAAGCCAGACCTCATCCTGCTGGATGTCGTCATGCCCGATCTGGACGGCCATGAGGTCGCGAGGCGGCTTCGCAAGGACGAGCGCACGGCTCACATCCCGATAATCCACCTGACGGCGGTCGGGGACTTCGACAAGCAGCTCGAGGCCATGGAGGACGGGTCGATGGACTACATCACGAAGCCCATCAAGCCCTCCGAGCTCGCCGACCGCGTCGAGAAGTTCCTGGATCCGGCCAAGCGGGGGACTGTCGACCGCGATGCGCACGCCAAGACCGGGCGGCTGCGCGCGATCACGGACATCATGCACCGGGACCACGAAGGCTAGGTCCCCGGGGGCGAAGCGCACGGAGCGCCGTCAGTACATCCGGATGTGGTAGCGGCAGTGATCGCGGTGCGGGCAGTCATCGGGCACGGTCGAGACGGTCACCAGCCATAGCCTGCCTTCGATGAAGCACGTGCATACGACGCGCTTGTCTTGGGGCTTCAGGTCGCGGTCCCAGCGGTCGTACTCGTCCATCCGCTCGCGCCAGAACTGGCACTTGCCCCGGATCTGCGTCTGACCGTCAAGCGCTGCCACGCTCGGTCCTCCTCAAGTGCGCCAGACCCGTCGCGCGCTCGCGCGAGATCCCTATGCGCATGATTATCGGCAGCCGAGGCGGGCGCTCCACCCCGATGAGGGAACTCTCAGGCCCGACCGTGCCCCGGAGGAGTCCTACCGCCGATCGTCATCGCTGATGGGCCCTGCCCCCTTGATGACCATAGTACAGCGGGCGTTCCGAGGCGTTGCGCGAACGTCGACCGCTCGTCAAAGAGGCGCCTCCCGACGGTGCTAGCATTGCGATGGCCCTGCACGTGCGGCCGCGATGGTCCGGAGGCCACTCGATGCGCACCGCGGACAAGATCGTGTCCCTCGCGATCCTGGCGCCGATGGCGCCCATAGCCCTACTGCTCGCGGGATGGTGGGGCTCCGTCGGAGTGCTCGGCGACAACCCGGCCGTCGCTCCGTTCGCGCTGAGCGGACTGGCGATAGGGATCGCCCTGGACGTGACGGCGCTTCGCAGCAAGCTCGAATCCCTCTACTCGATGAGCTACGGGCGACTCCTGCTGGTCGCCCTCTTCTACTCGATCGGCATGTACGGCTTCTTCATGGGCTTCCCCGTCTTCAACGCGGCTATCGGGGTCGTCGGAGGCTACGTCGCCGCTCGACGGGCGGTGATACTGGGATTGCCGCGGGAGCGCGCGATGCGGGATGGCCGTCGGGTCGCGATCACGATGACATGGGTGCTGGGAGCGCTTTGCGCGGCGACTGCCGCGTTGGCGCTGAACGAGACGACCATGGGCGCACAACTGCAGGGGATGCTCGGCCTGTCGTTCGTCGTCACGTGGCCGATGATCTACGCGATCATCGCCGTGGGCGGCCTCGGACTCCTCGCGCTGCAGTACGCAGGCACGATCCTGACCGCTCGCTGGTTCGCGCCGGTCTGAGAGGCGCAGCCGAGGCGCCCGTCTCCGGAGTCCCCCTGTCGCTGGCGGCTTCCCGCGCCGACAATAGGTGTGTAGGTAGCGCGACCCGACGCGAGGAGTGCCGCCGATGGCGATCCGAGACAAGGGCCTCACCCAGGAACAGAGCGACGCGCTGTGGAAGTGGCGCTGGCTGGGCTGGCGCGGCAGCACTCCGGCGTTCAAGGCGAGCATCGTCGTGCTCGCGCTGCTGGCGCTCGCACTGGGAGTCGCCGCATTCCGCTGACGGGCGCCGTTTCGCGCGCCTTGTCGCTCGCGTGTCGCCCCTGCTAGACTGCCCCTTGCACGTCACGCGGGTGTGGCGGAATGGCAGACGCGCATGGTTCAGGTCCATGTGGGGGCAACCCCGTGAAGGTTCAACTCCTTTCACCCGCACCACGGCAGCACAGCGGCTCCGCCCATCCGGGCGGAGCCGCTTCGCATGTCGGCCGCGACGCCTTCTGACGCTCGGCGTCGAGGAGTAACGTACGGCATGTCCGGGTATCGTTGCTGCGGCGGGATTGGGCCATGTAAGCGTCTGGGGGAGGGGTCCGTCATGAACACGGGTGGGATGCGCGCGTGCCTAGTGGCCACGATGTTCGTCGCTGCGTTCGCGGTTCCGGTCGCAGCAGTGGCCAACCCGTACTTCGTCGAGCGGAGCATCATCGGCTTCAGCAATCCTATCCCGACGTACCTCGCGCCCGACATCAGCGGGAGCAGGATCGTGTACGGGATGGAGCCGGCGACGGGCGCCCGCACCGCGCCGGTGTTCGATCTCGCGCGCGGCATCGTGACCTCGACCATGTCCAACGGCGCGGTGGACGTCGTCGCGCCCGCCATCTCCGGTGACTGGGTCGTCTACGCAGACCGACTCCGACATGCGCGCGAAGAACGTCCATACGGGCGCCTACAAGGCCGTCACCACGGATGGCGCGACGAAGTGGGACGGCGTGCCGGCTGTCAGCACCGCCGACGGCTCATACGTGGTGTGGCAGAGGCAGGATGCAGGTCAGTACGACATCCTGGGCAAGAACCTCGCCACTAACGGCTCGGTCTTCACTGTGCTGGGGCGGGGACCACAACCAGACGTTCCCAGCCATCTACGGCAAGCGCGTGGCGTACCTCGACAACAAGACCGGGAGCGACACCGTCTGGGTGAAGACCATAGGGTCGAGCGCCCAGCCGCTCCACGTCACGGACGATGGGCACCTCCAGTCGAGCCCGGACATCGGGAGCCACCTGGTCGTTTGGCTCACTGGGAACGCAAGCGGCAAGCAGGCGGTGCGCTACTACGACTACAACACGGGGCTGTACGCCACCGGGCCCTCGAGCACAGTGAACGACATGGTCGATCCACAGGTCAGTGGGGACCGCATCATCTACAGCACATGGGACGGGCTGGACTACGATCTCTACCTCTTCGACGCGCGGCTCGCGAAGGCGCATCCGACCGAGGCGTCGATTCCGATCGCGACGACCGCCAACCAGGATCGGTACGGCCGCATCGATGGCAACGAGCTCACCTACATGAGCGGCAACATCGTCTACTACGTACGGCTCGCCGTCCCGGGCATCTCGCTGAACTCGGTCCCGAAGCGAATCCCACACCTCGGCCACATCCACCTGAAGGGCTCGATCAGCGACCAGGGACAGAGAATCGGCGGTGCGAGTCTGGGCATCGAGAAGTACGGCTCGGGCAAGTGGACGAGGATCAAGACGATCACCGCGAGTTCGACCGGGACCTTCTCCTACCAGACACCCCACAACCACTCGAAGACGCTGTACCGGGTGGTCTACGACGGGAAGCTCGATCACTTCGGCGCGCAGTCGGCGGACCACCTGTCGACGGTGAGCGCCGTCAAGACGGCGTGGCCGAGGTGAGGTGAAGGTTCGGCTCGTGTCACTCTCCCCACCGCCAGCCAGCAGGAGCCCCGCCGGACCCGGCGGGGCTCCTGTCCTCGACAGCCGACCCGAACCGCCGCTCGTCGGGAGAGGCCCGTCGGACGTCGGACGGGCAGCCTTCCGCCCTTTTGCCCGTCCGCTCCGAGGCGTAACGTGCAGGCTGTCCGCACTTCGTTGCGGCGGGGGCTGCGACGGCGAGGCGGGCGCGTATCGGACCTTCGGGGAGGAAGAGCCATGAACATGCGCAGAGTGTTCGTCACGTTCCTGGTCGCGGCGGTCGCCGCGGCGCTCATCGCACCGGCGGTCGCAGCTGCGAGCCAGTTCGGGCTGGATCGCAGCCTCTTCGGGCTGGAGATGAGCCCGCCGCAGAGGTGGAAGCCGGTGATCGACGGCGACAACGTCATCTTCCACCAGCCGAGCGAGGGTGCTCCGCTTCAGCGGTACAACATCGCCACTGGCGCCTTCAGCGCCCTCCCTCCGGTGCACGATTCGGGTGCCTGGGGGGCCGTCGTGGCGGGCGACTGGGTCGCCTGGTCCGAGCACAACGACATCCACGCGAAGAACCTGAGGACAGGGGCGTACAAGCAGATCACCAACGATTCTCGCATCGACCAATTCCCGAGCATCAGCGACGCTGACGGCAAGTACGTGGTCTGGGAGTCGAAAGCCTCCAACGAGGCGACCGTGGCGACCATCAAGGCGAAGAACCTCTCGACCACGGGGTCGCCGTTCACCGTCGTCTCCTCGACCTCCACCATGTCGAACCCCCGGATCCACGGCAAGCACGTCGTCTACGTGAACAAGGTGAACGGAGCCATCAACCTCTACATGAAGACGATCGGTTCGAGCGCCGCGGCGAAGCGCTTGACCTCGTATGCGGGCACGGAGATGAGCGATCCCTCCCCGTCGCTCGGGAGCCACATCGTGACGTGGCGAGCATGGGAGGGGATGTTCGCCGTCAAGACCTGCTACTACGACTTCGATACCAGCCGGATCACGACTGTGTCCGTCTCGGGCAACTTGGTGTACGAGCCGCGCGTCAGTGGCGACAGGTTCCTGATGCAGGTCGGATCTGGGACTTACGACCTCCGCGTGTTCGACACCCGCATCGCCAGGACGTCCGAAGCGCTCGCCCTGATCGATGTGACGGACGGCGACGAGGGCTACGACGCGGCCATAGACGGCAGCCGGGTGGTCTATCGGGTCGGCGCCTCCAGTCTCCACTACGTGAAGCTCGCCGTCCCGGGCATCTCGCTGCACTCCGTCCCCAAGCGGATCGCCCATGCCGCGCGCATCCGTCTGTGGGGCTCCATAAGCGACAACGGGTCGCGGATCGGCGGCGCCAAGCTCGATATCGAGAAGCTCTCATCCGGCCGCTGGGTGAAGATCGCCTCCGTCACCGCCAATTCGTCCGGCGAGTTCTCCTACTACACGCCAAAGAACCACTCCACGACCTACTACCGGGTCGCATACAACGGGTTCATGGAGATGTTCGGCCCCCCTGCAAAGCAGCACCTGTCAACGGCTAGCGCCACCAAGAAGGCCTGGCCGCGATGACCTAGCACGCACCTGTTGGGACGTCGACCGAAGGGAGATCTGCGATGAAACGGGCACGGATGTGCGCCATCGTGACGCTCGCGCTGGCACTCGCTCTGACCGCGGTTCCGGCGGCGGCGTTCGCGAACAGCTTCGTGATAGAGCGCGGGTTGCTGGGAGGCCTGTGGGGCAGCGTGCAGTGGGCCGCGCCCGACGTGAGCGGTCACTGGGCGGTGTTCCTGTATTCCCCGAATCCCGGCCTCTTCCAGCTGCACAAGGTAGACCTGCGGAGCGGGGTGCGCTCCGTGGTCGCCACAGACGCCACCGACGGGATCGAATCGCCCGCGGTCGACGGCGACTGGGTCGCCTATGCCGTCGGCGGCGACATCCGCGTGAAGAACCTCGCGACCGGCACGCTGAAGAAGGTCACGAACGACGGTGCGACCACGGCCGAGTCCGATCCGGTGATCAGCGGCCACTACGTCGTGTGGGAAGTCGACGACGGCGTCGACATCGACCTTTGGGGCAAGGACTTCACGAGCTCGCACGCCAAGTTCCTGGTCGCCGGGGGCACCGGCAACCAGATGCAGCCCTCGATCAGTGGCAAGCGTGTCGCCTATCGCGATGAGTCGGGCGGCGACACGCACGGCCAGATCATGATCAAGACGATCGGTTCGTCGTCGTCAGCCTGGAACATCACGAGCGACGCCGGTAACTACTGGCTTCCCTCCATCGGCGACCACCTGGTCGCGTGGCTCGGCGACGCCGGCGGCCACGCAGCTCTGAGGACCTACAACTACGAGACGAAGACGTGGGTCTACGGTCCGAGCGACCCGTCATGGGACGTCCTCGACCCGCAGGTCGCCGGAGACCGCGTAGTGTACGGCATGTCCGACGGCGTCAAGCTGGGCCTGTACCTGTGGGACTTCCGGGTCCAGCGGGCGTCGGGTTCGGTCGTATCGTTCCCGTTCACAGATCTTGCCGGTGATCAGGAGTCCGCAAAGGTCGCCGGGAACTCCTGCGTCTACCTGAGCGGCGGATGGCCCATCTGGGCGAGGTTCCAGGTGCCGAGCCTGAGTGTCGGAGCCGTCCCGAGGCGGATACCGCACCACGGCCACATCCACCTGAAGGGGACGCTGACCGAGCAGGGCCTGCCGATCGCCGGGGCGCACCTTCGGGTCGAGAAGTACTCGGGCGGCAAGTGGGTCTTGGCCAAGACGCTCACCACTTCGGCGTCGGGCGCGTACGCGTACAAGACGCCGCCCCTGCACGCGAAGACCAAGTACCGGGTGGCCTACGACGGCATGTTCTCCATGTCCGTCCCCGGCGTAGCCGAGCATCTGTCGGCGGTCAGTGCAGTTCGGACGGGCTGGCCGCGCTAGTCCGGCGATGAGAGCTGTGGAAGCGGCCCCGGGACACCGGGGCCGCTTCGAGTTCGACGACTTGTCAGTTCCTGGGGCGAGTCGGGTATCAACCGACCGCGGGGGACCGGCGCGCCGGCGGCGCGCCATTTGCAGGGCTCCTGGCGTCGGATGTACTGTCTTGCCAGCTTTCGCCAGAGCGGACGGCGGATCGCGCCTCGGGTGAGTGCTCGACGAACACCCCCTGGGACCTGACCTCGCGAGGTCCGAACAAGTGAGTCGCTGATCCAGGGGAGTGTCGATGGCCGAGAAGCGCGTTCGGCAAGGATCGGTCGGAGAGTCCAGCGAGGAGGCAGACCTCCGCCCGTCCGTCCAGCGAGTTCGTCCCCGACCGGACGTACCTGCTCGCATCCATCGTCGAGTCGTCCGACGACGCGATCATCACGAAGACTTCCGGCGGGATCATCACGTCGTGGAACTCCGGCGCGGAGAGGATCTACGGCTTCTCCGTCGACGACGTCCTGGGCAAGCCCGTGTCGATCCTGATCCCGTCCGGGACAGACCGACGAGGTCCCCGGGATACTCGAGCGCATCAAGCGCGGCGAGAGCATCCACCACTACGAGACCGTCAGGCAGCGCAAGGACGGCCGCCTGATCCACGTGTCCGTGAGCATCTCTCCAGTGAAGGACCGCAAGGGCAACATCATCGGCGCGTCCACGATCGCCAGGGACATCACGGAGGAGGTTGACGCGAGGAGGCAGGCCGAGAGCAGCCTCGCGATGGCCGCGCAGTACGCCCGGAGCCTCATCGAGTCCTCGCTCGACCCGCTCGTCACCATCGACACCGAGGGCAAGATCACCGACGTCAACGAGGCCACCGGCGAAGATCACGGGCCTGGATCGCAGCCGCCTGATCGGCACGGACTTCAGCGACTACTTCACCGAGCCGGACAAGGCGCGCCAGGGCTATCAGAGGGTGTTCGCGAAGGGTTCGGTCACCGACTATCCGCTCACCATCCGCCACAAGGACGGCCAGCTCACCGACGTCCTCTACAACGCGAGCGTCTACAAGGACACCGCGGGCAACGTGCTCGGCGTCTTCGCGGCCGCCCGCGACGTGACAGCCCAGAGGCAATCGGCACAGTACGCCCGAAGCCTCATCGAATCCTCGCTGGACCCCCTGGTCACCATCAGCACGGCGGGGAAGATCACCGACGTCAACGAGGCCACCATCAAGGTCACTGGCATCGCGCGCGAGAAGCTGATCGGCACCGACTTCTGCGACTACTTCACCGAGCCGGACAAGGCGCGCGAGGGGTACTTGCAGGTGTTCGCGAAGGGCTCGGTCACCGACTACCCGCTCACCATCCGCCACAAGGACGGCCAGCTCACCGACGTCCTCTACAACGCGAGCGTGTACAAGGACACGGCCGGCAACGTCCTCGGCGTCTTCGCCGCCGCCCGCGACGTGACAGCCCGCAAGCGCGTCGAGGAGGAGCTCGCCGAGCAGCGCGCGCGCGAACTGGACCGCCTCGCCGACTTGGAGAAGTTCCAGACGCTTGTGGTGGGGCGCGAGCTGAAGATGGTGGAGCTCAAGAAGCAGATCGAGGAACTCGAGGAGGAGAACCATTCTCTCAAGAGTCAGTTGGCCCGCGGAGCGAAGTGATGCCGAGAGAAGCGGCCGGCCACTCGGAGACCCATCGGCTCCACGAGCAGGTCATCGAGTTGGAGAACGCCCATAGGGCGACGCTCAACATCCTCGAGGACTTCGACGGGGAGCGGCGCAAGCTCCTGCAGGTGCAGAAGGCGACCTTGAACCTCCTGGAAGACGTCCAGGAGCAGCGCAAGAAGTCCGAGCGGACTCAACGGGCGCTGCTCAACATCCTCGAGGACTCCGAGACGGAGCGCGACGAACGCCGAGCGCGAGCACCGGATCTCCGAGGTGCTGCAGCAGGCGCTGCTGACCAGCCCGACGGGCATCGACGGGCATCGACGTCGGGTGGTTCTACGAGTCCGCGACCGAGCGCACGCTGGTCGGAGGCGACTTCTACGACTTGTTCGCCGTGTCTCCCGGACGCGTGGCGGTCTCGATCGGGGACGTGTCAGGCAAGGGGACGAGCGCGGCCTCGGTCACGGCGCTTGTCAAGAATGCGCTGCGGGCGCACTTCGTCGACGGCGCCACCCCGGCGGTCGCCCTTACGAAGACGAACGATCTAGTGCACCGCTTCACGACCGCCGAGACGTTCGTCACGGTCTTCGTGGCGCTCCTCGACATCCCGACCGGCACGCTCTCGTTCGCCAGTGCGGGGCACACTCTGCCCTTCGTCCTCCGTGAGGGCGGCGACGTCGTCTTGGAGGGTGGCGGACCGATCCTCGGGGCCTTCCCGGGGCTTCTCTACGAGGGATTCAGAGTGAGTGCGGACCCGGGCGAGGCGATAGTCCTGTACACCGACGGACTCACCGAGGCGCGCGACATCGATGGGGAGTTCTATGGGATGGAGCGGCTGTCGTCGCTGCTCGGGGGATTGGGAGAGGCCACTCCGGCTGAGATCGCCCAGCGTCTGCACGACCAGGTCCTGACATTCTCCGGCGGACGTCTGCGCGACGACGTCGCGGTGCTCGTTCTCGCCACCGCCCCTCCCTCCTGCTGACCGAGCGTCCCCGCAAGTTAGAATGGTCAGCGGGTATCGGGCCTGCGGCGGGAGGCGCGTGGACGAGGCACTCATTCTCGGGCGGTACCGGCCCTTGGCCGAGCTCGGCGAGGGAGGCCACGGTGCCGTCGACTTGGCCTTCGACACGAAGATGGCGCGCCGGGTCGCCATCAAGCGGATCCCTCTGACCAGGCGCGGGATACAGATCCTCTCGAGCACGACGGGGCTTCGCGAAGCTCGCACCGCGGCGCTGCTGAACCACCCCAACATCGTCACGGTCTACGAGTGGGACACCGATGACGACGAGGCGTTCCTCATCATGGAGCACGTCGATGGAGCGTCACTGGCGGCGATGCTCGACCTCTACGCACCGTTCGACCTCGATGAGGCGGCCGCGGTCCTCGGCCCGGTCGCGGAAGCGATGGCCTTCGCGCACGACAACGGCGTGCTGCACCTCGACCTGAAGCCCGAGAACGTGCTGGTGACGCGGGACGGCCTGGTCAAGGTGGCCGACTTCGGCGTAGCGGCACTGACCAACGCCGCTGGCCAAGCTCTCTCTGCGGGCGGGACTCTCGGGTACATGCCACCCGAGCAATTGCGCGGCGAAGACGTCGAGGCGCGAACGGATATCTGGGCGTTCGCCGCCCTGGCCTTCCAGGTCCTCACGGGCGCTATCCCGTTCGCTTCAGACTCGATCGAGGGCTCGCTGTTCAAGGCGGAGCAGACCGGCGTTCCCCTGCCGGGCGAGTTCGAACCGTCACTGCCCGCGGCGATCGATGGCATCCTCATGCGTGCCTTGGCGCCCGACGCGACCGATCGCCCGCCCGGCCTTCGTTCGCTCGCTTCGGAGTTGCTCGCCGAGCTCGGGGACCCCGTCACCGGCCGAGACAGCCTGCGCGCCTTCGCGGCGGAGATGACTCTCGACGAGGACACCGGCGAGGAGCCGTCCCTGCTGCGCCTCGGCGTCTGGGACCGGCTCGCCACGCGCGCGGGACTGGCCGAGCGGCTCGTCGTCGCGGTCGCAGCAGGGTGGCTGACCTCGGCGGGCATGGCCCCATTGGGATTCCCGTGGCTAGCGCAGGTCGCGGCCGTCACGATCGCGGCGGCGGCGGGCTACCTCTCTCCCTCGCTGGGCCTCGGAGCCGGCCTCGTCGTGCTGGCCGCCGGCGCGTTCCGCATCGGCCTGCCGCTCGGCTTCGGAGTCGCCCTATTCGGCGCGCTGTGGTGGGTCGCGATGGGCCGCACGCGCCCGGGGCCGGCCTCCACGCCCGTCTTCGCCCCACTCGCCGGTGTGTTGCACGCCTCTCCCGCGCTCCCCGTGCTCGCCGGCTTCTTCATCGAGGGTGTCTGGGCGGCCGGCGCCGCGGCCGCGGCCGCCGGGCTGGTGATGGTGGCGGCCTCGGTGGTCAGCCGGGCCGGGGTCCTCGCAGACGTCGCTTGGCCGGCCCTGGTCGCCCCGCTATCCGCGCCCTGGCCTGGCGGCGGGATCACCACGTCCATCGCCCTGCGCGGCGCCGTCACCGTGCTCGCTTGGGGAATGGCCGGGATGCTCTCCGCCCTCGGAGCCCGTCTCGGCACGCGCCTCGGCGCGCTCGTTGGCGCGGCAGCGGCACTCGTGCTGTGCGCCGCAGCGCTGGGGCCCTGGATGACGGTCGGTTCACGGATGGCGCCGGCGGCTCTCCTGCAGATGGGCGTCGCCTCTATACTCGTCGTTGTCGTCGTGATCCTCGGGCCTCCGGTCCGGGCGGAAGACATGGGCAACCGGGACCTGGAGTGAGCAGATGAGCATCCTCTCCGATTTCGAGGACCGCGTCGGGGGCGCTCTTGAGGGCGCTTTCGCCGGTCTCTTCCGCTCGCCGGTGCAGCCAGTCGAGATAGCCAAGACGCTGGGGCGCGCCATGGACGACGCCCGCACGATCGGGGTTGGCCGAGTGTACGCACCGCTGGGGTACACGGTCGCTCTATCGCCCCAGGATGCCGAGAACTTCGGACCGTTCACCGCCACGCTCGCCGGAGAGCTGGTCACCTACCTCACCGGCCGTGCGCGGGAGCGCAACTACCACCTGACGGGGACGCCGAAGGTGTCATTCGTCGTCCATGACGACCTTAGGCTCGGACGCTTCCGCGTCAGCGCGGAGCTGGCCGCGCCCGAAGACGAAGAGGCCGGGGCCGTGGAGTCGGAGGGTCCTTGGACAGACGGCGCCGTCAGCCCCGCAGACGACCTTGCGACCGTGACGGTCGGAGACCACGAGCACGACGTCGCGCTCCGCGGCCAGCGCGCCACGGTGGGACGTCTCGCCGACTGCACGATCCGGCTGACCGACGCCAACGCCTCGCGCGAGCACGCGGTGTTCGTGCACGTCGGTGACGGCTGGGCGATCGAGGACCTCGACTCCACGAACGGAACGTTGGTCAACGGTGAGCCCGTCGCGCGCGCTCTGCTGAGAGACGGCGACGTGATCGAGATCGGCCTGACCAGACTGACCTTCCACGAGCCCGGACGGTGATCGGTGGTCGACCTCGCGCTGCTCTTCGGGCGCATCCTGCTGCTGGCGCTCCTGTACCTGTTCCTGTTCGCCTCGGTGCGCGCAGGGCTGGGGCTCATCAAGCAGGGCGATCAGGCACAGCCGCAGAGACCGCTGACGCTCGTGGTGGTGTCCGGTCCGCCCGAGCTGACCGGCATTCGCATCCCGCTAGATGAGCGAGTGCGAATAGGGCGCTCTCCGGAACTTGAGCTCGTCATCGCCGATGACTTCGTCTCGACCCTGCACGCACAGATCCGTCCGGCCCCGGGAGGGCCCGTGCTCGAAGACCTCGACTCCACCAACGGCACCCTTGTCGGCCGCCGTCGAGTGACACGTCCCGTGCCGCTGGCCGCCGGCGATGAGATCGAGGTCGGCCCGGTGAAGATGAAGGTGTCGCGCGCATGAGCACTGGCCGCATAGGCGGAGTCGGCGCGCTGACCGACCCGGGTTTGACGCGTCCGCAGAACGAGGACGCCCTCCTCGTGGAACCGCCGCTATACGCAGTGGCCGACGGCATGGGCGGGCACCGCGCCGGCGAGGTCGCCAGCAGGGTCGCGCTCGCCGAACTGCTCGCCAACGCGCCGCGCTCGGCTGATTCGAAGGCGCTCGCCCGCGCCGTGCGCGCGGCGAACCGTGCGGTCATCGAGTCGGCAGACAAGACGCGCACCCGCTCGGGCATGGGCACCACGCTGACCACGGCGATGGTCGACGGCGCCCACATCGCGATAGCACACGTCGGCGACTCACGCGCCTACCTGCTCCACGAGGGGAAGCTCACGCGGATCACGGAGGACCATTCGATGGTCGCCGACCTCGTACGCGAGGGCGTGCTGACCGAGGAGGACGCCCGCTTCCACCCGCAGCGCAGCGTGATCACGCGAGCTCTCGGGTCAGACCGTGAAATGGTGGCGGACCTCTACGACGTCGAAGCCATGGCCGGTGACCGCCTGCTGCTCACAACCGACGGCCTGACCGGGATGATCCCGGACGACTACGTCGCAGAGCTGCTGGCCGCGGAGCGCGAGCCCCAGGCAGCGGCGGCCAAACTCGTCGAAGCCGCGAACCGGGCAGGCGGATACGACAACATCACTGTGATCGTCGTCGACATCGGAGACACTCCAGCGAGTGAGATCGCCCCCGCCCGCGGGTCGAAGGAGGCACGCCGGCGCGGCGCCGCTCCCCTGCTTTGGATCGTGGCCGCTTTGGCGCTCGTCATCGCAACCGGAGCGGGCGGCTGGTCGTACGCGCGCTCCCGCGCCTACATCATCGACCGCGGCGGCTACGTCGCCGTGTACCGGGGGATCCCCGGGGAGTTCGCAGGTATCGGCCTGAACTGGCTCGTTCAGTCGACCGATGTGCCTGTGGACGAGCTGGACCCGCAGATCCGCGCGCGCCTGGAGGAAGGCATACCCTTCGGCAAGTTGCCCGACGCGCTCGACCGCGTGGAGGAGTTGCGCGCGTCCGCCGTGCCGACCTCACCGGCCTCACCGAGCCTGACCTCCACCGCGACGCCGGGAACGTAGGGATGGCCGGGGCGGTGAGGTCGCGCCGCACTATCGAGCTGATGCTCTTGCTCGCCGCGACCCTGCCGGTGCTGCTGGTCTTCGCTCTCGCCGCCGGCGCCGCGCGAGGGGCTCTCGCACCCTCCGACTTCCTGACTCCCGCGATCCTGCTCCTAGCCTTCGGCGCAGCGCATCTGGCGGTCAGAAGGTTCGCGCCCGGCGCGGACCCGGTGCTGCTGCCGGTCACCGCGCTCCTGTCGGGAGTCGGGCTCGCGATGGTCACGCGCCTCGACCCGTCGCTCGCCGGCTCACAGACGATCTGGCTGCTCGCAGGCGTCGCCGTGCTGTGCGCTGCTCTCGCCTTCATCCCGTCGCTCGAGACGCTCGCCCGGTACAAGTACACGATCATGCTCGCCGCGCTGGTGCTCCTGCTCGCGCCCGCGCTGATCGGCACCGAGATCAACGGGGCCAAGCTCTGGCTGCGCATCGGGTCGCTCAGCTTCCAGCCGGCGGAGCTCGCGAAGATCCTCCTCGTGGTGTTCCTCGCGGCCTATCTGGCGGAGTTCCGCGAGGTTCTGTCCGTCTCCACGCGGAAGTTCGCGGGTCTGCACCTGCCGAGGGCGCGACACCTCGGGCCGCTGCTTCTGATGTGGGCGGTCTCGCTGGTCGTGCTGGTCGCCGAGAAGGACCTGGGGTCGTCGCTGCTGTTCTTCGGGATCTTCTTGGTGATGGTCACGGTGGGGACGGGCCGCTGGTCCTACGCCGTCGTCGGGACGCTGCTGTTCGCCCTCGGCGCGACGGCTGCCTTCTTCGCGTTCGCGCACGTGCGCGTGCGCATCGACGTGTGGCTTCACCCCTTCGCCGACGCTGCGGGCCGGGGATACCAGGTGGTGCAGTCCCTGTTCGCGTTCGCCGCGGGAGGGATGACCGGCGTGGGGCCTGGACGCGGACTGCCGACACGCATCCCGTTCGTCGCGACCGACTTCATCTTCGCGGCCATCGGCGAGGAGTTGGGGCTGCTCGGCGGCGTCGCCATCATCACCGCCTACCTGGTCTTCTGCCTCCGCGGCCTGGCCACCGCCGTCCGGGCGCGGTCGGACATGGCGTCCCTGACGGCCGCCGGCCTGGTCGCGGCACTGGGCTTGCAGACCTTCGTGATAGTCGGCGGGGTCACCCGGCTCATCCCGCTGACGGGGATCACGCTCCCCTTCGTGTCCTACGGCGGCTCGTCGATCGTGTCGAACTTCCTGCTGCTCGGCTTGCTCATGCGAGCCGGCGACGACACGCCCGCGGACGGTTCGGAGGTGGTCGCCAGCGGGCAGACGGGCGCGCTGGGACGCCTCGCGCTCTCCCGGCGGCTCGTCGGGGTCGCTTGGCTGGTCTCGGTGCTGACTGCCGCCCTCGTGATCAATCTGACGTGGCTGCAGGTGGTCGACGCGCAGGCGCTCAACAACGACACCCGCAACTCCCGCAACCTGGCCAAGGAGGCACGAGCCGAGCGCGGGGCGATCCTCACCACCGATGGCAAGGTCCTCGCGCGCTCGGTGCGGCAGCCGAGCGGGTTCTTCGAGCGGACGTACCCGGCCGGGCGGCTCGCGGCGCACGTGACCGGCTACTACTCGGTCAGGTACGGGAGGAGCGGCATCGAGGCGGCACTCAACGACGTGCTGGCCGGTCACCGCGACTTCGCGAGCTTCCAGGACCTGATGGACGACGCGCTGGGGCGCGCCGTGCCGGGCAACGACGTCGTTCTCACGATCGACAGCCGGATACAGAAGGCCGCCGAGAAGGCCTTGACGGGGCACCGCGGCGCGGTCGTCGCGATCGACCCGAGGACGGGCGCCGTGCTGGCGATGGCGTCCTCCCCCTCCTTCACGCCTCAGGATGTCGACGCCGACTGGGCCACCCTATCGAAGGATCCGGCTTCCCCCTTGGTGGACCGCGCCATATCGAGCGTCTACCCGCCCGGCTCCACCTTCAAGGTCGTCACTCTCACGAAGGTGCTCTCCAGCGACATCGCCACGCCCGGGACCGTGCTGCCCGCGCCCGCTGTGCTGTCGATAGGCGGCGGCAAGGTCACCAACTTCGAGGGCGCCGGCTATGGCTCGGCCACGCTGAGGCAGGCGACTCTCTCCTCGATCAACACCGTCTTCGCCTACCTCGGAGACAAGCTGGGGCCGCAGCGGCTGGTGGAGCAGGCGCGGGCCTTCGGCTTCGACTCGTCTCCCCCGCTCGAGCTCCCCGTGGCGCCCTCGCTCATGGCCGCTCCGGAGGCGATGACCAGATGGGAGACGGCCTGGGCGGCCGACGGCCAGCCGGTCGGGTCGCACGCCGTGAACGGGCCCGTGACCACTGCTCTGCAGATGGCGATGGTGGCCTCGGGCATCGCCAACGACGGGGTCGTGATGCGGCCCTACCTCGTCGACCACACCGCCGATGCCGCCGGAGGGACGATCGCCGCCGCGAGCCCTCGCGCTCTGAGCACGGCCACGGACCCGGTCACGGCGGCCGCGGTGAGCGAACCTGATGGTCGGTGTGGTCGATTCCGGCTCCGGCACGCGGGCCGGCATACCGGGCATCAAGATCGCCGGGAAGACGGGCACGGCCGAGGTCGGGAAGGGACAGGTCTCCGACGCCTGGTTCATAGCGTTCGGACCCGCAAGCAAGGGATCGACGCCTCGCATCGCGGTGGCGATCGTCCTCGAGAACGCCGGCGTGGGCGGCCGGGTTGCCGCTCCACTGGCGCGTCTCGTGCTCGAAGCAGCACTGGGACGGTAGGACACGGCGAAGGGTCGGGCACGGTCTGTCAGCACAGCGGTGCGGTAGAATCTATCGGATAGCCGGCGTTCGTCATGCGCCGAGCGAAACTCACGGGAGCACCCACGTGGAAGACATGGTCTTCGGTCGCAGGTACCGGGTCACCGAGCGCATCGGCACCGGCGGGATGGCCGATGTCTACAAGGCCGTCGACGAGACTCTCGGCCGCACCGTCGCGGTCAAGGTCATGCACACTCGCTACGCCGACGATCCCGACTTCGTGCAGCGGTTCCGGCATGAGGCCTCGGCGGCCGCCAACCTGTCGCACCCTTCGATAGTCAACATCTACGACTACGGGGTCGGAAGACAGCACCTACTACATCGTCATGGAGCTCGTGCGCGGCACCGACCTGAAGGCGGTCGTCAAGGAGCAAGGCGCGCTCGACCCGGTCAAGGTCGCCGAGTACGGCGCGCAGGTCTGCGCCGCGCTGACGGTCGCGCACGGCTACGGGATCATCCACCGGGATATCAAGCCCCAGAACATCGTCCTCACGCCCGCCGGCACGATAAAGGTCATGGACTTCGGGATCGCGCGGGCAGTCGACTCGGACTCCACACAGACGGGCTCCGTTCTCGGCACCGCGCAGTACGTCTCGCCCGAGCAGGCACAGGGCCGCAAGCTCGGACCGGAGAGCGACCTCTACTCACTGGGAGTCGTGCTCTACGAGCTGTCCACGGGCAGACTCCCGTTCGAAGGGGATACGCCTGTCTCCGTCGCCCTCAAGCACGTGAACGACGAGGCTCCCGCGCCGCGCACGATCAACCCCCGCATCCCGCCCGCGCTCGAGGCGGTCATCACCAAGGCGATGCAGAAGGACCCTTCCCGTCGCTACCGTTCCGCCGACGAGATGCGCGACGACCTGCAGCGCGTCGTCGCCGGACGGGCGGTCTCGGCACAGCCGAGGGTGGACGACACCACCGTTATGCCGGTCGTCGAGCGCAGCGCGGGCGAGCCGCAGATCACGCGTGATCAGACTCGGCACGAGACGAACCCCTGGATCTGGGTCGGCATCGTTGCGCTCGTCCTGCTGCTGGGCGCGGGCGTCGCCTGGGCATCGGGGCTGATCGGGGCCACCCTGCGGGTGCCCGACACCACGGGGATGAGCGTCGTAGACGCGCGCAACACTCTGATCGACTTGGGCTTGGCCGTGGGCCAGGAACAGTCCCGCCCGGACCCCACTGTCCCCAAGGACGCGGTGATCTCGAGCGATCCTCCCGCGGGCACGGTGGTGGACAAGGGCCAGGCCATCGATCTCGTCCTCAGTTCCGGACCCGAGATGATGGTCGTGCCGGACGTCGTCGGATCGGGTGAGTCCAGTGCGGTCGTCGCACTCCAGGACGCCGGCTTCCAGGTCGATCCGCTGTACACGCGCGAGTTCAACTCGAAGTACAAGGCCGGCATCGTCTTCAACACCGACCCCCCGGTGCGCTCAGAGGCCGCCAAGGGCGCCAAGGTGCACCTGTGGATCTCGAAGGGCACCGAGATGGCCGCGGTCCCGTTCGTGGGCGACCTGACGCAGGCCGACGCGACCACGGAGCTCAACGCTCAGGGATTCGTCGTGAAGGTGGTCCCAAAGGCCGACAGCGTCGTCGCGAAGGGCTCGGTCATCGACCAGAAGCCCGCGGGCGGTCAGCAAGCCGCGAAGGGCAGTCAGGTCACGATCTACGTCTCGACCGGGCCGGAGCAGGTGACCGTCCCGCCGCTGGTGGGCCTGATGCAGGCGGAGGCGGTGGCCAAGATCCAGGCACTGGGACTCGACGAGAGCATCCAGTTCGTCGTCAACGCCGACCCGACCACGACCGGGAAGGTCCAGAATCAGGCCCCCGAAGCCGGGCAGAAGGTTCTCAAGGGCGCCACCGTGACGATCTGGGTCAACCAACTGCCGTAGGAGCCACTCTCGGGCGATCCCGCGGACCGGCCGACTACCCGGTCGCGAGCAGCCGCATCACGTCGTCGTCGCTGAGCTGCGGGAAGTAGCCGTAGAAGGCGCCGACCGCGCCGAATCCGCGCGGGTTCTGGAGGTACACGACCTCGTCGGCATCCGCTGCAAGCGCCGCGGCCGCGTCGGGGGCCATCACCGGCGCCGCTATCACCGTGCGTGCCGCTCCGCGCCCCTTGAGCCAACGCAGCGCCGCGGTCGCAGTCAAGCCGGTGGCGATCCCGTCGTCGACCACGATGATGGTGCGGTCCGCGATCTCGAGCGGGCCGCGGCCCCGACGATAGGCCTCCGCTCGGCGCACGGCCTCTTCGTGCTCGGGTATCGCCGCGCGTTCGAGCCAGGAGCGGGACACTCCCGCGCCGGGGTTCTCGTGCACCATCCCGTCCAGGTCGACCGCTCCCGCGGCGAACTCGGGAGCACCCGGCGCTCCGACCTTGCGGACGACCACCACGTCCAGGGGCGCTCCCAGACGGTCGGCCACCTCGCGCGCGACCTCCACGCCTCCGCGGGGAACTCCGAGGACGGTCACGTCGTCGCGCCCGCCGTACCCGCGTCGCTCAAGCTCCGCCGCGAGCTCCCGGCCCGCCTCAACGCGATCACTCCACATGTCCGATCACCCCTATAGCGAAGTCAGCTCTCCCGCCACCCGGGTCAGCGCGTCCCGTTCGAGCCGGTAGTAGACCCATAGGCCGCGCTTCGTCGCGCTCACAAGCCCTGCCGCAACGAGTGCCGCCATGTGGTGCGAGATGGTCGAGGGAGCCAGGCCCACCGCGTCGGAGAGCGCACAAGCGCAGACCACGTCAGGACAGCACTGCCCGTCGGCCGACGTGTTCGCGCCGATGATGCGCAGGAGCGCCCGGCGGGGCTCGGACGCGAGCGCCTTGAAGGCCGCTTCGAGCGAGGCGTCATCCTGCGTCGCGCCCGCGAGCGCGGGCGCGCACCCGCACGCGATGAGGTCGCTCTCTCGCACGCGCTCTTCCGTGTCGCTCACGACTGCTCCTTAAGCGGCACGCCGATCGTGTACGCATCGGCGACCTTCGGGCCCAGCCCACGGTACTCCTGCGTCCCCGGGATGTAGACGAGCGGGTCGAGCAGACCCACGTCCACCTTCGTGCCATCCGGCGTGAGTATCCCCTCGTCGGCATGCGTTTCCACTATCTCGCCCATGACCAGACGGTACTCGCCCATAGGGTGGATCTCGACCACGCGGCATTCCACGTTGAATGGGCATTCGGCCACCAAAGGCGACGATACGATCGAGGCCGGCTCGGCCGTCAGCCCCGCGACCGCGAACTTGTCCATCTCACGCCCCGAGACGATGCCGCAGAAGTCGACGGCCGCCTCCATCCCTACGCGCGGGATGTTGACGGTGAACTCCCCGCTCGCCTCGATCAGCCGCAGGGTGTTGCGCGTCGAGCGGATCGCGACGCCGATGGTCGGCGGCGTGCCGGAGACCATGCCTATCCACGCGGCCGTGAACAGCCCGCGCTCCTCCCCGTGCGCCGCGGCGATCAGGACAGCCGGCATCGGGTAGAGCAGCGGCTTGGCGGACAGTCGCTTCTTCATGCTCACATCCTTACGCGACGCGTGGTCGTCGTCTGTCCGGCCAACAGTATAGTTCGACTCTCGTCGAAGCACTCAGGCGAACGCGAGATCCTGTCGTACTGTACGACCGGATCACTTCCCGAGATCGGGTCTTGCTTCGGCTTCGTGTCTCCAGTATCGTCCATTGGCGATAGACGATACAGGAGGCGGACATGACCGACGAGCAGATGGCTCTCGTGGCAAGGGCGCTCGCCCATCCGGCGCGTATCCGGATCGTGCAACTGCTGGCCGCACAGACCGAATGTCGCGGACATGAGGTCTTCTCCGGGCTTCCCCTCGCCCAATCGACGGTATCGGAGCACCTGCGAGTGCTCAAGGAAGCCGGCCTCGTGCATTCTCGTCCCTTGGGGACGGCCATGGTCTACTGCCTCGTTCCATCAGTGCTCGATGAGTTCAATCGTGCCGTTTCACAGATCGCCGCGTGCACGGCGAGCTGCGCAGCGAGTTCAGGAGGATGCTGACATGCCCGAGGCCACGGTCAGGGTCTACGATCCGCCGATGTGTTGCCCGACCGGTGTCTGCGGTCCGAACGTGGATCCCGAGCTCGTGAGGTTCGCACGGGACGTCGCCTGGCTCTCCCACCGCCAGGTCGAGATCCAGCGCTTCAACCTGGCTCAGGACCCGGGCGCGTTCGTCGAGAACGCCGTCGTCCTTGCGGAACTCCGGGAGAGCGGCCCCGAGTCCTTGCCGATCGTCTTCGTCGGCGACGAGCGACTCCCCGGCGTGGGGTACCCGTCGCGCGAAGAGCTGATGCTCCGGCTGGGCATCGAGGACGGGGAATGACCATGCGATCGACGGCGACCGAGATACCGGTGGAGTCCGCGATCGGCAAGCTCGCCGCGGAGGCGACCAGAGTCCTCTTCTTCACCGGGAAGGGCGGCGTCGGCAAGACCTCCGTCGCCTGCGCGGTCTCCGTGGCGCTGGCTGATGCTGGCCGTCGCGTGCTTCTCGTGAGCACCGACCCGGCGTCCAACCTCGACGAAGTGCTGGGCGTCGACCTGTCGGACAGGCCGCATCCCGTACCCGGAGCTCCCGGACTCGAAGCGATGAACATCGATCCGGAGGCTGCGGCGGCGGCATATCGTGAGACGATGATCGGGCCCTATCGCGGGGTGCTCCCGGAGGCCGCCGTCGCATCCATGGAGGAGCAACTCTCGGGCGCATGCACGGTCGAGATAGCGGCGTTCAACGAGTTCGCCGGCCTCGTCGGCGACCCGAGCGCTACCGCCGCATACGACACGGTCATCTTCGACACGGCCCCCACGGGCCACACGCTCAGACTGCTCACTCTGCCTTCCGCCTGGAGCGAGTTCATCGAGACGAACACCACCGGCGAATCGTGCCTCGGGCCCCTCGCCGGCCTCTCGGCGCAGCGCGAGCTCTATGCGCAGACCGTGAAGGCACTCGCCGATCCTGCGTTGACCACGCTCGTCCTGGTCTCGCGTCCCGAAGTCGCAGCCCTCAAGGAGGCTGCGCGTTCGTCTGTTGAGCTGGGCGAACTCGGAATCCTCAACAAGCGCCTCGTCCTCAACGGTCTTTTCTCCGCGACCCGGAGCGGCGACATGATCGCCAACGCGCTGGACGAGCGTGGGGCCGAGGCTCTCCAGCATGTGCCTGAGACGCTCGCGAAGTTGCCGCGGGTCGAGATCCCGCTCGTCGTCCTTCCCCCTCTCGGCCTCGACGGCCTCCGCAGGCTGACCTCAGCCCGGCCGGGCCCGCAAGCCGTCGACGCAGATCGCGTCGGACAAGCCGAGATACCGGCAACGGAGTCGCTCCGGTCACTCGTAGACGAGATCGCCCAACGCGGTTCGGGCGTCGTCATGACGATGGGCAAGGGCGGTGTCGGAAAGACGACGATAGCCGCCGCCATCGCCGTCGAACTAGCCCGACGAGGACTGCCGGTCCATCTCTCCACGACCGATCCCGCGGCTCATGTCGTCGATGCATTGGGTGACTCCGCATCCACGATGGAGGTCAGCCGCATCGATCCCGAGGTGGAGGTGGACGCGTACCGGAAGCAGGTCCTCGCGACGGCCGGAAGGGGACTCGACCCATCCGCGAGGGCGATGCTGGAGGAGGATCTACGCTCTCCCTGCACAGAGGAGATCGCCATCTTCCGTGCCTTCGCCCGGGTGGTCGCCCAAGCGGCGAGCGGGTTCGTCATCCTCGACACCGCGCCCACCGGGCACACCCTGCTGCTCATCGATTCCTCCGAGGCGTATCACCGCGAGGTCTCGCGAAATGCCACGGACACCCCTGCCGAGGTGCTCGAACTGCTGCCCCGCCTGCGCGACCCCGATTTCACGAAGGTGCTCATCGTCACGGTCGCGGAGGCGACGCCCGTGAGCGAGGCTCGCCGCCTTCAGGACGACCTGATGCGCGCCGGCATCGTGCCGTTCGCCTGGGTCGTCAACCAGAGCTTCGCCGAGACGGCGACGACTGACCCGGTCCTGCGGGCACGCGGTCTCAACGAGGTCGCGCACATCGAATCGGTGATCGAACGGGAGTGCCGCGTGGCCATCGTGCCGTGGGTACCCGTGCCACCTGTGGGAGAAGGGCTCTTCGCCCTCGTCGGTATCGGATAGCGGTGAGCGCGACATGGCCCGCGCCATCTACTACTGCGACGAATGCATGACCGGCTTCGAGGTGCTCTCGGGGCACACTGCGGAGGATGTGCCGCGACTCGCTACGTGCCCGGCGTGTCAGAACGATCGGGCGAGGTTGGTCCTGGTGAAGGATTCGTCCACCACCGGGCGGCGCTGTCCCGGCACCGGCTGCTGCGGAACGCCCGGCTCGTCCTGAACGATCATGTCGCACAGAGTCTGGAGGAGAGGACTGATGATGAGGTACACGTACTTCTGCGAACGGTGCGGTTCCACGTTCGATGTGGACATCGCGGACGATGAACCAGTGGTGCCACCTTACGCGGTGTGCCCGAAGTGCGAGTTCCCGCGCGCGGTGAAGTTCTTCGCGGTCAGCCGCCCCAGTCCCAATGCGGACTGCGCGCCGAACAGCGGGTGTTGACGCTAGGGGACCGGCCGCCGGTCGGCGGCCTGCACAGGCAGATCCAACGGGAACAGGGAGCACCCATGATCGAAGCGAAAGCAGCCCCTCACGTCGAGAAGAAGCGCATAGGCTTCTTCGAGCGGTATCTCACCCTGTGGGTAGTCCTATGCATCGCAGCGGGAACGCTCATCGGGAACGCCTGGCCCGCGACGGCGACCTGGCTCTCGCGGTTCACGTACGCGCAGATCTCGATACCGGTCGCCGTCCTCATCTGGCTGATGATCTACCCGATGATGCTCCAGATCGACTTCGCGTCTCTCAAGCGAGTCGGCGAGAAGAAGCAAGGGCTGATCGTGACGACGGTCAGCAACTGGCTGATCAAACCCTTCACCATGTACGCGATCGCGTGGTTCTTCCTCAACATCGTGTTCACGCGGTGGATCCCTGTCCCGCTCGCTCGCGAGTACCTTGCGGGCGCGGTCCTGCTCGGCGCCGCCCCATGCACCGCGATGGTGTTCGTGTGGTCGTACCTTTCGGACGGCGACCCCGCCTACACGCTGGTGCAAGTGGCGGTCAACGACCTCATCATCCTGGTCGCGTACGCCCCGATCGTCATGTTCCTTCTGGGCCTGTCCGACATCATGGTGCCCTACGACACGGTCATCCTCTCCGTGGTGCTGTTCGTGGTGGTGCCTCTCGTGCTCGGATGGGTGTCCCGAGTGCAATTGATCGGGCACAAGGGCCTGGCGTGGTTCGAGAAGACCTTCCTGCCGGCGTTGGCCCCCGTGACGATCACCGCGCTTCTCGCCACGCTGGTCATCATATTCGTCTTTCAGGGTCAGACCATCGTCTCCAACCCGCTTCACATCGTGCTCATCGCGATACCTCTAACCATCCAGACCTACCTCATCTTCGCGATCGCCTACGGATGGTCGTGGCTGTGGCGGTTGCCGCACCCGATCGCGGCACCCGCGGGGTTCGTGGCTGCCTCGAACTTCTTCGAGCTCGCCGTGGCGGTGGCCATCTCGCTCTTCGGCCTGACCTCGGGGGCGGCGCTAGCGACCGTGGTCGGTGTGCTGACCGAGGTGCCTGTCATGCTCTCGCTGGTCTGGATCGCGAACAGGAGCGTGGGGTGGATCGAGCGTCGTGAGAAGCGGGTCCCGGCCATCGGGCAGGAGGCGTGACGATGAACGTTCTCATAGCCACCGACCTTTCGGAGGTGAGCCTCGCTGCACTCGACGGCATCTGCGCCTGCGAGTCCGGCATCTTCGACAAGGCGACGCTGCTGCACGTCATCGACCTGGACCTCTATACGGCGGGGGGCTCGATCCCACAGATCACGGAATACGCGAACAGCGTGCTCCCATTGTGGGCAGAGCGGCTCACGAGCTGCGGCATCGATACCGTGGTCCGCGTGGAACAGGGACCCGCGGCCGAGACGATCGAGGACGTGGCTCTGGACTCAGGCGCGGATCTCGTCGTGATGACGAGCCTCGGGCACGGGGCGCTCACCGGCCGCGTGTTCGGCAGCACGGTCGAGAAGGTCGCATCTCGCGGACGCGTCCCCGTTCTCGTCGAGAGGGTCCGCGAGCGCGAGAGCGGATGGTGCCGGCACGACGAGGGCAGCCCGTTCGCTCGCGTCCTCCTCGCGGCGAACATCGACGATGCTCTGGCCTCGCTGCTGGGCTACGTCGTCGCGCTCCCGGGCGAGCGCGCGCTGCGCGTCGTGCACGTGGCGCCTGCCGCCGACGAGACGTCCATGGCAGAAGGTGAACTCCGCAGAGCCCTCGGCGCGTCGGGTGCAGAGGTGGCCGTTCTCGTGGGAGATCCCGTTCCGACCGTAGTGAGGGAGGCGTCCACTTGGAAGGCGACGGTCGTTGCCATCGCCTCGTGCCGGCACACCATGCTGCATCGGGCGATCTGGGGAAGCGTCGCCCGCGGCGTGGCTCTTCACGCGCCCTGCTCGGTGCTCTTGGTGCCGCCAACCGGCGGGCACCCCTCATAGGAGACGGCGACGCTAGAAGCGCCTGACGGAGGGGACGCGTTCACGCCGCCGGATGCCCCAGCGCCTCCGTCAGCGCACGCGGGTCGAACCCGGCGATGTGGGTGTCGCCGATCTCGAAGGTGGGGGTGACCACCTTCCCGGCGAGTTCCACGCACCGGGCGCGCGCCACCGGGTCCTCGTCGATGTCGACGAGTTCGTACTCGTAGCCCATCTCGTCGAGCCATCTGACCGCGCGGTTGCAGTCCCCACACCAGGAGCGACAGTAGACGATGCAAGCAGGTTGTGTGCTCATGGCGTCTCCCCCCGTGTGGCGCGACTATCGGTCTGAACGTCTGCCGGCCCGTTCGTGAGGAGTCTACCCTGCCCGGAGGCGCTCCATGCACGTCGGCCGCCGCGTGCGCCACGCGCCGCTCGCCGAGTGCTAGCCTACGTGCACAGCAACGTGCACAGAGTCGGCCGGAAGGGGCGACCGTGGGCGATGGAGCGGTATCGATCGAGCAGTTCGGCTTGGGGGACTCCCGAATCCGCGAGTTCGCGATGCTGCCGTGGCGCCTGAATCACGGCGACCCTCACTGGACCCCGCCGCTCACGATGGACCTGCTCGGAAGCCACTTGCTGCAGGCGAAGGGCCTGCTCACCCGCGAGCACCCCTACCACCAGGATGCCGACGTCACGCACTTCATCGCGCGACGCGGCGAACGTGCGGTCGGGCGGGTCTCGGCAGCGGTCAACCGCCGCTTCAACGAGCACTACGGCTCGAGGATCGGCTTCTTCGGGTTCTTCGAGGTCGAGAACGACCCGGAAGCGGTCGCGGCACTGCTGGACGCGGCCAAGGCGTGGCTGAGCGGGCGCGGCATGACCGCGATGCGCGGCCCCGGCGAGTACTCCAACGCCACGCACGAGCGCCAGGCGGTGCTCGTCGAGGGCTTCGACTACGACCCGACCGTGGAACTGACCCACAACCCGCCCTACTACGGCGAGCTGCTGGAGGGCTACGGGCTGGCCAAGGTCAAGGACTACGTCGCCTACATGATCGAGTTCGAGGACGTCCCGAAGGAGAGGATCGAGCGGCTGGCCGCGGCGGTGCGCAAGCGCGAGAACATCACGACTCGCTGCGCCGACATGAAGCACTTCACCGACGAGGTGAAGCTGATCGTCCGCATCTACAACGAGGCCTGGGCTGAGAACTGGGGCTTCCTGCCCCTGACGGGCGGCGAGGCCGAGGCGCTCGCGGAGACTCTGAAGCCGATCGTGGATCCCGGTCTCGTCCGCTTCGCCTACGTAGGAGACGAGCCCGTGGCGGTCTTCGGCGCGATCCCCGATCCGAACTGGGCGCTGCGCCCGCGCTGGAAGTGGTACGGCGACTCGGACCTGATACGGATCTCGCGGCTGATGAGGATGCGCAGGCACATCCCGCGCGTCCGGCTCATGTTCTTCGGCATCCGGCCCCAGTGGCGACGCATAGGCGTCGACGCGGTACTCTTCCAGGAGCTCTACGAGTACGGCGCGCCCCGCGGATACCGCCAGGGCGAGCCGTCGATGCTGCTCGAGGACAACGAGATGGTCATCCGGCCGTCCGCAGCGATGGGCGGGCGCGAGTACAAGCGCTGGCGCATCTACGAGATGCCGCTGGTCTGACTCAACGCACCAGGGAGATCGTGTGCTCAACGCGATAGTGTTCGTCTGCGGCGCCGCGCTGATGGCGCTCGAGATGGTGGCCGCCCGCGTCTTGGCGCCAGCGCTCGGCAACTCCATCTTCGTTTGGGGAAGCGTCATCTCCTCGGTGATGGTCGCCCTGAGCCTCGGCTACTGGCTCGGGGGGCACCTGGCCGACCGCTTCGGCGCGTCCAGGACGCTCGCTCCGGTGATCGCCACGGGCGGCCTGCTGACCTGTCTCGCACCGCTGGTTGCCAACGCCTCTCTACCATGGGCTGCGGACCTCGGGCCGCGCGCGGGCGCGCTCGCCGCATCGGCGCTCATCTTCTTCGCCCCGTCGCTTCTCATGGCCATGGTCACGCCGCTGGGACTGCGCCTGGCAGCCTCAAAGGGGATGGAGCATATCGGCCGCACCGCCGGGTCGCTGTCGTCGATATCGACGGCCGGCAGCATCGTGGGAACGCTCGCGACCTCCTTCTGGCTGATCCCGCTGCTCTCACTCGAGCCGCTGATCGTCACGATCGGGTTCACGCTCTTCGCGACAGCGTCCGCAGCGCTGGCCCTGCCGTTGATCTACGGGGCGCATACCCACTCCGAGGACGCCCCCGCCCGGCGTCTGCGCGCCGCGGCCCACATCGATCGCTTCGCAGGCGTCGCGACTCTGGTACTGATCTTCGCCGGACTCGCACTCGGCGGCTGGGTGCTGTGGAAGATCGCTCCGCCACCCGCAGTGAACGCCTTCGGCGAGACCGTTCTCTTCCGCCAGGACACGCAGTACCACCGCATCACGGTCACCGAGACCGGCAACGACCCGCAATCTTCGCTTCGACGCGACGCGGCAATCGGGGATGGACATGGCCGACGGTCTGACTAGCCGGGTCCGCTACCCCGACTACATGCAGCTCTCCCTCGCCGTCAAGCCCGACGCGAAGCGCGTGCTGGTACTCGGCCTAGGTGGAGGTGCGATCACCAAGCGCTTCTGGCACGACTACCCGCAGGTCAGCGTCGACAGCGTCGAGATAGACCCTGTGGTCGTGGACGTCGCGAAGAAGTACTTCGGGCTCCCGGTCGACGCACGCTCACGCGTGTTCACCCAGGACGCCAGGCGCTACGTCCAGACGACTGCCGACGCCTACGACATAGTCGTCATGGACGCCTACTACGCCGACGCTCTACCCTTCCACCTCACGACGCAGGAGTTCTTCCGCGAGACCAAGGCCCGCATGGCTCCCGACGGGGTGGTCGCGTACAACGTCATCAGCGCCCTGGAGGGAGACGCCGGCAGGCTGTTCCGCAGCATGTACAAGACCGCCGGGACGGTGTGGTCACACCTGTGGGTCTTCCGCGTGAACGTCGGGCAGGGCGACATACCCATGGGCCGGCAGAACCTGATCGTGCTGGCCACCGACGCCGACGTCACAGGGCCCGAGCTGCTCGCGCGCGTACGTGCGCGCGTGGACGGGCGGGTGCAGGTGGCAGGATACGCCGAGATGGCCAACGACCTCTACGCCAAGGCGGTCGACACTGCGGGCGTACCGATCATGACCGACAGTTACGCGCCTATCGACTCGCTCATCTCGGTGAACTGATACCGGCCCCGCTGCTTCAGGCGACCCTGCTGAAGGACTCGAGAAGGAAGCGCGCGGCGCCCTCGTCGGTGGTCACGTACATGTAGTAGGGCAGGATGCCCTGCGACATCGCTTCTTCGAGCAGCTGGTCGTAGACGCCCCGCACCCAAGCGACGCCTTCCCCGTCCACGGCGGCGAAAGCCACGTGCGTGTCGCCCAGTACTCCGACTCGCATGCTGCGCAGCACCTCGCCGACCGTGTCGGCCTTCGAGCAACTCGACCCCATGAAGCGCTCCCCCGAGAAGACGATCCCCCCCGACTCCGCCTCGCCGGCACGCGACTCGAGATCCCCGGCGGCGAATGTGTAGTGCCCCGCCTCGCCGTTCCAGGGCAGGACGCCGAGCTTCAGGAGCGAATCGTGCGCTGCGATCAGACTGGGATTCCCGCTGCAGATGAAGAAGTAGGTGCGGCCCGCGGCGGTCGCAGTGGGGGGTGCTTCACCCGCGTCGGACGCCGCCGGCTCCGGCGGTGCTGCGATCGGCGCATCAACGGACTCCGCCGCGGGAGCTGACGCCTTCTTTCTGCCGAACAGGTTGCCGAACAGACCCATCGAAGTCCCTCCCTCGTCGTGCGCGTCCTCTCACCGGCACTGCCCGGCACGCCAGGTTCGACGTACCCGCGCTCCGGCAGGAGCAAACCCCGGGGCCACGCCCCCTCCCATGCGGTAGGGTACACGTTTTGCTTGCTCCAACGCGCCGGCATCATCGCGGCGGACATCGTCGAAGGAGGCACCACAAGTGAAAGCATTCCAGTTCGTCGAGTGGCAGAAGCCACCGGAGCTCAGAGAGGTGGAGGTACCCGAGCCCGGACCCGGCGAGGTACTGATCAAGGTGGCGGGCGCTGGCGCCTGCCACTCCGATCTCCATCTGCTGGAGTGGCCAGCGGGCATGTTCCCGTGGAAGATGCCGTTCACCCTCGGCCACGAGAACGCCGGGTGGGTCGAGAAGCTCGGCGCGGGCGTCAGCGGCTTCGCCAAGGGTGATCCCGTAGCCGTGTACGGGCCGTGGGGATGCGGCCATTGCTACCAGTGCGTCCAGGGCTACGAGACGTACTGCGAGAACGCGGCCACGACCAACGGCGGCGCCATGGGCGGAGGCCTGGGACTCGACGGCGGCATGGCCGAGTACATGCTCGTGAAGCAGGCCCGGTCGCTGGTCCCGCTCGAGACACTCGACCCGCGCGAGGCGGCGCCCTACACCGATGCGGCGCTCACTCCGTATCACGCGATCAAGCGTTCTCTGCACAAGCTGACGCCGCGCGCGACGGTCGTCGTGATAGCCGTCGGCGGCCTGGGCCATATGGCCGTTCAGATCCTCAAGAACATGTGCTCCGCACAGATCATCGCGGTGGACGTGGCCCAGGAGAAGCTCGACCTCGCGAAGGAAGTCGGAGCCGACCACGGTGTGCTCTCGACCGATCCCGACGCCGTAGCCAAGATCCGCGAGCTCACCCATGGGCGCGGCGCCGAGGTCGTTCTCGACTTCGTCGGCCTCGAGTCCTCGATCGCGCTCGGCTCCAAGCTGCTCGCGCAGATGGGCGACTTCACCGTCGTCGGCATCGGCATGGGCAACCTGACGTGGAACTTCATGGCCCTTCCCTACGAGGTCAATCTGACCTCACCCTACTGGGGCACGCGATCGGAGCTCATCGAGGTGCTCGCACTGGCCGAGTCCGGCAAGCTCAAGGGCCACATCACGTACTACCCGATCGAGCAGGCCGGGGAGGTCTACGAGGCTTTGGCGGCAGGCAAGATCGTCGGCCGCGCGGTGATCACGCCCAACGGATAGGACGGTCTCGCAGACAGACGGCAAGGACGTGCCCCCGGCGCTTCACCAGGTCCGACGTGCGTCGTATACTCCCTAGCGCTACAAGCCCTCGTAGCTCAGGGGATAGAGCAACGGTTTCCTAAACCGTGTGCCGCAGGTTCGATTCCTGCCGGGGGCACCATAGATCTAACTGCGGAAACGCGCATCTGCGACCGCTCGAATGGACATACGAGGACCCGCGTTTCAGGCTGTAACACGAGACCTACCCCGAATGGGTCCGCCAAAGGGCCACTTCGGGGTAGGTCTTCGAGCGGGCCACCCACCGGCCGGGTCCCGTCTGCATATCGGGCGCGAGTCATACACGGCACGCATGGCACTTGCACCGGCGTGGGGCAAGAAGCACCACCGGTCGAGCTGAACGCGGTCGATCCTGCAGCGCCATTGACAGTGAGAGCGATTGGCCGGAGCCTTGATATGCGATTCCGTTCGGCGCATGTGAGGCCACTCGGCAGGAGACCCATGAAGATCGACCAACTTGTCATGCCGGAGGAGACCCTCGAGCATCTCGGCGATGTCTTGCTGCTGTTGGGACCGGACGGTTCCATCCTCGACGCCAACCCAGCAGCTCTGGCGTGCTACGACTACTCGGACACCGAGATTCTCGCTCTGAACATTCGCGATCTCCGCGCGCCACGGTCGCAATACGACGGCGACGACCGGCTGCGGGAAGCCGCTCAGGGCGGTGGCCTGCTCCAAGAGCAACACCGCCGCAGTGATGGCACGTTGTTCCCCGTTGAGGTTCGATCGGCCCCCGTCACGTTCGAGCGCGATTCTGCGTTGCTCCTTGTGCACGACGTAACCTTGCGCAAGCAGGTGGACCAGGCGATGTGGCAGTCCGGAGGGATGTACGCAGCCGCGTTCCACGCGTCCCCGGACTCGATCACCATCACCCGGCTCAGCGACGGCATGATCGTGGACGCCAACGACGGGTTCGAGCGGCTGCTGGGATACACCCGCGCCGATAGTCTGGGGAAGACCACCGCAGAGTTGTCGGCGTACGCCGACCCCGCCACCCGCGACGCGATCGTCTCTCGACTGAGAGAGACCGGCGAGTTGAACGACTTCGATGCGACCCTACGTCGCAAGGACGGCATATGCGTCGAGGTCATCGTCAGTGCCCGGGTCCTCGAGTTCAAGGGCGAGGAGTGCTTCATAGCGGTCGTTCGCGACGTCACCGAGCAGAGGAGGTCGGAGGAGGAGCGCCGCCGTGCAGAGAGGTTCTTCCGAGATACGTTCGAACACGCGCATGTCGGGATCGCACACGTCGACAGCGCCGACGGTACCTGGCTGAGGGTCAACCAGCGCCTGTGTGACCTGCTCGGATACACTCGCGAGGAACTGATGGCAACCACCTTCGCCGCTATCACCCATCCCGATGACGTCGAGCAGAACATGAGCCATCTCCGCAGGATGCAGGCGGGTGACGAGGACACCTACGCAGCAGAGAAGCGCTATCTGCGCAAGGACGGTTCGATCATCTGGGTGCACCTCAACGTCGCTGCGATCCGCAAGGAGGATGGGACTCCGGACTACAACGTCACCGTCGTGACGGACATCTCCGAACGCAAGCAGGTCGAGGAAGCCTTGGCGACGAGCGAGCGCCTATCCCAACGCGTGCTCGACACCAGCCCCAACCTCATATACATCTACGACCTTCTCGAGAACCGCAACCTCTACACGAACCACGAGGTGATCGACTTCCTCGGATACACCCGGGAAGACGTCTTGGCCTTCGGGTCGAGCCTCTTCGAGCGCGTCCTGCATCCCGAGGACGCCGCACTCGTGGCGGGGCACCACGCTCGCCTCCGGAAGCTCGCGCCAGGTGACGACCGCCTGCTGGAGATCGACTACCGAATGAGACGCGCCGACGGCGAATGGAGATGGCTGCACAGCCGGGACGTCCCGTTTCTCCGCGACGACTCGGGCGCAGTCACGCAGATCCTTGGATCGACCGAGGACACCACCGAGCGCGAGTCCGCTGCGGAACGGCTGCGGGAGAGCGAGGAGCGCTACCGGCTCCTCTTCGAGAACGCGAACGACGCTGTCTACGTGCACGAGATCTCCGACAGCGGCGCCGGGCGCTTCACCGACGCCAACCGGTATGCCTCCGAGATGCTCGGATACAGCCGAGAGGAGTTCCTCGCGATGGAGGTCCCGACGATCGACACCCCCGAGCAGACCCTCCGCGCCCCGGCCATCCTGGCGCAGCTCGCAGCGACCAAGAACGTGCGCTTCGAGACACAACATGTGGCGAAGAACGGCGACCTCGTACCCGTCGAGATCAGCAACGTGCTGTTCGATCTGCGCGGGACCCCCACCGTGCTCTCCGTCGCCCGCGACATCACCGATCGCAGGCAGGCGGAGAATGCGCTCGCCTCAAGCCAGTCCCGGCTGAAGGCCATGTTCGAACAGGCGCCGATGGGCGTCGCTCTTGTCGATACGCTCACCGGTCGGATATGCGAAGCGAATCCTGCGTACGCGAGGATCGTAGGCCGGACGGTCGAGGAGTTGCGGGAACTCGATTGGATGAGCCTCACGCACCCGTCCGACGTGCAAGGCGGGTTGGACAACGTAGCGCTGATGAGGGCCGGCAGGACGAACGGGTTCCAGAGGGAGCAGCGATTCCTGCGCTCCGACGGCTCGACCGTCTGGGCCAGCGTAACGGTCGCTCCGGTGCTGGTCGGAGACGAGGCGCATCCGCAACATGTCGCCATGCTGGAGGACGTCACGGCGAGCAAGGTGGTTGAGGAGGAGCTGGCCCGGCAAACGAAGCGCATCGAAGGGGCGCTCACCGCGGTCATCGACGTCGCCGGCAGCATCGGCGAGATACGCGATCCATACACGGCCGGCCATCAGCGGCGCGTCGCCGAACTCGCGGCGAGGATCGCGCATGATCTCGGCATGTCGGATCCCGAGATCGCCGACGTCCGTGTGGCCGGTCTGCTCCACGACATGGGCAAGGCCGGGGTGCCGACCGAGATCCTCGGCAAGCCCGGGATTATCTCGCCGACCGAGTTCGAGCTCATCAAGGGTCACGCCGAGTCGGGCTACCGGATCGCAGTCTCCGCTCACATGGAGGAACCGATCCCTGAGCTGATCTACCAGCATCACGAGCGTTGCGACGGATCCGGCTACCCTCGCGGGCTTCTTTGCGACCAGATGCTTGCGGGGGCCAAGGTGCTCGCCGTGGCCGACGTCGTCGAGGCGATGATGTCGCACCGTCCCTACCGTCCCGCGCTGGGGATGGAGGTCGCGCTGGCAGAGATCGAGCAGGGCGCGGGGCGTCTCTATGATGCCGAGGCGTCGAGAACGTGCATCGCGCTGTTCCGTGAGAGCGGCTTCGAGTTCTCGCCGCAGCCGGTAGCGGCCCCCCAGCAACGGACAGCGCGGTAGCCCTGCTGCGCCCGGGTCCGTCGCGTCGTGCACGCGCTCGTCAGAGGACTTGGCAGCGCTGCTTGGCAGGTTCACCGATCCGTCCCGCCCTCGAAAGGACGCTCTACGGGCAGACGGGCCGGCGCAGGCGGATCTCGTCGCGGATCGGGATGCCCGCGAACCCGACTCCGGCGTATCCGAGCTTGTCGGCGAGCAGCCCGGGCACGATCTCGGTGATCGAGAACGAGTGGCGCTGGTAGAAGTAGAGCAGCGGCATGTCGTCGTTCGAGACAGCGGCCTTCATCGCCGAAAGCGAGAGCGAGAGCGCGAGTTCCGCTGCCGCTTCGAGCAGGGCGGAACCCACTCCGCGCCCCTGGTGTTGAGGGTAGACGGAGTACATGACGACGGCCAGCTCGCCGCCGTGAACAGAGCACGAGAGAAGCCCGAGCAGTTCGTCGCCGTCGACAGCGACCAGATTGTCGCAGGCCAGGACATCGAAGGTGCGCCCGAAGACGTCGATCTCGGTCTCGCCCCACGCCCGGTCGCAGATCTCCTCGATGAGGCGACGGTCGGCGGAACGTGCCTCGCGCACGGTGAAGGTGATCGCCTCACCCCGCGGCTGATGCTCCGCGCAGGTCACGCTCATGCGCGCCTCGGCCAGCGGCAGCTCGCGGCCGTCGACCGGGCACAGGTAGTGCGGGTAAGGGACCTCGACCTCCTCGTCCTCGATCATGGACTGCTCATCGCCTTCCGCGGTAGAGCGCGCTCGCGCGCGCGAGCCGTCATTCTACTCCAGGGCCAGACCGGCCCGTAGCGCGTCGGCCGCGAAGTCCGGGTCGATGACGTTCGTGTACACGCCGCTCCCCCACTCGAACCCGGCCAGCCCGCTCATGCGCGGGAAGATCTCGACGTGCCAGTGGAACGGCAGTCCGGCGTGGCGCGCGGAGTAGGGCGCGTCGTGCAGCACCAGGTTGTAGGAGATGTCTCCGAAGGCGCCCCACATGGAGCGAGCGGCCGCTATCAGGGCAGCTCCGAGCGAAGCGCGCTCCTGGGGTGACGCGTCGGCGACCGAGTCGGAGCAGCGGCGCGGCGCCACGCGCATGAAGTAGGGCGAGGGCGATGCCCAGGGCGCCTGGACGGTGGTCGTGCCGTCGTCGAACACGAGCCGTCCGCCATCGTCGTCGGCCTTCATCGCATCGCACAGGACGCAGCGGCGCTCGGCGACCGCCCCCTGCGAGAAGTTGCCCAGCTCTTTGACCAGCGCTTCCGGCACCCGGGGAAGGACGATGAGCTGGCTGTGCGGATGTGACATCGACGCCCCCGCAGCCGCTCCGACGTTCCGGAAGACGAGCGCGCTCGCGAACCGGCCGTCCAGCCTCCACTCGTGGATGCGCTGCGCCCAGGCCTCGACCAGCAGAGCCGCATGCTCCAAGGAGTACGCGGCGAGCGAGTCGTCGTGGCGCGGCGACTCGACGATGACCTCGTGGACTCCGAAGCCGCTCGTGCCGGTGTAGGGCCAGGGCGCGTCGAGATCGCTCGGCCAATCGTGGCCGGGTCCGGTCGTCAGCGCGGGGTAGAGGTTCTCGAAGACGCGGATCGTCCACGAGGGCTCGCCGGGGAGCGCCAGCTCGAGGCGGGCTGGAGGCGTGCGGTCCTCGTGCCCGGCGCAGAACGGGCAGTCGGCCGGGTCGGTCGTCTGCTCCGCGGGACGGGCGTGATCGCGCGGGCGCCCCGCTCTCTCGGGCTCGAGCACGGTCACGACACCCGTTACCGGGTCCTGTCTGAGTTCGGACACCGTGCGCCTTTCCCGGTGATACGCTGTGGTCCAAGCATACGTCACCGCTCACCGGAGGTCCGCGTCAACGTGCCGAGCGACATCCCCTTCCTCGACGAGTTCCCGACTGCGTCCGAGCGGCTGGCGTCCGCGCACACGCTCTTCACCGATCTGGACGGGACTCTGTTGGGCCGCGGCGCGTCGATCCTGGCCGATGGTGAGGGACGCCCGAGCATCGACGCGGTGACCGCCATCACGCACCTGAACGCCGCGGGTCTCAGCGTGGTGATGTGCTCCGGGCGCAACGCACGGCAGCTGCGCGAGGGCACCCGCCTCCTCGGCTGGTCCGACTTCATCGGCGAGCTCGGGTGCGTCCGCAGCTACGACCGCGGGGCTAGAGTCGTCTACGACACAGGGACTTGGCCCGAGGGGGCCACCCGCGAGGGTGAGTCGCCGTACGAAGCGATACTGCGCGAGGGGGCTGTCGAGCTGCTCATGGAGCGATTCCCGGGGCTGGTGGAGTACCACGACCCGTGGCACCTCGACCGCGAAGCCACCCACGTCCTGCGCGGCAACCTGCCCATCGCCGAGGCCCAGGCCGTCCTCGACGCCCTCCCGCTGCCGGTTAAGATCGTTGACAACGGCATCATCCACCCGCCGAACCACCACCTGGTCTGCGACGAGATCCACGCGATCCATCTGGTGCCCGCCGGGACCTCCAAGCCCCGCGCAGTCGCGCTGTTCCTCGCCGACCGGGGAGCGACCCGCGAACAGGCGATCTCGATCGGCGACTCCGCGGCCGACGTCGGCATGGCGGACTCCACGGGCATGTTCGTGTGCGTGGCCAACGGCCTGAGCGACCCATACCTGCTCGAGTGCGCGCGAGGGCGCGCGGACGTGTGCGCGGCGCGCGCGACGTTCGGTTCGGGCTGGGCCGAGCTCGCGGAGGCGTGGCTCGCCGCCCGCGAGGGGACCCCTCCGGCCTGACGCGCGCGGCCCGCAGCGATCCACCCCAGGGTTGCGCCGCTCGAGCGGACCGCCCTACAATGACCGTGCCCTTCGGGGCGTTGACACTCGGAATACGGCTCCATCCGTTAGGTGCGGCTCCTGTTCGAACACAGGCCACTGCCCGGAAATGTCGAGAGACGCCAATGGGTAGAACAGCCCTCGCCGGCTTAAGGCGAAGGATAAGGTGGCTAGACCGGATCCCGGTCACTACGTCGGACAGTGCTCAAACCGAAGACGAGGGATGCGAGCATGACGCGCAGTCGACCTTCAGGCCGGCTCTGCGGGCGACCGCTGGCCCCGCTATTCGGGCTCGCGGCCCCTCATGCGGCCCCTCGTCCCTGCAGCGGACGGAGGGCTGTTTCCTTTGTGTCGGTCATGTAGCCGGATAGAAGAGGACGTAGTGATACCTCGAAGTAGTCACTAGGTTCCGGCGCTCTGCTCACCTCATGCAGGGTCGGTCGGGACCACGCACACGGGAGCAGAACATGATCTACCTCACCCGCATGCTCGGAAAGCCGGTGGTCGACGCCGGCGGCGAGCAGGTCGGCACCATCAGCGACATCGCCATCTCCACAGGCGAGGTCTTCCCGCGCGTCACCTCGCTCGCCTTCCTCGGCCCGGGCAAGACGCCCTTCATGCTCTCGTGGCGTAAGTTCGTCGAGAGAGTCGACGAGGACCGCGTCAAGCTCAGCGTCCCGCGGGCGGAGCTGCGCTTCTCCTACCTCCAGCCCGATGAGGTCCTGCTCTCTCGCGACCTGCTCGACAAGCAGATCGTGGACACGCAGGGCATGAAGGTCGTACGCGTCAACGACCTCAAGCTCTCAGAATCGCGCGGGCAGTTGCGCCTGCTCGGGGCCGAAGTCGGCATCCGTGGACTCCTGCGCGGGATCGCGCCCGTTCTCGAACGCGGCGTCGACGGAGTGCTGCGGCTGTTCGGAAGACGCCTGCCCGACAACCTGATCGCGTGGAACTACATCGACCTGCTCGACCGTGATCTGTCGCACGTGCAGCTGTCCGTCACCCACAAGCGCCTCCACGAACTGCACCCTGCCGACGTCGCGGACGTCATCGAGCAGCTCAGCGCCTCGCAGCGCGCCAAGGTGTTCGAGCATCTCGACAACGACCAGGCGGCCGAGGCGATCTCGGAGTTGGAGGACGAGCTGCAGGCCGACGTCTTGGAGGACCTCACCGAGGAGCGCGCATCCGACATCCTCGAGATCATGGATCCGGACGACGCCGCCGACATCATCGGAGACCTGCCCTACGACAAGGCGGAGACCCTCCTGCGACTGATGGGCCTGAAGGAGGCGCGCCAGATCCGCAAGCTGCTCGGCTACAAGGAGAAGACGGCCGGCGGCATCATGACGCCGGAGGTCACGACCGTCACCGAGGACACGACCGTGCAGCAGGTCATCGACCACCTGCGCGGCGCCGCCTCCGAGAACGAGAGCATCTACTACATCTACACCGTTGGGCCGAAGCGCGAGCTCACTGGCGTCGTGTCCCTGCGCGACCTCATCACCTCGCAGCCCGAGGTCCCCGTCTCGCAGATAGCGGAGAGGGAGCTGTTCTCGGTCGGTCCCGACGACGACCAGGAAGACGTCGCCGAGATGATGAGCAAGTACGACCTGCTCGCCCTGCCCGTCGTGGACGAATCGGGTCGCATCCTCGGGATCGTCACCGTCGACGACGCGCTGGACGTCATGGTCGAGGAGTCCGCCGAGGACTTGGCCCTCGCCGCCGGGACCGGCTCGACGCAGGCCAAGGCGCTGGGCGGCTGGCTCGGAGTGCCGACGAACTGGCTCGTCGCGTGGGCCGTGGCTGGAGTGATCATGGCCGCGACGCTTCGGCTCTTCGATCTTCGCTGGCCGGCGCTGTTCGCCGTGACGGCGCTGTTCGTGCCGCTGGTCATGCGCCTGTCGGACCAGGTCACCGCGCACTCGCTGAAGACTCTCTTGGACGAGGAACCCGCCGAGGGCGGCGCTGCTTTCGCGAGGACGCTGCTGGTCGATCTGAGCGCGGGGCTGGCGCTCGGGGCGATCAGTGGCCTGATCGCACTCGCGGTCCTGCAGGTCACCCGAGAAGCTCTCGGCGCAGCCCTGGCGGTGGCGGGAGCCGTGGCGCTCACCGTGGCGCTGCTCGCCGCGGCCGGCTCGGTGCTGCCCTTCGCGCTGCGCCGCAAGGACGGTACCTGGCGCGGTTCGTCCGGCTTCGTGTCGTCGGTCATGAGCGCGATCGGAGTAGTGGTGTTCCTCGCCCTGGCGGTAGGCCTGCGGGCCTTGGCCGGGGCGTAGGTCGACGATGTCCGCGCTCGTAACCTCCATCAGGAAGCATCCCCTGCTGGCGCGCATCGGAGTGTTCTTCGCCGTGGTTGGACCCGGCATCATCACGGCGATGGTCGACAACGACGCCGGCGGGGTCACGACCTACTCAATCGCGGGTGCCAGCTACGGCTACTCGCTTCTGTGGGCGCTGGTCCCGATCACCGTCGCACTGATCGTGGTGCAGGAGATGGCCTCGCGTCTCGGCGTCTACACCGGCAAGGGATTCGCGGACCTCATCCGCGAGAAGTGGGGCATTCGCGTCACCTTCTACCTGATGATCGCCCTGCTGGTGGTCAACTTCGCCAACACCCTCGCCGAGTTCGCAGGATGGGCCGCGTCGCTCGAGCTGTTCGGCATCAGCAAGTACGTGTCGGTCCCCATCGGCGCCTTCATCGTCTGGATCATGGTCGCGCGCGGCAACTACAAGGTCGTCGAGAAGCTCTTCCTCATCGCGAGCACCGTCTACATCACCTACATCATCTCGGGATGGATAGCCGGGCCGAACTGGGGCCAGGCACTGCGAGAGGTCGTCTTGCCGCCCTTGGCGGGCCAGCCGACGGCATACTGGATCACTCTCGTCGGCGTCATAGGGACGACCATCGCCCCGTGGATGCAGTTCTACCAGCAGTCCTCGATAGTGGAGAAGGGGATCAAACCGCGCGACTACAAGCTGGCCCGTCTCGACACGATCGTCGGCTGCGTGCTGGCGGTCGTGGTCGCCATCTTCATCACCCTTGCGTGCGCGGCGACGCTGCACCCCGCCGGCATCACGATCCAGTTCGCCGAGCAGGCAGCCCAGGCCCTAAGGCCGCTCGCGGGACCGTACGCTTCGACACTGTTCGCCATCGGGCTCGCGAACGCTTCCCTGTTCGCGGCCTCGATCCTGCCGCTGTCGACGGCCTACACGGTCGCCGAGGGATTCGGCTGGGAGGGCGGCGTCAGCAAGAGCCGCAAAGAGGCGCCGGGGTTCCACGCCATCTACACGGGCATGATCGTCCTGGCGGCGGCCATCATCCTGATACCGAACGTCCCGCTCATACCGGTCATCTTCGGCTCCCAGGTCATGAACGGCGTGCTGATGCCGGTCACCGCGTTCTTCGCCCTCCGGCTCGTCAACGAGCGCAAGCTGCTCGGCGACGCCGTCAACTCGAAGCGGTACAACGTGCTCGCCTGGGCGTGCGTCGGCTTCGGCGGCCTGGGCTCGGCGATCATGGTCACAGCCATGCTCTCCCGCGCCTGTTCGGAGGGTGAGAGGGTCTCGATGACAGAGGACGCGTCCGACAAGACCGGGCTCCGGGCGAGGGTCCGTGCGGCGCGTGCGGCGATAACGGAGGACAAGCGCCGCGAGGCGGCGGTCCGCGTCGCCGCCGGCGCGCTGCTGTACCTGGAGGGGGTCACTCCACGCGGGGTGCTCGCCTACTGCGCCTCCCCCGAGGAGATCGACCCGTCCGTGCTCGTGCGGCTGCTGCGGGAGTCCGGCGTGCCGGTGGCCTTCCCACGCGTATGCGGCCCACAGGCGCTCGCGCTTCACTGGTCGGAGCTCGACGACCTGCAGCCCGGCTACTGCGGGCTGCTCGAACCGACGGAAGCCATGGCGCAGGCGGCCGTGGATGCGATCGACTTGGTGCTGGTCCCCGGCGTGGCGTTCGACGAGCACTGCCACCGGCTCGGGATGGGAGGCGGCTTCTACGACCGCCTGCTGGCCTCCTTGCCCCCCCAGGTGGCCAAGATCGGGCTCGCGTTCGACGAGCAAGTCGTGAAGACGGTGCCGAGAGAGGAGCACGACGTCATCCTCGACGCCGTGGTCACGCCGAGGCGTGTCTTGCGACGCGGCGCGGCGTAGAGAGACCGCCCGCGGGCTCTAGGGCTTCGCGTAGAGTTCGCTCAGGGTCACCGTCTCGTACCCCCGGGCCGCCAGCCCGGTCAGCACGACCTTCAGCGCCTTGAGCGTCTGGCTGCGGTCTCCTCCGCCATCGTGCATGAGCACTACCGAGCCGGGGCGGACCCGGTCGAGGATGCGCCGGGCAATAGCGTCGGCGCCTGGCTTCTTCCAGTCCTTCGGGTCGATGGTCCACATGACGAGGCGCACCTTCAGGCGCTTGGCCTCCTTGTACACGAACCTGTTGACCGAACCGCCTGCGGGCCGGTAGAACACCGGTCGCCTTCCGGTCACCTTCTGGACGCTGGCGATCCCCTTCGAGATCTCCGAGCGGATCCTGGCCTTGCTCGCGTGTCCGAGCAGCTTGTGGGATTGCGAGTGCGCCCCTATCTCCATGCCGGCGTTCGCGACGGACCGCGCGAGACCAGGGTATCGCCTGACCAGGTAGCCGACCATGAAGAAGCTGCCCCGAGCGCCGGCGTCCTTCAGCGCGGCGAGGAACAGCTCCGTCTGGCCGGGTCGGGGCCCGTCGTCGAAGGTGAGCGCCACCCGTTTGGGCTCCGTCCACGCCGGCTCCCGTCGTACGGTCATGGGGCCGGCACGGAGGATCACCCGCCGCTCGAGCTCGATGCCGGAGACCGTTCCGCGCACCACTCGCGCCAACCCCGGCTGCGCGCGCAGTTCGATGGTCTCGACGGGCCCGCGACCTCTGTAGATCACGGGCGGCGTGGTCTCGATCGTGACCTCCTCCGTGGACTCCACGGTGTCCGGTCCCCGGCTGCTCACCACGACCGAGCCATACCCCACGACGGTGTCGGGCGGCGCCGCTCTGCCGTCGACCTCCACGACCTGGTCGCCGCCTGCGCGGGGCATGATCAGCCCTCCGCGCACGTCGTACAGGTCCCCTGGGAAGGAACGTGTGTCGCCGCGCGCGACAAGGTCGCCCACCGTGGTCCCTCGCGCGACCCAGCGCGCGTAGCCATCGATGGTGGGCATGACCGGGCCGAAGACCAGGAAGGCAGTGACCGAGAGAACGATCGAGGCTCTCACAAGGGGGAAGTTGCGGGTCATGAAGCGCCCTGACGCGAGATCCGTGCCACTTGCCCGCCCACCAGGGCGCACAGGGCGTCTCGCGCGATCCGCACCATCGACGCCGGCGTGCCAGCGGCGGTGTAGACGGTCTCGAAGCGCTCCAGCGAGTCGTCCACCAACACCGTGAGACCCTCGGGCAGGTCGTAGGGCGACACCCCCCCGATCGCGTAGCCGGTGGAGGAGCGTACGGTCTCGGCGTCGGCGAAATGCACCGCGGACGCGCCCATGAGCGCTCCTATCGCAGCGGCGTCGCCGCGGCGGTCGCCCGCGACGAGCGCGACCACCGGGCGGGAGTCGGCGACGAAGACGAGCGACTTCACGATCTGCCCGACCTCGCAGCCGACGGCCTCGGCGGCCAGCTCGCACGTCTTGGTGGAGCGGTCGTCGAACGCCAGCAGCCCGTCCTCCAAGCCCCTCGCCGACAGGAAGGCACGCACGCGCTCGAGCGAACCCGCCTTGCGAGGGCCCCCCGGCACCCGGTCGGTCACGTCGAACCGCCCCGTGAGTCCCGTCGCGTTCGCGAGCGGGGCCGGGACGCGCTCGCCCAGGCGGCGCGGCAGCTGTATGGCGTCGAGGACGGCGTCGAGGTTCTCCGCCCAGCTCACGAGGGACTTCAACTCGAGCCGCATCAGCGGGTACAGAGGATGCGGTCGAGCCACCTTGAACCCCTGACGCAGCAGGAACTCGACGCTCATGAGGGGGGAGCGGTCGCGGTCCGCCGCGCCCGTCGCCGCATACGCTTCGAGCACCTTCTCCTTGCGAGAGACGAGGTCGCGCAGGGCCGCTTGGAGCAGCACCTTCCCGAGACCCGCGTCACGGACGTCGGGGATCACGTGCAGACAAGCGAGCAGTACCGCACCATCGTCGGGCGGCCCCGAGGGCATCTTGAAGGCCCGAGGGAAGAAGCGGGCCGGCGCGTACTTCACGAAGCCGAGCCGCTCGTCACCGTCGTACATTATGAGACCCGGGTCGCCCCACTGACCTCGTACATCGGCGATCCAGGTCTCGAGGGCCTCGCGATCGTACGCCGGCGAGCATGAGAGCGCGCCCGGACCAGCGGTCTCCCACAAGGCGCACGAGCAACAGGGCTCCGGAAGATCTCCGACCCTGTCGACGGTCAGGGCCCTCAGACGCCTGGCCACCGTCAGATCACCGTCTCGCAGCGAGTCACTTGTCGCCCTTCATGCCCTCTCGGAACGCCCTCGCAGACTCGCGCCACGTGCGCTTCGCCCGATCCGCCGCGCTCTTGGCGATCTCCGAGTCGGTCACGGCCTTGATCGCACGACCGGTCGCGCCACTGGCCCCGACGATGGCTTCGCCCGCGGCGTGCAGCGCCTGCCCGGTCGCCACCGCGGCGCCCGCCGCGGACTTCGCGAGTCCTCCGGATCCGTCGAGGCCCGCCACCTGAACCGTGATGCGGACCGCACCGTCCCGATAGCCCTCCACCACGTCGCCGGGCACCACGTAGCGACCGTGGGCCAGGTCCGCGATCGCCCCGCCGCCTACGTGGACGCTCTCCACGACCCCGCTCGTCTCGTCGAACTCCACGTCGCTCACGATGCCGATCACGGTGCCCGCCGGGTCGGCCACCGGCATCGCGCTCCAGATCACGGTCGTGTCCGGGTCGTAGCCGAGCGCAGCGGCGGCCCTCTCCCCCGACAGAAGCTTGCCGAGCCCGGTACTTGCGCCCCCCGGCCCGAACGCCAAGTCCGAGAGCGGCAGGTAGGTGCCCGGCCGCTCGATCAAGACCATGGCGTTCGGCGGACGCACGGCGACACCGATCGCGCGGCCCTCAGTGGGGTGGAACAGCACGTTGGTGATGGTCCCGAGGACATCGCCTCCGGCCCCTGTCAGCGCGATGCCCCTCTATGGCACTCGTTGATACCATGATGACTCGATGTTAGCGCAAGCAGCAGGGCCGGCCGCCTTTGATCACGGCGTCCGGCCCTGCGGTGTCAGAAACGTCGTCCCGCGCGGACCTACGCGCCAGCTGCGCCTTCCGCGTCAGCCGCAGGCGGCTCGGCGGTCTTCTCGGCGACGAACTCCAGTGCTCCCTTGGCCTTCTCGCCCGTGACATCCACGGCGCCCTTGGCGGCCTCGGCCCCGCTCTTGATGCCGGCACTGGCCTCCTTGCCGAGCTCGGTCACCTTCGCGCGCACGGCCTGCGAGCCCTCGTCGATCTTGCCCTTGACGACCTCGGCGACCTCGCCAACGCGGCCTCTGTACTCCTCCGCCTTCTCGGCGACGGTGCCCTTGGCCGACGAGTACGCCTCGACCAGCCTCTCCCGCCCCTCCTCGTACATCTCCTTGCCCTCGCCCATGTACTCCTGGCCCTTCTCGACGAGGATCTCGCGGGTCTCCTTGCCGGATCTCGGCGCGAAGAGCAGCCCGAGAACGGCTCCGATCAGACCGCCGAGCAGGAACGCGCCGAAAGTGCTGCCACAACGCCTCTCATACATACCGAACACCTCCGTCGCCGATCAGACCTCTATGCGGTGGGCGGGCTTCGGAGCCCGCCGAGCGTGCATGGATAACTGTACCCCTACATACGGCGTGTGAGCGCGGAGAGGGCCAATCTGTCGACCAGATCGTGGAACTGGAGATCCGCCGCCTCGGCCGCCATCGGCAGCAGCGAGGTCTCGGTCATCCCGGGGCTCGTGTTGACCTCCAGCACCCACGGACGGCCCTCCGGATCGACCACCATGTCCGCGCGGCTGACGTCCCGGCACCCGAGCAGCCTGTGGCACTCGCTGGCGAGACGAGCCACCTCCGCGGTCACCTCGGGCGCGAGTCGCGCGGGGCAGTAGTACTCGGTCTCGCCACGCGTGTACATGGCGGTGAAGTCGAACAGACCCGACTTGGCGACCATCTCGACCGCAGGGAGCACCTCCGGGCCGTCGGGACCGTCGAGCACCGCGACGGCGAGCTCCGTCCCCTCGACCCACTTCTCGACGATCGCGGCGTCGCCGAAGGAGAGCGCGGACAGCAGCGCCTCGGGAAGCGCCTCTGCGCTCTCGACCTTGGCCAAGCCGAGAGCGGAGCCCTGCTTCGTCGGCTTCACGACGACTGGGAAGCCTCCGACCGTCTCCGGCACCAGGTCGAGCGCGCTGGCAGCGCCCATCTGCTTGAACGCGTCGGAGGTGAAGGTGACCCACGCCGGTGTCGGCACTCCCGACTCCGCGAATAGGCGCTTCGAGAGGCTCTTGTCCCACGCTAGAGCGCTGGCCATCACACCGGGGCCCGTGTACGGGATCCCGAGGAACTCCAGAGCCTCCTGCACGGTGCCGTCCTCTCCGAACTTGCCGTGCAGCGCGATGTAGACGGCGTCCGGGCGCTCGCGGCGCAGCGTGTCCACCAGCTCGGGCGTCACATCGAGCGCGAGCGGGCGATAGCCGAGCTGCTCGAGCGCGCCCACGACGCGCTCTCCGCTGCGAAGCGACACCTCTCGCTCAAGCGAGCGCCCGCCCATGAGCACCGCGATCTTCTCGTTCATCTGCTTCAGACCTCCTGTAGCTGCGTGACCGCGGCAGCGGGCATCGCCCCCGCCTCGACGAACGCCCGGTACAAGGCGAGCTTGTCCTCGAGCACCTCCGCGATCCTGCGCACCCCTTCGGCGATCTGCTCGGGTTCCTCGTAGCAGAAGGCGAGGCGCATGCAGTTCGAGCCGCGGCCGGCCGGGTAGAAGTCGCTGCCGGGCACGAAGGTGACGCCGTGCTCCACCGCCTCCGCGAGCAGAGGCTTCGTGTCGAGATGCGCCGGCAGAGTGACCCACACGAAGAACCCGCCCTCCGGGTGAGTCCACGTCACGTCCTCGGGCAGGTGCTCCGCGAGCGCGTCCAACATCGCGTCTCGACGCTCACCGTAGGTATGCGTGAGGTCCGCCAGCACCCTGCGCCACGCCGTTCCCGTCATGTAGTGCTCCGCGACCGACTGGGCGAAGGCCGAGCCGCAGAGGTCGGCGCCCTGCTTGGCGAGAAGCACCTTGGCCAGTATCGGGCGCGGTGCGGCGAGCCAGCCCAGCCGGAGCCCGGGCGCGAAGATCTTGCTGAAGGTCCCCAGGTAGATGACGTCGGGGTCGAGCGCCCGGAGCGGCATGACGTGCCCGCCCTCGTAGCGCAGGCGGCCGTAGGGGTCATCCTCGACGACCGGAATGTCGTACTCGCGCGCCAGTTCGAGCAGCCGGCGGCGGCGCTCCGGAGAGAGCGTGACGCCCGCCGGGTTCTGGAAGTTCGGGATCGTGTAGATGAACTTCGCGCCGCGGGGCCCGAGGCGCTTCAGCGCCTCCTCGAGCAGGTCGACCCGCATCCCGTGCTCGTCGGTCTCGATGCACTCCACGTGCGGGCGGTAGACGCTGAACGCCTGCAGGGCGCCAACGTAGGTCGGACCCTCGCAGATGACCGTGTCGCCCGGGTCGATGAAGATCTTGGCGAGCAGGTCGAGGCCCTGCTGGGCGCCCGAGGTGACGATCAGGTCGTCTTCGGAGAGGCGGACTCCCGTCTCGCCCATCAGACCGACGATGATCGAGCGCAGGGCGCGGCGTCCCTCGCTCGACCCGTACTGCAGAGCGGACGCGCCGTCGTGGCGCAGCGCGTCGCGGAGCGCCTTCTCGACGAGCGCGTGGGGAACTCGGCGGACGTCGGGCATGCCGCCGGAGAGCGAGATCACGTCGGGACGCGACGCGGCGGCGAACAGGTCGCGTACCGCGGACGAGCGCACGTCGGCCATCGCGGCGGCGTACCTCGTATCCCAACGGTCGAAGACCACGCGCGCAGTGCCCATCTCGCTCACCCGCCTCCCGCATCCCCGCTTCCGGGACCTCCCCGGAAACAACAAGACGACCCCCCATTCAACAGGGCGAGGGTCGTCTCTCGCGGTACCACCTGTCTTCACCTTCCGGAGCACGCGGCGCCGGAAAGGCCTCTGACCCCGGTTCGATAACGGTCCGGGTGACCGACCGGCTTCCGTCGCGTCGCGCGACCTGGCCGGGGACATCGGAGGGGTGGCTGGGCCTGGATGAGCCCTCTTCCCTCACGTCCATGGTGTCGATGTGAACGCCGCGGACCTGGGCCCGACGGGTTGCGGCGTACCGTACACCGCAGGCGGGACGCGGGTCAAGTCGGACCCGCCCGAGCGGCCGCCACTTCCGCCCCGCGGGCGCCAAAGCCATACTCTTGTCGCACCGCCAGACGCAGGCCGGCGGTTCGGGCGATCCGGCCCGTGCCGGTAGGGGGAGACATGAGCACACTGGCCCGCGTGGGGCTGGACGAGCAACTCGAAGCGATGGCCGACCCGCGGCGGCTGATGATCCTGCGCGTGCTCATGGCCAAGGCCGCTCGGCAGGTCGACGTCGCCGCTGCCCTCGGCAAGCACCCCGCGTGGATCCGCCATCACCTGCTGCGCCTCCTGCGCGTCGGCCTGGTCGAGCTGGTCGAGGAGCGCAAGGTCGCGAACTACACAGAGAAGTGGTATCGGGCCACGGCCGATGCGTTCGCCGCGCACGTGCTCGTCACCGCCGACACGGGCGTGCCTTGCCCTGTCGTGGTGTTGGGAAGCGACGACCTGGCCCTGAGCAAGCTGACGCAGGAGGACAAGGCGCCGGGCATGACCTCCGTTGCGCTCGGAAGCCTCGACGGGCTCATCGCCCTGCGCCAAGGTCTGGCCGACATGGCCGGCTCGCATCTGCTCGGCGAGGACGGCACCTACAACGCCGAGTACGTGCGCCACCTGTTCCCCGACAAGGCGATGACCATGGTGACGCTCGCCCACCGCGAACAGGGCCTCGTCACAGCCGTCGGCAACCCGCTGAAGCTCACGACTGTCGCCGACATCGCCAGGCCCGGGATCCGCTTGGCCGCGCGCAACCCTGGCTCGGGGACCGCCGTCTGGCTCGAGAGGAAGCTGCGGGAGGCGGGCGCAGACCCCGTCGAGGTGATGGACCGGGCGAGCATCGTCGCGAAGACGCACTCCGACGCTGTCATGGCAGTGTCCGGCGGCAAGGCCGACGTCACCGTGGCCATCCGTGCGGTCGCGGAGGAGTACGGCCTGCACTTCATGCCCCTGTTCGAGGAGCGCTTCGACCTCATCATGCCGACCGACCGGATCGACGAGCCGTCGATCGCGCACGTCATAGACCTGCTCACCAAGTCGGGGTTCAAACGCAAGGTCGGCGCGCTGCCCGGCTACGCCACGAGAGACACCGGCTGCGAGCAGAGCGTCGCGCTGTAGGAGCGCCGCAGAGCCCCGGCACCGGGATCGGTGCCGGGGCTCTGCTTTCGTCCGGTGTCCCGGCAGACACCGGGATCCAGCGCGGTCTACCTGACCCTGACCCTTCGGAGCGTCGAGGTCGAGGGAGCATACTTGCTCGTCCCGGCGAACCGAGCCTGGAAGTACCACGTGCCCCTGATCGTCGTCTTGAAGGTGTAGGACCAGTGATGCGTGCTCGTGCTGAGACGTGTGGAGAGCTTGACCCACTTGCTCGAGCCCGGCTTCTTGACCCAGACCTCCACACGGTTGTTGCGCGGCAGGCTCGTGGATACGTGACCCGTGAAGACGACCGGGTGCCTGCTGACGACCGATGTGTGGTTGGAGGTGATCGAGACGGCCGTCTTGACACGCACGCTGAAGTTCGCCGTGTGGAACGACTCCACGTTGCCGGCGTTGTCTTCCGACCAGTACTCGAGCACGTAGTTGCCGGTGGAGGTGACCTTGACCGAGGTACCGGTCATGGTCGCACCGCCGTGGAACCGGTAGTGGGTGTGCGAGAAGCCCGAGCCGCCGGCAGCGTCGGTGCCGCTCAGAGTGACGGTCCCGCTGCTGTAGTAGAGGGTCTTCGCATTCGAGGTCGTGTGCGGTTCGGTCGAGTCGATCCTGATCGTGGCCGACTTGGGTGACTCAGCCTGGCTGAGGGCGTCGACGGACCAGTAGCTGACCGTCGTCGTCCCCTCTGCGTCGACTGTGACAGGCCCGCTGTAGGTGCTCGCCGCGCCGCCGTTGAGGGTGTAGTGGGAAGTGATGGTCCCGCCGTCACCGGCTGGCGTCAGCGAGAAGGTCACCGGCGCGGTGGTCCAGCCCGACGGAACGCCGGAGATGGTGGTTACTGGAGCGCCTGCGGAGATGGTGAAGGTTGACGGTCTGCAGCGACTCCCGGTTCCCGGCGTTGTCCGTCGAAGTACGAGGACCGTGTGGGAGCCCGGCCCAGAGCCATCCGGCGTGCCGTAGGTCTGCGTGGTCGTCTGGCGGTCGAGCACGTGACTTGACCCCACCGGCCGCAACCCCGGAGACCGAGTCGATTGCGGACAGGGAGAAGGTCACGGATCCGGCGGAGACGCGACCGCTCAGGAAGGCCGTCGATCGTCGTGACGGGCTTCCGGAGTCGACCGTGATCGTGTCGGCCAGGGAAAGGACGTTGCCGGCCGCGTCGCGGTACTCGACGTCGACGTGCTTGAGGCCGTCGCCCTGCTGGGTGCTGTGGGCTATCGAGGCCGCATACGCCGCCCAGTCGCCCCAGTTGCCGCCGCCGTCGGTGTTGCGCTTGCGCATCTCGGTCGCACCGGTCACCGAAGAGTCGATCGTGACCGCGCGGGTCGTGGTGTAGGAAGCTCCGACGTTGAGCGACATGGTGCCCGTCGGAGCGGCGGTGTCGAGCGTGATCGTGTCGGTGAGGATCCAGCACGTTGCCCGCGGAGTCGCGGTACTGCACTTCGACGGTCTTGAGGCCGTCACCTTGCTGGATCGTGTGCGACACGGACGCAGAGTACGCCGTCCAGTCGCCCCAGTTGCCGCCGCCGTCGGTGTTGCGCTTGCGCATCTCGACCGCGCCGGACACGGCAGAGTCGACCGTGACCGCGCGGGTCGTGGTGTAGGAGGCGCCGGCGTTGAGCGACATGGTGCCGACAGGAGGAGCATCGAAGGCGATCGTGTCGAAGAACGTCGAGATGTTGCCTTGCGAGTCCTGGAACTGCACGTAGACGGCCTTCTCACCATCTCCGCCGGGAAGGGTCGCCGTGCCCGAAGTGGCATACGGCTCCCAGGCTTCGGTGTCGAAGACGCCGTCCGTGGAGAGGCGCATCGATGTGACGCCGTTGGCATCGTTTGCGGAGAGCGCGAGCGACGCTGCAGTGTGGCTGGTCTCGGAGGCTCCACCGTCTATCGAGATGCTGCCGGTCGGGCGGTCTGGTCGAGCGCGTTCCCGAGGCGCAGGATCGCGCCATCGTCGCCGACCGCGAAGCCCGCATCGGCACCAGCCAGCGACACGCCGTTCATGGGATGGGGAGTGTCGAAGTGCGTCCAGTCGTTTGCGTGCCACATCCCACCGGTCGCACCGTCGTCTTGCGTCACCCAGCCGTCGTTGAAGTCGGAGAAGCACACGGACGTCAGCGTGCCGGTACCGAGGGTGGCGCCGCCGTCGCCAAAGATCCCAGGGAACGCGGACGTGCCTGACCGTGCCGGCGGTACCGACCGTCCAGATCTCGTTGGGGTCGTTGAAGCTGGCGAAATCGGGGAACGTCGGGAGGCACCAGACGGACCTGAGGTCGCTTCCTGCCTGCGACTGGCCACGCAGGGTGTACAGATCCGGCCGTATCTCGAAGAACGTGCCCCCGCTGCCAACCATGGCGCCGTAGCCGGGGTAGGTGGTATCGAACTGGATGCTGTAGAGGTCGGCGGTCGTGCCGGTCCCGGCCGTGTAGGGACTGCTGGGGATGCCGATCCAGTTGATCGTCTGGAGGGCCCAATTGGCGCCGCCGTCAGTGGTCTTCAGGACCGTGCCGGCGTCACCGACCGCCCAGCCGGTGGTCGTGTCCGTGAAGCAGAGACCGTTGAGGTCGTTGGAGGTACCGGAGCTCTGGGCGACCCACGTCGTCCCACCGTCGGTGGTCCCAAGGATGGTCCCGTTGGCTCCTGCCGCCCAGCCCGTGGTGGCGTTCTTGAAGAAGACCGAATTGAGGTCGTTCGAGGTGTGGGAGGATCTGACGGCGTCCAAGTGAGGCCGGCGTCGGTCGTGTAGATGATCGTCCCGCCAGTCCCGACCGCCCACGCGCGGCTCGCGTCGACGTCCGACACAGACTTCAGATCGCCCGTCACGCCGGAGGGCTGCGGCGTCCAGCCGTTCGTGTTGAACATGACCACGTCGGAGAAGGAGGAGAGGTTGCCTGCGCCGTCCAGGTACTGGACGCTCACCGTCTTGTGTCGCCGCGCCTGCCGTCAGCGTCCAGTCCCTCGTGGCCGAGAACGCTTCCCAAGGCTCGGTGTCGAACACGCCGTCGTTGGAGATCCGCATCGCCGCGACACCGCTCGGATCGGTAGCTGCGAGATCGAGCGTCACCGCCCTGGAGTAGGTCTCGAAGGCCCCGCCATCGATCGAGATGGTCCCGACGGGCCCCGCCGGATCCACCTCTACGACCGCAGAATCGACCGTGAACACGAGCCCATGGTTGGCTTCACGGTTGCCGGCGAGGTCTTCGACGGCCCACTCGAGCACGTGCACGCCCGGCGTGGAGGTCGAAGCGGTGCTCCCGGAAGTCCACTCTCCGCCGTCGAGGCGGAACCGGACCGACCCGACCGCGGAGCAGGTGTCCTCGGCCGAGATATGGATGGTGGCCGTGCCCACGTAGGAGGCCACAGCGTCGCTCGAAGAGAACGGCGGGTTCCGGTCGATGCCGAGGGAAACGGTCTGCGTGGCCGAGCGGTTGCCGACCATGTCGACCACCGAGTAGGTGACCGTATGGGCACCCTCGGCCGCTAGCGGGATGTTGTAGTGCATCGAAGATGCGGAGGACTTCAGCGTCCAGTCGCCCACGGCGGACTGTCCCCAGTGGTCGCTGGGGTCGACGCCCATGCCGGCCCCCACGCAACTCCCGTCGCGCTTGATGCCGACTGCGTTGTATGTGCCGCCCGACACGGCGACGATGTCGGTCCAGCCCGAGACGTCACACTGACCGTGGCTGTTGGAGCCGACCGCCACGACGGTCCCGTCGCTCTTGAGGCCGTACAGAGCGGCGCTCTCTCCATCTCCGAAGATCGCCACGATATCGTGCCAGCCCGATACGTCGTAGCCGCTGTCGGTCACGACGGTCCCGTCGCTCTTGAGGCCGAAGGCGCCTGGCCCTGGGGCGGCGATGGCGACGATGTCATGCCAGCCCGACACGTTGTGGGAGCCGCCAAACCCATTACCGGCGGCCACGACCGTGCCGTCGCGCTTGAGGCCGAGGTCGTAGTTGCCGCCGGCCGAGATGGCGATTATGTCGTTCCAGCCGGAGGTGTCGACCTTGTAGTTCGCATAGGCGGGGGGCATGTAGCCGTAGGTGTCCATGACGGTTCCGTCGCGCATGAGGCCGACCGAGTGGTTCTGGGCGACCGAGATGGCGACGACGTCGGTCCACGTGGCGACATGGCTGACCTGCCACCACTGGTCATCGCCGACGGCGACGACGGTGCCGTCGCTCTTGAGGCCGACGGTGTGGCCCCAGCCCGCTCCCACAGCAGTGATGCCGGTCCAGTCGCCAACGCCGCTCGCATTGTCGCCGTTCATGTCGAGGGCCACGACAGTCCCATGCGGCGTGAGGCCGACGGTATGCGCGACGCCGGCGGCTATGTAGGCCCTAGCACCTCCGGCCAGCGATGCGGGCACGCCGTCGATGCTGTAGTCCAGATACCCGACGCCCGAGAGAGTGTCCGTAGCGGAGATCCCGATTCCCACCGAGTGGTTCACCCACCCGGAAGGCGCATCGTCAGAGAAGTCGGGCGCGCCGCGGTCCAGCGCGATCATGTCGATGTAGGAGATGGAGGCATTGCCCAGCGAGTCTTGGTACTGCACGTAGACCCACTTGTTGCCGTCGGCACCGAGCAGCGTCCAAGCATGCGTGCCGGCAACCAGCTCCCAAGCCTCGGTGTCGAAGACGCCGTCGTCCGAGAGGCGCATCTGTGTCGCGCCGGCAGGATCGGAAGCGGAAAGCGTGAGCAGGATGTTCGGGTCGGCCGTCGCGACGTCGCGACCGTTGATCGCGATGGTCCCTGTCGGCCCCGTCGTATCCAGTGTGATGGAGTCGGTGAGCGGCCACGCGTCGCCACCGGCGTTCCTGTACTCGACTTCGACGGTCTTCGTGCCATCTCCCGCATCCAGCGTGAACGCCGCGGTTTCGGCGTAGGCCGTCCACTCGCCCCAGGTTCCGCCAGCGTTTCGCGCGCGCATCTGCACAGCCGCCGCTACGGATGAGCCGATGCTCACGGCGGGCGAGTTCGTGCGCTCGGCGCCGCCGTTGATCGACATGGTCCCGTGATCCGCTGGCAGCACCGCGAAGGGAACGGACTGCGTCGTCTCCCGGTTGCCCGCGAGGTCCACGGACAGGAACTCAAGGGTGTGAGAGCCGATCGCCGTGGTCGTGGCGACCGAGCCTGCCGCCCACTCGTCGTCGTCGATCCGGAAGCTGGTGGACGCTACTGCCGAGCACGCGTCCTCGGCTGAGATGTTGATCGTGGCCGTGGTGTCGTAGGTCGGAACCGCGTCGGTCGACGAGACTGGCGGGTTATGGTCGATGCGCGCCGTGGCGGTCTGCGTGGCACTCGCGTTGCCGAGGTCGTCGACAGCGGAGTAGGTGATCGTAGTGGTGCCCTCGCCCACCGGGACGTTGACTCGCAGTGACGCTGCGCCGGTGCGAAGGCTCCAACCGGACACGTCACCGATGGTAACGCCGCCGACCTCGCCGGGGGTTACTACGACAGTCCCGTCACTCTTGAGGCCATAGACGGCCATGCCGCCGGCGGCGATCGCGACGATGTCGTGCCAGCTTGAGACGTCACACTGGGTGGAGCCGTTCGTCGAGCCGGCCACTACGACGGTCCCGTCACTCTTGAGGCCGACCGTGTGGAAGCCGCCGGCGGCGATGGCGGTGATGCCAGTCCAGCCGGAGACGCCGCTGTTCGGGCCCATGCCCCGGTCTCCGGCCGTCACGACGGTGCCGTCGCTCTTGAGGCCGACGGCGTGCCTGTAGCCGCTGTCGATTGCGACGACGTCGTGCCAGCTCGCGACCTCGCTGGTAACCCAATCGTCGTTGTCACCCAGGTGCGGAGTGCCGACTACGGTCCCATCGCGCTTGAGACCGAGGGTCGTGTGCCCGCCGGCCGAAACGGCCTTGATGCCGGTCCAGCCCGAGACATCGCACTGGCCGTGGCTGTTGGAGCCTGTCGCCACGACGGTCCCGTCGCTCTTGAGGCCGACGGTGAAGCTGCTGGGGTCGAATAGGACCATGGGGTCGGTGCCGGCGGACACGGCCGTGATGCCGCTCCAGCCCGACACGTTGCCCTCGCCCTGGCTGTTGTCCCCGGTGGCCACGACAGTCCCGTCGCTCTTGAGGCCGACGGTGAAGTCGCCGGCCGCGGATACGGACACGATGCTGTCCCAGCCGGTTGTGCCTCCGTTGTTCGAGACGACGGTCCCGTCACTCTGCACACCGATCGCGCCGTCGTAGCCGGCTGCGATGGAGGCAGCGGCGCCGCTCACGCGCATACCGGACGCGCCGTTGATGCTGTAGTTGAGCGATCCCACGCCGGCGATGTCTTCCGCGGAGAGCTCGACGCTGACCGGGGCACTCGCCCAATCGGCGGGCGCGTCATCGGACGTGGTCGGTCCGGCGGTGTCGAGAGTGATCCCATCGAAGCAGGTCGACACGTGGCCGAGCCCGTCCTGGAACTGCGCGTAGGCGAACCGCGGACCGTCTGCCCCAGCGGCAAGCGTCAGGACGCGCAGAGTGGAGAACGGCTCCCAGAACTCCGTGTCGAACACGCCGTCGGCAGACACGCGCATGAGAGTGACGCCGGAAGGATCGGAGGCCGTCAGAGTGAGCAGGACTTCCGTGCTCTTGGTCGCCGCGGCGCCGCCGTTGATCAAGACGGTGCCAGTGGGCCCGGCGGTGTCCAGTTCGATCGTGTCGGAAGCCGTCCCGACGGTACCGGCCTCGTTGCGGTATTCGCCCTCGACCGTCTTGACGCCGTCGCCCGAAGTGAGAGACAGCGCCACCGTAGCCGCGTAGGGCTGCCAAGCCGACCACGTGCCAACCGCGTCGCGCAAGCGCATCTCCGTGGCCCCGGTCACTTCCGAGTAGACGGTGACGCCGGTCGTCGAGGCGAAGGATGCTCCCCCGTTGATCGAGAGCGTGCCGGAAGGAGAACCCGTCATCAGGGTGATCGTGTCGGACAGCAGCGTGGTCGCGTCACCGTCCCGATACTCGGCCTCGACGGTCTTGAGTCCGTCGCCCGTGGTGAGCGTCAGCGGCGCGGTCGCGGCGTAGGGCTGCCAGCCCGACCAAGACCCGGCAGCGTCGCGCACGCGCATGTCGAGCGCCCCCATGACGGACGAGTCCACGGTCACGGCAGTCGTCGCCACGTAGCCCGCTCCGGCATTGACCGACATCGTGCCCAAGGGCGGGCCACCAGGAGTGGCCTCGACGGAGTTCGACAGCGCCGAGATGTTGTTCACCGAGTCGTATGTCTTGAGCGCGAAATGGTATTGGGTGCCCGGGGCAAGACCGGTCACGAGAAGGACTCCGAGGTGCCGACCGTGTGAGGGGCCGGTACGCCGGCCACTCGCGTGGCCAAGTCGAAGCTCAAGTCGTCGGTGATGGGCACGAGCGAGTAGCGCAGGTCGTATTCCGAGGTGGATACGTTGTCGCCCGGCGCCGTCCAGTTCAGGTCCACGCTCTCGGGGCCGAATCCGGCGAGCGCCAGGTTAGACACCGCGGACGGCGCGGTGAAGTCGCCGGGGAAGTACTTGGCCACCTTGCTGCTGGCCCCGGCCCAGACATGGTCGGCGTCGACGGCACACGCGCAGAAGAGCATGGTTCCTTCGGAGACCTGGGTGGTCCAACTCGCCCCGCCGTCGGTGGTGCGGTAGATCCTGGCCACGAAACCGGGGGCGTAGCCGACGACCCAGCCGTTGTTGGCGTCCAGGAACGTGATGTCGTAGTAGGTCACGCCGGCCTCGATGACCGACGAGATCCAGTTGGTCCCGCCGTCGGTGGTCTTCCACCAGACGAGGGAGCCCGTACCCTGGGAACTGCACGCGTAGACCGTCTGGCTGTCGACGATGGAAAGCCCTGTTATGCGGGCGTTCGTCGACCCCGAGGACTGGGGGCTCCAAGTCGCTCCGCCGTCGGTGGTCTTGTAGATCTTGCCGCTCTGTCCCGTGACCCAGCCGGTCTGGCCGTCGGGGAGGAAGGCGACCCTCCACAAGCTGACACTCCCGGGGTTGCCCAGCGCGGTCCAGGTCTCTCCGCCGTCGATCGTCTTGAAGACCTTGCCGCTCTGGCCGCAGACCCAGCCGTTGGTGGAGTCGACGAAGAAGAAGCTGTTCAGCTGCGCGCCAGCACCCGTGAGCACCTGCGTCCAAGTCGCTCCGCCGTCGGTCGACCTGATGATGTTCTGGCTGGCGCCCGACATGACCACTATCGATGGGCTCAATGCCCACCCTCCGCGCGAGGAGTTCTGGGTCGAGTTCTGCCCAGACCAAGTCGTCCCGCCGTCCGTGGTGTGCGAGAGACTTCCGTTCCCGCCGAACGCCCACCCGTTGTCCGCATCCGCGAAGGAGATCTGGTAGGGCTGACCCGTCATACCGGTGGATGTGCTGTAAGTCCAGAACGGAGCGTTCAGGATGATCGTGTCCGAGCAGGTCGAGATGCTGCCCGCTGAGTCTTTGTACTGGACGTGCACCGTCTTGGCTCCGTTGCCCGACGGGAGCGTGAAGGAGACCGTCGAAGCGAACGCCTGCCAGGTCTCGGTGTCGAAGACGCCGTCGGCGGAGATGCGCATCGAGGGCACCCCGTTGGCGTCGCTGGCGGCGCAGGTGAGGGTCACGCCACGCTGCGCGGTCTGGGCATCCCCGCCGTTGATGACCACCGAGCCGTCAGGGCCCGTGGCGTCCAGCACGATGGTGTCGGACAGCGGCAGCGTGCCCGCCAGGTTGCGATACTCGGCCTCGACTGTCTTGGTCCCGTCGCCGGAGGTCAGGATCAGAGGCATGGCGGCCGCGTAGGGCTGCCATTCCGACCAGGCGGCGGCCGCGTCACGGACGCGCATGTTGACCGCGTCTGGAACGTTCGAGTCGACGCTCACGGCGATCGTGGTCGCGAAGGCCGCGTCGGCGTTGACCGACATCGCGCCGGTGGGTGCCCGCCGGGGTGGCCTCGGCGTGGTTCGAGAGCGCCGAGACGTTGTCCACCTCGTCGGATGCCTTCAGGGCGAAGTAGTAGTGAGTGCCGGTGACAAGTCCGGTGACAGCGAAGGTCTCGCTGCTGCCGGCGACCTTGGGAGCGGGCTCGCCGCTGGCCTGCGTGGCCGCGTCGAAGGCCGCGTTGTCGGGGATCGGACTGGTCGAGTACCTGACGTCGTACGAGGCCGCGGTGCCGACGTTGCCGTCGTCTCCGGGAGCGGTCCAGCCAAGCGTCGCGCTGTCTGCCGTCACGGCCGTAGCGGCCAGATCGGTCACGGCGGCCGGCGGGTCGGTCTCGAGCAGCACCGGCGTGCCGGCCACCTGGTTCGAGCGTGGCGCCCACGTTCGTCGCGTTGTCCTTTGCGCGCACGTAGTACGAGTACCCCGTTCGTGAGGCCGGAATCGGTGAACGGTCGTCGCCGACGGTACTCCCCACGATGCGCGGGACGCCCGTCTGAAGGGTCAGGTCCCCGTACGTGCCGGGGACGAGCCGGTAGACGTCGTAGCCCGCCAGACCGGAGGTCCGCGTCGGACGCGGCGCTCCAGTCCAAGCTTCACGGCCCGTTGCGCGGGGTCGCATGCAGATCACCGGCGCTGTCGGCGCGCTCACGTCCGACGCTCCGAGAGCGATGTCGGTGTCGGCCGGGCCGGCAGTGACGCCTTGACCGGGTGCCCACGCCACCTGGTTCAGCTTGACGTTCATGGTCACACCGGCAGGCACGCCGAACCGGAAGTCGCCGGTCGCGCCGGCGGGGCCGTAGTCCTCGTCGTCGACCACACCGTTCGTCTCGTCGTCGAGAGCGTTGGCCTCCGTCTTCTGCAGGGAGTACGACACGGCCGCGTCATCGGACTTGAGGGCCTCCGCACGCTTGGCCGAGGCGGCACCGGTCGCCACCCCGTCATGCACCCAGGCACCCTGGGTCCTCGCGTCGAGGACCGTGACGATCGGCTTCACGGTTGGGTTGTACGAGTTGCCCCCTCCGAGCGCCTGTATCTGGACGGTGAGATACGCCTGATTGGCGCCGTGGCCGTTGCCTGCGGGGAAACCCGTGAAGCCCTCGTCGCCGCACTTGAAGTAGTACCAGCCCGAGGCGGCACCGGACCCGTCGGTCGCGATCGTCGCGTCGTTGCTTGCGGCTTCACGCGACTGCACCCAACGAGACAGATCGGCATTCCAGGTGAACCCGGGCGCGTTGCCGAACCCCCCGCTGATGCCCGTGTCGGAGAGCTTGATGGAGACACCGAGAACGGTGCTCGCCGGAAGGCCGGACCCGGTCACGTGGACCGCGTAGGCCGTGTGATCGTTCAGGATGTACTGTGCGGGGCTTTGGTCGGCCCCCCCGGTGTAGTCGGAGGCCGCGTACGCGGGCATCGCGGTCAGTGGCAGGTAGCTCACCACCATGGCGATCACGCACACCACTCGAACGACGCGATCCCAGAGCTTCCCGCGCATGACCGTTCCTCCAAGTCCTCGACCAGGGCCCGGCGATCGCCGAAGGCCCCGAAGACACGCGTCTAGCCGGCGTCCCTGCAGACACCGGCTAGCTTCCTTGCGCTGGGTGGGGACTGCGACGACCGGAACGCAGCGCGACAACACAGAACGATCCTGCGCCCCTTGCTCCGAGTGCCGGCCCGAAGTCCCAAACCCCTGTGCCCCTCCTGAAGATTCACGATAAGGGAATCCTTACCGTGGCCCGAGACGCAAGGGTAGCACCGCACTGCGAGAGATGTCCAGTGGGACCTGGGGACGCGTCAACTCTACGCGACGAGCGGTCCGTCCAGCCTGGTCATGAGGCGCCACGCCAGCAGGGTGACCCAGGCGGACGGCTCCTTCTTCTGGCCGAACTCCCACGCGCTCCACGCCGTCCAGACGGACTCGGGCGTGAAGCGGCCGTCGTCGTCCATCCTGGCCCGCAGAGTGTCGGCCATGTTTCCCAGGCGCGCGTCGTCGCGGAGCCACGGCAGCTGCGTGAGCGCATCGAGTAGGTGGAGGATGTCGTACCAGACGAAGGGGGCCTTCAGCTTGCGGAAGTCCGTGCCCATGTAGAACTGGTACGGATGCCGGGTGCGGCTCTCCTCCCACAGGGAGAGGATCGTCTCCGCGCCGGCGCGGCATTCCGGGCCGTCGCGCAGGGCATCGAACAGGACTAGTGCCCTGAGCATGGCGAGGTTGGCGAACGGGCAGGGATCGTCTTTGCGCCCTGGCCCCCGGAACTTGCCCAGCTCCTTCGACACGGCGCACGGCCAGCCGTTGTCCCGCACGAGCCCGAGCAGATGGTCCATGGCGGCGCCGACGGCCGGATCCTCCGCGAGACCCAGCCTAGCGAGGGCGTAGACGATGAGGGGAGCGTCGCACAGGGCCCACGCCCACTCGTCGATGCCCGAACCGCCGAAATGCTGCGGGATGTTCGTGGGCAGCTGGAACGGACCTTCAGCCGAGCGGTGAGCCATGACCGCCGCAACGACCGCGTCCACGCCCGGATCGTCGACGGTGAGTCCCAGATCGGCGAGGAAGTTCAGCTTGTGGAACGGCTGGCTAGCGCTCTTGTGACTCGAGATGACGGTCCCCGGCCAGCCGGCCAACTCCTGCACAAGGTGCGCGACGCGAGCGTCCGCAAGCATCGAGCGACGCGCCCGTAGGACCGCGGGATCCGACTCGGACTGCCCCAGCAGGTCGATGCGCGTCCGGTACTCGACGAAGGGTTCGGCCTCCAGCAGCCAGCCGATCGGGGCTTGCATCGACATGTCCTATCTGCCGGAAAGGGTCCGGATGACGGACTCGATCAGGGTCTCGGGCTCGGCGATGATGCCGGTCAGCACCAGCAACACGACGAGCATGATGGCCAGCAGCACGACCACCGCGGCGATCGCCAGGATCACTAGCCACCGGTTGGTCTTTGCGATGCTTCGGTCCGCGTGCGCGTCCATGGCACCTCCCCTTCCCGCTACCTTCGGCGCAACCCTCGCAGCCTCCGCGCCTCCGCTGCCGCGTCAGGCGGCTCCTCTCCGCGCGCGAGCGCGCTCACGAGCGCGCTCGCGATACGCAAGGACCCGAGCGCCACCAGGTCATTGTCCCACGCGACCGACACCCGGAACGCGCCCGGACCGTCAGCGTCGAAGTCCCACGAAGTCGCGCCGCGGAGCGTGTCTGGAGAGCCCGCCATCGCCATGATCTCCAGAGTCGCGTGCTCGATCAGGTGCGCCAACTCCGTGTCCTCGAGTTCCCTCGCGAACCCGAGGCCTGCGCTGTTGCGGCAGCGGTGACCCTTCAGGCCCGGGAGCGCCGCAAGCGCCGCGCTCGCCAGCCCGGGTACCTCAGACGTGCGGAGCGGCTCGCCGGGGTCGAAGACGACGAGCGCCTCGAGCAGCCCGGGGGTGACGTCGGTCGCGACGACTCGCACGTGGCTCTAGTAGTCGAGCGGGAACTCGGCGGCGCGACGCCCCGCGCGCATGCCCACCAAGTAGGCAAGCGAGATCACGGCAACGACGGCCACGACGCCGATGAGGACCACCTGAGTACCGCGATCGGCGATCGTAGCCTTCGCCTCGTCGACGACCTCCTCGCGTATCTTGAGCGCCTTGTGACGCAGGTCGTCGAGGGTGATCGGCTCGGCCCGCACGGCGGCGGCTTCGCTACTCTTGCTCACGCTGCATCGACCTCACCTTCACCATCGTGAAGATCGCCGCGCCGATCAGGTAGATCCCGCCGACGATCAGGAACGCCAGCGGGACTCCGAGCAGCTGCGACAGATAGACCATGGCGGCTACGGCCACGAAGATCAGCCCGATCACCAGGAGCGTCGCCGCGGCGAACGCGGAGGCCACAGCCAGGCCCAGCTTCTGGAGTGGCGGAACGATGCGAGTGCGCACCGTCGCCTCAGCCTCCTGCTGCACCCAGTCGCGCGCGGTCTGCAGCAGGTCGACGAGCTGGTCGATGATGCGGGTCACAAAGTCGTCGCGCGACTCGCCCTCTTCCGGCGGGGTCACATCGTCGCTCATCTGCTCCCCTTCCATCTCCCGTGCGTTCGTTCTGCCTGCATGAACATACCCCGAAACGGCACCGGCCGCCTCCCCGGGTGTGTCGTGGGGGAGGCGGCCGGATGGCCGCTTACGTGCGCCGGCTATCGGCGCGGGAGGACTCAGTACCAGTGGTGAGCAACCCAGAAGGCCTTGGCTCTCAGCACTCCGCCGTACCTGCCTCGCATGTACTTGATCGCGCGCTTGGTGTTCCACGCCACGTTCTGCCACGGGTGCCCGTGGGCCATGCCCTTGGACAGTTGGAAGAGGCCATGGTAGCCACTGCGCGAGTGGCTCGAAGGGTGGAAGCCCGACTCGCGCTTGCAGATCCACATGAGCGCCGAGATCTCGTTCGTGGAGAGCCCGACCTTGCGCCCCGCCTGAGCGATCAGCTGGCGGATCGTCGGCTTCTTCTTCTTCGCCGGGGGAGCCTTCGGCGTCACCGGAGCGGGCATAGGGGCGATGGTGGCAAGCCCGCTGGACTCCAAGCCGGCAGACGTCTCCAGGGCCGCGACGGGCTGCGTCGTCAGCGCACTCGCCTCGGCTGCCGGTGAACTCGCCTCCGCGCTCGCCGCCAGCGGGACTGCAGCCCCGCCCAGGGCGAGCACCCAGGCGAGCGAGAGCGCGACGACGCCGCGCACGATCGGATTCGAACTGGTCTCTCTGTTGACCTTCAAGAAGTGCCTCCAGATGCCGGGTACAGGACTGGCGGCCGGCAGAAGGCGCGAGGAAGCACGCATGGAGCATGCGTGAAGACAGCTTGGGGGGTGGAGCGTGCGTCGCCCTAAAGGGACGGCAACGCGAGAATGGAAGCAGGAAGAGCAGCTGCCTCGCACCTTCGGCTCACTTCGGGACCGTTACCGGACCGCCGCCGTGCGCCAAGAAAAGAGCACGAGTATGCGCTTGTCTGACGCCGGGATCGATGCTCTCGTCTCCTGGATCGCCGCTCTGCTCGACTCTTGCTTGTGCGAACCCGTCGAGCGACGTCCTAGTCCGATGCGATGTGCCCCAGCGCCGATCCCTGCGACCTGCCGTTGAATCGAGCGGCCGCACGCCAACGGAGCACCTTCCGCGGCCACTGCGGGGCCGCACGAGGTCGTACCCTAGCACAGTTGTTGCCGAAATGCCAACTCCCGCCGGTTGGAAGTCGACCGCGAACGGTTGGCAGACTATCCCATCGGTCCCGTTCCGACGACGGACGGACGCGTCATCTCGTGGGCGTCGTCGTCTCCGACGCCAGACGCTGCAGCGTCGCTCCGAGCTCAGTGATGTAGCGCCCGTAGGCCGCCCAGTCTCCGGCCTTCTGGGCCGCGAGCGCCTTCGCGTACAGATCCCTTGCCTGCGCGATGTCCGCCGCGCTCCCGCCGCCCGCCGTGCCACCGCCTGCCGGCACCGGCGTCGGCGTGGTGGTCGACGTGGTCGCCCCGGCACCCGGAGGCGCCGCGCCGAACACCTTGATGAGCGCGGCGCCCAGCGACGCGTCCATCGCGACCTTGTCCGAGTACGCCACGATCACGCGCTTGAGCTCGGGCATCGCCGACTGCGATGCCTGGATGTAGAGGGGCTCGATGTAGACGATGGAGTCCTTGATCGGGATGACCAGCAGGTTCCCGAAGATGACCTGGCTCCCCTGCTGGTTCAGCAGCGTGAGCTCCTTGCTGATGTCCGGTTCCTGGTTCAGCCGCGCTCGGATCTGCTGCGGCCCGAGCACGAGCCGCTGCTTCGGGAAGTTGTAGACGACTCTCTTGCCGTAGGAGCCGACGTCGGACTTGGCGGCCATCCACCCGATCATGTTGTCCTTGTTGCGGGGCGTAAAGGGCTCCATCAGCAGGAAGTTCTCCATCGACTCGCCCGGAAGTTGCATCAGCACGTAGTAGGGGACCATCGGCTTGTCGGTCTTCTCACCCGGCAGCGCCCACTGGTCCTCCTTGTTGTAGAAGACCACCGGATCCAGCATGTGGTAGGTCTTGTAGACCTCGGCCTGCAGCCGGAAGAGGTCCTCTGGGTAGCGCAAGTGCGAGGTGATGTCCGCAGGCATCTTGGCCGCATCGGTGAACAGAGTCGGGAAGATCGTGCGATACGCCTTCAGGACCGGGTCCTTGTCGTCGAAAGCGTAGAGGATCGTCGTGCCGTCGTAGGCGTCCACGGTCACCTTGACCGAGTTCCGGATGTAGTTGACGCCGGTCCCCGGCGCGCGCTCGGAATACGGGTAGAACTCGGAGGTCGTGTAGCCGTCGAGGATCCATACGAGCTTGCCGTCGGTGGTGATCACCGGATACGGGTCGCTGTCCAGAGTCAGCCATGGCGCGAGCTCGTTGACGCGCTCGGCGATCAGGCGGCGGAAGAGCACCTTGCTGTTCGAGTTGATCGCGCTGGAGAAGAGGATCTCGATGTCGCCGGTCCGCAGAGCGAACGCGAGACGCTCGATGAATGATCCGACGGGAATCCCGTTGGGGCCCGCGTACGTCGTTACCGCGTTCTCCCCGCCCACTGGGTAGTCGAACTCCTTCTGCGTGCCTCCCACGATGGAGTAGTCGGTGGTCTCCTCGCCGAAGTAGATGCCGGGACGCGTCACCTTCAGGTTCGTTGTCGTCTTGGGAGGCAGGTCCTTGACCAGCAGCTCCGGCAGGCCGTCGGGGCCCACCTTGTTCACGGGGCTGACGACCACCCCGTAGCCGTGCGTGTAGACCAGGTGCCGGTTGATCCAGGTCCTGGACTGGTCGCTCAGCTGCGTGGTGTTCATCTCGCGAGCCGAGATCAGCGCCTGCTGCCTGACGCCGTCGATCGTGTACCGGTCTATGTCGACGTCGTTGAAGTCGTAGTAGAAGCGCAGCTCCTGCAGTTGCTTGTAGGAGTCGATGACGACGTTCGGGTCCCACAGCCGGACGTTCTTGACCGTGGAGGTCGCCTCCGTGATGTCCTGCGAGGTGAGGTCGGCCGACGCCGGGAAGCCGGTCGCGTCGACCGAGGTGAGGTCGAACGCGGCTCGTGTGGCGGTCATGTTGCGCTGAATGTACGGCTTCTCGTAGTTGAGCTCGTTCGGCGCGACCACCAGCTGCTGGACGACCTCTGGGAAGATGCTGCCGATAAGGACGCTCGCGGCGATCCAGACGCCGAGGCCGATGAGCGGCAGCCGCCATCCCCTGTAGCGGATGTTGAGCAGCAGAAGGACGCCGACCACGATGGCGATGGCGATCAACACCGCGAAGGCCGGCAACTGGGCATGGATGTCGGTGTAGGACGCCCCCAGCACCTGCCCCCGAGGTGAGAAGTCGAGTTCGTAGATCGACAGCCAGTAGTCCATCGCCTTCGAGGCGACGATCAGGCCGAGCAGCACAGAGACGTGCGCCTTCACGTGGGGGTCGAACCCCCGCAAGCGCTCGGCCGGACGGATCCCTCCTTCATAGAGGTGCAACAGCACCGTCACCACCAGCGTGAGGACCAGCACGCCGAAGAGCCAGTCGGAGATGGAGCGCAGCGCCGGCAGAATGAAGACGAAGAAGCCGGCGTCGATTCCGAAGTGCGCGTCCGCTACCCCGAACGAGACACCTGACAGCGCGAGGCGAAACGTCTCCCAGCCACCAGACATCGACGACCCTATCCCCCAAGCCAGAAGAGCGGCGACGGCCACAAGGATCAACCCCGCGAACGGGTCGACCGCAGAGCGCACCCGTGCCAGCAGCTCCTCGATCTGCTGCTGGGGGGAGAGCGCGACACCCGCCGGCCAGGCAGCCGGCGTTACCTGCGGGCGCAGCCGGCGGGCTATGACCAGGTTCGAGTAGAGGATCGCGAATGTGAGCACGGCGAAGGCAGCGCCCACCTCCCACTCGCTCCAGATGCGCGTCCAGAACACTGCCGGATGACCGACGTCGACGAACCACAGGTAGTCGGTATAGAAGGTCGCCAGGGCGCCGGCGGTCGCGGTCAGGATCACCACCACCACAGCTGCGGCCGCGATGATGCGTGTGCGCAGGGACACGACGGCGCTCTTGTCTGCTGATGTGACCATGCGGCGGACTCCTCGGTCGCGTGGGGTGGGCATGCTCTAGCGGCGCAGCAGGTAGTCGTCGACCTCGATGTTGAGGGCGCCTGCGTCGAGAGAGGCCTGGATCCGCCTATCGCACGCCTGCTCCGGGTTCGAGAGATCGACGTCGAGCGGATCGACGAAGTTGCCATCGCTGTCGGTGATGACGAGCACGTTCGGCGAGACTATGTCGTTGTTCGGGCTGATGACGACGGCGACCTCACCGCTAGTCAGCCGAACCACCGACCGCAGCGGATAGATGCCCATCATCTGGACGAACATCCGGACAAGGACCGGGTCGAACGCCGTTCCGGCGCCCCTCGCCAGGATCTCCATCGCATCGTACTGCGGTCGCGCCTCGGAGTAGGTGCGCCGCGACGTCACCGCGTCGTAGACGTCCGCCAGCGCCACGATCCGGCTGGTCAGATGCTGCGGCCGCCGCGGCGTGAGCCGTGGGTAGCCGTCGAGATCGTAGCGCATGTGGTGCTCGAGGATCACGACGATGGCCGAGCGGTCCAGCCCTCGCATCGTAGCGGCGATCTCCGCTCCACGAACGGGGTGGAGACGCATGGTCTCCTTCTGCTCCATCCGCAGCGGACCGATGTTGTTGATGATGTCGAGATCGACCGACATCTTCCCGATGTCGTGCATGAGCGCTCCCACGCCTACCGAGTTCAGGAACCGTCTGTTCGTGGAGATGAGCGAACCTAGAGCGACGGAGAGGATCGTCACGTTCACCGAGTGGAAGAACGTGTACTCGTCGTAGTTGCGCAGCCCGCTGAGTTCGAGCATCGCCGTCTTGTTGCCCAGCACGTTGTCTACGATGCTGCGCGCGGTGTCGCGCACGTGGTAGGCGGATACGGGCTCGTCGTTCGCCACCCGCCGACCGAGCCCTCGAATGGCGTCGAGGGCATGCAGGTAGGCCCGTCGGTTGTCGCGTCCGCCGGAGTCCACGAAATCGCCCATCTCCCGCGCGAAGGCCACCGTGCCGATCTGGACGTGGGGGATCGACGCCGCCGCGACCGCGACCTCCAACCCGCCGGCGCGCTCGATAGCGCCGCCATCGGCTGCGAGCACCTGAATGGCTCGCTCGAGTTCGTCCACATCGAGGCCCCGCAGGAACGTCACGGAGGTCTGCCCCGACTCGGTCATATCGCGGATGAGCTGGTCGAAGATCATGCTCTCCTGCGGCAGGAGCTGGTCGCCCAGCAGCGCCTCGTCCTCGAAGAATATCAGCGGGACGTCGACTCCCTCCTTGTGGTATCGCGCGATGGCAGCCATCAGCGCCGTGAAGTTGTCGCGGGCCACGACGTGCCCGGCGGGATAGAACGCCACCGAACGACGTGCTCCGGAGAGGCGAGCCAGCAGTTCGCGAGCGCGAGCGATCTGGCGCGGCGTGAAGACCGCCGCGACCTCTTCGGCGAGCGCGCGCTCGAACTCGCCCGCGGCGACGTCCGGGACGATCGGGTCCGTGGAGTCTGCGGGGTCGTTCGTCATGAGTCCCCCGCCGCACGCGTCTGCGCAGAGGACAGTGTCCGCAGCGCCCGGAGGGCGGCTTCACGCACTTCGCGCGACGGCCCGGTGCCGAACAGGCCGCGCCTGCTCGAGAGCGCCCTCAGGACGGCGATCGATGAAGGCGAGCCGAGCTTCGCTAGAGCATCGATCGCCTCAACGCGGACCGCGCCGTCGCGATTGCCCGGTCCTGTGCCGAGCGCGACCCGCTCGAGCGCCGGTGCCGCCGACATCGCCCCGACCAGCCCAAGATAGCGAGCGGTCGCCTGGACGTTGCCGGCTTCGGGATCGTTCAGCGCCGCAACCAGCAACGAGGCCGCCGTCGCGGCGCGGATGGTCGACAGACCGCGGATGGTCTCGCGGCGGACCCGAGCATCGCCGTGCCGCAGGGTTCGCTCCATGAGGGGCAGAACGATGGGAGAGCGGGTCGATGCGAGGATCGTGACCAGGTTGCGCACCAGGTACCAGCGATCGTCCGTCAGGCGGGCTCCAAGCTTCGGGACATGGTCGAGGGCGCGCGCGGAAAGGAGGTCTATCAGAGTCTTCCGAGCTGCCGGATCCTGCTCGTCCGCGAGCATCTCGAGAAGCGGATCGATCGCCGTCTCGCCGAGCGCGTCCAGCAGCCTGCGGTACGAGTAGTACTCGCCGGATTCCTCGCGGCAGGTCCTCAGCGCGTTCACGATGTGGGCCAGTGATTCGGAGCTGGCGATCGAACGCACTACACGCATCGTCTGCTCGCGACGGGCCGGGCTGATCTCGGGTCTGGCCGCTCCCGCGGCCAGTGACTCGGCGACATCGGCCGCGACGTCGGTCTCGTCAGCCTGAACGAGCACGCTCACGCTGTCCTCCACCATCGAGATGATCTCGAGGAACTGCTCCTCCCGCGTCTCCGCGGTAGCGAGCGCGACGAGTGCCAGGATCACGTCGCCATCGGTCGTGCCTCGCGCGACCTCCGCCCGCAGCTGCTCGATGCCTTCCTCGTACACGAACACGTCGCTGGCGTCAGGGGCCATGTCCACGAGCCGCAGTACGGTCTCGACCGGGCTCTCCGCGGCGCGGGGATTCTGCTCCGCACCGGTGATCTTGCGTGGGGCGACCCTCTCGCCGAGTTCTCGAATGAACACCTCGCTGAAGCCGCGAGCTCTCATCTTCGTCACGGCAAGATCCAGCACCGTGTCCCTGTCCGCGCTGACGTTCATCAACGCGAGGTTGCGCACGGCGCGCGACAGGCCCTTGAGCGCCACCGGAGTCTCGTCGATCTGGCTGAGGATGCAGTCGACCACCTCCTCGACGCCGAGTCGTTCGATGGTGGCGGCGATCACTTCGTCCAGCCTGCCCTGCTCGAGCAGGTACGACTCGTAGAGGTCCCCTCGCTCCTCCGGATCCAGCTCCATGATCGCCTCGGCGACGACGTCGAGCACTGCGCCTCGATCGGCCGGCAGGACGTCATGTGTACTGCGCGCGATGTCGAGCACGCGACGAGAGATCTTCTCGACATCCCCTTCCACCTCGTGCTCGCGAGCTTGACGGAGGTACCTCGCTACCGTACGGCGGTCGCGAAGTACGCGCATCAGCACGCGACGATCGCGAGTCTGTCCCGCGCCGGCCTCCCCCAGGAGACTCTCGATACTCTCCGCCGACAGGATCTGTGCATCAGCATCCGGGTCCATCGGGGTGGGCTCGCCCTGATCGCCGGGAAGCACGGCTTCCATGATGCGAGTGGCGGCTTCTGTGACCGAGACGTGCGTGACGTCGGCCTCGAAGAGTGCGGACTCCGCGCCTCCGAGCGCAGCCAACGTCTCAGGAGCAGTGTTGATCAGTTCGAGAAGACGCATCATCTCGTCAGGCGTAACGCCTCGACCGAAACAGACGGACGCGAGATTCCGGTTGTAGAGCTCGCGCGCGAACGACTTGAGACCTCGAGACCCCGGGTAGACGGCCGACCCGGCGAACAGAAGCCCGCCGGACGTCACGCTCAACTCAAGGCTCTCGGCGTCTTCGAGTGCGTCGTTGAGGGCACCGAGAGCGTCTTGGACGCTTTGGCGTGGGACACCGCTTCCGGGCGGGTAGAACCGCACGGCCTTCGCAGCAGCCCTGAAGAGGGTCACGAACTGCAGTACGCGGCCTGGAACTGCCGTGGCTTGCTCGTCCGCGGTGCCCGCCATGACCGTCGCTCCTCCCGCTGCAGCCGGCCATGTTCCGTACCGGTCGTTGATCTTGATTATGCACTGCGCCGCGCGCGCTGGCCACGCCGGACGGCCCGCGGCCCGGGGCCGCGCGCTGCTGTATCATCCGCGCATGGAGACCCCGCTGATCACGCTCGCATCGGCGTCGCCGCGCCGCAGGCGACTGCTGCAGTGGCTGGGCGTTCCGTTCGCCGTCACGGAGGTGGACGCGTGCGAGGACCTGACCTCACCGCTGCGCCTCGTTCCCTCGGTGCTCGCTCGCTCGCTCGCCGCCGACAAGGCCCGCGACGCGCTGGCCGGAGCTGCATCCGGGAGCGCTCTCGTCACGTGCGACACGATCGTCCTCCTCGACCGCAGAGTGATGGGGAAGCCCGCCGACGAGGCGGAGGCTTCGGAGATGCTCCGGGCGCTCTCGGGCAGGAAGCATCAGGTGATAACCGGCGTGGCCGTCGTCGCCTCGGGTGAGCGCGAGCCGGTGACCTTCGCCGTCACGACCGACGTCACGATGCGGGAGCTCAGCGAGCAGGACATCGCGTCCTGGATCGCGCAGGGTCAGGCCCTCGGGTGCGCCGGCGGCTACAACATCGAGCACCACCTAGCGTCGGTGGAAGACGACGAGTGCTATCAGAACGTGGCCGGCCTGCCACTCTGCCACCTCTACCAGCGGCTCAGCCGTCTGGGCATCGAGGGGCTCAGATCGCCGATCCCGGCGTGCGACTCCTCGTGCGGTCGCTTGTGCACGCTCGGGTCGCGCGTCTGCCTGTCTCCCGGGCCGTAGCAGAAGGGCCGGATCCAGGCCTCTTCATCTGCGAGTGGCGACGATGATGACCGACTCGTCCCTGTCCACGTCGAACGCAGCGCCGTCGTGGCTCCCGAATCGCACCACGTCCGCGAAACCCGCCTCAGCGAGCGCGGGCAGCACGAGCGATCCGGGTAGAGCCGCGTGGGTAGACCTTCTGGACGCGATCTCCCACGAGGCTCCGCTCTCCAAGGCGCCCTTTGGGCGGTGCATCGTGACGAAGTCGAAGAGTATGGCGCCCGGCTCGTAGTCGATGACCCGCAGGAACACTTGCGTCCCATCCGCGGTGTCCCGGACGACAGGCGCTATCGATCGGATGCTCCCCGAGATGAGGCGGTCGTGGTTGAGCAGGTGCAGGACGAGAACGCCACCGGGCCGCAACGCCGCCGCGAAGTCGGCCAGCGCCTCTCGAAGGCCCTCGGCGCCTTTCACGTGAGGCAGCGCGTTGCCTGTGCAGGTCACGGCGTCGAAGCACTCGACGCCGAGGCGCTGGAGCCCGCCGAAGCCGGCTGCGACGAAGACTACCGAGCCGCCGGCCGCTTCCACGTCGCTCAGAGCCGCCGAGTGGTTGATCTCGGCCTGGGCCAGCATCGAGGGGTCGGGGTCGACACCGACGACGTCGAGACCCCACTTGGCCCACATGATCGCGTGCATGCCGCTCCCGCAGCCGACGTCGACGACGCGACGGACGCCGTGCGTGGCGAATTGGGCGCGGAAGAGTGGTGCTTCTCGCTCGAGGCGCTTGGGCCAGTCCACGAAGGTGTCGTAGTCGGAGGCCGGCTTCGCGCCTGCGGGACTGGCCGCGTCCGCTCCCAAGTCCGGCCCCTACCCCTCGAGGCGGTAGATCCGCACGGCGTTCGCCCTGAGGATCAGATCGCGCTCGCGGTCCGAGAGGCCCATCTCCTCGAGAGCTCGCACCTGCTGGTACTTGATCCAGGTGCGGTAGGGCGCGGTGGTCCCAGCGTCGGTCCCGAAGAGCACCCGCTCGGGCCCCAGGGCCGTGAGCACCCGCTCGAACACCTCGGTGAGCGTCATCTTGGGGACGTAGTAGTCCATCCAGTTGTTGGTGCCTGAGCTATCCACGCTCACGTTCTTGCACTGGTAGCCGAGCCGCAGCACGCTGTCCAGCCAGCCGGCCCCGAAGTGCGCGATCACGAACGGCACGTCGGGGAAGTCGCGCGCAACCGGCGAGAGATCGATGGGGTCCGCGTAGCGCAGGTCGCCCGTGGGGTCGACCGTCACGCCGTAGTGGATGCAGATCGCGGCGCCCAGCTCGCTCGCCTTCTCGAAGAAGGCTCGGCATCCAGGCGCCGACAGACTGTAGCAGCGGTTCACGGGCAACAGCTTCACGCCCTTGAACCCCGCCTTCATCTCCCGCTCGAGCAATCCGGGCGCCTTCGGATCGCGTGGATCGATGTTGCACAGAGCGTGCACGTGCCCGTTGGCGGCGGCGATGAACTCCCGCGTCCAGCCGCTGTCGGGCATCACGGACATCACGACCGCGCGCGACACGCCGCCCGCGGCCAGCCGGTCCACGTAGAACTTCGCGCACTCCTGCGGTGTGAGATCCGGCAGTGTCTGCTCGCGGCCTGAGCGGCCCCACTTGCGAGCCTTGAGCGCTTGGCGGAACCGCTTCATCGCCTCTGGCGGCTCCTTGGACAGAGCCTCCTCCAGCAGGCCGACAGTGAAGAGGTGCGTGTGGGCGTCGATGATCTCGCCGGGGCAAGCGGGCGGCGCCGGCTGCAGCGGCGAAGAGGTGGCGTCCGCCACGCGCCTAGGACCCTTCGGTCGGGGGCGACGGCGGGGCGGGCGGAGGGGACGCAGCGGGAGGCGGGACAGGGGAGGCCGCGGCGAGGGGCTCCTCCGGCACAAGGATCCACATCACGACGTAGGCGAGGATCGGCGAACCGTTGCCGAGCACGGTCAGCAGGATGGTGCCTATGCGAAGCACGAGCGGGTCGATCCCGAGGTACGCGCCGAGCCCGCCGAGCACCCCGCCGATCCACCTGTCGGTGCGCGAGCGATACAGGCGCGTGCCCGCAGCCGGCTTCGTGAACGTCGTTCTGCGGCTGACCCACAGGATGGCGACGCCAAGACCGATCACCGCCAGCGCCCCGACCGAACGGCTCAGTGTGTCGAGCACTACCGCCGGGATGATGCCCGTCGACTGGACCAGCAACCACAAACCGAAGACGATCAGCGCCAAGCCGCCAAGGGCGGCCGCACCTCTGCGAGGACTGTCCGGCATGTTGATGCTCCCTCTGCTCCTAGTACGTCTCTATGGTGAGGTTCGAGACCCCTGACTGCATTGTGACCGCGATCCTCGGTCCCCCGGTCCCCTCCAACCGCCAACTGCTCTCGCCGAGGAACGGGACACCGCTGAGGCGCCGGAACGCCGACGGTACGGTGACGTTGGAGAGCCCGCTCTTCGAGTCCAGCGTCACCGCCGACCTGGCCGGAAGGCGCAGAGTGACGTTCGCCACTCCGCCGGAGACGTCGATCTTCACATCGGGAGACCTCTCGCCGATCGTGACGGTCAGGTCCGAAGCGCCGACGTTGACGGAGACCGCCTCGACCGCGAGTCCGCTGAGGTCCGCCTGGGCCTTGACGGCGCCGACGTCGAACTCGAGGTCCTTCCAGGTCACCTCCCTGTCGAGCGAGAGGTCCAGGGTGCGCTGCTGGATGCCGAACACGAGGTTGCGCCGCGACGGCTCTTCGACGGTGACGTCGGCGTTGCCGGACTTGACGCTCGCCGAGAGGGCGGGGACCGCATTGAGAGGGGCTGTGCCCGCGATGCGCGCCAGATCGGTGCCCGCCCCGACCTTCAGATCGGTCGCCCCCGCCTTGATGGTGGCGGTTCCCCGGAGCACGGCGGCATCGTGAGGACGGGAGTCGGAGTACGCGGGACCTGTCTGCGTCAGCCCCGGGATGCTCGGGCCGAACCCGACCGTTCCGGGCTGCAGCACGAACACACCGTAGAGCAGACCCGCCAGCAGCACGACGTTCGACAGCGCCCGCACCCATGTCAGATCCAACCCCCGGCCGAGCAGCTCGATCCCGAGCGCCACAAGCAGGAGCGGCCACAGGGAGAGCAACGATATCCATACGGTCCAGGGAATGTAGCCGAACGTGTTGCCCAGCAGAACGAGCCCGACCGCGACTGTTCCAAGACCCTCGGCCACTCGCTTCAGGGGAGGCTCGCGGCGCGGACGGACCATCTCAGTCACTCCGCCGATCACTATGATCAGCGGCCAGAGCCGGAGAACGTCCAACCACGCGACGTACCTCCCGAACAGCATGACGGCGCCCACGCAGAGGAGCACGATCCCCACGACCGTGCCGCCCCGTCTGACCCCCGACGTCGCCGGAGCCGCCGCCTGCGCGGGCGCAGACACGGGTGGCTGCGCGGGCGCGGGCGCCTCGGTCACGTTCTCAACGGGCGCGACTCCCTCGGGGCGCCCCGTGTCCTGATCGCTCACCTAGGATCCCTCCCCCGAACTCGCGTCGTCTTCGAGCTCTGCGCCCGGCGGTTTCGCGCCCTTCCTCGTCACTCGCAGGCGCGCGATCCGGCGCTGACGCACAGACTGGACCTTGATCTCCGCGCCACCGACGAGCATCTTCTCGCCCACGATCGGGATGTGCCCCAACACACTCAGTACCCAACCGGCGAGGGTGTCGTACTCCTCCGACTCGGGCAGTTCCAAGCCTAGCTTCTCGATCGCGTCCTGAACAGGCAGACGGCCGTCGATGATCCATACTCCGTCGCTCAAGAGGTTGATGTAGCGGTAGTCTCGGTCGAACTCGTCTGCGATCTCTCCGATGACCTCTTCGACTATGTCCTCGATGGTCACGATCCCGGCGGTGCCGCCGTGCTCGTCGACCACGATCACCATGTGGTTGTGCGAGGCGCGCATCTCCTGGAGCAGGTCGAGGATCGGCTTCGTCTCGGGGACGAACCCAGGAGGCCGCATCGTGCGCACGACTGGATCGTCGCGGTTTCCCGCGGCGATGGGGCCCAGCAGGTCCTTGAGCAGCGACACCCCGATGATGGTGTCCGGGTCCTCGTGGAAGACCGGGATCCGGGAGAAGCCCGTTCGGCGAAAGACGGTCAGCGCGTCCCCCAGGGTCAGTGTGTCCTCGATCATCTCGGCGTCCACACGCGGGACCATGATCTCCCTGGCCACGGTGTCTCCCAGCTCGAAGACCTCGCTGATCATGCGCTTCTCTTCGTCGCGAAGCGTTCCCTGCTCGCGGACGAGCAGCTTGATCTCCTCTTCGGTGACGCCGTGAGAGGTGTCGCCCGGCTTGATCCCGATCACGAGCGCGAAGAGGTCGGTGGACCGCGCCAGCACCCAGACCAGCGGTGCGACCGCGATCGACAACCACGTGATGGGCACGGCGACCGCCTGGGCGACCTTCTCGGAACGCTGCAGACCGAGCCGCTTGGGGGTCAGTTCGCCGAACACCAGCGTCAGGTAGGTGATCGTCACCGTGACGGCGAAGACCGCGATCCCGGACGCCAGCGGCGTCATCCACGACATGCCGGACGAGCGGAGCACGTCGCCAAGAGGACGCTCGAACGTGACCGCCGCCAGAGAGGCGGCGCTGAACCCAGCCAAGGTGATCGCGACGGAGATGGTCGAGAACAGCCGATTGGGGTCGTCAAGGAGATGTAGCGCGGTCTTCGCCTTCGTAGAACCGCGATCCGCTGAGGCTTGGAGCGCGCTGCGGCGCGCGGCGATGAGCGCCATCTCCGCGGCAGCGAAGTAGCCGTTCAGTGCGATGAGGACAACGATCGTGATCGTCTCGCCGAGGTAGTTCACGTGACAACCGTTCAGCCGGCACTGCAGGCCGTGCTCGAACCGCACGCCCACGCCTCCGGGCACGCGTGCCGCCGGCGCTTCGGGGCGCGACTGTCATGGCCCAGAGTGTACCCTAAGGCGGCCGGCGGCTCTTACCCCACGGGGTGGCGCGTGGTATAAGTTCGGCACTGCCACACGCCATTTCGCGAGAGGGAGGCGGCCGCCTCATGCCGGTCAAGAACGGAGATACCGTCCGCGTGCACTACCGGGGCTCTCTGACTGACGGGACCGTCTTCGACGACAGCGAGGGCAGGGAACCTCTCGCCTTCACAGTGGGTCTCGGCCAAGTGATACAGGGCTTCGAACGCGCGGTCGTTGGTCTCGAGCCCGGGGACTCCACGAACGTCTCGATCGAGCCGGAAGACGCCTACGGCCCGCATCACGCGGCACTCCGCCATGTGGTCACAGTCGACGACTTCGCCACCGAGCCCTACGTCGGCGGAGAAGTCAACGTCGTTTCCCCCGATGGGGACGAGATGCCCGGCCGCATCGTGGCGATCGAGGGTGACGAGGTCACTCTCGACTTCAACCACCCGCTCGCAGGTGAGACGCTCGTGTTCGAGGTGACTCTCGTGGAAGTCGACCCTTCGCCGGGGGGGTAGATCCGTCTGTCCCGAAGCGCAGAAAGGCCCCGGGCGAGAGCTCCGGGGCCTTCGTTCTTGCCGGCCCGACCTACTTCCCCATGGCTTCTTCGCAGGCCTTCTGCATCCGTGCCGCGGTGAGGAAGAAGACTCCCGCCAGGATCTCGGGGCCGATGAGGAACAAGGCCATGAGTCCCCACACCCCGGCTTCCCATCCCGCCAAGGCGCCCCATACGACCGTGCCTACGGCGCCCGCGAACAGGAGCAGAGCCGCAACGTTCTCGTAGAACCAGCCCACGAGCAGGGCGAGCACGGCCAGCGCGAGCACCAGCATCGGCCCGATCTGGTCCATGGCCGCGACCCCCGACGGATAGACGATGGCCGAACCGATGGCCAGCACCACCCAAAGGAGCCCGCCCAGCCCGACGAAGAGACGCGCCGCTATCCGCTCGCCGTCCATCACGTCGTAGTTGCAGGTCCTGGCGAGGATGTCCACTTTGGGGCTCTCTTTCCGACTGCCGACCTCGGCCGGCACCCGCTCATCGAGCGCCTAGCCCTTACACGTCGGTGTATACCCCCGACTTCCAACATTCGGCACCAGGCGCCATGTGGAGTGTCAGAGGTAGCCCTCGAAGGACTCGAAGGACACGTCGGCGAGGTCCACGCCCAACTGATCGATGACGCGCGCCATGGCGTCGACCATCGCCGGAGGCCCGGACACGAACCAGTGCCATCCGTCGAGCGGGTCGCAATGCCTCAACACGGTCTCGGACCCGATGAAGCCTCGCTCGCCCGTCCAAGCCGGGGATGGCTTCTCCAGAACGTGCACGACGCGGACCGTCTCGTGCTCGATCTGCCAGCGGTCGAACTCGTGGCGCATTGGGATGCAGCTCTCGTCGAGGTTCCCGTCGAAGATCAGGACCTCAAGTCCGGTCGCCCGCTGTACCGCGTCCCGCACGATGCTGCGCATCGGGGTGATCCCGACCCCGCCCACCAGGAACGCCGCGCGCACGACGCCTTCGGGCAGCACAAGATCGCCGAAGGGGCCGGCCGTCTCGACGGTCTCGCCGGGCTGCAGAGCCGCTAGCGCGTCCTTGAAAGCGCTGCCGGTCATGCGCGTCAGGATCTCAGTCTCCTGATCCCGCGGGGAATCGCAGTGCGAGAAGGACTTCGTCTGCGCACCCTTACGGGTATGAAGGGTGAGTGAGAGGTACTGGCCGGGCTTGTACGTGTACCCCGGCGGACGCGAGAAGCGGAAGCGCCCGGTCGACGAGCACGTGTCGGTCGAGCCGAGGAACGTCACAGTGTGTGCACTCGGGGCCATCTAGTGCCTCTTCTCGGGAACAGGGGTGATGGCGCCTTCAGGAACACGACCTGTCCGCGCACGACGACGATATCAGGAGCATCCGGATGTGCATCACTCGCCTGGCCGACTTCACTAGAGATTCGTACCCCCGCGCGCGTCCGCGCGTCGCTGCGACCCTCGCCGTGGCGACACTGCTCGCAGTCGCGCTGCTGGCAGCGTGCGCTCCGGCCTCGACCGGAGGAGCGCTGCCCGGCGTGGAGATCCGCGACTACCAGGGCCAGCGCCTGGACTCCGTGAACGACTTCCGCGAGAACTCGATCAAGGGACCGCAGCACGTGGACATCTCCACGTACGTCCTCACGGTCGACGGTCTCGTCTCCTCGCCGGCGACCTACACCTACGACCAGGTGCTCTCGCGGGAGACGACCTACACCAAAGTCACGCAACTCGACTGCGTCGAGGGCTGGAGCGTGAAGCTCCTGTGGGAGGGCGTTCTGCTCTCCGACCTCATCGACCGCGCGAAGCCTTCCGAGGCGGCGACGGCCGTGGTCTTCCATGCTGTGGACGGCTACACGACCTCGCTGCCGCTGCAGACCGTGCGCGACTCCAAGATCCTGATGGCCTACAAGATGAACGGGATCAGGATCCCGGACGAGCGCGGCTTCCCCTTCATGGTCGTGGCCGAGGACCACTGGGGCTACAAGTGGGCGAAGTGGGTCTCCGGGATCGAGCTGTCCGGCGACCCGAACTTCCTAGGGTACTGGGAGCAGCGCGGCTACTCGCAGACGGGGCTGAGATCGCAGGACATGTTCGCGAGATGACGAGAGAGGCGACGCGCATGAGGCGCTCGATGTCGGTGGCGTGGATCGCGGGCGGCCTGCTGGCGGCCGCCGCGCTGGTCTACGTGGTGGACTTCGCCGTCTATGCCGACCTCCGCGCCACGATGGGCTTCTACACCCTGCTCGACATCGCCTTCATCCCCCTCAACGTGCTGATCGTGGGCCTGTTCATCAACCGCCTGCTTGCGCTGCGGGAGCGTGCGGAGCTGCTACATAAGATGAACATTGTGATCGGCGCGTTCTTCTCTCAGGTCGGCAGCGACCTTATCGCGAGCCTGTCTCAGTTCGACGCGCACCTGAACGAGGACCGCCCCCACCTGCTCTTCGGGACGCACTGGAGTGCCGCCGACTTCGACGAGCACCGCCGCGCGGTACGCGGGGACGCCCACGTCATGGACCTCGACCTGGGAGACCTCCGACCCATCAAGGAGATGCTCGAGTCGCAGAGGTCGTTCATCCTGGGGCTGATGCAGAACGGGAACCTGCTAGAGCACGCGGGCTTCACCGACGCTCTCTGGGCCGTCTCGCACCTGGGCGAGGAGCTGTCCGCGCGGGCCGACCTGTCGGCCCTTCCGGCAGCCGACCGCGCTCACATAGAGCTGGACATGGCGCGCGCCTACGGCAGGCTGCTTGGAGAGTGGCTCGGCTACGTCCGGCACCTCAAGGCCGACTACCCGTACCTCTTCTCGTTCGCCGTGCGGACGAACCCCTTCGACCCGGACGCCAAGATCGAGGTCTCGGGCTAGGTCACTTCAGGCGCGCGGCGGTCGGCACGACGTAGAGCAGCACCGCGAGGAAGTGGCAGACGCTCCCCCCGAGAACCCACAAGTGCCACACCATGTGGAAGTAGGGCACCCGCTTGAAGACGTAGAAGATGGTGCCGAGCGTGTAGCACAGGCCCCCCGCGACCAGCAGCCAAAGCCCGGCTGGCGCGAGCGAGGCGCGCATCGGAGAGATCATGAACACCGCCAGCCAGCCCATGAACAAGTAGACGACGGCCGACAGCCACCTCGGGCGATAGGTCCAGAAGGCCTCGACACCGATCCCCGCCGCGGCCAGGACCCAGACCACGGCGAACATCCACCATCCGCCGCTCGAACGGAGCGTCACCAGCGTGAACGGGGTGTAGCTGCCGGCGATGAGCAGGTAGATGGCCGAGTGATCCACGATCTTGAAGACGTGCCGGGCCCTGGGGTTCGGGATCGCATGGTAGAGGGTCGAGCCCGAGTAGAGCAGTATCAGGGTCGTCCCGAAGACGATCCCGCTGCCGAGAGCCCAGGGGTCGCCGAACGAGTACACGACCAGAAGCGTCAATGCGACGATGGAGAAGACCACGCCCACGCCGTGGGTGATGCTGTTGGCGATCTCCTCGCCCACCGTGTATTCGCGGCTCTTGCCCTCGGCTCGCGCCTCGTCCTGCGAGGCGGGCGCTCCGGCCTGAGCCGACCCGTCACTCACCGGAACCCTCCGTCACCGGGGCGTCAGCGGACACAGGATGGCAGAACCCGCATTCCAGGGTGTAGTGGCCTGCAGGCGGAGCTTGCCCGGGCCGGATGGCGGGGCTCGAGAGTCTGATCATCGCGTACATGGCGCCCAGCAGCAGCGCGCACCCCACAAGCCCGGCGACGATCTTCGTCCTGGTGGGCATCGGTTCGTCGGCGTCTTCGGGTCCTTCCTCGCTCACCACTCGATCCAGCTCCCCTCGTCCGTCCCCTGCTCCAAGCGACCACCCCCCAGCGAGCGCTCTCCCATGCTAGCACCGCGCCCGCATTCCGCCCTCGGCGCCTCCGGCTGCCTCGGTGCCGGTGGTGTTGCGCGCCAGGGCGGGGGAGCGGATTCTACCTTGGTGGGAGGTGGGTCATGGACAGGGAACGCATCAGGGTCAGAGCGATCGTGAGCGGGCGCGTACAGGGGGTGTGGTTCCGGCAGTCCACGGCCGGCGAGGCGCGACTGATCGGGGTCGACGGCTGGGTGCGCAACCTTCCGGACGGCCGTGTGGAGGCCGTCTTCGAGGGAAGCCCGGACGCGGTGACCGCCGCGCTCGACTACTTCGCGCGGGGCCCTGAGCGGGCGGTCGTGGACGAGATGCAGACGTTCGCCGAGGAGCCGCGGGGCGAGCGAGGCTTCGCTGCCGGCTGAGCGCGCTATCCGCGCCGCTATCCGCCGAGCTTCTGCGCGGTGAAGTAGTCGGAGGCTGCCTGCGACTGCTGTGCGGCCAGTTCGGAGAGCGCGGTGATGTCGCGCTCGATCGTCTCGACGCCGTCGAGGATCTTCTGCGCGTCGACGGTGGTCGTCTTCCCGCTCTGCAGGGCGACGTAGAACTTGTCCATCTGCGCGTAGAGCTTCACCCCGAGGTCGACGACCTTGATGCGAGTCTCAAGCGCAGTCGACTCGAGCGCCGCGTACTTCTTGAGCTCCTCCGCGACCTCCATCTTGGCGATCGAGTCCGTGGCCGACTTCGCGGCCGTGAGCTCCTCCTTCTCGGTGGCGAGGTCCGACTTGATCTTCGCGGTGATCTCGAGCGCGCTCGTCGCGCCCTTCTTCGTGTAGGGGACCGAGTCCAAGCCGGGAGCCGCATCGGAGACGGACTTCCCTGCGGCGGCGGCTTTCGTGAGGTGCGAATTCGCGACGATGATGGCCTCGTTCGCGGGCTTGTTCGGGCTCTCGAACCACGAAGCGCAGCCCGCGAGCGCGAGCGCGATCGACAGCGCGGCGACCGCGAGAGCGTTTGTCGGGATCCTTCTCATCGCACGCCCTTCCTCGGTAGTGCTTCGGCTCGCAGGAATGGTACACCACTCCGCTGACGCCAAGACCCGCTCACAACACCTTGGCCAGCGCCAATGCGGCGCGCGCGGCTGCCGGGCGATACGGTTCGATGGGCTCGAAGTGCTCGGCCTCGTAGAGGTCCGCGGCTCCCTCGAACTCCTCCGAGGTCATGAGCACGACGCGCCGGTAGCCGAGGGTCGTGGCCTCGGCTATCGCGGCCCGCACGAGCGCGCGGGCCAGTCCACGGCGCCGATAGGGCGGCCGGACGTAGAGGCGCCGCAGCTCCGCGTCTCCGTCGCCCCACGCGCGGAACACCACTCCGGCGGCAGGAACGCCGTCGACGGTCGCGAGCAGAGCGCGGCCGCTCCCCCCTCCGTACCACCCGTCGAAGTGGGCCAGCTCGTCGTCGAAGTGCGACATCTCGAGACCGAGATGCGCCGCCATGGTGGCCATCGTCTCCTCGGCCAGCTCGCGCACTGCCGCGCGCTGCTCGGGTGTCTTGGCCACCTCGACGACCGTCAGTGGCGCCTTGGGGCGCCCCTTCGTCTGCACGAGGATGACTCCCGCCAGTGCCGCGACCCCTCCGGCGAGCGTCATCGCTCCCGGGACCGTCCCCTGCCACAGCCAGGCGACCAGCGTGGCCAGCACCGGGCTCGCGTACAGGAAGCTCGCGGTCGTGGACGCGGGCATGCGCGCGAGCGCGTAGCTCCACATGAAGTACGCCAGCGCACCCGGGAACACCCCGAGGAAGACCACGATCCATATCGAGGAGACCGGGGCGGCAGGGAGCTGCGCCAGGAGACCGGGCAGGAAGACGAGCATGGGGATCGTGCCGAACCAGATGATGTAGCTGGTGAACTCGAGCGAGCTGTACGTGCGCAGAGGCTTCTTGCTCAACACGAAATAGATAGCTGTCGAGATCGAGGCCGCCAGCACCAGCAGCGCCATGGGTTCCAGCCGGAATCCCCCGCCCTCTCCGAACGAGATCACGGCAACGCCGCTGAAAGCGAGGGCCACCCCCGCCCAACCCCACCCGTTGAGGCGCTCTCCTAGGAAGGCGATCGCCATGAGCGCCGTCCATATCGGCCCGGCTGCGATGATCAAGGAGGCGGCTCCGGCGGAGACCTTCATCTCCCCGAATGTGAAGCCCAGGTGGTAGAAGGTTATCCCGAACAGGGCCGCGATCGCGATGCGGCCTACGTCCTCCCGTTTCGGCATGCGCATCCGGGTGAACACCGCGGCGACGCCCATGGTGGCGGAGGCGACCAGGAAGCGCAGCAGCGCGACCTGCCCGGCCTGAAGGCTGCCGGCCTTGAGCACGACGGAGATCCCGGCGAACGCGCTCGACCAGACGACGACCGTGGCCATGGCAGCGGCAACGGCTCTTGCGTCCGTCGGCTTCGTCATGATCGATCGGACCCTCTCGTCGTCTTGGAGCAGCCGGACCGCCCCTGTGGCATCGTCCGCGGACCTAGGGGCGCGACACCCGTGCGAGCACAGCGTCGCTCTCCAACTCCCTGAGTGCGTCGGAGGCGACCCAACGGGCCGCCCTCGACCCACTGTCGCGCAAGCGTGACGCGGTTTCAACCGCCGCCGCGTGGAGGTTGGCATTCCGTTTCCCGATCTGGCGCAGGGCCCAGTTCACGGCCTTCTTCACCATGGGCCGATCATCTGAGGCCTCGCGCTCCACGATTCCGAGGAAACCAAGGAAAGTCTCGTCTGAGTCGGATCTGTCGTGCAGTGCGCGCGTGCACATCAACACGAACCCCGCGCGCTTCACGAACTCACCTTCCGCCGACGTCCACTCCTGTGCCTTCTCGTAGGCGAACGGCGTCTTGTCCAACAGGTTGTTGCACAGCCCGTCGCACACGTCCCAGGAATCGACTTCCGCCGCCCAGTCGTCCGCCTGCGCGCGGGTCACCAGGGCCGGAACATCCACGAGCGAAGCGAGAATCCGCGCCTCGTGCACCCCGCTGTCCCACAACTGCGCCGCCAGTGCGTGGACGGCCTGCGGGTCGGCCTTGGCGACCGGTTCGAGCTCCTTCGCGATGGCGCGGAGCACCGGCATCGTCACGCCGAGCGTCCCTTCGGACGAGATGCCGTATCTGGCCATGCCGGCGACGTTCTCCGCGTTCGCCTGCGAGCGCAACCGTGCGAGGATCTCATCCGCGGTCGCGATCATCTCGTCACTCCAGCTTCAGGCGCGCGACGCCGATCGTGAGGAACAGCGCGGCCATCCCGGCGAGCACGAGCGAAGGAAGGAGCGCCTGCGACAGCCCTTGGTATCGCACGACCACGTTCGTGAGGCCGGTCATCGCCCAGCCCGTCGGAGTGAAGTAGGCAACGGTGCGCATGGCGGGGCTCACGATGTCGAGAGGCCAGTACGCGCCGCCCAGCATGGACAGCACGACGGCCAGCACCGCGGTGACGGCCGACATCTGGCCCCTGGTACGCACGATCGTGGAGAGCATGACCCCCATTCCGGTCGTCGCCAGACCGAACGTGCCGACGATGAGGATGACGCTCAACGGGTCCTGGCCCCAGGGGACCCCGAAGAGCAGCGCCCCGGCGCCGATGAGGATCGTGGCCTGCAGGACGACCGTCGCGTAGATGCCGACGACCTTCCCCGTCACGAGCAGCGGCTTGCTGGTCGGCGTCGTGAGAAGGCGCGACAGAGTGCCTTGCTCGCGCTCCTCGAGGAAGCCGCCCGCCGCGCCGAGCCCCATGAACATCATGAACATGAGCGTGTACCCGAGCGAGTACTGCTGGAACCCCATCGCCTGAGTGGCAGCGCCCCTGACCCTGCTCGCGGTGACGGCCTCCTCGTGCACCGACAGGGGCGGCTCCGGCTTCCACAGGCGATCGGCGTAGGTGTAGATGTCGGCCGGCGTCGGGGCAGAGACGGGCGATCCGGACATCCTTCCGGCGTCCTGGTAGGCCGCGCCGACGATGCGGATGACGGCGGCGTTGGCCGCGAGCCGCTTCACCCTTCCGTCGACCGTCTGAACGATCGCGATCGCCGCGGTCGAGCGCGGGTCCTTGACCACCGCCACGGTCGTGTCGACCCCGCCCAGCAGGTCGGCGCCGAACTTCGCCGGGATGATGACAGCGGCCGCGACCTCGCCCGACGAGGTCATCGCGCGAGCCGTCTTCTCGTCGACGGCGCGGATGGCGTAGCTGGTCGTCGGGAGGGCGGTAGCGACCTCCTTCGAGTACGCGCTGCCGTCCAGGTCGGCGATCGCGACGGCCACCTTGCGCTCCCCGCCGCCCATAGCGGTCCCGAACAGGAACGTGAGCATGACCGGCAGCACCACGAGCACGCCCAGACCCGTGCGGTCCTTCAGCACCTGGATGAGGTTGAGCCACGCGAGAGTGAGTATCTTGCTCACGATCACTCCCACCTCAATCGCCACGCGCCGAACGCGCCGAACGCGACCGCCATCAGCAGCAGCGCGCCGGCGTTGGGAAGGACGGCGAGGGCCGATACCGCCTCGCATGACCGAAAGGAAGCCGTCGATCGCCCAGCCGTTGACCGAGGCGTAGTGCAGCGGCTGGAGCCACGCGGGGAACGCCGCCACGGGGATGAACGAGCCGCCGATCGCGGCCATGAACTGGATGACGATCTGGGCGATGCCGGAGACGGCGCGCACCGTCTTGCCCAGCGCGGCGATCAGGACGGCCATGCCGGTGGCGGCGGACGACGGTCGGCACCGCGACGAGAAAGACCGCTATCGGGTCCCCCCAGGTCACGCCGATCGTGGTCGTGAACACGTAGAGAACGGCGAACTGGGTGAGCCCGACCAGGAACACCCCGAGCATCTTGCCGCCGACGATGTCGGCGCGCGTTGCCGGGGTCATCAGCATGCGCGGAAGGGTCCAATCGTCGCGCTCGCGGACTAGCGAGAAGGCGCCGAACATGGATCCGAACAGGATGAACATCGCCGACATGCCGACCGCGTAGTAGGAGAGGTTCGAGATGTCCTTGCCTTGGGCCGCCGTCGTCTCGTCGAGCCCGATCGCCGTCAAGGCGCCGGTCTCGGTGGCGCTCTGCACGGCCTCGCCGATCACCCGGCCCGACGAAGGAGTAGTCATTCACGCGCATGTTCGAGACGTAGAACGCGCTGGTACGGGCCGCGATCGACGCGGCGGAGACCCTGGTCGAGACCGCCTCGGAGACGCTGCGGATTATCGTCCCGGCGATCTCCCGCCCCGGATCGGTGTAGAGGAGCAGCTGCGACGGCTTCCCGGTGTCGAGCCGGCGCGAGAAGTCGTCCGGTACCACGATGGCCCCGGCGAGGTCCCCGCGCGCCACGGCCGCCCGGGCATCGGCAGCGCTCCGATACCTGGTGGCGAGGAACAGCTTGGATAGTTGAGCGTCGGTGAAGAAGCCGTCGGTGATCCGGGCACCGACATCCCCCTTGTCGAGGTTGACGATCCCGAGAGGGGTCTTCTCGATGTTGGCCGCCAGGTTCCCGAGTGCCGTGCCCAGCACCAGGATCAGCACCGCGGGCATCACCAGCAGGATGCCCAGCGCCGAGAAGTCCCTCACCGTGACGGTGAGGTCCTTGATGCCGATGTGCAGCCAGCGCACGCCTGTCGCCCTAGTCCCGCAGCGACTTGCCGGTGAAATGCAGGAAGACGCTCTCCAGGTTGGGCTCGCGGACGTCGATCGACGTGACATGGGCGCCGGTGGCGGCGAGAGTGGCGACTACTGAGGCGATCACCGAGCCCGCGTCCTGCGAGAGCACGTCGATCGTCGCGCCTGTCTCGGGAGGGCTCTCAGCGCCTTCGGCCGCCTCGGCCGCCTCGGACTTGTCCCCCGCCTCGCCCGCGCTCGATGCGCCGTCTACGCCCGGCAGGGCGCGCAGAGCGTCGAGCACACCTGCCTTCAGCTCGCTGACGCGGACAGAGATCACGTTCTCGTCCCCGACCAGGCGCCTGAGCTCGTCGATCGTGCCCAGTGCGATGAGCTTGCCGCGGTCCACGATCCCGACCCGGTCGCAGAGGTACTCGACCTCCTCCATGTAGTGCGAGGTGTAGAGGACGGTCATCCCGCTCGAATTGAGCTGCTTCACGGTCTCCAGGATGTGGTTGCGGCTCTGGGGATCGATGCCCACCGTGGGCTCGTCCATGATCAGCACCTTCGGGTGGTGCATGATGCCCGCGGCGATGTTGATGCGCCGCTTCATGCCGCCGGAGTACTTCTCGATGGGTTCCTTGGCTCGGTCAGCGAGGTCCGCGAGCTCCAGAGCCTCGGCTACTCGCTCCTCCATGACTCGGCCCGACAGCCCGTACATGCGCGCCCAGAACCTCAGGTTCTCGAGCGCGGTGAGGGTGGGATACAACGCGATGTCTTGAGGAACGACGCCGATCGCGCACTTCACCTTCCCCGGCTCGGCGACCACCGAGTGGCCATCGACGAAGACCTCGCCCGACGTGGGCGTGAGCAGGCAGCTGATCACGGAGATCGCGGTCGTCTTGCCGGCTCCGTTCGGACCGAGCAAGCCGAAGATCTCGCCCTCGCCGATCTCGAAGGACACGCCATCCACCGCCGCGTTCTCCCCGAAGCGTTTGACCAGGTCGGTGACCTTGACTATGGGCGGCACGACGTCGCTCACGCCAACTCCTCCATCCGGTCGAGCGTCGGGAACGACAGCGCCCATCGGCCGACGTCCCTAGAGTGTATCCGCCCTAGGGGTTGGGAGACACCGGCTCGTCGTAGGCCCTCAGGCCTCCGACCGCGCGGATCGGCCGAAGGGTCGGGAGCCGATCGACCGCCCTCGCCTCTCCGAGCGTTAGAAGCGCCACCAGCGTGAGCACCAGCCCCCCGCCCACGAGCACGGCCTGCACGCCGAACGCGGCGGCGAGGGCGGGAGCGATCGCGAGCGGCAGCAGCTCGCCCGCCTGCCGGTGCATCTGCGACGCCCCCGCGATCCTGCCCACAAGCTCGTCAGGGGACGACGCCTGGATGAGCGTGCGCAACAGGACGTCGGCTACCCCGATCATCACGCCCCAAACGACCGAGCCGATAGCGACGACTGGGAGCAGCCGGGTGCCCACGTAGGCCATGGCCCCGAGCCCGACCGCCGAACACACCCACGCCAACCCGCGAGCCGACAGGACGCGCTTCGGCAGCCGGGTGAACAGCCATGCGCCGCAGACCAGACCGGCGCCGAACAGGGTGTTGACCCAGCCGATCGTGGCAACGCCCGTCTCCAGCACGTCCCTGTAGAAGAGCGGTTCAAGTGCGCCGAACGCCCCGAAACCGAGCCACGTCGCCGTCCCGATCAGGATCGGATAGCGCAGGGAGCGGTGCGAGTAGGTGTAGCGCAGGCCATCGCGCAGTTCCGCGAAGGGGCGAGAAGGTCTCGACTGGTCCGAGAGGCGCTCGACCGGTCGCAGTGTCACTCGCCACACGAGCACGACCGCGATGAGCGACGTGAGGGCATCGAGGACCCAGATGGCGTTGATCCCGATGAGCGTGACCAGCACGGCGCCCAGACCGGGCCCGACAACGAAGGACGTCGAGCCTGCGCCCTCGATCCAGGCGTTGACTGTCTCTATCGGCGTGTCCTTGTCGGCTATGAACGGCGCGAACGAGGCGGCAGCCGTCATCACCGGTGCGCCGAAGAAGCCGAGTAGCCCCGCCAGAACGGTCAGTTGCAGCATCCCCGAAGGCAAGATGAATGCGAGCGTGATCGGAACGAAGAACGCCTCAGCCACCATCAGGACGCGGCGCGCGTCGTATCGATCCACGAGCACTCCGGACAGCACCGTGCCCAGGATCGACGAGATCGAGAGCGCTCCCATGAGCCCTGCGATCTGAACCGGCGTCGCCTGGAACTCGTAGGCGGCCTTGCCCCAGATGCCGACGAAGAATGCGGCCTCGCCTCCTGCTCGCGATATGAAGCGCGCCGCGGCGACGCGCAGGAGGTTGCGGTTCTTCATCCTTCGACCCTCTCCGGGATGGCGGATCCCCCGTCCGAGGGTATCCCCCCGATCGGCCGCGTGGCAACGAACGGATGAAGGAGGCCCCGGCTTCTTCAGCCAGAGCCTCCTCGAGTGGCCGATGGTGGACCCAGGGGGATTCGAACCCCCAACCTCCACCTTGCAAAGGTGGCACTCTCCCGTTGAGTTATGGGCCCGTGGCAGTGCGCGGGAGAGTATAGCGCGCATCCGCCCCGGGGGTCGATGCGCGCCTCCCCGACTCCCGATGTTCTTCGCGGCGTTCGCGCCTCGTAACTCGACGTTCACGCGCCCCCCGTACGGTCGCCCTGTGCTCCGCGCGTCCCATCCCAGGCGCCGCCGCGGTGACCGACGAGACGAACAGGGAGGTGCTGATGGTGCGCACGTACTTCGACGCGAACGCCGCGAGAGCGGCGATCCCGCGCATCTTTGCGAAAGCGGCGTTCCGGACGGCTCTGCTCGCGATGGTCGGTGTCATGTTGATGGTCGGGATCGCGTACGCGGACCCTACGGGCACTTCCACGGGCACCGCCGCCGACGTGGTCTCCAAGGTCGCAGGCTCCCCCACGGCCATCGAGCTGGCCCAGGACCTCGGACACCTCAAGGTCGGCACGAACCTGTTCTTCCTGATGGTCGGCGTGGCGCTGATCTTCTTCATGCAGGCGGGCTTCATGCTCGTCGAGACCGGCTTCTGCCGCGCCAAGAACGCCGCCTACGTCGCGGCCATGAACCTCGGCATCTTCACGATCGGCGCGCTGACCTACTGGGCGATCGGATTCGGACTCCAGATGGGAGGGTTCGGCGCCCTCTCGACCCTCGGAGGCAACGCCGCGCTCAGCGGTACCTTCGAGATCGCCAAGGGCTGGGGGATCTTCGGCACGACCGGCTTCTTCCTCGGCGGGAAGACGTACGACGTCGCGGTCGCGGGCATGTTCCTCTTCCAGCTCGTGTTCATGGATACCGCGGCCACCATCCCGACCGGTGCCATGGCCGAACGCTGGAAGTTCTCAGCGTTCACGATCTACGGAGTGTTCATGGCAGGATTCATCTATCCGGTCTACGCCATGTGGGTCTGGGGCGGGGGCTGGCTCGCGAAGCTCGGGACCAACCTCGGGCTCGGGCATGGCGCGCTCGACTTCGCCGGCTCCTCCGTCGTCCATGCCATCGGAGGGTTCGTCGGCCTCGCAGGCATCCTGGTCATCGGGCCGCGCATCGGCAAGTTCGCCCGTGACGGCAAGCCCAACGCCATCCCCGGCCATCACATCCCGATGGCGATCCTCGGCACGATCGTGCTCGTGTTCGGATGGCTCGGCTTCAACGGCATGAGCACGCTCGCGGCTACTGACCTGCGCTTCACCGTCATCATCACCAACACCGTGCTCGCTGCGGTCGCCGGCTCCTTCAGCGCGTGGATGCTGGTCTGGAAGTTGTGGGGCAACCCTGACCCGTCCATGATCGCGAACGGCATGCTCGCCGGACTGGTGGCGATCACGGCCCCGTGCGCCTTCGTGAGTCCAGCCGGAGCCGTCGTGATCGGACTGGCGGCCGGCCTGCTCGTCGTCGGCGCCGTCACCCTCGTCGAGCGCGTGTTCCGAGCTGACGATCCGGTCGGCGCCGTCGCCGTGCACGGCTTCAACGGCTTGTGGGGCATGATCGCGCTCGGCCTGTTCGCGGACGGTACCTACGGCAACGGCTTCAACGGCGTCGCGGGAGCGGTCACGGGGCTCTTCTACGGTGGCGGCTTCGGTCAGCTCGGCGCGCAGCTCATCGCCTGCGTGGTGGTCGTGATCTGGGCCTTCGGGCTCGGCACACTGCTGTTCAGACTCCAAGACAGGCTCACCCCGGGCGGCATCCGCTCGAGTGCCGAGGACGAACTCGCGGGACTGGACGTAAGCGAGATGGGCGTGCTGGCCTACCCCGACTTCTCGGGGGCGACCGCGAAGGGCGCGGGCCCCGCCGAGGCGCGGACCGGAACGGGAGTGTGACTCAAGAAGATGAAGCGCATCGAAGCCATCGTCCGTCCCGAGAAGCTCGAGAACGTGAAGGACGCACTCACGGCGGCCGGTCACGCGGGCCTGACCGTGACCGAGGTCAAGGGCCACGGGATCCAGAAGGGGATAACCCAACACTGGCGGGGACAGGAGTACACGATCGACCTGCTCCCGAAGGTCTCCGTCGTCGCGGTCGTCAACGACCACGAGGTGGCCGATGTGTTGGAGGCGATCTCGGCCGCGGCGCGTACCGACCGCATCGGCGACGGAAAGATCTTCGTCTCGCCGGTGGAGCAGGTCATCCGCATCCGCACTGGAGAGGCCGGGAGCGAGGCCCTCTAGCGGCTCGCGAGTCTTGAAGGAAGAGGGCGGGGCCTTCTGGGACGAAGGCCCCGCCCTCTCCTACCTGAGCTTGGCTAGCTCGCCCTCCAGCTGGGGGGCCGGGACCGCTCCGACGATCTGCCCGCTCACGCTCCCGTCCGTGTTCACGAAGACGAACGTCGGAACGTATTGGACGCCGAACTCATTCGCTAGCGCGTCGACCTCCGGGTCTCCGCCCCAGCTGTTCATGACCCGGATGTCGTAGGTCCCCGCGTACTTCTTCGCCAGCCCGTCGACCACGGGCTTCATCTCGATGCACGCCGGTCATGTCTCGCCGGAGAACTCATACATCACCGGGAGGCGCGTTGACGGGACACGGGCCTCCGGCGAGGAAGCACAGCCGGTCAGGCCGTACGCCCCCAGCGCCAAGATCGTCACGACCAGCGCCACTACGATGTGCGGGAGTCTGTCCTTCACAGGACGCACCCTTCAGGTTCGGCGCCCTAGGGGGCCGTCGTCTCGGTCGGCACCTCGATCGACCCGTCGATCGACTCGTCCACAGGCGCCTGGAGCGACTCCAGCAGGCTCTTCACCCATGTCGCGTCGAGGAAGAACTTGTCCTGCCTCGGCGTATAGGAAACGACGCGCCATCCGGAGCCGGCAGCCACGAGCGCGATGTCGTAGACGATCGGGCCGTCGGGGCCGACATCGGTCAGGACGACCACGTCGGGCTGGTCAGGGCTGGGTGCGAAGCTCATCGTGCCCGTCGTACCGTCGGCCTCATAGCCCACGGAGGCCGTAGTGTCGTTGGTCCAAGTCGTCGCGGAGAAGGTTGTCGCCGCGACGACGTCGCCCGACGTGGAGGATGCCACTTCGGCCCACTGGGTCGCGGTGATCGCGTTCTGCGCGTCGTCCGTCAGGAAGGGCTTCACGGCGCCGACGTTGTTGGGGACGATCGCCGTCTTCATGAACTCGATGGCGACCCCGATGCGCCCGTTGTCGCCAGCGGCTTTGCCCGGGCCCGTCTTCTCCCGGGCCAGCGGAAGGAGCAGCGCGGCGCCGGCCACACCGGCGACGAGGAGCACCAGCAGCGCCCCCACGACCACGATGAGGCCAGTCCTCCTATTCGTTGGTGGGGATTCGAGCGGGGGGGTGGGCTCAGGGGTTATCGGAGCTTGGGCGACGTCCTGCTCTTCCGGTGCCATGCTTCTCCCTCGTTGGGTCGGAGCGCCCTGCGGGCGCGTGTCTCGCGAAGGCGATTGTACCGCGCCTCATGGCCCCCCAGGCACTCCGCGCGGCCGACCTGGATTGGTGAGCGCGCAGGCAGGGACCGGTTGGGCGCGCCCGGGATGGTGCTGGCTACCTGCCGTGGCGGACGTGGCACTTCGCGCAGGCGACCGGGGAATGGCACCCGAAACAAGACCCGGCCCCGCCTGCGCCGACGACCGCGGCGTGCGCCTTGAGCCACGAGACGCCCTCGGCTCCGCCCGAGTGGTGGCTGTCCTCACAGAAGGCGATGCGCGAGATCGCGACGGCGCGCTTGGGCGAGTTAGGCATGTGTCGCTCCCCCCCGAGCACTTGCCCGTGCTGCGACAGGATTCGCAGCCCGGTGCTCCCGGACGCGCGATCGACCGGGCAACCAGCAGCGCCGAACCGCTGCTTCTATGGTGGGCCCGGATGGATTCGAACCATCGACCTCACGGTTATCAGCCGTGCGCTCTAACCAACTGAGCTACGGGCCCTCGCTTCGGGAAGGCCGAAACGCCCGCATACCATAGCGTTGCCGTAGCGGGAGCGTCAAGGCGCGGTCGCGGAGCCTCGATCCCGGGGACTCTGCCCTATCATGTGCCCGAAGGGTACGAACACCCATGAGGAGGACGACGCGCGTGATCGCCGTGCACATACACAGTCTCGGCCTCGATGAGCAGAACAATCAGCCGGTGCTGATCCTGCGCGAGGACGATGGTCTGCGCGTCGTGCCGATCTGGATCGGACACCCCGAGGCGATGGCGATCATGCTCGCCGTTCAGGGCATCGAGCCGCCCAGACCGCTCACCCACGACCTGATGATCAGCATCATCGGTGCGGCCGGATACGAGGTCGAGCGCGTGGAGATCACTCGCGTGGAGAACGGGACCTTCTTCGCCACCCTCGTCCTCAAAGGCCCGGAGCGGACACTCAACATCGACGCCCGGCCCTCGGACTCCCTGGCGCTTTCGGTGCGGGCGGGGTGCCCGGTCTTCGTCGACGAGGAGGTCATGCGCTCGTCGGGAGTCATCCCCGAAGCGGAGGCCGAGGAGGAGGTAGCGGCGTTCCGTGACTTCCTCGACCACGTCGATCCCGAGGACTTCGCTCACTCCTAGGAACCGCGCGCCGAGCACTGCCCAGACTGCCGTACCAGCGGGAGGGAATCGTCGTGAAGGTCGTCGGGTTCGTCGGATCCGCCCGCAAGGACGGCAACACCAAGGCGCTCGTGAAGCACGTCTTCGCCGAGCTTGAGGCCGACAGCATCGAATGCGAGTTCGTCGAGCTGGCGGGCAAGCGCTGCCACGGCTGCACCGCGTGCATGAAGTGCGTGGAGGTGGAGGACGGCTCCTGCCCGGGTGTGCGCGACTTCATCAGCGAGGAGTGCATACCGCGCGCCTACGCCGCGGACGGCATCATCATCGCCTCACCGGTCTACTTCGCCGACGTGAGCGCCGAGACTAAGGCGCTCATCGATCGGCTCGGCTACGCCTCGAGCCGGGGCGGCCGGAGGCTGGCCCACAAGGTGGGGGCCGGCGTGGTCGCCGTTCGCCGAGCCGGCGCGATCCATGCGCTCGACACGATCAACCACCTCTTTCTGTACAGCGAGATGGTGGTCGTCGGCTCGAGCTACTGGAGCGTCGGGATCGGCCGGAACCCGGGCGAGGTCGAGGCCGATGAAGAGGGCATCAGGACGATGCACACTCTCGGGCGCAACATGGCGTGGGCACTGCGCGGGCTGGCTCCGGGAGCCGGCTAGCGGCCTCCGGTCGTCGCCCTACTCGTAGCGGAGCGCGTCGATCGGGTCGAGCTTGCTGGCCTTCCAAGCAGGATAGACGCCGAAGAAGATCCCGACGCCCGCAGAGAAGAAGAACGCCAGCCCGACCGCCCACGGCGTGATCTCAGTGGGAACGACCGATGTGAGTCCGAGCGCGCCGATCGCACCTAGCGCGATTCCCAGGACCCCGCCGGTTATCGAGAGCATCATCGCCTCGATCACGAACTGGCTGAGGATGTCCCAGGTGCGGGCGCCCACGGCCTTGCGGATGCCGATCTCGCGCGTCCGTTCGCTGACGCTCACGAGCATGATGTTCATGATGCCGATGCCACCGACCAGCAGCGAGATGCCGGCGATGCCCGCCAGCATGTAGGTCAGGGTGCCCAGTACCGTGCTCAGGATCCCGAGAGTCTGGTCCTGGCTCATCACGGTGACGTTGTCCTGGTACTTGGGCGCGAGCACCCGTTTGACCTGGGCGCGGACGAGGTCGATCTCGGCGGCGTCGGTCACTTTGATCAGGATGATGCGGACCTCGTTCGTGCCCGTGAGGTTCTGGAGCGTGGAGATCGGCACGTATGCCTGGTTGTCCTGGTCGCCTGAGAGCGATCCGCCCTGCTTCTCGTACCACCCGATCACGGTGAACCGCTGCCCGTTGACGGTGAGGACCTGCCCGACCGGATCGCTCGACGGGAAGAGGCTCGTCTTGATCGTGTAGCCGATGTCGATGACCCGCGCGCTCGCATCGACTTCCGAGCGGTTGTAGTGGCGCCCTCCGCCCAGAGTGGCGCTGAAGACCTGCGCGCCTTGCTCGGTGGCGCCCATGAGCGTGCTGCGGCCCGACTTGCTCCCCAACTTCAGCACGGCGCTGCTGCTCGCCACGGGCACCACCGCTTCGACACCCGTGATCCGCGATTGCAGCAGCTTCGCGTCTGCGACGCTGAAGGGATGACCGATCTGCGGCGGTCCGCCGAATCCGCCGCCACTCGTGTTGATCTGGCCGGGGAAGACGAACAGCAGGTTGGAGCCCAGACCCTCGATCGTGCCGGTGATCTCCCGCTGCACGCCCGTGCCGATAGCCACGAGGAGGATGACCGCGGACACGCCGATGATGACGCCCAGCATCGTGAGCAGGCTCCGGCCCTTGTTGGCCAGCACCGCACGCATCGCGATGCGGAAGGACTCCACGATGTTCACTGCAAGCCCCCGGCCGCCGTTTCGGCACCGGCCGTGGCGTTCATCCCCAGGTCCAGCAGCTCCTGGCGGGCGTCGACCCGGTCGGGCACAGGTGAGTCGCGCACCACGCGTCCGTCACGCAACTCCACGATGCGTCGGCCGTGACGGGCCACATTGGCGTCGTGCGTGACGACCACGACGGTGATACCGGCCGCGTTCAGGTCCTGCAGAAGCGCCATGACCTCGATCCCCGAGCGCGAGTCGAGGTTGCCGGTGGGCTCGTCGGCCAGCACGATCGACGGGTTCGTGACGAGCGCGCGCGCGATCGCGACGCGCTGTTGCTGCCCTCCGGAGAGTTGGCTGGAAGTGTGGCGCAGCCTGTCCCCGAGTTCGACGCGCTGGAGCGCCTCGCGAGCACGACGCGCGCGCTCGCCCGCGGGCACGCCCGAGTAGATCAGCGGAAGCTCGACGTTCGCCTGCGCCCCCGTGCGCGCGAGGAGGTTGAACGACTGGAAGACGAAGCCTATTCGCAGGTTGCGGAGCGCGGCGAGCTGGTTGGGGGACAGGCCGCTCACGTCCTCGCCCTCCACGATGACGCGCCCCGAGGTGGGATGGTCGAGCAGCCCGACGATGTGCATGAGCGTCGACTTGCCCGACCCCGAGGGGCCCATGATCGACAGCATCTCACCCTCGCAGACGTCGAGGGACACGCCGCACAGGGCGTGCACCTCCACACCCTCGAGGGAGTAGGTCTTCGTGACGTCGTCGACTTGCAGGACGGGCCGGCTCGATCCCCCGACCTCCTGCGTGCTCTGGTCCGGCATGTTCGGGCGGTCGCCCACTCCCTACGGCGTCGTACGGACGGTCATGCCGTCTGTGAGTGCGGTCAGGTTGCTCGTCGCCACCGTGTCTCCCGCGGAGACGCCGGAAAGGATCTGAGCGCGGGTGTCCGTGAGAGCGCCGGTGGTGATCTCGACCTTGCTCACCTTGTCGGCCTTGACGATGAAGACGAACTTCTTCCCGCCGTCGTCGAGGATCGCTTCGATCGGAACGGTGAGCGCACCCTTGACCGCGCTCACTTCGATGTCCACCGAGCCGCTCATCCCGAGCAGCAGCTTCTTGTCGGTGGGGTCGACCGCCACGAGCACGGGGAAGGCGATCCCGCCGGTGGTCGTCTGGACCGCCGTGGAGCGGACGACCTTCACCTTGCCGGGGAAGGTAGTCGTCGCGAACGCGTCGAGCGACACCTTCGAAGCCATGTCGGGCTCGACCTTAGCGACGTCGGCCTCGTCAACCTGCGCGTTGAAGTTCAGATCCGCCATGTCGACCACGCTGAATGGCGCAGAGCCCGGAGCCACCGCGGCGCCCTCCGCTGCCTTCGGCAGCGTGCCGTCGGTGCCGGGAGCGCCGACCGGGTTGAAGACGACGATGCCGTCCATCGGGGCGGTGAGGGTCGCGTTGTCGAGCGTCTCCTCGGCGACGCGCAGCGCGAAGCTGGCGGAGTCGACAGCCGCCTGCGCGGAGGCCTTCGCGAGCGCGACCTTGCCCGCGGTGGTCAGCTTCGAGCGGCCCGACTTCGCGTTCAGCAATCCCGCATAGGCCTGCTTACGGGCGACATCGAGGTTCGTGAGGGTGGCCTCCTGCGAGGGATCGGATCCGAAGAGGGCGAAGAACGCATCGTAGGCGCCTTGGGCTGCGTCGTAGGCCGCCTCGGCCGCGTTGACCCCGGCGTCCGCCGCGGCCTTGTCGATCGCCGCGGGAACACCCTTGTTCACTGCGTCGAGCTGGGCCTTGGCGCCCTTGAACCCTGCCCTCGCCTGCCTCACCTGCAACTGGAGGGGACCGGGGTCCATCTGAGCGAGCGTCTGGCCGGCCTTCACCACGTCGCCATCCGCGACATCGACACTCACGAGCAGGCCCGCGGTGGGCGGGTAGACGTCCGCCTTGCTCGCGGCCTCGACCTTGCCCGAGGCGGTCACGGTGACCGCGAGAGTCTCCGAGGTCACCCGCGCGACACTCACCGCCGTGGCGCTCGCCGCGCTCGAGTAGTAGACGCCCGCCACGACGGCTCCTATGACTACCAGCGCGACCACGCCGGCGATGATCTTGCCCCTGCTCACCGCGTCCTCCTGTCGGATGGCGGCCCCGCTCTTGAGCGAGGCCCCTCGCCTCTATCCCCTAACCGCGAACCGCTCGGCGTCTCCGTCGAGCAGTGCGGGCAGCTCCCTGATCGACCGCAAAGCGAACGACGGACCCGGTGCGAGCACATCTTCGGCGCCGAAGGCCCCCCAGAGTGCCGCCACCGCGATCGCGTCTCCCGAGATCGCGGCCTGAACGTCGTGGGGGCTGTCTCCCAAGTAGATACAATACCCCAACTCAACTCCCAGACGGTCCGCTGCGACGCACAGCGGATGGGGGTCGGGCTTGTGGATCTCGACGTCGTCGGCGGTCACTATGGCGGACATGAAGGGCGCCAGCCCGAAGTGCTCGATGCCCCTCATGGCGGACTCGGTCCCCTTGCTCGTGACGATACCCATCGGCACTCCGCGTGACTGCAATTCCAGAAGCGTGTCGAGCGTACCCGGGTAGGCGCGCGCCAGCTCGTCGTGGTGCGCTCTGTTGAACTCCCGGTAGACGCGCAGCAGCTCTTCTACGTGCCCCGGAGCCATGCCGGCGAATTGGGCGGTGAGTGGTTGCCCGACGTTGGCCATCGTGATCTCATCCGGCAGGGCCTGCCCGAGCACGGTCTCGGTGGCGTACCGGAACGAGATCCGGATGAGGTCGACAGTGTCGATCAGCGTCCCATCCAGATCGAAGATCACCGCCTGCAGCGCTGCAAGCCGCGCGGGCGGATCTGGGAGCGGGCCGCGTGACGGGTCGGGGCAGGGGCGCGTTTCCATGCGGCCGATGGTAGCACCCGGTTCGTGCGAGCCCGGCGCCGTCATGTCGCCTCGAGCCAAGCGGGCGGTTCTTCGTGGTTGCGCAGCAGCAGCCACGTCGCCAGAGCACCCGAGGCGTAGAGAACGGTGGTGATCATGTACGGGACCGTGTAGGAGTACGCCATCAGGCGGCCGCCGAGTGCGCTGCCGGCGAGCCAGGAGACGCTCCACGCGAACGACAGCGCGCCGGCGACGATCGCGCGCTCGCGGCCAGGAACGTGCTCCATCGTGTACTGGTTCCACGCGGGCCAGGACATGTTCATGAACGCCGCGCGGAGCCAGAAGACCACCGCCGCCACGGGGAGGCTGGTGATGAAGGGTATGGCGGCGAGGAACGGGAGACTCGCCGCCTCGGCAAGCGCGGTGGCGCGCACGAGCCCGAACCTCCTCCCCAGAAGAGGGGCGCCCAAAGCGGCGAATCCCATCGCGAGCTGCGACAGGCCCTGGATGAGACCCACTTCCCCCAGCGACGCTCCGAGCTGCCTCTTCAGGTAGAGGGACAGGAACGGGATCACGAGTCCAGCGCCCGTGGCGAGGAGGACTTGCGGGACCAGCAGGCGGCCGGTGTGGCCCCAGGACCGGAACCCGCGAACCGTGTCGAGGTAGTGCCGGAACGCGTGCCGCGGGTGTCCGAGCGCCTCGCGCATCATCAGAAGCGGCACCGCCGAGACGAGGAAAAGGAGAGCGGCCACGGCCACGGTCGCCCGATACGTGTCGACCTCCACGAGCACTCCGCTGAGCAATGAGGGCAATAGCCCGCCGACCAGCCCGCCGACCATGGCTCCCATCACGCGGACGAACAGGTCGGCGGTGAAGAGATGGGCCCGCTCGACCGGCGTACTGTTCTCCGCGAGGAATGCTACTGGAGCCAGCTGCATGATGCCGTCGCCCGCTCCGTACATGGCGCCGAACGCGAGGAGCATCCCCGCTTCCGGCAGGCCCGCCTGACCGAGGCGGGCCACACCGTAGAGCATCGCCGCGATTATCAAGAGCCGCCGGTATCCGAACACGGCGATCAGAGGCGGGGCGATCAGGCACACGGCCGCCGCCGCGACCGCGAGCGCTCCTTCGACGTCGCCCACGACCGCCTCGGAGAGCCCCGCCCCCTTCACGTAGATGGCGAAGATGGTGACGAGGATCCCGATGCCGAACGACTGGATCCCGAGTGCGACCAGGAAGAGGCGGGCGTTGCGAGTGAACTTCGCCATCGCCCCGATGTAGTCCGACACGGTGGCGCGAAGGACGCGCCGGGACCGTTCGATCATGGCCGCCCCCCACTCCCCCCGCCCGGACCTCGACGACAGCCCCGCATCGCACTGCCCGCCGAATGTATCAGACCGGCTCGTCCGACCTCAGCACGGACGCCCGGACCGCATACGGCCCGTTAAGCACCCTCTTCATGCGTGATTGTCACCGGCCGATTGTGCTAAAGTGCGCTTCACCGTCGGCTCCTGCGACGCGATCTTGCACGTGAAGGCGAAGCGCCCCGCGCCTTGTGGCGGGCCGTATCGAAGATCGGGAGGTGGAACGAGATCCCCATGGTCCGTCTGAACGTGTCGGCAATGGCGATGGACATGCTGATGACCCGGCCCGGGTCCGTGCGCGACCGCGCATAGAACCGGGCGGCCCAGCCGTCGTGCACTGCCCTGCAGTAGCGACGATCCATCCGACGCCCTGCCTCACACGATCAGGAAGGAAGACCATGAGCGACTCGACCCGCCCCGGCTTCGATACCCGCGCCGTTCACGCCGGAGCCTCGGCAGACCCCACGACCGGTTCGCGCGCCGTTCCGATCTACCAGACCGTCGCGTACAACTTCCGTGACACAGGCCACGCCGCGAATCTCTTCGGCTTGCGCGAGTTCGGCAACATCTACTCCAGGATCCAGAATCCGACGAACGACGTACTCGAGCAGCGCCTTGCCGCGCTGCACGGAGGCACGGCCGCGGTGGTTGCCGCCTCGGGACACGCTGCCGAGAACCTCGCGCTGCTGAACCTGGCAGCCTCCGGCGACTCGATCGTGTCTTCTACGTCGCTGTACGGCGGAACCTGGAACATCTTCCTGCACACCTTCAAGCGCCTCGGCATCACGGTGCGCTTCGTGGAGCCGACGGACGTCCAGGGCTTCGTCGACGCCACGGACGCCACGACCAAGGCCTGGTTCGTCGAGACCATCGGCAACCCGCGCCTCGACGTCCCCGACATCCGCGCTCTGGCGGACGCCGGCCGCGAGCTCGGCATCCCTCTCGTGGTGGACAACACGTTCGCCACGCCCTACCTGTGCCGCCCGATCGAGCACGGCGCGGCGATCGTCGTCGAATCGCTGACCAAGTGGATCGGCGGCCACGGCACCTCTCTCGGCGGCGTCGTCGTCGACAGCGGCGACTTCGACTGGAGTCAGGGCCGCTTCCCGCAGTTCACCGAACCCGACGCCTCGTACCACGGCCTGAGGTTCTGGGAGACGTTCGGCGACTTCGCCGGCTCGGGCAACATCGCCTTCGCCGTCCGCTTGCGCGTCGAGTTGCTGCGCGACTTCGGGCCCGCTCTCTCGCCCTTCAACGCCCAGCAGATACTGCTCGGCGTGGAGACGCTCGCGCTCCGGGTCCAGAGGCACTCCGACAACGCCCTGGCCGTCGCCGAGTACCTGCGATCGCACCCCAAGGTCGCGTGGGTGACCTATCCGGGGCTGGAGGGCCACCCGACGAAGCGGAACGCGGACAGGGTCCTCTCCAACGGCTACGGCGGGGTCATCGCCTTCGGAGTCGAGGGCGGCTTGGCAGCGGGCAGGACCCTCATAGAGAACGTGAAGCTCTTCTCGCACCTGGCGAACGTGGGCGACGCCAAGTCGCTCATCATCCACCCCGCCACCACGACGCACTCGCAACTGTCCGACGAGGAGCTGGTTCTGGCCGGCATCGGCCCGGACTTCGTGCGCCTCTCGATCGGGATCGAGTCCATCGACGACATCATCGCCGACCTCGACCAGGCACTTCGGGAGGCATAGCGATGGACGTGGCGGAAACCGTCCGCCGCCCCTGGGAGGAGACCGCCAGCGCCGGCGTCTCGGACGTGAAGACGCTGGCGCTCGACGGCGCTCTGACCCTCGCGAGCGGACGCACCATCGACGGCGTGCAGGTCGCCTACGAGACCTGGGGGCGGCTGAATGCCGACGCCTCCAACACGGTGCTCGTATGCCACGCGCTATCGGGCGACAGCCACCTGGCTGGCCTTCGCCCCGGCCAGAGCGAGGACGCCGCGCCCGGCTGGTGGGACGTGATGGTCGGCCCCGGCAAGGCCATCGACACGGACCTCTTCTTCGTCGTGTGCTGCAACGTGCTCGGTGGCTGCTCTGGGTCGACAGGGCCCAGCTCGGTAGACCCCGCAACGGGACAGCGCTGGGGGTTGAGGTTCCCGATGGTCACTGTCGAGGACATGGTCGACGTGCAGGCCCGGCTGCTCGATGCTCTCGGAGTGCACCGCCTGCTCGCCGTGATCGGCGGTTCGATGGGCGGGATGCAGGCGCTGGCTTGGGCGAAGCGCTACCCCCACCGTGTGGGTTCCGTCATCGCGGACGCGACGACCTGGCGCCTCGGCGCACAGGCGATAGCGTTCAACGAGGTGGGGCGTCGGGCGATCCTCGAGGACCCCGACTTCGCCGGCGGAGACTACTACGGCAAGCCTGCCCAGCCCGAGTCAGGCCTCAGCATCGCGCGCATGATCGGGCACATCACCTACCTCTCCGACGAGTCGATGCACCGCAAGTTCGGCCGCCGGCTCCAGGCGTCGGACGACTACGCCTACGAATTCGTCTCGGAGTTCCAGGTGGAGAGCTACCTCGCCTATCAGGGACAGAGGTTCGTCGAGAGATTCGACGCGAACACCTACCTGTACATGACCAAGGCGATGGACTACTTCGACTTGCAGGGCGACGCGCCCACGCTGACGGACGCGCTGCGCGGCATCAGCGCTCGCTTCCTCGTGCTCTCCTTCTCGAGCGACTGGCTGTTCACGACGGCGCGCTCGCGCGAGCTGGTGGCCGCACTGCGCGAGATCGGCCTCGAAGTCACCTTCGCCGAGATCCCGAGCGCCTACGGGCACGACGCGTTCCTGCTCGAGCCCGAGGCGCAGCATCGGCTGATCGCCCCCTTCCTCGTCAACGGCCTGCGGCGGGTCTCGCCGGGCGGGGAGGTGGGTTAGATGACGCCGAGGGATCTGCTGCGTGCCGACCAACGCTTCATCGCGGAGCTCGTGCCCCAGGGCGCCCGCGTTCTGGACCTTGGATGCGGCGACGGCGCCCTTCTCGAGCGCCTTCGAGAAGAACGCGGCGCCATAGTGCGCGGCGTCGAGATCGACCTCGACGACATCGCGCGGTGCGTGGAGCGCGACGTGCCGGTCTACCAGAGCGACCTCGACGAGGGGCTCGCGGACGTCCCCGACGATCGCTTCGATGTGGTCATCCTGTCGCAGACGCTACAGGTCGTCAGGAGGCCGCGGCTCGTGCTGACAGAGATGCTCCGGGTCGGACGGCGCAGTGTCGTGTCGTTCCCGAACTTCGGCCACTGGAGGATCCGCGCTCACCTGGCCCTTCGAGGTCGCATGCCTGTCTCGGACGCGATCCCCTACTCCTGGTACGACACGCCGAATATCCACCACACCACGATCGCGGACTTCCGCGACTTCTCCGCCGACTGCGGGGCGGTCATAGAACGGGAGATCGCGTTCGTCGGCGGGGATGACGGCGGCCCGCGTGTGGTGCGCACGGCGCCGAACCTGCTGGCCGACGAGGCGGTCTTCGTGCTGAGGCGCCGCTAGGCCGCACGGGGAAGTCGCATCGGACGCAAAGACAGGGCCCCGTTTCCGGGGCCCTGTCTGCTGTCACTCCTCGTCGTCGAACTCCTCGCTGGCGAGTTGCTCGGCTTCCGCCTCGCGTTCGTCCATCCCGGGTGGCACCGTGTCGTCCGCCACAAGGACCTGCTGCCCCTCCGGCATGGCCTTTCGCTTCTTCTTGCCGGCCGTGACCCGGGCGATCGCGACCACATGATCCGACTCGCCCACGTTCATCACTTTGACGCCCTGGGTGGAACGCCCGAGCCGAGAGATGTCCTCCGCGTTCACCCGGATGACCACGCCGTCGTGCGAGATCAGCATCAGTTCGTGCAGCGGGAAGACGACCTTCATCCCGGCGAGCCGGCCCTTCTTCTCGGTGACCTGGATCGTCTTGACGCCCATGCCCCCGCGGTTCTGGAGCGGGTAGTCCTTGACCGAGGTGCGTTTGCCGTAGCCGCGCTCCGTGACTACGAACAGCTCGGCGTCATCGGGCGCGATCTCCATCCCGAGCACGCGGTCGTCGCCTGCCTTCACGTTCATGCCTCGCACGCCCATCGTGTCGCGCCCCATCGGGCGCGCCTGACTCTCGTCCCACTTGATGGCCTTGCCGGCGGCCGAGACCATCATCACCCGCATGTCGGGCCTGACCCGGCGCACGGAGATGAGTTCGTCGCCTTCCTTGAGAGCGATCGCGATGATGCCGTCCCTGCGCGAACGGTCATATGCCTGCAGCGCGGTCTTCTTGACCATGCCGTTGCGCGTGGCGAACAGAAGGAAGTCGTCCGCGGCGAAGTCGCGCGTCGTGATCGCAGCGGCTATCTTCTCGTCCTGCTCGAAGGGGAGCAGGTTCACGGCCGCGGTCCCGCGCGCGTGGCGGCTGCCGACAGGCAGTTCGTGCACCTTCATGCGGTAGACCTTGCCCTTCGTCGAGAAGAAGAGCACGTAGTCGTGGGTCGAGGAGATGAAGAGGTTCTCGACGAAATCGTTCTCCTTGAGGTTGACCCCGGCCACGCCCTTGCCTCCGCGCTTCTGCTGGCGGTAGGTCGCCACCGGCAGCCGCTTCACGTAGCCGGCCTTCGTGATCGTGACTACCATGTCCTCCTCGGCGATGAGATCCTCGACGTCGAGGTCGTGCGCGACGCTTGATATCACCGTGCGCCGCGCGTCCGCGTACTTGCCCCGGATCTCGGTGAGCTCGTCCTTGACGACCTGCAGCACGAGGCTCTCGTCAGCGAGCAGCTTCTGGAACCACGCGATCTTCTCCCGAAGCTCCGCGAGCTCCTCTTCGATCTTGTGGCGCTCTAGGCCGGTCAGGCGGCGGAGGCGCATCTCCAAGATGGCGTCCGTCTGGATCTCCGTGAGGGCGAAGCGAGCCATCAGGCTCGTCTTCGCCTCCACGTCGTCGGCAGACGCGCGGATGATTCGGATGACCTCGTCGATGTTGTCCAGCGCGATGACGTAGCCGTCGAGGATGTGTGCGCGCTCCTCGGCCTTGCGCAGGTCGTACTTCGTCCGCCGGACGATGACTTCTTCCTGGTGCGCGATGTAGTGGGAGAGCATCTGCTTGAGCGTGAGAGTGCGGGGGACGCCGTCCACGAGCGCGAGCATGATCACACCGAAGCCGGTCTCGAGCGGCGTGTGCTTGAACAACTTGTTCATCACGACCTGGGGGATGCACGCCTGCTTCAGCTCTATGACGACGCGCATGCCCTTGCGGTCCGACTCGTCGCGCAGGTCCGAGATCTCGGTCAGCTTCTTCTCGCGGACGAGCTCCGCGATCTTGGACACCAGGCGGGACTTGTTCACCATGTACGGGATCTCGTTGATGATGATCCGCATCCGGCCCGTGGAGGTCTGCTCGATGTGCGCCTTGCCTCGCACCTTGAGAGAGCCGCGCCCGGTGGTGTAGGCGTCGACGATGCCCTCGCGGCCCATGATCGCGCCGCCGGTGGGGAAGTCCGGACCGCTGATGACAGTCATCAGGTCGTCGGCGGTCGCCTCGGGGTTGTCGATCAGCATGATGGTGCCGTCGATCACCTCGCCCAAGTTGTGGGGCGGGATGTTGGTCGCCATGCCGACAGCGATCCCCGAGCTGCCGTTGACCAGCAGGTTCGGGTATCTGGCCGGCAGCACGCTCGGTTCGGTCGTGGACTCGTCGTAGTTCGGGACCATGTCGACGGTCTCTTTGTCGAGGTCCCGGAGCAGCTCCATGGCGGGCTTGCCGAGCCGGGACTCGGTGTAGCGGTAGGCCGCCGCGGCGTCTCCGTCGACCGAACCGAAGTTGCCGTGACCGTCCACCAGGGGCAGACGCATCGAGAAGTCCTGCGTCATGCGCACCATCGTGTCGTACACGGCGGAGTCCCCGTGGGGGTGGTACTTGCCTAGCACTTCGCCGACCGTGGTTGCCGACTTCTTGTACGCGCGCCCGGGGCTCAAGCCCATGTCGTTCATGGCGTAGAGGATGCGGCGGTGCACGGGCTTCAGACCGTCGCGCACATCTGGCAGAGCGCGCGCGACGATGACCGACATCGCGTACTCCAGGAACGAGTCCCGGAGCTCGGTCTCTATATCGACGCCGAGGATCCTATCGTGCTGCTCGTCGGACACCTAGTGACTCCCTCTCACCGATTCGAACGGACCCAGACCCAGACTGCCATGCCGGCGAAACACAGCCCGAAGACGCTGAGTGCACCGCCGCCCATGACAGCGACGGACTTCGTACCCGCTGCCTGCAGTATCGAGATCCCGCCGATCACCATCCCGATCCCGGCGATGCCGGTGACGACCGACGCTGCCCGGGAAACGGCCTCTATGTGGCTCGTGGACGTCTTCTCTTCCCTGCCCAGCTCGAGGAGCATCGCCTGTAGCCGGCGCTCGTCCACCGCCGGCGCCGCTGCTGCGGCGGTCTTCGGCTCTTGCTTCGGAGTCGCCGCGGCGTCTCCGGACGTCTCCAGGGCCTGCCGCTCCTCCGCCTTCCTGCGGGCGAACGCCTCGAAGGCCTCCCTCTCCCAGGGGGGAGGCTCGAACCGGCGCGCCTCCCGCTTCTCTTCGTCGCCCATCGCCGACTCTCGCCCTTCCCGGGCCGTCAGATGTCGAGGAACCTTACGTCCTTGGCGTGTCTCTGGATGAACTCTTTGCGCGGCTCGACCTCGGAACCCATCAGGTTCATGAAGGACTCTTCTGCTGCGACGGCGTCGTCGATGTTGACCTGGAGCAGGGTCCGGCGCGCCGGGTCCATCGTCGTGTCCCACAACTGCTCGGGGTTCATCTCCCCGAGACCCTTGTACCGTTGGATCTGCGGCTTGGCCGTTGCAGGGAGCTTCTTGAGCTCCTCTTGGAGCTGAGCGTCGCTGTAGGCGTACACGACGGTCTTGCCGTGGCTGAGCTTGAACAGCGGCGGTTGGGCGATGTAGATGTAGCCCGCCTCGATCATCTCCCGCATGTAGCGGTAGAAGAACGTGAGGATGAGGATGCGGATGTGGGCCCCATCCACGTCGGCGTCGGTCATGATGATCGCCTTGTGATAGCGCGCCTGGGACAGGTCGAACTCCTCGGCGACGCTCGTCCCGAACGCGGTGATCATGTTCTGGATCTCTTCGCTGGCGAGCGCGCGGTTGAGCCCGGCGCGCTCGACGTTGAGGATCTTGCCTCGCAAGGGCAGGATCGCTTGGAACGACCGGTCGCGGGCCTGCTTGGCGGAGCCGCCGGCGGAGTCTCCCTCGACGAGGTAGATCTCGGCGAATGCGGCGTCCTTGATCGAGCAGTCGGCGAGCTTGCCCGGCAGCGTCGAGGACTCCAGAAGGCCCTTGCGCCGTGTCAGCTCGCGCGCCTTGCGCGCGGCCGCGCGCGCCTTGGCCGCCTGCGCGGACTTCGTGACGATCGCGCGGGCTGGCTTGGGGTGCTCCTCGAGGTACTCGGCGAGCCCTTGGGTCACGACACCCTGGACGAACCCGCGGAACTCGGTATTGCCTAGCTTGGTCTTCGTCTGCCCCTCGAACTGCGGGTCGCGGAGCTTGACGGAGACGACGGCCACCAGACCCTCGCGGATGTCTTCGCCGGAGAGGTTGTCCTCCTTCTCCTTGAGGATCCCGTTGCGCCGGGCGTAGTCGTTGATGGTGCGGGTCAGCGCGTTCTTGAACCCGTCGAGGTGCGTGCCGCCCTCGTGCGTGTTGATGTTGTTGGCGAACGCGAGCACTGTCTCGGAGTACCCGGTGTTCCACTGCATCGCGACCTCGACGGTGCCCTCTGTGCCGGTCGCTTCGAAGTAGATGGGCTTGGAGGTGACTGTCTCCTTCGTCCCGATCAGGTACTTCACGAAGTCGACTATGCCGCCCTCGTAGCGGAACTCGTCCTTGCGGGGGTCGATCTCGCGTTCGTCGGTGAGGATGATGCGCAGGTTGCGGTTCAGGAATGCGGTCTCACGCATGTGAGAGGCGATGGTGTCGTAGTCGAAGTCGACGGTCTCCATGATGCTCGCGTCGGGCCAGAAGGTGACGGTCGTCCCCGTGGCCTTGGTGGCCCCGCGGGTCTTGAGCGGGGCCATCCTGTTCCCGTGCTCGTATGATTGGGTGTAGATCTTGCCGCCGTGCTTGACCTCGACGTCCAGGCGGGAGGAGAGCGCGTTGACGACCGACACTCCCACCCCATGGAGGCCCCCTGAGACCTTGTAGCCCTGGCCTCCGAACTTGCCGCCGGCGTGCAGCATCGTCAGCACGACCTCCACGCCCGACTTGCGGTACTTGGGGACGTTGTCGACCGGGATCCCTCGCCCGTTGTCCGCGACGGATAGCGAGCCGTCGACGTGGATCGTGACGTCTATCCTGGTGCAGAAGCCGGCCAGGGCCTCGTCGACCGAGTTGTCAACGACTTCGTACACGAGGTGGTGCAACCCCTTGGGTCCTGTGGACCCGATGTACATGCTCGGCCGCTTGCGAACGGCTTCCAGACCCTCCAGGACCTGGATGTCCTTGCCTGAATACGAACCCGTCGACTTCGCCACGCGTTCATGCTCCTTCGCGTCGATCGAACCGCGCTGTGACCCGTGTCCGTGCAAGCGTGAACGGGCGTGTCGAACGCCGCGTCGAGTGGGGACACTTCCCATTTTAGCAGAACGCCTACGGTACAGGGTGCGAATCTGCCCCTGTCGCGCGCTGTACGGCTCTCTCCGCGACGCTACGGGCCTCGATACCCTTGCGCCACTCCAGATGGGCCAACGCAGCCGCGATGACCGCCTCCCGGAGCTCTTGGTCCGAGACTGACGCAGCCATCTGGCGCACCTGCTCGATCTCTGTCTCGGTGGCCCTGACGGGCGCCACCCTCTCGGTGGCGCCGGCCGAGGCGCGCGCCTCGTCCTCCGCCTCCTGCTCCCTCGCCTCGGAGACCTTCCTGGACACAGCGAAGCGGATCGAGGTGACCAGTTCCTTACCGAGGCGCTCGTTCACCGCCAAGCGGTAGTGCTCCGACAGGACGCTGAGCTCGTTGGCCCAGACGGCCGAGTCGACGAAGACGAGCAGCTCCTGATCACGAAGGGAGAACCCGCGCGCATGAGCGGCGACTTCCTCGCCTGCGACCGAGCGCCACGCTGACACCGCCCTCGCCCTCGTCGCCCCTTGTTCGCTGCGGTCGAGACGGCCCCAGAGCCCGTCGACTATCGAGCCCAGGCTGACCGCCCTTCTCAGCCGGCTCATCTCTCACCTCGCGAGATAGGCACCACCAGCGATCGATCCAGCATCTCCGCGGTGAAGTACTCGGTGTTCGTGGTGGTCACTATGGTCTGCACCTCGCTCGAGATGACCTCGGACAGCGCCGCGCGGCGGGCGGCGTCCAACTCCGACATGACGTCGTCGAGCAGTAGGACCGGCTTGCGTCTCAGCACATCCTCGACCACGGCCACCTCCGCGAGCTTCCAGGCCAGGGCGGCGGTCCGCTGCTGCCCTTGGGAGGCGAATGTCCGCGCGTCCCTACCGCCGATCTCTATCACTATGTCGTCCCGGTGGGGGCCGGCTAGTGTGACCATCCGCCGCCGCTCGTCCACGCTGCGCTGCTTCATCTGCTCGCGGATCGACGCCGCGACCTCGTCGACCTCCTTGGACCCGCACGTCCCCAGACCGCAACGGTCCTCGTACCTGTAGCTGAGGCTCTCTCCGTCCGACATCTCCCTGTAGCGCAAAGAGGCCTGCTCCATCAGTCGCTCCAGAAGGCCGGTCCTGTGGACGACGAAGCGCGCGCCCAGCGAGGCCACCTGCTCATCCCACACCGCGGCGGCTTCGCCGCTCGCCCCTTCCTTCAGGAGGATGTTCCGCTGCCTCACGGCGCGCCCGTAGTCCCGGCGCAGTGCGCCGTAGGTGGAGGACAGCTGCTCTCCGAGATCGTCGATGGATGCCCTACGCCTCTCGGCTGGCCCCTTCACCATACCTAGGTCGTCTGGTGTGAAGACAACGGATGGGAGAATACCGGCAACCTCCGAGTGACGCCGCCGCGGCTGCCCGTTGACCAAGTAGGCGCGGTGTCCTTGTTCGTCCACATCGAGTTGGATCTCCAAGACACGTGGACCGTCCTCGGCTCGCATCCCTACACGCGCGCCCCGCGCCCCCCATCTCACGAGCTCGCAGGGATCCGGGCGGCGGAACGACCTGGCCGAGGTCACGAGCTGGACCGCCTCGATGATGTTCGTCTTCCCGACCGCGTTGGGTCCCACGAGGATGGTCAGGCCGGACGAGGGTTCGAGCGTCAGCCTCTGGTAGTTGCGGAAGTCGGTCAGGTCGAGTCTGGTGATGCGCACGAGTCGGTGACCGGCCCCTCTCCTATGGGCGCACCGGCATGATGAGGTACGTGTACTCACCACTGCCGGACGAGGAGAAGACGCCGGGCTTCAGGGGGCTCGTGGCGATGAAGGTCAGTTTCTGGTCGTCTGACGAAGCCACCGCGTCGAGAAGGAAGGCGTGGTTGAAGGCGATCTCGATCGGCTCTCCGGAGGCCTCCACCATCAGGTCCTCGCTGGCTTCTCCGACGTCCTGGGTGACGGCCGAGAGTGTGAGAGTGCTGTCCGCTATCTTCAACCGCACAGGTGCGTTGTGTTGGGCCAGTAGTGAGACGCGCTGGGTGGCTTCGAGGAGTTCGAGACGATCGACCGTCATGGTCGTCTCGCCCTCTGTCGGGACCAGGGTCTTGTAGTTGGGGAACGTGCCCTCGATCCGCCGTGTCACGTATGTCGTGTCGCCGACGTGGAAGACTATCTGGTTGGCAGAGACCCCCATATTCACGGTCTCTGTGGAACCGGCTATCTTCGGGACCTCTTCCAGCGACTTCCCGGGCACCACCACTTCGATCCGCTCCTTGGCCGGCTCCTTCAGCGTCGCCGTCCTGATCGCGAGGCGATAAGAGTCGGTCGCCACCATGCGGATCTCTGAGCCGTCGACCACAAGGAGAACCCCGGTCAGGACCGGCCTCGCCTCGTCGCGGCTGACGGCCTTACAGACCTGCCGGACCATAGTCCCCAACAGTGATGAAGGGAGGTCGATGGAGGATGAGGCGTCGACCTCTGGGAAGCGGGGGAAGTCGTCGGCTGCCAGCGTGCGGAGCTCGAAGGAGATCAGGCCAGCTTTCTCGGAACGGCAGGAGACCGAGATCCTGTCGAATGTGGTCGTCTCTATCCGTATGGCCACATCCGGCATCTTGCGCACCACGTCCGCGAGCAGACGACCTGGAATGACAGCGGCCCCCGCCTCCTCCACGTCGGCCGGTCTGCTATCGCGGATCGAGATCTCCAGATCGGTCGCCTGAAGGACGATCGACCCGTTCGACGCCGTGAGAAGAAGTCCCGAAAGGATCGGGAGGGTCGTGCGCGATGACAAGGCCTTTGTCACCACACCGAGCGAATCGAGCAGCGCACCTCGAGCGATCGAGAGCTTCATGGTCATCCTCTTCTACAAGATCAGGTCTTCTACGGTCTTTCTTGCTTCAAATTGAACAGTAGTAGCCGTCGTGCTGTGGATGTTGTTGAGAAGCGTCATGTCCACAGGTGGGACCCCGTGTCCCTCGAACCCTCGGCTTGTGATGTATGTGTGGACGGGTGTTGACAGTCGGACCCGCACGATATGTTGTGCCCCACTCCGGCCCGGTTCTCCAGCATCCGCCCACAAGCCCCGCACAGCCTACTCCACACCCCCGACGAGGACCTACTCGTCAAATGCGCCGCTCGTTGAACACTCTCAGCTCTTCTGCCGTATGGCGGTCGTCAGCGACTGGATCTGATTCAGGACCTCCCGCTGCTCACCGAGCAACTTGGTGATCTTGGCGTTCGCATGGATCACGGTGGTGTGGTCCTTGCCGCCGAACTCAGCCCCGATCCGCGGGAGGGACATGTCGGTGAGTTCACGAGCCAGGTACATCGCCACCTGCCTCGGAAACACGATGTTCTGAGACCGCTTGTTGCCCACCAGGTCGGACATATTGAGGTTGTAGAAGCGGCACACCTCGCCTTGTATCACCTGTATCGAGATGGGTCTTACCGCTCGCTCGGGGAACATCCCTTTGAGGACGTCGCGGGCCAGGTCCAGCGTGATCGTCTTGTCCGGTGTCAGCAGCGCATACGCCTTCACACGTATGAGCGCTCCCTCGAGTTCGCGCACGTTGCCCGACGCACGCTCGGCGATCAGGTTCAGGACCTCCGGCGGGACCGGGACGCCGCCCTCCGACTCGATCTTCCTCTTCAAGATGGCGACGCGGGTCTCGAGTTCCGGAGGATTGATGTCGGCGATCATCCCGTGATTGAACCGGCTGATGATGCGCTCGTGAAGCGTCTCCAGTTCGTAGGGCGGACGATCCGATGTGATGACGATCTGCTTGTGCCCCTCATAGAGGAACTTGAAGGTCCGGAAGAACTCCTCCTGCGTCTCCTTCTTGGAGATCAGGGCCTGGATGTCGTCGACCAGGAGAACGTCGTTCTCGCGGTACCTGCGGCGGAAGGCGTCCATGCCCTTCGACCGGATGGCGTCGGTGAACTCATCGACCATGTGCTGGGCGTCGATGTACCGCACCCTCTGGTGAGGGGAGTACGTAGATATATAGTGTCCGACCGCCTGAAGCAGATGTGTCTTGCCCAGGCCTGAGCCGCCATAGATGAACAGCGGGTTGTACTTGAACACCGGCGTCTCGGCGACCGCCAACGCGCACGTGTAGGCGAGCTGGTTCGAGCCTCCTACAACGAACGAGTCGAAGGACAGCCGGGGGTTGAGCCCGACCGCGACGGATACGGGCTTGTCCTCGGTAGCCACGACACCGGCGTCCAGTCCTGCGTGGACCTCTGCGGGAGCCGGGGAGATGGGACCCGCTTCCCGTGCCTGCTGCCCATGACGTGTCTCGTCGAACGTCGCGGACTCTTCAGGACTGCGCACGACGAACTTGACACCCGTCTGCTCCCCGGCTACTTCGGTGAGCGCCGCCGATAGTAGGCCCGTGTAGCGGTTGCGCAGCCAGTCGCGCCCCCAGGCGTTGGACACGGAAACGACGATGTCGGCGCCGACCCTCCCGAGCGGCTCGGTATCGCGGAACCACGTCTTGAAGACGAGCTCGTTGAGTTCGTCCTTCACGATCTCCAGCGCGCCCTCCCACAACCGGCGGACCCCCTCGCCGGCCACGGTCACCATTCCCTCTCCGACCTTTGGCATCAGCCGATCCTCCCCATCGCTCACTCGAACACCCGCTCAAGGCAGGTGACACCGTATGTGGTCAACGTGCGCTTGCCGCTCGCGTCCGCGGCGATCAGCCCGGCTTCCTCAAGGAAGGCGAGATCGCGGTAAGCCGTTGCGACGCCGACATCGAGCTCGCGGGAGAGGGCCGACGGCCCGACAGAGCCCAGCTCGAGGATTATCGAGAGGGCCTGCTTCTGCCGGTCGCTCAGCCGGGGAACGCGCGTGTCGGCCGCGCTCTGCTCGGTGGAAGGTTCACTTGGCGGCGCGCACCTGAGGGTTACCACTGTGCCGCGGCCGAGGTTGTCGTCTATCTCGATGGTTCCGCCGGCGAATGTGAGCGTCTCACGGACGATCGGCAGGCCGGAGCCCACTCCTCGGATGATGCTCTTCATGCTCGAAGTAGCCGTGGAGAATCCCGGCTGGAAGACCTTCTCCTTGTCCTGGATCCCCGGGCCCTGATCCGCGAAGCGGACGGTGGCCCCTCCGTCCAAGATGGTCACCACGACCTCGCGGAAGCCGGCGTGGATCAGGTTCTCCGAGACCTCCCGGATGGTCGTGTAGGGTATCGACCCCCCGCGCTCCCGGGCGATGTTGTACGTACGAGAGGCCAGCTGCTCGATAGCCTCGGCCAGGCTGTCGGACGCCAGTTCCTCTACTCGCGGGGCGACGGCCAGGCTGTCGTAGATGGCTATCCTCGCGGTCGTGTCGTCAGACGACAGGCGGATAGCGTCTTCATCCACGCGGTGCGCGACGATGGCCTGGGGTGCGGCGATATCCGTCTCGAAGGATCGCTTCACGTTCCGGTCGTGCACCTCCCCCATAAGCGGCGATCGCCGCATTCCACAACTCCGCCCCCCGGGACCTCTCGCAAAACACCTGTTCAGAGGCGTATCCACTGGATCGCCGTGCTTCGGGGAATCTCGTGTTGACAGCCCCTGACCTGCGGTTATGAGTCGCTTTGCACAGCCCTTTCCACATATGTGGAAAACTCGGGGGCGCAACAGGCTCCCGGAGGAGCCGAAACACTAGGTGAAGGGTGTAGCGCGCCCGCAGGTCCCTTTCCGCACGTGTTCCATGGTGCATTCTGTGGATAAGGGACGACGATGCCCCCGCCCCACCCGGAATGCTGTGGATAACCACCAGGGTGGACGCGGAGGCCTCGATGACGCGCGATCGGTGCCATACCGTCTGAACAGGTGTTTTCAAGGTCCAGAGTGCCTCGTCGCCTGCCTTGGCGACGCCGCCGATTCTAGCAGAGCGGCTGCCTCGCAACAATCGGCCCGGGCGGGTTATCCACAGCCGCGGCGCGCTCCAATCCTGCGTTTTCCACAGTGTCCACATTTTGGGCGCCAATTTCCCCAGAGCCTGCGGAAAGCGTTCCGCGACCCTTCGAGGGCCCCGGATCCGTCCTGGCGGCCCGGCGGCGGTCGCCGAAACCCGCCTGGAGGCTGCCGCGCGTTGACACCCCCGACGGGGCGAGGATACAATCGTGCGGCTCTGCGCCCGAGCGGCGCGTCCCACCAGGTGACCCCGACCACCCCGCATGGGGATGGAGTGAGCAATATGAGCAAGCGCACCTATCAGCCGAACGTCCGTCACCGCGCAAAGGTGCACGGCTTCCGTGCCCGCATGGCGACCGCAGCCGGCCGTGCGGTGCTCGCCGCGCGTCGCCGCAAGGGCCGCAGGGTCCTCAGCGCCTAGTACCGCCATGGCCCTCCCGGCCGTGGGTCGCGAGGCGGATCTCATGCGTACCCTGACAGCAGCGAGTGACATCGACTCCCTGTTCAAGACCGGCCGAAGAGGCAGCACCGGCCCCCTTGTGGTGATCGGCGCCGTCACACCGGCCGGACGCGGCCCAGAGGGTCGCGTCTTGTTCGTGGCGGGCAAGAAACTCGGCGGCGCCGTCGTTCGCAACCGGTGCAAGCGGGTCCTGCGGGAGGCGGCGAGAAGGGCAGGCGCGCCGTGGGACGGCTTCGACGTCGCGATCGTAGCGAGGGTCGCGGTCGCGACCGCCTCCCCCTCGGTTCTCGACGCGGCTCTGAGCGAGGGCCTGCGCAAGGCCGGCTTGCTGTGACGGAAGAGCCTGTTCGACCGTCACTGCTCACGCGCGCAGCCCGGACGGCCGTGACGGGCTGCATCCGCGGATACAAACTCCTCGTGTCGCCGTTGCTTCCGAGGTCGTGCCGCTTCCAGCCGACGTGCTCGTCATATGCGCTAACATCAGTCGAGCGATTCGGCGTGATGCGAGGCGGCTGGCTCGCGATCAGGCGTATCGTACGGTGCCACCCCTTCAACGAAGGCGGCTACGACCCAGTGCCGGAGACGTTCCGGCCCAAGAGATGATCCGGCGGGCCCGGCTCGGGCCCCTGTAGAGAGGTTCTGCATCCGTGGCTGCGATCTGGGATGGTTTGAAGAACTACATATTCCTCGCACTCCAGTTCCTGTACGCGGGCGTGCACGACTACGGCTTCGCGATCATCCTCCTGACAGTCGGCTTCCGCGTGCTGATGACGCCACTCATGTGGAAGCAGACGAAGTCGATGATCGAGCTGCAGAAGGTCCAGCCCAAGATCAAGGCCCTTCAGGAGAAGTACAAGAACAACAAGGAGAAGCAGCAGGAAGAGCTGATGAAGTTCTACAAGGAGAACAAAGTCAACCCATTCGGAGGTTGCCTGCCCCTCCTGCTCCAGATGCCGCTGCTGTTCGCCCTCTATGGAGTGCTCGGCGGGACTGCTGCGGCTCCGGGAAACCTTCTGAAGCACCTCGCGACGAACCCCGGGATCAGCAAGGCGTTCTGGGTGGTATTGCCAGATATTACCAGGTCTCCACAGGCGGTCTACAGCGCGGCCGCGTCCGCGGGATTCCTGCCCGCCGTCTGGGCCGCCCTACCCTACCTGGTCTTCGCCGCCCTGTTCGCGCTCAGCACCTGGCTCCCGCAGTACCTCCTCACCAAGGATCCCACTCAGCGACGCACGGCTGGCTGGATGGCGATCATGATGCTCTGGTTCGGCTTCGTGTCGCCGGCCGGCGTCCTCATCTACTGGGTGACGTCGAGCGCGTGGCAGGTCGGCCAGCAGGTGCTCACGCAGCGTATGCTCGCAGCCAAAGAGGGAGCTGAATCATAGATGCGCACTGAGATCACACAGGAAGCCCCCACCGTCGAGGAGGCCGTCGACGCCGCGCTCGAGGAGCTGGGAGTGCAGGCGGACGCCGCACAGTACGAGATCCTTCAGGAGCCATCGCACGGCATCTTCGGAACAGGCAAGCCCGCGAAGGTGAGGGTGTGGCTGAAGCCGGGCGTGGCCGAGGAACTCGCGCAGGTGATCCCCGACGAGCAGGAGCCCGAAGAGGATGACGAGGCACCCCTGCCGCAGGCCCTCCGGGCCATCGAAGAGCGGATCGAGTTGACCGATGAGGAACTCGACAAGGTCGCGGACACCGCGGTGTCGGTGATCCAGAGCATTCTGCGCACCTTCGGGATCGAGTCGACTATCGACGAGTATGAGGGAGAGGATGGCGATATCATCCTGGACATCGTCGGAGGAGACCTCGCCATCCTGATCGGGAGGCACGGCAGGACGCTGGACGCGCTACAGACTCTGGTGAGTGCTGCCACCAGCCGGCAGCTCGGGTTCCGCCATCCGATCCTCGTGGATGTCGAGGGGTATCGCGGGCGGCGGAGAGAGAAGCTCGAAGACATCGCTCGGCGCACGGCGGATCGCGTCGCGCGTCAGGGTCGACCCGTTCGCCTGAGGCCGATGACGAGCTACGAGCGTCGTGTGATCCACATGGCGCTGCGCGAGGACAAGCGTGTCATGACGGGGAGCGACGGAGAAGAGCCGTCGCGCGCCGTGGTCGTCACGCCGAAGTAGCAGGACGGGCGGCACCACGATGCGACGAGGCCCGCGAAAGCGGGCCTCTCTTCTTCGCCGGGCTGGGATGACCTGGCAGCACGGCCGCCGGATGTTTCACGTGAAACACTGTGTCACCCCGAGCAGGTGCTCAGCGTGAGGGATCGCGGGCTGATACCACTCGGGTTCGCGGTAGAGTCTGGTATGCTCCCATCCATGACAGTGTGGCTCCCAGAGATACGCGACGGACTTCGCGAGATGGGGATCCCGGCGGCGGAGCCTCAGCTGCGGGCCATGGACCGTCATCTGCAGCTGCTGGCGGAGACGAACGCGTCGTTCAATCTCACTGCCGTCCCCGAATCGGAGTACGTGCCGCTCCACGTACTCGACTCAGCCGTCGCGTTGCCCTTCCTCGATTCCGCACCGCCGGGTGCGTTCGCCGATCTGGGAAGCGGCGCCGGCTTCCCGGCGGTGCCCTTGGCCATCCTATGCGCGCGTCCGGTCGTGCTGGTCGAATCCGTCAAGAAGAAGGCGGCCTTCCTTGAGCGCGTCGCGGCGGAGCTGTGCCTGGAAGCTTCGATTCAAGGAATCAGGGCGGAAGAGCTGGCGCTGGTGCGCGGGCGAGGCTTCGCGGCGATAACAGCTCGCGCGTTGGCCCCGTTGCCCTCACTCGTTGAGTTGGCGAGCCCGCTCCTGCAGGAAGGCGGCCTGCTGATCAGCCTCAAGGGCAGCCCGGACGAATCGGAGTTCTCGCGCGGCGACGCCGTGGCGCTTCGCTGCGGGATGGAGCGTGTCGCTACCGTGGCCGTGGCGGTGCCACGCGTGGATGCGCGCCGTACCGTTGTGGTGTATCGTCGTTTCGCGGACCCGAGCGTCGTTCTTCCACGCAGAAGCGGGATGGCGCAACGTCGACCGCTGGCTTGACCCGCCGCCGGGCGGGCCCAAGATGGCGCGAGTGAAGGCGGCGATCCGGGAGGTGCGAATGGCAGAGGGGCGAGCGCGTCCGAAGCGCGTTCTCGCTGCGGTGAACCAGAAGGGCGGCGTCGGCAAGAGCACGACGTCCGTGAACCTTGCTGCGGCGCTCGGAGATCTCGGTGAGAAGGTCCTGCTCGTGGACCTCGATCCGCAGGGAAACGCGACATCCGGCTTCGGATTGAACAGGAACCGCCGAGAACTGTGCGTCTATGATTCCCTGCTGGGCGACACACCCATCGAGCAGATCATCGAGCCGACCCAGGTCGAGGGCGTGTTCGTCGCTCCCGCCACGATACAGCTCGCGGGGGCGGAGATCGAACTCGTCTCTGCGATGAGCCGCGAGGGCCGCCTGCGTGCTGTTCTGGAACCTGTCCGGGGCGACTTCGACTTTGTGATCATCGATTGCCCCCCTTCCCTCGGGCTCCTCACGATCAACGCCCTCACCGCCGCGGACAGCCTTCTGATCCCGGTCCAGTGCGAGTATTACGCGCTGGAGGGGCTGAGCAAGTTGCTGGACAGCGTCAGGCTCGTCAAGACCCACCTCAATCCGAGTCTGGACATCTTCGGGGCCGTGATGACCATGTACGATTCCCGCACCCGCCTCTCACAGCAGGTAGTGGACGAGGTGCGGGACTTCTTCGCGGAGAAGACGTTCGAAACGCTCATCCCCCGCACCGTGCGGCTCTCCGAGGCTCCGAGCCACGGCAAGCCCGTCACACTATACGATCCATCCGGACGCGGCGCCCAGGCGTACCGCGCACTCGCCAAGGAGGTGCTGGACCGTGCCTGAGCAGCGACGTGGTCTTGGCCGTGGTCTGGCCTCGCTGATCCCGGGCGGCGGAAGCGTGAGCTCCGATGAGCCCACCGAGCTCCCGATCGCCGCCATAGCGCCGAACCCCGATCAGCCGCGCACAACGATCACGCAGGAAGCGATCGAGGAGCTCGCGGACTCGATCGCGAAGGTAGGGGTCCTGCAGCCGATCATGGTGCGTCCGTACAGCGGGGGCTATCAGATCATCGCCGGGGAGAGGCGCTGGCGCGCGGCCAAGGCGGCCGGCCTGGAGCGAGTACCCGTCCGGATAATGAGCACGACAGAGGCGGAATCGCTCGAGATAGCGCTTATAGAGAACCTCCAGCGCCAGGACTTGAATCCGATGGAGGAGGCCCGCGGATTCCGGCGGCTTCTCAACGGGTACCAGCTGACCCAGGCGGAGATGGCGGCCAAGGTGTCCAAGTCGCGGTCCGCCGTCGCGAATGCTTTGCGTCTCCTCGATCTTCCCGACGAGGTCCAGGAGATGCTCTCCGCGGACAAGTTGACGGCCGGACATGCCCGCGCTGTGCTGTCGGTGCCGGGTGAGGATCGTCGACTGAAGCTTGCCCAGAGGATCGTCGCCGACGGCCTGTCGGTGCGCGAAGCCGAGACGCTGGCTCGCCTCTTCGCTGCCGGCGACATCGCATCACACTCGGCGCGACCGGTCTCCCCTAAGTCGTACAAGATCGTCGCTCGCAAACTGCGCCGCTTCCTGGGCACCAACGTGCGCGTGCGGCAGGCGGCCCAAAAGGGCAAGATCGAGATAGACTTCCACGGAGAGGAAGAGCTCGCCAGGATCTTCAAGCTCCTGAGCGGGGGGCCGTCAGGGGTCAAGGAGGCATGAGATGACAAGACGACTGGAAGCATTTGCCATTGGCTGCATCGCGGGAATCGCCATCGGTGTCGTCGCGGGCCTGCTGCTGGCGCCCCGCAGCGGATCGGAGACACGTCGCAGGCTCGCGCTCCAGGCCAGGAGGGCTGCGGTCGTGGCGCGCGAAGTTGCCGACCGCGCCGAGGTGACAGCCGAGGTCCTCGGCGAGCGCGTTGACCACTACCTGGGCCGTGAGCAGGAGGTCGCGTGGCGCAAGGTGCGCGAGATCCGCGATGGAGTCGACCGCTACACGCAGGCCCAGGCGCTCTAGCTCCCGTGTCAGCCCTGCCGAGTAGTATCCCCCCTGCCCGCAGCAGGCAGAGGGAGATCGAAGCGTGTCACTGACGATCATCGCAGGACTGCCGGGATCCGGAGCGCAGGAGCGCGCCCGCGCGCGCGTCGGTGCAGCCGCGGAGGTGGGCCTGTCGGCGTTGCTGCTCGTACCGTCATCGGTATATGCGGCTCGCATCCGCGCGGAACTGTGCGATGGGCACGCGGTGGGAGAGCGCGTTGCCTCGATCGGGCACCTGGTGGAATCCGAATGGTCGCTCAAGGGGGACGGCCGCCGCGTCGCGGGGGACCCGTACCGCGACATCATGCTCGGGCATGCGCTGGTGCAGGCCGGCGTTTGTCAGCGTCCCGGACGTGGCGCCGTCGCTCTCCTGGGGACTCTGGCCACCAAGGCATGCGCGAGTGGAGTCGCTCCGACGGGTCGTACCGGCGGCCTGAGTGGGAAGCTGCTGGTCGCGTTGCGTCTCTATCTCTCGGCGATCTCCACGGCCGGTCTGGTCGACGAAGCCGAGGCGACGCGTGCGTTGTGCGCCTGCGCCCCCCCGGCCGCGGTGATCGGGGTGGAGGGGCTGGTCTCGCTCACGCCCGACAGAGAGGCGCTGTTGCTTGCCTGGTCCGAGGCGGGGAGCGAGGTCGTCCTCTCCCTGCCGTGGGAGCGTGGAAGAGCCGCGACGCAACCACTGGACGGTCTCGTAGAGCGCTTCCAAGCCGCTGGGGCATCCGTCGAGCCTGCGCTCCCGGTCTCGGATGGCCGGCCTAGCGAGCTCGCCAAGATAGCGATCGACCTCTTCTCCGGTGCCGCACCGCTGCCCGCGGAAGGCGCGGTAGCCCTGGGTGTCGCTCGGGGCGAGGAAGCCGAGGCGCGCCTGATAGCCGAGCGGGTGACCGAACTCATCTCAGGCACGGCCGACCACGGTCACGTGGCCATCGCCTTCGCGGACCCAAGCCGGCACGCGGGCTGGCTCAGGCGGTCGTTCGACGACGCCGGGATCGAGGCGACGTGGGACGTGCGTACCCCGGTCCCAGAGACACCGATGGGGCGCGCGATGTTGCACATCTGGACCTTCTGCAACGAGGGGATGGCTCGCGAGGATCTCGCAGCCTTCGTTCGCGGGCCGTTCTCAGGCGTGGAGAGGGGTCGGGCCGATCGGGCCGACGCGCGCTGGAGGGAGCGCCGGCTGTCTGGCACGCGACTTCTCGGCGAGGCCGAACGGGCGAGGTATCCGGTGGCCCTGTGCGCTCGTCTCGCCCGACGCCCTGTCGACGAGTCCTCCGCTCAGAGCTGGAAACAACTGGCAGACACCCTGCTCACCAATGCATACGGGCGCGACGCCCCGACGCCGGGCATGGACGGCGCGCTGGATGCCGCGGTGCATCGCGCCTTCTGCGACGCGGTCGCCGCCGCGGCGGACGGGCATGGGATCGCGCCGGCGGACCTGTGGGCGTCGTTCCAGTCCTGCACGGTGAGCCCCGCCGCGCGTGGCTCACAGGGGCCAGTAACGGTGACGTCGTTCGAAGGGATGCGCGGGCGCACCTTCGATGCCGTAGTCATCGGGGGGCTCACAGCCGGCGAAACGCCGAGACAGGGGAGCGACGACCGCCTCGAAGGCGACGCGGTGCGTGGAGCCCTCCACGTTCTCGGCATCGAGGCCGACGCCGAGGGGCACGCGCGCTCTGAGCGGCTGGCCTTCTACCTGGCAGCGACCGCAGCGACGCGCTCGCTCACTCTGGTGCGCCGCGAGACCGACGACGACGGACGCCCACTTCGCCCGTCGGTGTTCTGGGAGGAGTTCCTCGACCTGTACCGGCAGCCCGCTTGCGGCGAGCAGGACGCGGCGTTCCCGGCGCTGAGGGTTCGACAGGTGGAGGACGAGGCAGGCCGAGCGGCCATCCGGCGAGTCAGTCGGGGTGTCCTGGCGGACCGGGCGGTTCTGGCTTCTCTCGAGGACATACGCGCTGTCAGTCCGGTTGAAGTCGAACTGTACGCGGGCTGCCCCTACCGCTGGTTCGTCCAGCGAAGGCTGCGTCCGGCCGGCCCGGACGTCGAGGTCGACGCCGTCGCAGCCGGTCTCGCTGAGCACAAGGCGCTCGCCTCCTTCTACCGCGACTGGACAGCCGATGGATCCCGGGCGCGCGTCACTCCCGAGTTGCTGGACGAGGCGCTCGAGTCAGCGCGCGCGGCGGTGGGCCTCGCACTGTCCGATGTGCCGGCGCCGACGAACCTTGACGAGGATTGGCTCCTCCGTACCGTCGAGCCCGCCGTGCAGGGACTGGTGCTGCGGGATGCGACATTCCTGCCGGAATACTCACCGAGACACTTCGAGTGGTCGTTCGGCATCGCGGAAGGGGACGAGCCGATCGACTTGGGCGGCGTGGCTATCAAGGGGAGGGCCGACCGGATCGACGTGGGCCCGGAGGGCCTCGTGGTCATCGACTACAAGCGCAGCAAGGCCAACTCCCGCGCCGATATCGAACGCGAGGGCATGGTCCAGTTGCAGCTCTACGCTCTGGCAGCGTCACGCCGCCTCGAACTGCCCGTGGCGGGCGGGCTCTATCGCAGCCTATCGGTCCCGTCCGACCGCGGATTCGTCTTGGACTCCGTTGCCGGCGCGTTCGTCGGCACCGACGTCACCGACACTCAGGGCATCGAGGGGCTCGTGGAGCGGGCGGTCGGGACGGCGAGAGCAGCCTTCGAGGGTATGCGGTCCGGCATCATCGCGCCCGAGCCGGACGCTCGGCGCTGCAAGTACTGCCACGCGCTCGCGTTCTGTCCCGAGGGGGTCCATTCGTGAGCTCAGTGGACCTGAACGCCGGACAACGAGCAGCCGTCGCCACCACCGCTCGACGGATCGTCATCTCCGCGGGCGCGGGGTCGGGCAAGACGCTGGTACTGGCGTTGCGCTTCGCCGACGCGGTCCTCTCGCAGGAGGCGCGAGACCAGCCTTGCCCGATGAGCTCGGTGCTCCTCATCACGTTCACGGAGAAGGCGGCAGGCGAGTTGATGGAACGGGTCCGCCGCGTCTTCCTCGACCGAGGCCGCCCGGATCTCGCCCGCCAGGTCGACGGTGCCTGGATCTCGACGATCCACGGCTTCTGCGCCCGGATAGTGCGGCGCCATGCCCTGGAACTCGGCGTCGACCCGGCATTCGAGGTGTTGGCCGAGCCGCGGGTCGGCGTCGTGCGACGCGAGGCATTCGAGTCCGCCGCGGCCGGACTTCTCGGCGAACCGGGGGTGGCGCGGCTCATGGAGGCGCGCGGCCCGGAGCGCATTCGAGCGACGACGCGATCCTCGTACGACCGCGTCAGGTCGATGGGCCGGGATGTGAGCGAGGTCCAAGCGTGCGCTCCGCCAGACTTGGCGCCGGCGCTGCGCGATCTCGTGCCGACCCTTCGCGAGACCGTTGCCGCGTACGCGGCGCTGGAACCCAACAAGACGATCGCCGAGAACACCGCGCGGTTCGTCGCCGCGACCGCGGTGGCCGAGCGCTTGGCCGGCTCGGACATCGAGGCGCAGGGGGCGTCCGAGGCGGCCGCGCTCTACGCCACGCACAAGGGCGCGATGCGCGGACGTCAGGAGACAATGGAACTCACGGGCGCAGCCAACGCTGCTCTTCTTCGCGCGGCTCAGGCCGGCGTCGACATCCTCGCAACGGCGGATTCGAAGGCGTGGCTCGCGCTGCTCCGAGCGTACGCGCGCGTCTACGAAGAGGCGAAGGTCACGCTCGGCGTCTTGGACTTCGAAGACCTGCAACTCCTGGCGCGACGGCTGTGGCGGGAGCATCCACACGCGGCTCAGCGATACGCCGCTCAGTTCTCGCAAGTGATGATCGACGAGTTCCAGGACACCAACGAGCTGCAGTTCCAGGCCATCGAGCCGGTAGCAGGGCGAGGGCTCTGCATGGTCGGCGACGTCCAGCAGTCCATCTATCGCTTCCGCGATGCGGACGTCGCCCTCTTCATCGACCAGCGGAGGTCGGCCGAGGCCGACGACGCCTCGGATGATTGCCGGCTCACCGTCAATTACCGTTCGCATGCGGATCTGCTGGCCACCTTCAACGCGCTCTTCTCCGCTGACGGCCTGTTCGGAGACGACTACCTGCACCTGGAGGAATCCGAAGCGCGGCCGCCGGGTGTGACATGGCCGGCAGGTGAGCCGCGGGTCGAGGTCATCGCGGTCGAGAAGTCCGGCTGGGAGGGCAATGCCTGGCGCGAGGCGGAAGCGCGGGCGCTCGCCCGACGGGTCCGCCAACTCGTGGACGAGGGGCGGATCGTTCCGGAGGATGTCGTCGTGCTGGCTCGTGCGATGACGACCGCACGTCCGTTCGTCGACGCCCTGCGCGCCGCCGGCTTCGCGGTGCACGCGGCGGAGACCGGGGGCTACTACTCCACGCCCGAAGTGGCCGATGCGCGCGCGCTGCTGCGTGTGCTCGCGAACCCGCTCGACGCCGAAGGCGTGCTGGGGTTGCTCGCGGGCGGACTCGGGGGGCTTTCGGATGACGCCCTTTGCATTCTCGCCGCGTCCCGGCCCGATGGCGATCTGTGGGCGGCCCTGCCCGCAGCTTCGGATCTGGGTCTCAACGACGGGGATGCGGAGCGTGCCCGGGTAGTCCACGACGCCGTGGAGGTTCTTCGCGCGCGGCAGGGCTGCATGCGACTCGCGGACGCGATCCTGTACGCGGTGTCGGTTCTCGGACCCGGCGGGGGCTGCCTCGCCCGTCCCGGGGCCCAAAGCAACTTCCGAAAGACGGTGCGTCTCGCCGCCGACTTCGAGAAGGTCACTCCTGCCGACCCGGCCGCGTTCCTGCGCTACCTCGCCGACAGGGAGACATACGTGAGCAGGGAGGCACCCGTCTGGACGCCCGCGGAAGGCGCCGGGGCGATCCGGGTCATGAGCATCCACGCAGCCAAGGGGCTCGAGTTCCCCATGGTGGTCTTGGCCGACCTGGGGCACGGCTCCGCTCGCAGCGCGGACGAATTCACGGTCGCGCGCGAGGGCGGACTTCTGATAGCCGCTGCCGATGTGACGAGGCAGACCCCGAAGGACTCTCCGAAAGCGTCGGCTTGGTCGTGCGCCGAGAAGGAGGAGGCTCGCCTCGACCTGGAGGAGTCCAAACGGATCTTCTACGTCGCGTGCACCCGCGCCGAACAGGCGCTCCTTCTCACCGGGTCGGCCCATCTCGGCAAACCCGCGGGCGATGGGACCGACATGGACCGGCTGCTGTCTGCCATCGCCCATGCCGGACCGGGCGGCGTTGCCGGTCTGAGGGTCACGGAGATCACGGCCGCCGATCCCGAGTGGTCGCCGGCGCTCGTGGAACCTGAGCCGGGCCCGACGCCGGCGACCGACTCGGGGGCCGCATCGCCAGCGACCCTTCTCCCACCAGCCCCCGCGATCTCGCCCCCGGCCGAGACGTCCTACACCGCGCTGGACCTCTACGAGCGGTGCGGCTATCGGTTCTTCGCCGAGCGCATGCTCGGAGTGGGCTCCATCGACATCGTGCAAGGCGACGACCCGCGGGCTCTGGGGTCGGCCCTGCACGGCGCATTGCAGACGCTGGCCGAGGGTCGATCGGTCGATTCAGGGCGCCTTGCGTCACTGGCAGCCGCGCACCGGCTTTCTGCGGACGGGGCCATCCGACTACGGGAGGCGATCGACGCGGTACTGTCGTCGCCGGCCGGCGAGCTCTTGGAGCGGGGGCGCGCCGAGGTGCCCTTCGCGGTCCGTGTCGAGGGAGGCATCGTTGTCGGGAGCATGGACCTGGTCGTCCGCGACGGCGATTCAGCGACCGTCCTCGACTACAAGACGGGACCGTCGTCGGGCGCGGTCGACTCGCGCAACCGCGCCCAAGCGGAGATCTACGCGCTCGCGATGCTGGTCGCGGGGTGCACAACTGTGACGGTGCGCTTCGTGCGGGTCGAGTCGGGCTGCGAGGAGACCGAACTCGGATTCGACGCGGGTGATCGTGACCGGATCGCCGCGAGGGTCGCGGCCGCCTTCGCTTCGATGGGTCGGGGCGTGTTCGAGAGGCGTCGCTCCTTCGAAGCTTCGGTCTGCGCCGACTGTCCGGTGTCTGGGAGTCTGTGCCCCGTGGTCCACCCGGGTGGAAAAGGGGAGCGCACCGGCCGGTCGTGAATGAATCGGCGCGATCCTCAGGCGGTCGGGGGGGTCTGCCCGTCGAGACGCTGCCGGAGTTGGCCGCACGCCGCGTCGATGTCCGCTCCCCGTTCGACTCGTATGGAGGTCTCGATACCGGCCTCTTGGAGTGAGTCGCGCAACACTCGGACCCGGCCCGGCGAGGTCCGCTCAAGACCGGTCCCCTCGACCGGGTTCATCGGGATCAGGTTGACGTGGACGAGCATCCCGCGGGCGAACGCCACGAGCGCCTCGATCTCCTTGTCCGTGTCGTTGACACCGGCCGCCAGTGCGAACTCCAGCGTCGGCCTGCGCCCCGAGATCTCCGCGTACTCGGCCAGCGCCTCCTTGAGCGCCGTCAGCTTCGTAGCTCGGAGTCCCGGCATCAGAGCGTCCCGGGTCTTCTGTACGGCCGAGTGCAGCGACAGCGCGAGGGTGAACTGCTCGGGCTCCCGTGCGAATCGGCGTATGCCGGGAAGGAGCCCGCAGGTCGATACGGTGATATGGCGTGCGCCGATCCCGGCTCCCTCCTCCGAATTCAAGAAGCGCAGGGCGGCCAGCAGGGCATCGTAGTTGGCGAAGGGCTCGCCTTGCCCCATGGCCACGGCGTTGGTGGCGCGGCGCCCGAAGTCCTGTGCGACGAGCCGCACCTGACGCACCATCTCTCCGGACGTGAGGTCGCGCGCGAAGCCGGCCCTTCCCGTCGCGCAGAAGGCACAGTCCATAGCGCAGCCGGCCTGCGTGGAGAAGCAGACGGTGAGCCGGTCGCCCTCGGGGAGCCCGACTGCCTCGACGGAGGCGCCATCTTCCGATCGGATGAGGTACTTGCGTGTCCCGTCTTGCGAGAGCTGCCGATCGACGACCTCGGAGCGCCCGATGCGGAAGCTGCCGGACAGTCGCGACCGAAGCGCGACCGGCAGGTCGGTCATCTCCTCGAAGGTCTCCGCTCCCCGCCCGTACAGCCAGCGCACAACCTGGCCCGTGCGGAACCTCGGCAGTCTGAGCAGCTCGAGCTGCTCCGCGATCTGGTCGCGCGAAAGGGAACCGATGTCGCGACGGGTGTCCACGGGCGTCACTGTAGCAGGGATCGCAGACCCGGGGCCCGCCGCGCTGCGGCGTGCCGGCACGTGCCTCGAGCCACTCGACCGAATCGGCCTAGGGTAGCGAGGAGGGCTTGTCGCCGACGGTCATCTCGATCGTGATCTCGGCGCGATCGCGCCAGACGCGGAGCGCCACGCGATCGCCGACCTGCGTCCGGCGGACTGCGAGGATGAGGTCGTCCATCGAGCGGACGGGCTGGTCTCCGACCGCCAGCACGACGTCATCCGCCTTGAGTCCCGCCTTCGCGGCGCCGGTGTCGGGGAACACGCTCTTGATCTGCGCGCCCTCGGCCTTGGCAAGTCCGAGGCGCTCGGATTCGGCCGCGGAGACCGTCAGCCCCTCGACGCCCAGGAACGGGTGGGTCGCCTTCTTCCCGGCGATCAGTTCGTCGGCGATGCGAAGAGCGGTCTTCGCGGGTATGGCGAACCCCACGCCTGCGCTCGCGCCCGAGTCGGTGTAGATCGCCGAGTCGATGCCCACGAGCCTCCCCTCACGATCCACGAGAGCGCCGCCGGAGTTGCCCGGATTGATGGCGGCGTCGGTCTGGATCGCATCGACCAGCGGGTAGACGGAAGACGAGGCGACCTCGCTGAAAGTGCTGGTTATCGTGCGGTGAAGCGCGGACACGACGCCGCTCGACACGGAGTGCTGCAGCCCGAAGGGGGACCCTATCGCTATGACCATCTGGCCCACGACGAGCTTCTCGGAATCGCCGACGCTGATGAGCGGGACCGCCTTGGCTATGCGGATCACCGCGATGTCGGTCTCGGGATCGGTGCCCACCAACTTGGCGTCGTAGCGCTCACCGTCGGCCGGAGTCACGGCGATCGATTCGGAGCCGGCGACAACGTGGTCGTTGGTGATGATGTACGTCCCGCCGTCCGCTGAGGACTTGTATGCGACACCGGACCCCGTGCCGCCGGTCGGGACGTCGGGATGACCGCCGGGGAGATCACCCGCAGACGCGGATCCGGTGACATCGATGTTGACTACCGACGGGAGCGCGACAGCCGCCGCTGCCGCTACCGGTTCGTCGGTCGATGAGGGGACAGTCGACGCCGGAGTCATCGACTGGTCGTACCAGCGGGACGCGGTGACGCCAGCCACGCCTCCGACCAAGGTGGCGACCAGCAGCATCGCAAGCGCCATCGTCGCGATCAGCATCACGGGGATGCGGGCGCGGGCGGGCGCGGGCGGGACGGCCGGCGTCGCATCCGCTGTCCGCTCGGCGGAGGCGGTTGCCTCGAGGGAGGGTCGCGTCGGGGCGGACGGCAGCTGGGCAGTCGTCACCGCTGGCTCCGCGGGTGTTTGAGCGGGCTCATGCCCGGCGGCCGGGATGCCGTCCTCCGGCGGTCCCGGCATGGTCGTCTCGTTCGGTTCGTAGCTCAAGTCTGTTCTCCGTTCACAGTGTGTGACCCTTGAGAAGTCTACTCAACGCACGCTCGCCACGTGTGAGGAACCGGTGGAGACAGCTGGAGTGCAGACGAGCAGCGGTAGAGGCACACCGCGTTTGTGGGCGCGGCGGCGCTCGCGTAGACTTCCTGCGCAGGGGCCATCGAACGGGAGGGACCAATGAGCGACGCGGAGACGACTCGCGACGGGGATGAACCGGAGCGACCATTCGCGGCCGGCGAGCCGGCCGTTGAGGGCGAAGGCCTCGTGATCATCACGGGCAGCGGAGGTGTCGAAGAGGACGAGGAAGAGCCGCTACCGACGACCGACACCGGCGCCGCTCCGACTCGCGCCGAGTTCGCGGGCGCGGAAGAAGCCGGCCCCGCGGCCGAGGAGGGCGACTCCACCGGGACCGACTTGACACTCGACGAGCTGGTCGCCGAGATGGCGGACGCTTCCACCCTGGTGACCGGCCGCTCCGCTCCGGAGGCGCCCGCTCCGGTCGTGACCGAGCACGTCGACGTTCTCGAGAGCCTCATGACCGACACGTTGGCTGAGCTCCCTGCGGTCGAGGCCAGGATGTGGACGAAGCTGCCCTTCTGGGTGCTCGAGGCCTTGTGGGTCCTATCCGTCGGAGTGCTGACATTCCTGCTCTGGCCGAACGCGAAGGCCGTTCTTGCCGCCATCCCGCTCTACGACGCCCTGGTCTTCGGAGGAGCGGCGCTCGTGGCTGTTAGCGCAGTTGTGGGCGCCGTCGTCTGGTCTCGCGCGCGGTCCATGGCGGAGATGGCCGATCGCTCCGTCGTGGGTCGTGTCGTCCTGTTGCGCGCCCTTGGCTGGATCGCTGCTGGCGTCGCGTTGTGGGTGGTCTCGATGGTCGTCTTGAGCCTACACTCGCAGGGAGTGATCCCGTAGTCGGGCTCGTGATGGGGCGGTGCTGAGAGTGGCCGATCCGAAGCGCGTCGTCGTGCTGCTGGGCGGCCGGTCCGCCGAGCGAGAGGTGTCGCTTAGCACAGGCAGCCAAGTGGCCGCCGCCCTTGCCGAGCGTGGTTTCGATGTAGCGAGCGTCGACACGGGCGCTCCGGGATTCATCTCCTCGATCGAGTCGGCGGGGGCGGATGTCGCGTTCATCTGCCTTCACGGGCGCTTCGGCGAGGACGGGACCGTTCAGGGATTGCTCGAGCTGCTCGATCTTCCGTATGTCGGGTCGGGTGTGCTCGCGAGTTCTCTGGCAATGAACAAGGTCATGAGCAAACAGCTCTTCGCGATGGCCGGCCTTTCGACTCCGCCCTACGTGGTACTCAAGCGCGGCGCCGGCTACGACTTCGCGAAGATCACGGGCGAGCTGGGCGACAAGACCGTCGTCAAACCGGCGGACGAGGGCTCCTCAGTCGGCATGACGATCGTCGCAGACCCTCGTCTGCTCGAAGCGGCGATAGAATTCGCTTTCGGCTTCGACTCCCTGGTGCTCGTGGAACGATTCGAAGAGGGGGCCGAGGTCACGGTGGGAGTGATCGGCAACGAGGACCCTGTGGCGCTGCCGACCTTGGAGATCGTCCCGGTGCATGACTTCTACGATTACGAGTCGAAGTACGTTCCGGGGATGTCCAAGCACATCATCCCCGCCAGGGTGAGCGAGGTCGCGCGGGCGGAGTGCCAGCGGCTCGCCGTGGAGGCCCACAAGGTCATCGGCTGCGCAGGCATGTCGCGCTCCGACACGATCGTCACGCTGGCGGGCAAAGTCTACCTGCTCGAGACCAACACGATCCCCGGGATGACGAAGACGAGTCTGCTGCCCGACGCGGCCGCCGCGGCTGGAATCCCGTTCCCCGAGCTGTGCGAGCGGCTGGTCGACCTGGCTCTACAAGATTGGGCCGGCCGACGGGGCTAGCACGGGCGGGCGTCAGACCACGAACTCACCGTCGACCATCATCCCGGTCAGCGGCAGTTCGACCACGAAGGTCGCACCGCCGCCGGGCGTCTCCACGACTCTCGCGGAGCCGCCGTGGTTGTGCGCGATGATGCTCACGATGTAGAGGCCCAAGCCTATCCCTGCGCGCTTCGTATCGCCCTGCAACTGAGCGAAACGCTCGAACACGTGGTCACGCTCGTCCACAGGGATGCCGGGCCCGTGGTCGACGACCTCGAGGAATGCCGTCTTGTCGTCGCAGCGGACGCGGACAAGGACCGGTTCGGGCTCGGGCGAGTACTTGTATGCATTGGTCACAAGGTTGACGAGCACCTGCCTGAGCCGCTTCTCCTCCCCGAGCACGATCGGTTCGCACTGCGATTCCAGCAGGAGCGGTCGCTCGCTGTGGGTCGGTGCGAGTGAGGCGACGACCTCCTCCGCAAGCGCTGTGAGCGACATGGGTACCAGGTCGGACGGTGCCAGCAGCTCCTCGGCGCGGGTGGCGGAGAGGAGATCCTCGAGCAGGTCGGCCATCCGGGCGGCGTTGCGGCGTGCCGCATCGAGCGCGCGTAGCCGCTCCTCGTCACTCATCGGGCGCTGGAGAAGGTCGAGGTAGCCGATCACAACAGTGAGCGGCGAGCGCAGGTCGTGACCGACCAGCGAGACTATCTCCGCGCGGATCGAAGCGATGTGCCGCTCCTCGGTGACGTCCCGCGCGGTCAGCAGCACCTGCTCATGCCGCTCGTCGGAGTGCCGGACCGCCCCGACCGCATACCATCGCCGGACGCCGTCGGGGAAGGCGAGCGACACCGTAGCGTTCTCCCGCAGCGCCCGCTCGACAAGGTCGGCGCCGGCCATCTCCGTGCCGTCCTCCGCTCGGATCTCCGCTGCCGAGAACGCGTGTGTCGCGCTGTGACCGACGAGGTCCGGCTGCTCCCTGCGCAGCGCGGCGACGGAGGCAGGATTCGCGATCACGATGCGATCGTCCTGAAGCACGATCTTGGCGTCGGGCGACTCGTTCACCACGACCCCGAGGGTCTCGTCGGCGTACTGGGCTTCACGCACGGCTCGCTCTAGCTCGGCGCGGCGGGAGTCCAGAACGCCGATCAGGTCATCGATGACCACAGCGAGATCGTGGAACTCGGCAGGCAGCGCTGGATCGGCGACGAGGGTCTCGCCGTCGTCGGTAGCTCCGGCCGCCGCCGCATCCGCGCGGCGTCGCATCTGCCGGATCATGCGGGCTATCGGGCGGCGCATGATGTCGGCGAGCCACAGGCCCAGGCCTAGACCGATCAGCAGGGCGCTGACGCCGGCCAGGACCGCCGATTCGGTCGCCACGGATGAGGCCTGGGTGCGGAGCGGATCCGAGTCGCGCACCTCGACGACGCCGACTGTGCCCCCGCCCACGGCGGGCAACTCGGTGACGGAGACGACGGCGGTGCCGGATGTGCCGAAGGAGACCGACCCCTCGCCCCGGGAGGCTGTGTAGAGCCACGCCTTCGGGAACGTAGCCGGGTGGGTGGAAGCCGACCCTGATCGTGCCGAGCATCGCGTCGAACCGGGCGAGACGCCCGGCGTCGAGAACGCGCGCGAGGATCAGGTACCCCGCCATCGCAGACCCGTCCGGCCTCAGAACGGGGGTGCCGTAGAGCAGCGCGACTCCTGCCGACGTGCGCGCGAGGCCTGTGGTCTCGCGCGACTCCAGAGTCCGTGCCAGCTCCCTGAGGGTGGTGATGTCGACGTCGGCGCCGTTTGAGAAGATGACTCTTCCGAAGTCATCGATGGCGACCATCGCGCTCGCGTTCGTCTCGTCCAGCAGGCGCGTCTGGTATTCGCGCAGGCCGTCCGTCTTGCCCGCTGCGGAATAGGCGGAACGGAAGGCGGGGCCCTCGGCGATATGCGAGACCGGATCGGTGAGACTCTGCTGCTCGATAGAGAGGAATGAACGGAAGGCCGCGATCGTGGCGACGACGTCGTTGCGCGTCCACGCCTCGGCCCTGGCGCTGACCAACGTCGCGTTGATCCCGAGAGTGACCGCCGTGGTGGTGAAAGCGAGCAGGGCGGCCGTAAGGACAAGACGAGCGGCCATGGTCGGCGGCACGAGGCGCCGCCAAAGGCGGTCCAGCCGTCCGCGCGTGCGATCCAAGGCTTCTCCACTCGACTCGGGCACCGGGACCGTCGTTCTCCCGACCGCACCCGTCATCCTACGGCGTATTGTCTCGCATCGGTCGCCCCCAGACGAGAAGGGCTTCGCCGCTCTAGCGAGCGCGCCTTCTGGCCCCGAGGACCTTGATCGCATCGATGAGCGCCATCGGCAGCGCCGCCGCCAGGATGACGGCCGCCCAATCCCTCAGGCCGAGCGGCTGGGTCTTGAACAGGTCCTGCAGCGCTGGGACGTAGATGACGAGCGCCTGCAGGGTCATGGACCCGGCGAAGGCGGCGACCAACCACCTGTTCCGCAGTGTCTCGATCCGGAACACGGAGCGGGTCTCCGACCTGAAGTTGAAGGCGTGCAGCACTTGCGAGAGCACGATCGTCGTGAAGAGCATCGTCTGCGCATGCTGGGCGCCGTCCACCGCCACGAGGCCGTATCTGACCCCGAGGTACATGGCCAGCGCGCCGACGGTGATCAGAGCGCCTTGAGCCAGGACCTGGACCCGGCGCCGGGCGTTGAGGATCGACTCGTTGGGGCCGCGCGGCGGGCGGTCCATGACCCGCGGCGATCCCGGGTCGACGCCGAGCGCGAGAGCCGGCAGGCCGTCGGTGACGAGGTTGATCCACAGAAGCTGCAGGGGCAGCAACGCGGGCTGCGGCGCGATCAGCGCCGTCGCGAAGACGATCAGCACCTCGCTCATGTTGCACGAGAGCAGGAACAGGATGGACTTCCGCAGGTTGTCGTAGACCACGCGGCCCTGCCGGACCGCCTCGACGATCGTCGCGAAGTTGTCGTCGGACAGGACCATGTCGGCCGCCTCGCGGCTGACGTCGGTCCCGATGCGGCCCATCGCCACGCCGATGTCGGCCATCTTGAGTGCGGGCGCATCGTTCACGCCGTCTCCGGTCATGGCGACGATATGTCCTCGCCGCTTGAGTGCGCCGACGATCCGCAGTTTGTGCTCGGGGTCGACGCGCGCGTAGATGCGTGTGTCCTTCGAGGCCCGGAACAGCTCGTCGTCGCTCATCGCCTCGATCTCGGCCCCGGTGATGACCCTACCGCCCTCCAGCAGGCCGACCTCCGAGCCGACGGCGCGGGCGGTGAGCGCGTGATCGCCCGTCACCATCGCGATCTGGATCCCTGCACGGTGGCACTCCGCGATCGCAGCGGCGACCTCGGGCCGCGGCGGGTCGAGCAGTCCCATGATCCCGACGTAGGTCATTTCGCGCTCGAGGGTCTCGCCCTCCAGGGCCTCTCCCTCATCGAGTGTTCGAGTCGCGAAGGCCAGCGTGCGGAAGCCGCTCGAGGCGAGGTCGGCGTTGAGTGTGTGGAGGCGCTCTCGCAGGGCGGCGTCCATCGGGACCGTCTCGCCTCGCAGCAGCGCACGCGAGCAGAGGCCGACGACCACGTCAGCGCCGCCCTTCATGTAGGCGAGGCGGCGCCCGTCCGATTCGTGGACGGTGGTCATGCGCTTGCGCTCGGAATCGAAGGGGATCTCGCCCACCCTTCGCGGGCGGATCGGGTCGGCCGACAGGCCCTCCGCAACGGCGATGAGAGCCGTCTCCGTCGGGTCGCCCAGTAGCGTGCCGTCGGCGGAGAAGTGCGCGTCGTTGCAGGAAGCCGCGACCTCGAGGAGGAGTTCGCGATCCGCATGGAGCGGCTCGGCGTCGTCGGGCCGCAGAGCGAAGTCGGGAAGGACCTCGGCCCCGTCCGTGCCCACGAGAAGGCGTCGGACAGTCATCTCGTTGCGCGTGAGGGTCCCCGTCTTGTCGGAGCAGATGAAGCTCGTCGAGCCGAGCGTCTCGACCGCGTGCAGCTTGCGGACTACGGCGTTGTGAGCTGCCATGCGCCGCACTCCCAACGAGAGGGCGACGGTCACGATCGCGGGCAGCCCCTCGGGTATGGCCGCGACCGCCAGGGCGATCGCGACCAGCAGGGCCGTGGTGAGCGAGCTTCGGGCCGCAGGCGAGCCCAGGGCGTCGAGAAACGTGATGCCGGACTCGGCGAGCGCCCTCCACACCTCGACTGCGAACACTATGGCCGCGATCGCGAGCACTGCCACTGCGATGATCTTGCCGAGGCGCCTCAGCTCTTCCTGAAGCGGAGTCCTGTGATCTTCCTGGGCGGCGAGCAAGTCGGCGATCCTGCCGATCTCTGTGGCCTGGGCGGTCGCCGTCACCACTGCCTTTCCGCGTCCGACGGCGATCGAGGTGCCTGCGAACACGGTGTTATGCCGGTCGCCGAGAGCGGCCTCGGGGTCGGCCACCACGTCGACCACCTTGCTCACCGGCGTGCTCTCGCCGGTGAGCGAAGCCTCCTCGGCCCGGAGCGAGGCCGCGTGCAAGAGCCGGGCGTCCGCAGGAACGCGGTCACCAGACTCCAACAGGATGATGTCGCCGGGAACCAGCCCGGTTGCCGGAACGTCGGTCTCGACGCCGTCTCGTATGACCGTCGCGGAGGGAGCGGACATCTGCTTGAGAGCCTCGAGCGCCTGCTCGGCGCGGTACTCCTGCAAGAAGCCGAGAGCACCGTTGAGCAGCAGGATCGCCGTGATGGCGATCGCCTCGGCCACCTGTCCTTCGAAGGCCGAGATGGCCACTGCCGCCAAGAGCACCCAGATCATGAAGTCGTTGAACTGCGAGAGGAACATGCGCCAGGGCGGGGTCTTGGGCTCCGCCCGCAACTCGTTGGGCCCGTAGAGAACGACCCTTCGCTCGACCTCCGGAAGAGTCAGGCCGCGCTCGGGGTCGGTAGCGAGAGCCGCGATCGCCTCGTCGGCTGTTCGCACGTGGTAGCACCCCGCCAGGCCGATCGTCCTCGCTTCGCTCATGTCGGTTCACTACCTCCCGAAAGAGAGAGACCCCCGGCGAAACGCCGCAGACAGGCCGCGGCCGTTCACCGAGAGTCTCGCGATCGCACATGTGTGACGGCAGGGCCGGGGCGCGCACGCCCGGGATTGTCGGCCTGCCCCCGCTGTTTCGCGGGTGCTACTCCCTCTCGCACCGGGAGAATACCACTCGCGTGCGCCGGGACGCGGGCACTGCGCGCGGGCGCCGGGGCCCGCTCCGAGCGAGGCTCGCGCGACGGCCGAGCCAAAGGGCGGTCTCGGCCTGCGCTCGCAATCGGCTCGTCGCAGGTCCCGGCGCCCGCTCGCCCGATGCGTCAGGGGACCAGCTTCTTGCCGGTGGGCGTCGCGGCGAGTCCCCCAAGGGCCGTCTCGCGCAGGGAGGGCGGAAGACTGCGGCCGACGGCTCCCATGGCGGCCGCCACTTCGTCGAATGGGATCGGGAACTCGACACCTGCAAGCGCCATCTGCGCCCCCGCCAGCGCCACGGCCGCTCCTGTCCCGTTGCGCACGACGCAAGGCACCTCCACCAGGCCGCCCACCGGGTCACAGATCAGACCCAGCAGACCCTGGAGGGCGAGCGAGGCGCCATGACCAGCCTGTTCAGGCGTGCCGCCGCACAGTTGCACCGCAGCGGCAGCGGCCATCGCGGCCGCAGAGCCGATCTCGGCCTGGCACCCGCTCGCGGCGCCCGAGAGCGAGGCCTTGGCAGCGATTATCGAACCGATGCCACCTGCTGCGGCGAGCGCCAGCGCCATCTGCTCGGGGTTCGCGCCTCTCCCGCGGCCGACGGTGCGAAGGACCGCGGGAAGGACGCCCGAAGCGCCGCCGGTTGGCGCCGCGACGACACGGCCCATCGCGGCGTTGACCTCGCCGACCGCGAGCGCGGCCGCTACGGTGGCGGCGAACGACTCGCCCGCTACGCGCTCGGTGCTCTCTGCCACCCGTCGCCCGTCGCCTCCGGTCAGACCCGAACGGGAGCGCACCTCGCTGTTCAGACCGGTTCCTATGGCCGCGTCCATGACATCCAGGGCGTCTTCGAGGCGGGAGAGCACTACCTGCCGCGTGTCTCCGGTCTCGTCGCACTCAAGAGCCACGACAGCCTCGCCGATCGATCCGGCTACTCTCGCAGCACCGAGCAGGCCGGTCAGATTCGCGTACCCCATGGTGTCCTCCTTACGAGCGGACCGCGCTCGATGGTAGCACCCCCTGGCACTCCCTTGACGCCACCCGGCGCCGGAGTTAGTGTATGGCATGTGCATCACTTAGTAGACACTAAGGCCGTACCCCCAGGCATGGAAGGACCGCGATGACCGATAGCACGGCACGCGCGGAGCCGATCACCGCGAGCACGACGCCGGACCCCTGCGCGTCGTGCACACTGGCCGACGCCCGCGCCGGCCAGCAGTTCGTCGTGACGTGCGTCGGGGATCCGGGCGCGCGCATCACCGCGCTGCGGTTCGGAATGGCCGAAGGCGCCTGCGTCCACTGCACCGCCCGGATCCCCGCGGGCCCGATCGTGCTGCGCAGCGGGAGGCAGGAGATCGCGGTCGGACGCGAGTTGGCCAAGATGATCGACGTCCGCAGGCTGCCGGCGGCGAAGTAGAGCGATGGCTCACTGCGCACCTGCACTCGACGCCCTCGGAATCCGCGAGGGCGCCGTCGTGTTGGCGGGCAATCCGAATGTCGGCAAGTCCGTCGTCTTCGAGGCGCTGACCGGCGTCTACGTCGACGTGTCCAACTTCCCGGGAACGACGGTGGAGATCACCCGCGGGAAGATGGGAGACGTCGACGTCGTCGACACTCCGGGGATCTACGGTGTCTCGTCATTCAACGAGGAGGAGACCGTCGCCCGGGATGTCGTGCTGGCCGCGGGGCGCATCGTCGATGTCGTGGACGCGGTCCATCTCGAGCGCGATCTGTTCCTGACGCTGCAGCTGGCCGACATGGGCATCCCGATGGTCGTGGCGCTCAACCTCGCCGACGAGGCGCGGCGCGAGGGCGTGGCGGTCGATCGCGACCTGCTGGAGGACCTGCTGGGCGTGCCGGTAGTTGAGACCGTTGCCGTGGACGGGACCGGGATCGGCGATCTGAAGGCCGCGATCTCACGGGCCCGCCCGGGTCACGCCGATCCCGAGCTCGTCGAGGCGCTGGCGGAGGCGACGGCTGGCGCGTGCAGCCGGGCCGAGGCGCTGCTCGTACTCGAAGGCGATGAGGCCGTCGCGGCGCGCAACGGCGTCGGGCCAGGCGGCTTGCGCGACGAGATCTACACGCGCCGCCGCCTCCGCGTGGACGACTTGGTGCGCCACGTCGTGCATGCGGAGACGCGGGGCGCCTCGCTGAAGGCGAGACTGTCGGTGTGGATGATGCGGCCGCTCACAGGCATCCCGATGCTCGCGCTCCTGCTGTTCGCCATGTACGAGGCGCTCGGGGTCTTCGTCGCCGGGTTCGTCGTGAACCTCACCGAGGGCGCCATGAAGGCCTACTGGGTGCCATTCGTGCAGCGCACTCTCGCTCATGTGGCTGCTCCGGGTTCGACCGTCTACACCTTCCTGGCGGGCGAGTTCGGCGTGCTGACGATGACGCCGACGTACCTGATAGGCGTGATCCTGCCGCTCGTTATGGGGTTCTACCTGATGCTCTCGCTGCTCGAGGACTCCGGGTACCTGCCGCGTATCGCCGCGCTCGCGGACCGGGCGCTGACCTCGCTCGGACTCAACGGTCGCGCGGTGATCCCGCTGATCCTCGGGCTCGGCTGCGTGACGATGGGGACGCTGACCACGAGGATCCTGGGCAGCAAGCGGGAGCGGTTCATAGCGACCGCGCTCATGGCGATCGCGGTGCCGTGCTCCGCGCAGATCGCGGTCATCGCGGCGCTGATGACGCGGGTCGCCTGGTACTACTCGCTCGCCTACTTCGCGATCCTGATCGCCATCTTCGTGGCGGTCGGCACGATCCTGGCGAGGATCACTCCCGGCGAGTCGACCGCGCTTCTCATCGATCTGCCCACTCTGCGTCTTCCGCGCCTCGGCAACGTGCTGCGCAAGTCAGGGCTGAAGGTCCGCAACTTCATGACCGAGGTCGCCGGCTTCTTCGGAGTTGGGGCGCTGATCATCTCGACGCTGCAGGTCAGCGGCGCGCTCGCATGGATCCAGGCCGTGGCGCGACCGCTGACCGTCGGGTGGCTGCGGCTGCCTCCTCAGGCAGCGACCGCCTTCGTGATGGGCTTCGTGCGCCGGGACTTCGGCGCCGCAGGCTTCTTCACAATGCATCTGAGCGACCCGCAACTGCTGGTCGCGATGGTCACCATAACCTTGTTCGTGCCCTGCATCGCCAGCGTGATGGTCATCCTCAAGGAGCGTGGTTGGCGCTACCTTGTCGGGCTGGTGGCCGGGTCGCTCGGGTTGGCGTTCCTGCTCGGCGGCGTCGTAGCGCGCGTGATCGCGCTGGTGGGAGGCGCCTGAGATGTCACAGCGAAGCGATCCGAACAAGCGCGATGAGGGCATGGACCGCCGCTCCCTGGACGAGGACGTTCGGGCGGAGGCGCGAGAGAAGCTCGTCTGTCCGAGATGCGGCCTGGGCCTCGAACCCGGGGCGATCCGTTGCCCGCGCTGCAACGCGTTCGTCCTGACAAGTTGCGGGGGCTCGTGCGCGTCGTGCGGATCGCTCTCGTGCGCGCAGCGAGAGCGGCTCTAGACGCTCGGGACCGAGCGGACCCCGGTGACGCCCGCGGCGCGCGCGACCGCCGCCGCCGCCTCGTGGCCGACCGGCTGGTCGGTCTCGATGACCATGAGCGCGCGCGCCCCGCGCCTCTCGCGGGAGACCTCCATGCTCGCGATGTTCACGCCGTGCTCGGCGAGTATCGCTGATACCGACGCGATGACGCCGGGCTGGTCGTGATGCTCCACGACGAGCACGGGCAGCTCGCCTGTGATCGCCACGTCGAAGTCGTCGATCGAGGTCAAGACGACGTTCGCGCCGCCGACGGAGGAGCCCTGCACGGTCACGGTTCGACCGTCGGACGAGGACAACTCGAGCCGCGAGGTGTTGGGATGAACCTCGCCCAGATCGCAGCTCTCGAAGGTGATCTCGATCCCCGCGTCGCGCGCCTGCCGGTCCGCGGTGCGGATACGCTCGTCGTCGGGCGCGAGCCCGAGGAGCCCGGCTGTCAGCGCGAGGTCGGTCCCGTGACCGTGTCCTGTGGAGGCGAAGGAACCGTGAAGCGTGATGCGCGCCACCGCGGGCTGCTCTCCGAACACGGCGCGGGCCAAGCGGCCGAGCCTGACTGCGCCGGCGGTATGCGAGGAGCTCGGGCCGATCATCACAGGTCCGATGACGTCGAACACGCTCCGGGTGCGTGCCATCGATACTCCTTCGAATCTCCACACAGGCAGGAGGGTCGTACCCGGTCCGGAACCGTATAGTCATCGTGCGCGTCAAAAGAGGAGTGTAGCGCGACCGTGCGGTTGTGGACGGACGGTTCCGCCTATATCCTTGCACGGGCGCAACGGCGCCCGTGTTCAGGCAAGCAGATCCGAAGGGACCGAACTGACTATGGCGGAGAACAACAACCGTATGGTGGTATACCTGTCGATCGCGGTGGTCTTCTTGCTCGTGGCCTTCGTGGTCGTAGTTGTCGTCGTCACCGGCGCGAAGATGGCCGGTCCCACGACGACGACGGGGACCAACACGTCTTCGACAACGAGCACCGACACCAACCAGCCCGGCATGTCGCCCTCGACCACGGGCTTCGACGCGGCCACGGCGACCAAGGTCCCGGCCGACTCGGATCCCAAGAAGTTCGTGACGGCGTACTACCAGGCCATCCTCGACAAGAAGTGGGATGTGGCCTTCAAGATGCAGCCGGCGAAGAGCCAGGTCGGCCAGAGCGTCGAGGCTTTCCAGCAGACGCAGGAGCAGATGTACGGCATGACGAGCTTCGAGATCGCCAGCTCGCAGATCGGCAGCACGGATGCGACGGTCGTGGTGGCTCAGACGCTCAGGGAGCCCAACGGCGTGTGGACCGCGGTTTGGACGTTCGTCAAGGACAAGGGCACATGGCTGGTCGAGGCGCGCAAGGTCAACATGGGCGCTCCGACGGCGACCCCGTAGGCGAGACGGCCCGGCCGTTCCGGGGGCATCGAAGCGGAGCCCCGGCACCCCTTTGGGTGTCGGGGCACCGTGCTATCGTCGGACAATGACACACGGCACCGATACCCAGCTCCCCGACCGGCTCGCTGGACACCTCGCGCCCGGCACGGACAGCGAGGTGGCTGCACGCTATGCGGCACTCTCGCTGGCGGCCGATGATGCCTTGTGGGGCATCGAGGATGAGACCGCATTCCTCGACATCGAGACCACCGGCTTCGACTGCCGCAATGACCGAGTCATCGAGGTCGCCGTCATCGTCGCGCGAGGCCCCGAGGTGGTGGAACGGTTCAGCTCGCTCGTCGACCCCGGCATGGCGATCCCGCGTGACACCACTCTCCTGACAGGCATCGACGATGCGTCGGTCGCGGGCGCGCCTTCCATCGACACCGTCGTCCGGGAGGTCGTAGCCCTGGTCGGCGGCCGCGACATCGTCGCGCACAACGCCAGCTTCGACCGCACCTTCATGACGACCGCCGCCAAGAACGCCGGCGTTGCGATGGGCAATCGGTGGCTGGACTCTCTCGAACTCGCCCGCATAGCGTTGCCGCGACTGCGCACCCACCGGCTGCGCGACCTCGCTGAGGCTTTCGGGATCGACGAGCGCTTCCACCGGGCCGCGGGAGACACCGAGGCGATGTTCAGACTCTGGAGGATCTGCCTCGCGGGGCTGGCCGACCTCCCCCTGGAGGTGCTCACGGCGTTGGCGCGCCTCTCGCCGTCCACCGACTGGACCCTGCGGGAGACCCTGTCGAGGATGGCGGCCTGCGGCAAGCCCGGCGCGTTCGATCTCAAGTATCTGAGGGCCGACTCGACTCGCGGTCACCAACTGCCCGGGTTGGCGGACGCAGACGAACGCGAGCTCACCTGCCCGGACCCCGGCACCGTGCTGGCCGAGTTCGACAGCGACGGCGCGGTCGGGCGGATGTACGCGGGTTTCGAGTCGCGCGACGAACAGCGAAAGATGGCCGAGGCCGTTCTGGACGCCTTCGCCAACCGTCGTCACCTGGCGATCGAGGCGGGCACGGGCGTCGGCAAGTCCGTCGCCTACCTGGTGCCCGCTGCGTCCTTTGCGCTGGCCAACGGTCTCGGCGTCGGCGTCGCGACCAAGACCAACACCCTCATGGACCAGCTCGTCCACGGCGAGCTCCCCAAGCTTGCGGCTGCCATGGGCGGCAAGTTGCGCTACGTCGGGCTCAAGGGCTACGAGCACTATCCCTGCCTGCGGAAGATCGAACGTCGTATGGGCGAGGACGGGCTGCCTCCTGAGGAGGTGGCGCATCTGGCGGCGCTGGTCGCGTGGGTAGCTCAGTCGTCCTGGGGCGACCTCGACTCCGTCAACCTGCATTGGACGCCGGAGGCGAGGCGCAAGGTCGCATGCTCGGTCGAGGATTGCACCCGCAAGAGGTGCCGCTTCTACCCGAATCTCTGCTACCTGCACGGGGTGAGACGGAGGGCGGCCGGGGCGCACGTCGTCGTCACGAACCACGCTCTGCTCTTCCGTGACCGCGCCGCCGCGGGCGGGATCCTGCCGCCTCTGCGGTACTGGATCGTCGACGAGGCCCACGCGGCGGAGTCGGAGGCACGCAGGCAACTCTCTGTGGCCGCCGATCATCGCACGATCCGCTCGCTGCTCGGGTCGCTGCACACCGAAGCGCGCGGCGGGTCCATCGACGCGGCGCGCTCGCTCGTGCGCTCGCTGGCGCGTGCGGGCGGCGACGAGGCGCTGATCGAGCGCGTGGAGCGGCTCGCGTCGGGCATGCGGGCGGAGGTGACCACCGCAACGACCATCGCGGAGTCCTTCTTCGACTTCTTGAGGGACCTGCGTACCGGTGACGAAGGCTACGACAGCTCCGAGCTCCGCATAACATGCGAGGTGCGCGAATCGAGCGAATGGAGCATCGCCTCAGGCGTCGGCCACTCCCTGGCGCGGCACATGGAGGCCATCGTCGCGGCGTGCCGCGACCTACTCACCGCCCTCGAGGAGGCGGGCGAGAGCCTTGTCGACGCGCGCGCCGACCTCGCGGGCATCGTCTCTCGCATCCGCGAGCAGCTCGACGGACTGGAGTCCGTACTCGACGGCTCCGACGATGCCTTCGTCTACAGCGCGCGGGTAGGCAAGCGAGCCGGCGACCGCCGAAACAGTCTCGAGGCCTCCCTGCTCGACGTCGGCGGTGAGCTGGTCGACCGCTTCTACCCGGACATTCACTCGGTCGTCTACACGTCGGCCACCATCGCGACGGGCGACGACTTCGGTCACTTCGCCCGCACGATCGGTCTCGGCCGCCTGCCCGAGGGCGCTTGGAGCAGTCTGCGCCTCGAGTCGAGCTACGACTTCGACCGCCAGATGTCGGTGTTCGTCCCCACCGACCTCCCCGAGCCCCGCGGGGCCGAGCACTTCGACGCCCTGGAACGGCTCCTGCTGGGAGTGCACCAGGCTATGGGAGGCAGCGTCCTCACCCTGTTCACGAGCAAGAGGGAGATGGAGGAGCTCTACGACCGTCTCGAGGGCCCTCTCGCGTCGCTCGGGTACAACCTGCTGCTCCAGGGTCGCGGGGTGTCGAACAAGCGCGTGCGCGACGAGTTCCTCGCGGACGAGCGGCTCTCGCTCTTCGCGACGAAATCGTTCTGGGAGGGGTTCGACGCCAAAGGGGACACGCTTCGGTGCGTGGTCATCGCGCGGCTTCCCTTCGGCAGAGTTCGCGACCCTCTCTACGAGGAGCGGCAGCAGCGGTTCGGGCGTCGCGCTTGGGAGGACTTCTACCTGCCCGAAGCCGTGCTCGAGCTCAAGCAGGCAGCGGGCCGACTGGTCCGCTCGGCGAGCGACGAGGGGTGTGTGGTCGTGGCGGATGGGCGCCTGTCGGCGGGCAGGGGCTACGCGCGCACGTTCATAGACTCACTGCCGGTGAGCGACGTCGAGCTGCTGCCGACGGCCGCGCTCGTGGAACAGGTGCGGGAGCGCTTCGGACGCTGATGAGAGCCTGCCGTCTGGCTCGACGGGTCCAGTGCTCAGCAGGGCCCCGCACCGCCGACGAACCGCCGGTGGACCTGCTCGGCGTACCAGCTGTGCGCCCGGTCGCAGCCGAGGCACGCGGTCATCATCGCTTCGAACGTGTCGGGGGAGTCGGCGTCCGCCATGGCGCTCGCGAGCCGCGAGACGTCGCCGAGAAGCACGCGCCGGCAGCACGCGGCGCACACCAGGCCGTCGGACGCGGGGCACCAGTCGTGATCGGCCTCTGCCTCGACCGAGGCGCACAGGCGGCAGGAAGCCAGCCCGTCGGCCCGCCGCTGCGGTCGCGCTTGAGGTGTCCTGTCCAAGTCGGCCATGCTGTGTCCGCTATCCCTCTCTGTCGGTCCCGCCGGGGCCTTCCGCGAGCATGCGCGTCGCCTCCCGTACCACGGCCGCCCGAAGTCCTTCGGGTTCCTCCACGCGGGCGGTCCCCAGCCGGGCGACGATCTTCCGCGCCAGCCAGGAGGTGCCCGCGTACGGGACGGACGCGATGACGGCGCCGTCAGGCTGGCGCGCGAAGGTCGCGCCCGGCCACTCGCGTTCGTTCAGGTCGGGTCCGTCCTCGGTGAAGAGTACGGTCGCGCGGGGCAGCGTGTCCAGGTCCAGTAGCGGGGAGATCTCCTCGAAGCCGGAGGGCCTGTCGAACGGATCGCGGGTCAGAGACACGGCGGTGATGCGGTCGACCCGGAAAGTGCGCTGCTCGCCCGCCTCCTCACAGAAGGCGACGAGGTACCAGGCGTCGCGCCACAGGTGCAGCGCCAACGGGTGGACCCGGCGTGCGGTCTCGTTCCCCGAACGCGCGGACGCGTATCGGATGACCGCCGCCACTCCGCGTTCCGCCGCGACGTCGAGAGCCGCGATAACCGACGCCTGCCCGTCGCGCGCGAACGCGGCACGGACCGTGCGCGCGACCCTGTCAGGGTCGACACCTGCTTCGGCGTGGTCGGCTAACCGGACCAGCAGGGAGGAGCGAGGGTCGAGACCTATCGACTCGAGGGCGGCCGTCAGGGCGCGCGCCTCCGAGGGTGTGAGGCGTACGGGCCGTTCGAGCGCCGGAAGGTCGGCGAATACCTCCGCGGTGTCACCCTCAACGACGACACCGATGAGCTGGCCGGGGTCGCGTTCGTCGCTCCCGCACAGCGACAGCACGGTCAAGTCCTCCGCGACCGTGGCCTCGTCGCTTCCAACGGCCGCTGCAAGCTCGGATAGAGGCACGAGTCCCTGTCTGCGAAGGAATGGGAGCAGCGCCAGCAGCCGGCGCGCCCGACCCGCGGCGGAGGGGGCGTCACCCATGTACTTCCACCACCTCGCGGAGCCCCGAGACCAGGGTCTCGCGCAGCGAGTCGGGAGAGAGGACCTCGATGCCGGGACCGTTGCCCGCCACCCAGCGCGCCAGCAGTGTCTGGTCGGCGAACGGGACGCGCCAGTCGTAGGGCCCGCCGGTAGGTCCGCTGAGCGACCCCTGCCCCGCAACGAGCGAAGCCGCGCGGTGAGCAGCGGAACCGCTCAGCCGCAGCGTCGCCTCGCCCGCCTGCGGCCCGTACTGGAACGGCATGAGCATCCAAGAGCGCACGTCGAAGTCGGCTGGCCGATCGAAGTCCGGGGTCTTGGGCCGGCCGCGGTCGACGGACAACCCCGCCATGCGAGCGACGGCGAATACTCGGACGCCGTTCGCCGAGGGGTCGCGCGCCACCAGATACCATCGGCCGTCGCGGGCGAACAGGCCCCAAGGCTCGACCGACCGCTTCGAGGCTCTGCCCCCGGCTCCTGTGTAGGAGAAGCCCGCGCGCTTGCGCCCCGAGATGGCGCCGGTGAGCTCGGCGACAGCGGCACCCTGTCCGCCCGGGTCCTCGTCGGCACGCAGCGCGCTCCTGACCGACGGGGACGTGCCGAGACGGGAATCGGCCGCCGCAGTGAGCTTGGCGAGCGCGATACGGAGATCCTCCGGATAGGGATAAGAGGAGTCGGCGAACATGGCTGCGGCCGCAGCCCGCAGCTCGACAACTTCGATGGGATCCAGTTCGACGGTATCCGAGAACGTGGCGTCCGCGTCGAAGCGGTAGCGATCTGTCTCATCGGAGCGGTCCAGCTCGATGACGAATCCGGCGTGGCGCAACTCGTCCTTGTCGCGCTCGAACATGCGCCCGAATGCGGCGTCGTTCTGAGAAGGGGAGTAGCCGGCGACGGCCGCGGAGATCTCGCGAGCTGCGACGGGGTGCCGGGCCGACGCCAGGTAGAGGGCGAGGTTGACGATCCTCTCGGCCGGGCTCACCCCCATCAGACATCCTCCGGCTCCGTCTTCGAACGCGGCCCGTTCGCAGCCGATTGTAGCCAATGCGGAGGGTGGAGGCCCGGCGAACGGGCATGCGCTGGCGCCGCGACATTGGGGAGAGAAATGGGCCCGGCCCGGCAGCGTCTCCGCTGTCGGGCCGGATCCTTGTCTTCGAACGAGGTGCGTTGGGGGGGAACGCATCTCGTCTCTCAGAGGGCGGCGATCCCTGCCCTGAGGGGGGAGGAGGACAGGCCGCCACGGCTCTGCAAGGCCAAAAAGCAACGTGCGTGCCAACTTGGTACCCATGCACCGGGTTGCGATACCACGCGGTCTCGTCTACAAGTAGATTGGGCGCAGCGTGCGCTCGGTCGAAGATTCGGAAGGGGCCCTTCGTGAGCATCTGGTCGCATTGGGCGTGGCCGCTGGCGACGGCGATACTCGGATTCGTCTACGTGGCTCTTCTCGTCAGGCAGTACGTGCAGCGGCGCAAGATGCACCAGCTCATGTGGGCGATCGGGTTCCTGTTCTACGCTGTTGCCGCGGTCATGGAGTTCTGGTCGGAGTTCAGCGGGGCGTGGGATCCTGGGGTATACCGCATCTACATCGTGCTGGCTGCCTCGCTGGTGGGCTTCCTCGGCAACGGCACTCTGTACCTGGTCGTCAAGAAGCGCCTGTGGGGCGACCTGTACCTCGGCTTCAACTTGGTCTGCCTTGCGATCTTCCTGTACGGGACCGAGACCGCGAACCTGGTCATGGCCAACCTCAAGGCCGGCATCGTCGTCGGCGGTACCGCGCTCGGCGCGAGCGGCACGTTCCCCCGGATCATGTCGCTGCCCTTCAACATCCCGGGATCCCTTCTGCTCCTGGGAGGGGCCATCTTCTCCATCATGAAGTTCTGGCCCAACAGATCCTTCCGCTACAGGGTCTGGGCCAACGTGCTGATCATCGTCGGCACGCTGATGATCGCGGGTGCGGGCTCGATGGCGCGCCTGGGCGCCTCCGGCTGGCTGTACGCTGGCGAGATGGTCGCCTCCGCGATCCTGCTTTGGGGCTTCCTGATGGCCAGCACCTTGGAGAAGGGCGCCAAAGCCGTACGCGAGGCGCATCAGACTGAGTAGCGGACAGGTGCCCGGCCGCTACGCCGACAGGATGTCTGAGGCTGGCGTGCGTGCCGACACGCGCCTTCTCGGCGACTTCGTCGGCATCTACTGTCGCGGCAAGCACCGGGGCGCAGCTCGCGCTCTGCTGGTGTCCGAGGGCGCGGGCGGGAACGTCTACGGCCGCCGCGCCCCGATGGTCTGCGATGAGTGCGCGGACCTGTTGAGATACGCCGAGCGACGCCGCGCGATGTGCACGAAGGAACCCAAGCCCTTCTGCAGTGTCTGCGACACGCACTGCTATGGGCCCGCGATGCGCGAGTCCATGAGGGAGGTCATGCGCTACTCCGGTCCGCGTGCGTTGTTTCGCGGGTATGCGATACAGGGCATCAGACACCTGATTCAGAGCCGCAGAGCAGGCAAGGCTGCCGGCTAGCACGCGGAGGTCCCCAACGGCTGATGGAACCGGAATGACCGAACTGAAACGGCAGATCGTACGCATCGATGAGGAGCTGTGTACCGGCTGCGGCCAGTGTGTGGCCCCGTGCGCCGAGGGCGCGATAGTACTCGTCGACGGGAAGGCCAGGGTCGTCCGCGAGGAGTTGTGTGACGGCGCGGGGTTCTGTCTTGGAACCTGCCCGACCGGTGCGCTGAGCATAGAGGAGCGCGAGGCCGTCCCGTTCGACCAACCCTCCGTCGACGAGCACTTGGCGGCAGAGCCCCGCAAGTTCATCTCTCAAGCCTGCTTCATGTGCGGGAAGACCGAGGACGAAGCGCCGCTCCTTCCCGTGAGGACGGAAGGCACCTCGACCTGGGTCTGCACGCGCTGCCTGCCTGCGCTCATCCACGGCTGAGGCGATCGGGCCGGCCTTCGGTCAGGCGCGCAGTGGTATATCCTTTCGTGGTGACTCGACGACCCGGCTGCCGGAGTCGATCGTTCGATGTCGGAAGGGACCCCCATGGGCGCGCTGATGTCGCATGTCGAGCACCTCTCGGAGACGATCGGGCCGAGGCCGGCGACCACGGACGCCGAGGAGCGCGCAGCCGCCTACATCCGCGAAGCTTTCGAGGCACGCGGCCTGAGCGCGGAGGTCCAGGACTTCGATAGCCCCCGCAGCTACTCGTGGGCCTACGTGATCTATCACGCGCTCACGATCCTCGCTGCTGTCGGCTCCAACTGGTCGGCCTGGCCCGCGCTAGCTCTCGGGGTCGTGGTCGCGGTCGTGTTCCGGCTCGATCTCGACACCCGATGGGGTCTGACTGCGCTGATGCCCAGGGGCCCCAGCCAGAACGTCATCGCCCGTCACGTCCCCCGAGCAGGCAGGGGGGAGCGGGTCCCGAAGGTCGTGATCGTGGCTCACTACGACTCGGCGCGCTCGTCACTGGCGTTCGCGCCGGGCATGGTGAAGAACTTCGCCGCGACGTTCGGCCTGATGAAGTGGTGCACCTACCTGGTCCCGGCGCTCATCGCCGTGCGGCTGGTGCCCTACGCCTCGCGCCTCGAGCCGTGGGCGTGGTACGTGACGCTGGTCCCGGCGGCCTATCTGCTCCTGCCCCTGCTGATCGACGTCCACCGCGAGATCTTCATGAAGTACACGCCAGGTGCAAACGACAACGCGTCGGGTGTCGCCGCTTTGCTGGGGCTCGTGGACCGGCTGGTGCCCGAGTCCGAGACTCCTCGTCCGGCGACGCGCGATGCCGTGATGGTGCACACGGAGCAGGAGGTCCGGGAGGCGGACGTGTCGCCCGAGGGGTCGCTGCTGAGCTACTCGCCCGTCGCGGCGCCTGCGCCCGAACCGGCGATGGATACGTGGGCCGACGACGACATCTCGTGGGACACCGGCGTGGTGGCGGGGCAGACTGAGCTCGGGCTCGACTCCTACGCCCGTGCTTTCAAGGAGAAGGAGGCTGGTTCAGCGGCTCGCGACTCAGAAGCGCAGACCGCGGCCCGCCTCTTCGGCATGGCGCCGATCCCTCCGTCGCCGTCGGTGGTCGCGCACCCTCCGGCTCCGGTGCCGGTTCCCGCGCCGGCGCCGCGCAGGGAGGCCGCTCCCGATCTGGGCTTCGACATCGAGCTCGACGACGTCCCGAGTCGCACTCCGAACTCTCCGAGCGGAGAGGAGACGGCGCCCTTCACCCCGGTCGGGCCGACCGAGACCCCCGAACAGAGCGAGGACCGTCATCGCCGGGGCATGTTCGGCAGCACCGGCAAGGAGAAGTCCTCGGATCGTCGCGGGGTACGAGAGTGGCTGGGCGTCGGCAAGGACTTCGACGCGCGGAAGCAGGGCGACGCCATCGGGTCCTGGGACAACTTCACCGACGACGAGGACGACGAAGGCACGTGGAAGGGCGGCGCGGCTGGTGTCGAAGGGATCGAGGACCCCGACTTCGCCCAGAGCGCGGCGGCTCGCATCCGCCGCAAGGTCACGATGAACGTCGATCGCGGGCTGACCGAGAAGGAAGTGTGGTTCGTCGCCACGGGCGCCGAAGAGGTCGGCACCTTCGGGATGCAGGCGTTCCTCAAGCAGCACGGCCGCGACCTGCGGGAAGCCGCCATCATCAACCTGGACAACATCGGCAGCGGATCGCTCGCGTTCGTCACGCGCGAGGGGATGGCAAAGCGCTACGATTCCGATCGCCGCCTCGTGTCCGCGGCCCGGCGAGCGGTGCACGAGTTCGACCTGCCGCTCAAGGGGCACGAGTACAAGGGGCTGTCGACGGACGCCACGCCGGCCTTGGCTCGCGGATACCACGCCATGTCCGTTATGGCCTTCGACGTCAATGGGCGCCTGCCCAACTGGCACTGGGCGACCGACACGGCGGACAACGTCTCAGAGCCCAATCTGGAGACGGCAGTGGAGTTCGTCACTGCCTTGATCAAGGAGTTGTAGGACACTCGTGCAAGCCGGACGCTTGAACAAGGCGCTCCAGCGGCGCCTGACCATCCTGTGGCGTGACCAGCCCAGCCAGGGCGACATAGAAGAGCTGGCGGCCAACGTCGAGCGAGTGGGGCTGGTCATCAGGTTGCGGTGGGCGACCGTCGCCGCGATCGCCGTCTTCTCGGTACTGGGGATCGGCATATACGGGCTGGCCGGCCAAGCTCCCGCGCTGGCGCCGCGGATGATCATCCCGGGACTCGCACTGCTCTTGGTGCTCGTCTACAACTCCTACTTCCAGCGCACCTACCGCAGCTTCGGCAATCTTGCGATCTTCAACACGGTGCAGCTGGTGCTCGACATCCTCGTCGTGACCGTGCTGGTCTACTACTCCGGCGGCGTCTACTCGTGGTTCGATGCCCTCTACTACCTCTTCGTGCTGGAGGCTGCTCTGATACTCCCGAACCGGCGCGAGGTTTGGGGCGTGGCAGGTATCGCGGCCGGCGCCTATGTGCTCGTCGCAGGTCTCGTCTTCTTCGGCGTGATCCCGCATATGGCGATGCCGTTCGTGCAGAACGATCTCCAGCGCGTCGGGAGCTACGTCGCCGTGCGCGTCCTTTGGACGCTCACCGTGATCTTCGGGGTGGCTACCGTGGGAGGCCTGTTCACCAGCGCGACGCGCGCGCGCGCGGCCGCGCTCGCGAAGCAGTCCGTGTTCGACATCCGGACGGGGCTCTACGACCGCTCCCACTTCCGGCGCGAGATCGGCACGGAGATCGAGAGGTCGAAGCGCTTTTCGGGCGGTGTGTCGGTCATCGTCGCTGACATCGACGGGTTCGCCCACTTCAACGAGTTGTTCGGCACGGACGCCGGCAACAGGATGATCGAATTGATCGCGGACTCGGTCCGCGAGGTCTCCGGGTGTGCCTTCGGTGAGCCGTGCCTCGTGATCGCGGCGCGCTACGGCGGTGAGGAGTTCGCGCTCCTCGTCCCTGAGGACACCGAGGCGGGAACGGACGGCGAGGCCATGGCGGAGCGTCTGCGCAAGGCGGCGGCGTCCGTTCTCGACGAGGATCGGAGCGTGACCGTGAGCGTTGGGGTCGCGCGCTACCCGCGCGACGGGCGCACCGCCTCTGAGCTCCTCGCCGCGGCCGACGCCGCCTTGGTGCGCGCCGCGGACGAGGGCGGCAATCGCGTGGTGATCGGACGTCCCGAGGCCGCACAACCATGATCCGGTGGTCGGCATCGCGCGCGGGTGAGGTGGCGCTCTCCGCGCTGCTGTGGGTCGTCCTGTGCGTCGGGTCCTCCGTGCTGGCCCTGACAGCCCCGGTCTACACGTCCGCGATGACCCAAGCCGTCGGGGTCCCCGCGTCCTCGGGACTGTCTGCGGACGATGTCGTCCACCTGTCCGGAGAGGTCCGCGCCCTAGTGGCCGACGCGACCTACGATCCGCTCCCGGCGACATGGCGGGGCGCCCCGGCTTTCGACGTCGCTTCGGTGAACCATCTTATGGACGTGCGAGCGGTCATCTCGGCCGCGCGGCTCGCTTCCGGGGCCGGCGCGCTCCTTCTCGCGGTCTACCTGGCCGTCTGCATCGCGAGGAGCAGGTTCTCCCGCCTCCGGTCAGGGATGTATGCCGGGGCTTGGGCTCTCGTCGCCGCAGTGGGGCTCGCCGCGGTGGCAGGGCTCTTGGACTTCGACACTCTCTTCGCCTACTTCCATTCGCTGTTCTTCGCGAGCGGGACCTGGACCTTCCCGTCGGACTCGATGCTGATACGGCTCTTCCCTGAGTCCTTCTGGATGGCGTCCGGAGCCTCTTGGGCGGCGCTCGTCCTGCTGTTCGCGGGTCTGCTGGCCCTCGCCGGGAAGCGCCTCGTCCCGGCTCTGGAGAGCATGGGTGCTTCACGAATGGCTGAGAATGTGTAGAGTGATACGAGGGGCGCACCCGTGAACGTGCGTCGGAGTCAGGTTTGATCGCCCTCACGGGCACGGCAAGGACCGCAAGAAACGCGCGATGAGGAGGTGGGCTCTAGCATGGCAGGCAAAGAGGGCTACTGCGTCAAGTGCAAGGCCAAGAAGGAAATGAAGGACCCCAAGGCCATCGTGATGAAGAACGGGCGTCCGGCCACTCAGGGCATCTGCCCGTCCTGTGGAACGAAGATGTTCAAGATCGGCGCGTAGAACCACAAACCGCGGCGCTCTGTGAGTGCCGCTTGTTCGAACAGGAGCCGGACCGCGAGAGCGGGCCGGCTCCTGTCATGTTCCGCCGCTCGCCCCGCATCTACACGCATTCTTCACGCGCCGGGAGATTGACCGGCCTTCGCGGGCGGGGGTAGCGTGTAGAACTTGTGTAACGGAGTACGGATGTACGTCGCGAGGGGATGGGGCGAAGCGTATGAACGCTGTCGTCGTCGGGTGCGGGCGCGTCGGCTCGCAGTTGGCCACGATGCTGTCGGTCGAGGGGCACAACGTCACGGTCATCGACCGGGACGACTCGGCATTCAAGCGTCTCGGCTCGACATTCAACGGTGTCACCGTCAAGGGCCTCGGCTTCGACGAGGAGGTCCTCGACGAGGCGGGCATCCGAACCGCCGACGTCTTCGCAGCGGTCACCGACCTCGACAACACGAACCTGATGGCGGCGGAGGTGGCGCGCAAGATCTTCGGGGTGCCTCACGTCGTGGCCCGCCTCTACAACCCGCAGCGCGAGCGCACCTACCAGCAGCTGGACATGGACTACGTCTGCGGCACGACCCTGGTGGCCGAGAGCCTGCTGGAGAAGATCGAGGCAGGGCACGGGCACCACGTCCAAACGCTCGGCGACGTCGAGGTCATCGAGTTCCGCGCGGGCGACGGCGTCGCGGGCAAGCGCGTGCGAGACGTCGAGATGGAGCACCAGTTCCGGATCTCCGTGCTGTCGCGCGGCAACGTGACGTTCATCCCCCTGCCCGACACGATGCTGCAGCCGGGGGACGTAGTGGTGGGTGCCGTGAAGGAAGAGGGCTTCGCCCGAGTCGAACGCTACATGGAGGGCTGAGACCGTGTTCATCGTCATCAACGGCGGCGGCAAGGTCGCCAGCTTCCTTGCGAACACGCTTCTCGGCCGGGGGCACAACATCGTCCTGATCGAGAAGCGCGAGACCGTGGCCGAGAAGCTCGCGTCGGAACTGCCGGGACATCCGCTGATCATCCTGGGCGACGGCTGCGACGTGTCGTTCCAGGAAGACGCCGGTGTCGGTCACGCCGACGTCTTCGCGGCGGTGACCGGAGACGACGACGACAATCTCGTGAGCTGCCAACTCGCCAAGGTCGCCTTCGGCGTCCCCCGCTGTGTCGCACGGGTCAACAACCCGAAGAACCAGCACATCTTCAACGCCCTCGGCATCGAGGCGATCTCGTCCACGTCGATCATCGCGAGGATGATCGAGGAGGAGACGGTCGTGGGTGACCTGCGCACGCTCGCCAGCTTGCGCAAGGGCAACATGGCGGTCGTCGAGATCGAGCTGCCCACCGACCGCTGCGTCGTCTGCGACAAGAAGGTCAAGGACCTGAAGCTGCCGGTCGACTGCGTGCTGTTCGCGATCGTGCGCGGCGAGGATGTCATCACGGTCCACGGCGAGACGACGCTGCAGCCCGGCGACGTGATCGTCGCCTTCACGGGCGTCGAGCACGAATCCAACCTCAAGCGCGCGCTGACGGGGAGTAGCGCGATGGTCGAGATGCCCCGCCCGGAGGCCACGCGGCGCCAGCGGATCGACGACTACGCGCTCGGCATGATGCACGAGAGTCTCTGGATCCTGGGGATGACCCTGTTCGCGTTCGTCATGGCCGTCGTCGCAATGGCGGTGTTCAAGTGATCGTTCGCCCGCGCCTCGAAGACCATCTCGTCATAGGCAAGTACACCGGCAAGGTCATCGTCGGTGTCGGCTTGCTGATGCTCGATCCCGCTCGCGATGTCGATAGGGTTCGCGGAGTGGGACACGGCGATCGACTTCATCGTCGCGATCACCGCCTGCATGGTGTTCGGCTTCGGTCTGCAGATCGTCTGTCGCACGCAGAAGGACCTGTCTTGGAGCCACGGTCTCGTGGTGGCATCGGGCTCGTGGTTCTTCGCCACGGCGCTGGGCGCGCTCCCGCACTTCCTCTCGGGGCACTCGGGAACGTATCTGGACGCGATGTTCGACGTGATGAGCGGGTACACCACGACCGGCCTCTACCTGCTGCAGGACCTGGACCACATCTCCATGGGCCTCAACATGTGGCGGCACCTGCTCACGTACGCGGGGGGCCAGGGGATCGTCGTCATCGCGCTCACGTTCCTGTTCAAGGGAACCGCGGGCGCGTACAAGGTCTACGTCGGCGAGGGCAAGGACGAGCGGCTGCTGCCGAACGTCATCCAGACGGCTCGCGCGATCTGGCTGGTGTCACTGACGTGGCTGGTCGTGGGCACGGCCTATTCCTCGGCGTTCGCGGCATGACGTTGGGACAGGGTCCGTCCGCGCTGTCTTCCAAGGTCTGTGGGTGTTCATGGGAGCATGGTCGACCGGCGGGTTCGCGCCGCAGAGCTACAACACGTTCTGGTTCCACGACATCGGATACGAGGTCGATCTGCATCGTCATCTTGATCGCGGGGTCGTTCAACTTCGCTCTGCACTGGGCGATGTGGACCGGCAAGCGCGCACGGAGATCCGCAAGAACGTCGAGACCATCTCTTTCTTCGTCACGCTGTCGATCACCACGATGGTCGCGACGTTCTTCCTCGCGAAGGCGAACGTCTATCCGGATGCGATGTCGCTGTTCCGGAAGGTCTTCTACCAGCTGGCCTCGGGGCACACCACCACCGGCTTCTCGACGATCTACTCGCGCGCCTTCGTCACCCAATGGGGTCCGATCGGCCTGATCGCTGTCGACGGTCGCGATGGCGATCGGAGCCTCGGCCGGCGTCCACCGCTGGCGGCATCAAGGGCATACGGATCGGCGTCATCAGCAAGGCGCTGCGTGCAGGACGTACGCCGGATGATCTCGCCCGAGTCGTCGGTGATCATTGGAGAAGTACCACCACATCAAGGATACGTGGCTCACCGACGGCATAGTCCGTGCGGCCATGACGGTGACCATCGCCTACGTCACGATGTACGGGATCGTCACGATCATCGGGGTACTCTACGGCTACCCGCTCGAACAGGCCGCGTTCGAGGGCATCTCGGCAGCGTCCAACACCGGTCTCTCCTGCGGCGTCCTGACGCCGGCGATGCCGTCCCTCATGAAGGTGTCCTACATCCTCGCCATGTGGCTCGGCCGTCTGGAGTTCATGAGCGTGTTCGCGCTGATCGGCTACGGCGTCGCGGTGGTGAAGGGCAAGTGATCATGCTGAAGCGGTCCGTCGCAGCGCTCTTCCTGATCGCGGCTCTTCTGACTCTGCGCGCAGCCGGCCTTGGCAGCGGAGGCGCCCATCCCGAAGAACGACCCGTCGAGCGCCCAACTCGTCGAGCGGCAGAACGTTCCCGGCGACCCGGCGAAGGGTCTCTACTACAACGGCAAGACTGTGACCTTCGCGGGCGAGGCGATAGGTGAGGTCATGGTCAGGGGCGACTACGCCTGGATCCATCTGAACGATGACGCGTACATGGACGTCAACGTCGAGGAAGGCGCCAAGCTCGGCGGCTACAACTCCGGCATGGCCGTGTGGATCCCCTCATCGCTGACCGTGCCGATCGACACCTACGGCGACTACAAGCACGAGGGCTCGATCGTGCAGGTGTCGGGGACGTTCAACGCGGCGTGCAAGGAGCACGGCGGCGACATGGACATCCACGCGACGACCCTCAGCGTGATCCGCGCGGGGCACGTGGTCGCGGATCCGATCGCGCCTTGGAAGGCCTCTCTGGCGGCTGCTCTGGTCGCGCTTGCGGCAGTGCTGTTCTGGATCGAGCGCCGCACGCGGAATCGCATCACGCCCCACCGCGGGGTATAGGGGCATTCGTTTGCCCGCGGGCGCGCCACGCGGGTACAATGGCCGACGCCGCCGGAGTGGACTCACCCAGGCGGCGATCGCGGGCGTAGTTCAATGGTAGAGCGTCAGCTTCCCAAGCTGGATGTTGCGGGTTCGAGTCCCGTCGCCCGCTCCACGTGATCACTCGAGGCCAGAGGCCGCCCCGACGGGGCGGCCTCTCGCTGTCTGCGCCACCCGGTAAGGTGCTCGTCAGTCCCGGGTCAGGCCCTCGGTGTCTGATCGGACGCGTCCACATCAATGATCGTGCGCGGCCGCCCCTCCCTCTCAAGGCGCCGCGAAGAGGAAGGGGCGTCAGTCATGTCAAGGAAGGGATCCGCAGCCGCCGTGCTCTGCACGGCCGCCGTGCTGAGTCTGGTGCAGCCCGTACGGGCCGTCGCGTCCGGTGGTTGGACCTGGCCCGCTGGAGGGGGCGATCGCCGCTAGGTACGGCGAGCGCTACACGTCGGGGCAGGGAGTCTCCTGCACGCACGGGGGCATCGACATCGCCGCCTCCCCCGGCTCTGCTGGTCCGCGCGGCCGTGGCAGGTGAGGTGGTGTTCTCGGGGCAGGTGCCGGCAGGTGAGGGAGCGCGATCGTGGGCGGTCACGGTCCTGACGGTCGATGGGCTGAGGGTCACCTACCTTCCCCTGCGGCGCGCTTCCGTCGCGAAGGGCGCGGAAGTCCGGCGAGGGAACCGCGTTGGGCGACCTCGCGGGCGAGGGCGACTCTTCCAGCGTCGCCTCGCACCTGCATCTGGGCGTGCGGAGGGGCGATGCGCGACTCGATCCACTCTCGCTGCTCGGCGAGCGCGTGGCCGTACCTGCTGCGCCGAGGCCCGAGACGGCGCATCCGTCGCCGGGCGGCGCCCCGGCAGTCCCTCATGCCGCCCCGGTAGTCCCTCACGCTGCGTCCTCGTCCGCGCGCGTGCCCGCGCAGGCGGGTACCCCCGCGAGCGCGGGCGTCGCTCGTACGCCCTCGCTGCTGCCGCACGCGTCCATGCCCGGGATCCCGACGCTGACGAGGATGCCTCAGGCCTCCGACCTGCCCGTCGTCCGGACCGCCGAAGTGGCGGCGGACGTAGAGGCGACGCGCGACTTCCTTCAGGGCCTGCTGCTCCGTCTGGGGCTGGCCGGATTGGCTGGCGCGTGTGCCTGGCCCGTGCTGCGCGGCGTGCTGGACGGGCAAGCGACACGCACAGCTGCGGCTGTCGCGGTGCATCGGGACGGCGTGTAGGAACGCGCGAGAAAGCATCAGATGTGGAGATGCCGGAGTGTCAGAGCGCGGGGTCACCCTGTGTGTTGTGGAGCATGCGACGCGATGCTACACTTCGGAAGCTCATTTCCTGTTCCGGGCCGCTGCCTTCACAGTCCCGGGGCCGACACAGTCCAAGGGAGGTGAACCAAATGAAGGCTTACGAACTCATGCTTCTCATCGACCCTACGCTCGACGAGGAGACTCACGCTGCCGTCGTCACCAAGACGACCGGCGTCATCACCGGCCAGGGTGGCACGGTGGACTCGACCGAGGATTGGGGCAAGCGCCGGTTGGCCTACGAGGTCAAGGGCTTCACCGACGGCGCCTACACGGTCGTCCAGTTCCATGCCAATCCAGAGGCCGTCGCCGAGCTCGACCGAGTGCTCCACATCACAGACCCCGTGGCGCGCTTCATGATCGTCCGTCGCGACGATCTGGAGTGATGCGCCGCGACCGGGGGCGACTTTCCCCCGGGATAACCACGCACGAGAGCAGGTGTCATCGATATGAGCATCAATAGGGTCGTCCTCACGGGCAACCTGACCAGGGACGCGGAACTCAAGCAGACTCCTGGCGGGATGGCGATCGCCAAGATCCGCTTGGCCGTCAACGACCGCCGCAAGAACGCAACTAGCGGGCAGTGGGAGGACACGCCGAACTACATCGACGTGGTGATGTTCGGATCGCGCGGCGAGTCACTGTCGCGCTTCCTGACCAAGGGAAAGCAGATCGCCGTCGAGGGCAAGATCCGCTGGCGCGAGTGGGAGAGCCAGGCCGGGGAGAAGCGCAGCGCGATCGAGGTCGTCGCAGACGACATCGAGCTGCTCGGTGGTCGCGGCGACGCTACTGCGGGGTCGCGGGCGGTCTCCTCTGCGGCGGCCGAGGGCCCCTCGGACGATCTCGCGGACGGCGAGGACATCCCGTTCTAGGGAAGCGGACGGTGCACGGCCGGCACGGGGCGGCGGTACCCTCCCGCCTCCCGGTGACTTTCAGATGAAGCCTCGATCTCCACTCGCGACGAGCGAGCGAGACGGGTGAAGGAGGATAGGACGCAAATGAGTGAGTACAGCCGCAAGCCGAAGCGCAAGTACTGCCAGTTCTGCAAGGACCACTCGGAGTTCATCGACTACAAGGACTCCCAAGGGCTACGGAAGTTCATGACCGATCGCGGCAAGATCAAGCCGCGCCGCGTCACGGGCAACTGCGCCCAGCACCAGCACGCGATGTCGATGGCGGTGAAGCGCGCCCGCGAGATGGCGCTGCTCCCCTACGTCGTACCGGTGATCAGCACCAAGGTCGAAGGCCGGGGTCGCAGGGGCTAGCGTGACGTCCAGCCCAGCCGACATACGAAACGTCGTTCTACTGAGCGTCGCCACCGCGGCGGCGGGCCTTCTCGTGCCCGGACTCCCCTTCGTGGGGATACCGTTGGCCGCCTTCGCTCTCGGGTGGATCGCCTACCGCTACGGGCAGGGCGCCGCGATCGCCGTGGCGCTCGGTTCGAGCGCGGTGGCGGCGGTGTTCGGCCCGACCGCGGTCGGCATCGCCCGCCTGGACGCCCTGTTCGTCGCAGTCGCGCTGCTCGTCGCGGGACCAGCCACGGCGTGGGCGCTCAGGCGGTATTCGGCCTACAGCGTGGTCGCGGCGGGCACGGCCCTGATCTCCGCAGCGTTCCTGCTCGCGCCGATAGGGGCTCAGACGCTCAGCGGCTCCATGGCCTTCATGCGCCAGTTCCTGAACTTGCTGGCGACGAGCGGGCCCGTGGCCGATCCGGCAGCGATGAAGCAGGTCGTCGCGTCGACCCTCGATCAGATGGCGGCTACGTGGCCGTCCACGGTCGTCTATACGATTGTGCCGGGCATGCTGTTCGCGGTGGCGATCGTGTCGCGCGTGGCCCGGTCTGCCGGGATGCGAGGCGAGAACATACCCCGCCCTGGCGGACACTGATCTCTCGTTCCACCTCGTTTGGCCTGCGATCGCGGGTCTGACGCTGCTGGCTGTCGGGACGTTCTGGGGCCACGGACAGGGGACGGTCTACGACGTCGGGATGAACGTGCTGTTGATCATCCGCCCCGCGCTGGCGCTCCAAGGGTTGGCGGTGTTCGCAGCGCTTTATCGGAGGATCGGCGTCGGGCGGGTCATGAGGACCATCGGCTTCGTTCTGCTCGGGTTCACCGAGGTGCTCGTGCCATCGGTCTCGGTTCTCGGGCTGGTAGATCTGTTCCTCAACTTGCGCAAGGCCGAGAGGCGCGGCGCGAAGCCGAAGGTCGGCCCCGTGTCATGACGGGCGCCGCTCGGATGCGGCAGACGACCGCCGGGCGGAAACACCGCAGGTCGGTGGAGAGTGTGGAAATCGCAGGAAGCGCCGGTAAGCGACCTGTGGACGAAGAAGGGATGCGGGCCAAGACGCCTTGAGAGAGCGTCCGGCCGGTCATAGAGTGAAGGACGCGCCGCGCGTCCGGGGCCTATCCCGGGCCGTGGCAGAGAAGAGGGCGAAGCAATGAGAGTCATACTCACCGCAGAGGTGAAGGGCAAGGGCCACGAAGGCGACATCGTCGAGGTCGCCCGCGGATATGCAGCGAACTACCTGCTGCCACGCAAGATGGCGGTCCCCGCCACCGCGGGCAACGTCAAGCAGCTCGAAGCGCGCATGGAGAACATCCGGAAGCGCAACTCCACGCGCCTGGGCGATGCCGAGGCCATCGCGGCCTCGATCGAGGGCAAGTCGATCACGCTCGAAGCCAAGGCCGGCACGGACGGCAAGCTCTTCGGTTCGGTCACCACGTTGATGATCGAGGAAGCCATCGCCGACCAGTTGGGCGTGGACGTCGACCACAAGCGGATGGACCTGCACCGGCCCATCAAGACCACGGGCGAGCACAGCGTCGGGGTCAGCGTCTTCGGGGACGTCAAGGCCACGCTGGCCGTCAGGGTAGTACCGGAGGGCGGCGCGGCCGCTCTCGCGGCGCAGGAAAGCGCCGCTGCGGAGGCCGAGGCTCTGAAGGCCGCTCATGCCGAGGCCGAGGAGACCGAAGCTCCGAAGGCCGAGGCCGCCGAAGTCGAGGAGTCCGCCGAGGCTCCCGTCGAGGCTCCCGTCGAGGAAGCGCCCGGCCAGCCGTCCGAGGCCCCAGCCGAGGAGGCCGCCGAGGCGTCCCCGGGCGAGCCGGAGGATGCTGACGGCGAGTAGCTCCAAGATGACCTGCTCAACGAAGGCTGGTGGACGTGGCTGAGGACAGATCGCGCAGGGCGGACCCGGGTCCGATGTGGACCGGTGACCGCGTGCCTCCTCACGACCTGGACGCTGAGAAGTCGCTTCTCGGAGCGATGCTTCTATCGGCTGACGCCACCGCCGTGGGCCTGAGCAAGATCAAGATCGACGACTTCTACCGTCAAGCGCACCAGCGCATATTCGCCGCTATCTCGGCGCTCTTCTCCAAGGGCGAGCCCTGTGACGTCGTGACGGCCGCCGCGCGCCTCGAGTCGACCGGCGAGCTGGAGCAGATAGGCGGCAAGGCCTATCTGCTCGACGTGGTCGCCACCGTTCCGCTGGCCGGCAATGTCGGCCAGTACGCCGATATCGTCAAGCGCACGTCGATGCTGCGCCGCCTGATAGTCGCGGCCACGCACATCGCCGCGATCGGATACCAGGCGCACGACGACATAGACGAGGTCATCGAGAGCGCGGAGAAGGAGATCTTCGAGGTCACGAACGAGCGCGTGGAGACGACCTTCAGGCCGATCGAGGAGTTGCTGACCGACGGCTGGAAACACCTCGAGGAGCTCTACGAGCGCCAGGAGCACCTGACCGGAGTCACGACCGGGTGGGCGGAGCTGGACCGGATCCTCGCCGGGCTGCACCGCGGAGACCTCGTCATCCTCGCGGCGCGTCCCTCCGTCGGCAAGACCGCCTTCGCACTCAACCTGGCCGTGAACGCGGCCCGCGACGGCACCTCTGTCGGGGTCTTCTCCCTCGAGATGGCCTCGGAGCAGCTTGTGATGCGCATCCTGTCCTCGGAGTCGCGCGTTGACGGCCAGAAGCTCCGAACCGGGCGCCTGTCCGACTCGGACTGGAAGCCGCTGATGGACGCCATGGGCAGGCTCGACGGCTGTGACCTTCACGTCGACGACACTCCGTCGCTGTCGATCATGGAGCTGCGCGCGAAGGCGCGCCGCATGTTCCGGGGCAAGAAGAACGGGCTGATCATCGTCGACTACCTGCAGCTGATGCAGGGGGCCTCGCGCCGCGCGGAGAACCGCCAAGTCGAGATCGCGGAGATCTCGCGGGGGCTCAAGATCCTGGCCAAGGAGCTGAACCTCCCGGTGCTGGCGCTCTCGCAGCTCTCGCGCGCGATCGAGCAGCGCGCGGACAAGCGCCCCATGCTGTCTGACCTGCGGGAATCGGGAGCGATCGAGCAGGACGCCGACGTTGTCATGTTCATCCACCGGGACACCTACAAACGGGACGACGCCGGCTACGACGACGAGCGTTCCTCGAGCCATCAGCCCCCGAAGGGAACCGCGGAGATCATCATCGCCAAACACCGCAACGGCCCAACGGGCAACACGAGCCTGATCTTCCACGAACCGTACATGCGGTTCGTCAGCCCCCAGAGCGCGTCTGTCGTCGGCGGCATCGTGTCGCAGGTCGCGGAGCCCGAGCCACCGCTCTAGGGTGCGTGTCGCTCGAGATCGGAAGAGGCGTGCCATGACCGTCGAACGCTATGACGTGGTGATAGTGGGAGCCGGTCCGGCTGGCATATTCGCGGCTCTCGAACTGGCGCGCGGCGGCTTCGGCGGCAGAGTCCTCATCCTCGAGAAGGGCCACGGACTCGAGAAGCGCGCGTGCCCGGCCCGCGAGCGCGGCTGCGTTGACTGCCGCGTGTGCGACGTCATGACCGGGTGGGGCGGCGCCGGAGCCTTCTCCGACGGCAAGCTCACGCTGACAACCGAGGTCGGCGGGTGGTTGGCCGACTACACCGGCACCGAGGAGCTCGTGGGGCTGCTCGAGTACGCAGACGGTGTCTGGGTCGATTTCGGTGCGACTGCCGAGGTAACCGCGCCCGATGCCGCGACCGTCGAGCGACTCGGGCGGGAGGCGGCCGGGGCGGGCATGCGCCTCGTGCCGATGAGGGTGCGCCACATGGGGACTGACAAGTCGCCCGCGATCCTGTCAGCGATGCGCGTGGAACTCGAGCGGCGCGGCGTCGAGGTGCGCACCGACGTTGCGGTGGCGCGCATCCTCACGGCGGACGGCAGCGTGACCGGAGTCGAACTCGCGGGAGGCGCCCGCGTCGAAGCACCGACGGTCATCGTGGCCCCGGGCCGCGAGGGTGCGGACTGGATGGCGTCCGAGGCGCGCCGCTTGGGGATCGATCTGACCAACAACGCGGTCGACATCGGCTTGCGCGTCGAGGTGCCCGCCGTTCTCATGGAGCCGCTCACCGACCCGCTCTACGAAGCGAAGCTCGTCTACGAGTCGAGACAGTTCGGGGACCGCGTCCGCACATTCTGCATGAACCCGTACGGGGAGGTCACGACCGAGAGCTACGGCGGCATCACGACCGTCAACGGCCACTCGTTCTCAGACACCCGGACCACCAACACCAACTTCGCCGTGCTGGTCTCGCAGATGTTCACTGAACCGTTCGACGACCCGATCGCCTACGGTCAGGAGATCGCCCATCTGGCGAACCTTCTTTCCGACGGGGTCATCGTGCAGCGTCTGGGCGACCTGAAGGCCGGCCGGCGCTCGACGCCGGCGCGCATGGCGGAGTCGGTCGTCACGCCGACGATGAAGGGCGCGGTCCCGGGAGACCTGGCGTTCGTGCTGCCGTACCGGCACATGGTCGATCTACTCGAGTTCCTGGAGGCGCTGGACAAGCTGGTTCCGGGGGTGAACGGCCCCGGGACGCTACTGTACGGCGTCGAGGTCAAGTTCTACTCGTCACGAGTCGAGGTCGGGCCGGACCTTCAGACGTCGATCGTCGGGCTCTATGCGATCGGCGACGGCGCAGGGATCACGCGAGGGCTGCTTCAGAGCAGCGCGAGCGGCGTCGTCGCCGCTCGCGCCGTGAGGGCGCGTATCGGCGACCGGTGAGCACCTGCGGCCACGCGCTCCTTCATGCAGCTAGAACGCCATCCGATCCGTTGCGGCGAACGTCACTGCGACCCGCGGGGGGTAGGCTCGAATGAACCGATCGCTTCCAGCTCCGAGGCCTTCCCTTCCCAGCCCATAAGGCGGATAACGGCGTCGGCCATGGCCTCGTCGGGCTGGTCTCCGATGACCACGGAGGTGACGAGAGAGCCGACGAACAGCGACAGGAACGCTCGCGCGCGCGTCTCGCGCGATGCGGGGTCGGAGTCCACTCCGTAGGCATCGTCGAGCCGCTCGACGGCCTGGAGGAGGTGCTCCCGGATGGGCGTCATGACCTGGGCGCGGATCTCCACCAGCACCGCCGGATCGTGCGCGGCGGCGGTGAGCAGCGTGCGCAGGACGGGGCTGAACACACCGATCGCACCGCGACGATCCGCGAGCGCCGCCGCGATCTGCTCCCGCAGGGACTCGGGGCGGATGGAATCGAGGATGCCGAAGGCCTCCTCGCGGATGCGGGACGCGACCACTCGCACGAGAGACAGGAACAGCTCCTCCTTGCCGGCGAAGTGCCGGTAGAGCGCCGGCTCGGTCACGCCGACCACCGCGGCCACGTCACGCATCGAGCCCGCGCGGTACCCCTTCTCCGTGAAGACCTCGAGTGCCGCGGCGAGGATCTCGCCTCGCCGCCCCGGCTCCCAGCTCGCGATCAGGCCGGCTTCCTTCATCGCTCCGCCCCCCGCCTCTCCCGGCCGACCAGGTGCACGAAGACGTCCTCGATCGTCGGCTCGACCTGCTCGCAGCGGGAGACCGCAAAGCCGCCGCTGCGCAGCTCGTCGCCGACCGAGCATGGGTCGGTCCGGTCTCCGGCGTTGACGTGCAGCATCGCCCCGGAGAGGTACGCCTCGACGATGTCATCACGTTCGCCGAGCCAGGCGAGAGCGCCCTCGACGTCGCCGACCTCGACCTCGAGGATCTGGTCGGTCATGTGCTCCGCGCGGATCTGCTGGGGCGAGCCGATCGCGATCAGGCGTCCGTCGTAGATGAACGCGAGCCGGTTGCAGTGCGTCGCCTCGTCCATGTAGTGCGTCGTGACGAACAGCGTCACGCCGCCCTCCGCGAGCTGGTAGAGCAGCTCCCAGAACTGCCGCCGCGCAGACGGGTCCACACCGGAGGTCGGCTCGTCCAGGAACAGCAGCTCGGGCTCGTGGATCGTCGCGCACCCGAGGGCCAGCCGCTGCTTCCAGCCGACAGAGAGGTTCGCGGTCAGCTCGCGCTCGCGCCCCACGAGGTCCGCCATCTCGAGCACGTACCGGCGGCGCTCCGCGTACCGCTCGCCCTCGATGCCGTAGACGCCGGCGTAGAAGCGCAGGTTCTCGTCGACGGTCATGTCCTAGAACAGGGCGAACTTCTGAGACATGTAGCCGATGGAGCGGCGCACCGACTCCGGGTCGGCGACGACGTCGTGCCCAAGCACTGTCGCCCCGCCGGATGTCGGCGCGATCGTCCCGCAAAGCATGCGGATCGTGGTCGTCTTGCCCGATCCGTTCGGGCCGAGGAAGCCGAAGATCTCTCCGCGCGGCACGTCGAAGGAGATCGCGTCCACCGCCGTGAAGTCGCCGAAGCGCTTCGTGAGGTCGCGGACCTCGATCGCGCTCTGCCGCGTGAGGGTGTCCTCAGCCATCAGTCCGCCAGTCTCTTGCGGAACCTGGCGAGAGCCGCGAAGAACACGACTGCCGAGAAGACCGCCATCGCCACCAGCTGGGGCCACAGGGCGTCCAGCCCCGCGCTCTTCATCCAGTTGGACCGAAGCACCACGATCACGTATCGCAACGGTACCAGGTACGTGACGGGCACGATCGCGGCCGGCATCGACTCGATCGGGAAGATGAAGCCGGAGAGCACCATCGTCGGTATGAGGATGAACATCGTCCCCTGCTGCGCCTGCTGCCGGGTGCGCGAGATCGTGGAGATGAAGAGTCCTTGCCCGAGCGCGGTGAACATGAACAGCAACAGCCCGAGACCGATGATGAGCACGTTGCCTGAGAACGGCACGCCGAACCACCAGCTGCCCACGAACATCACCAGCCCGGCCTGCGCGAAGGAGATCAGGACGTAGGGCGTGACCTTGCCGATCAGGTACTCGCCCCGGGTGATCGGCGTGACGAACATCTGCTCGAGCGTGCCCTTCTCACGTTCCTTGACTACCGCCTGGCTCATCACCGCGCTCATCGAAAGCATCATGATCATCGCGGCCAGGCCCGGGACCATCGCGTCGACCGCGCGCAGCGACGGATTGAAGAGCACCCGGACCCTGGCGTCTATCCCGGGAGCTCCCGAGACCCCGAGAGCGGCCACGCGCTTCTGGTTGAAGGCCCCGACGATCTGAGCCGCGTAGCCGGACGCCACCGAGGCGGTCTTGCTGTCCGAGCCGTCGACCACCACCTCGACGGGGACAGTGCGCCCGCTCGTCACGTCGGCCTGCATGCCCGCCGGCAGCAGCAGCGCGGCCTGGATCTCGCCCCGGTCGAGCATCGGCTGGATCTCGCCCTCGCTCGCCGGTTCCGCCACCACCACGAAGTAGCCGCTGGAGGTGAACGCCGAGACCACCTGGCGCGACATGGCCGTGCGGTCCGCGTCCACGACCGCTGTGGGAATGTTGCGCACGTCGGCGCCCACGACATAGCCGAACATGACCAGCTGGAGCACCGGCATGACCAGCACAAGGCGCAGGAAGAGTGGATCGCGCCTGAACTGCACGAACTCCTTCCAGATCAGAAGGCCTATGCGCTTCAGACTCATGGGTCCGCTGCCTGACGGCGCTGCCACTACTCGGCCCTCCTCGACCACATGAGGGAGGCGATCGTGAGGCCGGCGACCGCGTAGACCGCGAGCGCCGTGACCTCGGGCCACAGCAGCGTCAGGTCGGCGCCCTTGAGGAAGACGGCCCGCGCGACCACGACCATGTAGCGCCCCGGGAAGGCGTAGCTGACCCACTGCAGGACGACCGGGATCGAGTTCAGCGGGAACGCGAAGCCCGAGAGCATGAAGCCGGGTAGGAACGCGACCATCAGCCCGAGGAAGTTGGCGGTCTCAAGCGATGGTGCGCGCGACGAGATGATGAGCCCGATCGCGAGGCAGCACATCACGAACAGGAACGCCGCGAGTGCGAGCGTGAGCACGCTGCCGCGCAGCGGCACCCCGAACACGAGCACTGCGACCAGGGTGATCACCACGACGTCGATCAGCCCGAGCGCCACCCACGGCGCCACCTTGCCGATCATCAGCTCGCCGCGGCGGATCGGGGAGACCGCCAGCTGCTCGAAGGTGCCCTGGTCCTTCTCACGGACCAGCGAGACGGCGGTCTGCTGCACGGTGACGATCATGATGATCACGACCATCAACGCCGGGATGAGGAAGTCGGCGCTGCGGCGTTCCGGGTTGTACCACGTTCGCGACACGCGGAGACAGCTGTCCCACTGAGGCCGGGTCGAGGCCCCGCTGCTGTGCCCAGGTCACCGAGATCCCGCGTGACACGGATTGCGTCAGCGCGGTGGCGTACGCCTGCGCGAGCTGCGCGGAGTTCGGCTCGCTGCCGTCGACGAGAACCTGGACCGTGGGGGTCCGCGCAGCAGTCACGTCCCGCCCGAACCCGGGAGGGATGACGATCGCGACCCTCGCCGCCGAGCGGGCGATGAACGAGTCGATCTCCGCGTCGTTGTTCGCGTACGCCACGACGCGGAAGAAGCCCGACTGACCGAACTGCGAGAGCAGATCGCGGCTCTGAGCCGTCCGGTCCTGGTCCATCACGACCGTCGGCACGTTCTTCACGTCGAAGCAGATCGCGTAGCTGAACAGCAGCAGCTGGATGACGGGCATCAGCAGGACGGAGACGAGGATCCGCCAGTCGCGCGAGATGTGGATGAACTCCTTGCGCGCGACGGCGACGATGCGGCGAAGTGCGCTCACGAGGTCTCACGCTCCTCCGCGAGGAAGGCGAACGCTGCCTCCATGTCGGGGCGCGCCGCCGCGATCGACACGCCGGACGCGCCGGCGGCCTGAAGCTCCTGGGCCAGAGCGTCGGCGTCCGGTCCGTCCGGGAACGACGAGAACGCGCAGCGATTCGCCGTGCACCGATACGCTCCGTATTCCCGAGGTCTCGCGAAGGACGCGCATCGCCGCGCGCTGGTCTGCCGCCGAGACCTCGTAGAGCGTGCCGGGCAGGCGGCCCTTGACCGCGGCCGGCGTGTCCACGACCTCGAGTCGGCCGTTGCGCATGAAGGCGACGCGGTTGCATCGCTCGGCCTCGTCCATGTAGGGCGTGGCGACGAAGACGGTGACTCCGCGCCGGTGCAGGTCGGAGATGATGCGCCAGAACTCGCGCCGCGACACCGGGTCGACGCCGGTGGTCGGCTCGTCGAGGAAGATCAGGTCGGGCTCGTGGATGAGCGTCGCCGCGAGCGCGAGCTTCTGCTTCATGCCGCCCGACAGGTTGCGCGCCTGGCGGTCGGTGAACCCTTCGAGCCCCGCGAACCTCAGCAACCGCTCGGCCCTGGCGGCCTTCTCAGCCCTCGGGACCCCGCGCAGCTCCGCGAAGAAGTCGAGGTTCTCCGCCACCGTCAGGTCGGGGTAGAGCGAGAAGTCCTGACTCATGTAGCCGATGCGCGATTTAACCGCCGCCGGGTCGCGGGTGACCGAGTGGCCGAATACCGTCGCGTCTCCCGAAGTCGGGCTCAGCACGGTCGCGAGCATCCTGATCAGCGTGGACTTGCCGGCGCCGTCGGGGCCGAGCAGGCCGAACACCTCGGCTCGTCCGACATCCAGAGTCACGCCGTCGACGGCGGTCACCTGCGACCCGCGGCCGCCGAAGACCTTCACCAGGTCGCGCGCCGAGATGGCGGCCTCGCCGCCGGTCTCTTCCGCATGCCCGCGCGCGCTCGCGCGCGCACGGAGGTTCTCGAGGAGTGAGGCCACGTGGCTACTCGAACGTCACGTCGGCCGGCATCCCCGGCTTGAGCGTCCCTGTCGTGTCGGCCACGGACAGCTTGACCGCGTAGACGAGCTTCACGCGCTGGTCCTTCGTCTCGATCTGAGTGGGGGTGAACTCAGCTTCGCTCGCTACGGAGGTGACCGAGCAGTCGAAGGACGATGTGGACGAGTCGGTGGTGAGCTTCGCCTTCTGCCCCACCCGTACTCGTCCGATGTCGCTCTCGGCGATGAAGACAGTCACTGTCAGCGAGTCGAGCCGCCCGATCGTGGCGAGCGTCTTGCCTGGAGAGGCGTTCTCGCCCACGTCCAGCGACTTGGTGAGGAGAACACCGTCGACCGCGGAGGTCACGGTGCAGTAGGACAGTTGCAGCTTCGCGATCTTGAGAGCGTCGCTCGCCTGGTCCAGCTGGGCTTGGGCAGCGGCCTTCACCGCACGGCTCTTGTGATCGCGACGGGTCTGATCTCGCGCGGCCTTGGCCGCGTTGACTCCGGCCTGGGCCTGGCCCACCTGCAGCTTGATCACGGAGTCGTCGATGCGGAAGAGCACGTCGCCCCTCTTCACGCGGGCGCCCTCCTCGGCAGGGGCGGCCACGATGGTGCCCGCGACCAGCGGGGCGACGGTCACCTCGGGCGCCTCGATCGTTCCCGAGCCCGAGAGCGCCGCACTGGCCGTTCCGTTGCCCGAGAGCAGGTACCATGTCACTCCCGCCGCGACGAGGACGAGCACGACTGCGATCACGGCGATCCTTCTGCTCATCAAGATCCACTCCTAGTCGAGATGGTCAGGTCGGCCGGGGTGCCCGCCGGAAGCGGCGCGGCCGGGTCGTCAAGGGTGACGCTCACCTTGACCGCCCGCGTCATGTGCACGAGCGGGGTGGCCAAGGAAGTCGGCGGGTAGCCGAAGGACGGTGCGATGGCGCTGACCCTGCCAGTGAAGACACGCGCCCCGGAGCTGTCGGAACCAGCCGTCGCGGCGGCGCCGAGGCGCACCAGCAGGAGCTCTCCGGCGTCGAGGTAGGTGTCGAGGATGACCGGCCCGTCAGGCGCGATGCGGGCGACCGGCTGCCCGGCGAACGCGACCGAACCGGCCTGCACGACCTGAGTGACCACGCCGCTGCACGGAGCGCGCAGGACGGCGAGCGCCCGCCGGGCGTCGGCCACCTCGATCCCGACATCCGCGGCGTGCGCAGCGAGCACGAGCACGCGGCGCAAGCCACGAAGTTGGGAGCGAGCGGTGGAGAGCTTCGCCGACGCGCCGTTGAGCTTCGCTCGCGCCGCTGTCGCCTTCGCCAGGCCGGCGTCGATCTGCGCCAGTGCGGCCTTCAGCTTCGCGACGAGCACGCGCGGGTCGGGCACCCCAGGAGGCAGCACGGGCGGCATGTGCGCCACGGCATCCTCGGCGGCGGCAAGGTTCCGCACGACGTCCGCTCGCGATGCTCTGAGCGTCGCGAGCGCGGCGTCGAGCTTCTTGCGCGCGTCGGCCAACGTGGCCGAGTTCGACGCCAATGTGTCGAGGTTGGCGTCGGCCACCCCGATGTTCGCCTTGGCGAGCCTGGCTCCGGCGCGCGCGACATCCGCCTGGAGCGCGAGCGCCCGGTCGTCCAGTCGCGCGACCACCTGGCCCGTCGTGACATGAGATCCCTCCGGGGCCTCGATGGAGGCGATCGTGCCGGCAAGCGCGGGCTGGCCCGACGCGGCGGAGGTCCGGGTGGACGCCAACGATGGTGCGACGAGGATCACGCTGTCGGACCGCACGGTGGCGGAGACGGCCAGCCGACCGGAGCTCAGAGGGTCCTCGGCGGCCAGGCGGGCCGACGCTAGCCAAGCCAACGCACCCAGCAGGACGACCAGGAAGATGGCTATCAGCCAAGGGCGCTTCATGTCCGGAGCTGTTCCCGTCGGTGTGCTCGAGGCGCGCCGTCACGGCGCGGTTAGTTATCGCTCACTAACATACCCGCGTGCGCCCCCGAGTCAACGGCGGCCAGCGCTCGTGGGCGTCGCAGGGTATCTTCCCCGTGGCGAGACAGAGTGCGAAGGAGGGCGCGGTGCCGGGACCGGCGGTCCACTTCCGGTTGACCATGGGCTGGGCCATCGAGGAGGGCATGTCCGAGGCCGACGCCGAGGCCGCGGGCGTTGCGAACGTGCTCGTGGACGAGAAGTGGCCGGGCGTGCGCAGGCCGCTGCGGCACTTCAACCCGACCGCTTCGCTTCGTGGTCGCACCGTTCGAGCTTGCGTCGCGCGGTCGCCCTCGCGCGCGAGGGCGACCGCGCGGGCGCGCTCACGCACCTCGGCTACTCGCTCCACTCGCGCCAGGACGCGATCGGGCACGGCCGCTTCGGGCTTAACCACCTCGCCTGGGACGTTGGTCTGCTGCGGCGTCATCCTGACGTGTGGGAGACGATGCCGCCCTCCGTCCAGGCGCGCATCGAGCGGGCCACCAGGCGAGCGGTACGGCTCTATCTCGATCGCACCCGCTCCAGCACGGCAGCGTGACGCAGGCCGGCTTCTGGCGCGGGCGCCCGTCGTGCGGCATACTGTGCGCGGCGCGCGCCTACGGATCCGAGGTCCTGTAGCCGCGCGTGCGTGCGTCGCCCCAGGGCGCCGCACCCGGTCCGGGAGCGGCTAGGGTGTCCGCGGGACCGAACACCGGCAGGAGAAGCCGAAGACCATGGCCGGCATCGTGCTCGTCGGCGCCCAATGGGGCGACGAAGGCAAGGGCAAGATCACCGACCTGCTCGCCGACGACATGGACTTCGTCGTCCGCTTCCAGGGCGGGAACAACGCGGGACACACGATCGTGCACGGCGGGCGCACCCTCAAGCTCCATCTGATCCCGAGCGGGATCATGTACCCGCACATCACGCCGGTCATCGGCAACGGCGTCGTGATCGACCCGAAGGTGTTGCTCGACGAGATCGACAGCCTTGAGGCCGACGGCATCTCCACCCATCGTCTGCTGGTCTCCTGCAACGCGCACCTGATCATGCCCTACCACCGCGATCTCGACGGCGCGGCGGAGAGACGACTTGGCGACCAGGAGATAGGCACCACGCGCCGCGGCATCGGCCCTGCCTACATGGACAAGGCGTCGCGCCTGGGCATCCGCGTCCAGGACCTGACCGACGAGCACATCCTGCGCAAGAAGATCGCCGCCGCCCTCGTCGAGAAGAACGACCTCCTCGAGAAGCTCTACGACCTGCCCACCTACACCGTGGACGAGATCGTGGACGAGTACATGGGCTACGCGAAGCGCATCAAGCCGATGATCTCGGACACGAGCACGGTGCTCAACAAGGCGCTCCGCGCCGATCAGTGGGTCTTCTTCGAGGGAGCTCAGGGCACGCTGCTCGACATCGACCACGGCACCTACCCGTTCGTGACCTCGTCGTCTCCCACCGCCGGCGGCGCGTGCACGGGCTCGGGGGTCGGCCCGAAGGCGATCGACCGGGTGCTCGGCATCTCGAAGGCCTACATCACGCGGGTCGGCTCCGGTCCGTTCCCCACCGAGCTGCCCTCGACCCCGGGCTCCATCGGCGAGCATCTGACGATGAAGGGCGGCGAGTTCGGCACCACTACCGGGCGCCAGCGTCGATGCGGCTGGTACGACGGCGTCATCATCCGCTACGCCGTGCAGATCAACGGGCTGACCGACCTGGTCATCACCAAGCTCGACGTGCTCTCGGAGCTGGACTCGATCAAGGTGTGCGTCGCCTACGAGTACCAGGGCAAGCGCTACAACGACCTGCCCTGCCACCAGACGGTCTTCCACCACGCGAAGCCGGTCTACGAGGAGCTCCCTGGGTGGAAGTGCGACATCGACCACTGCCGCAGCTTCGAGGAGCTCCCGAAGCAGGCGCGCGACTACATCACGTTCCTCGAGGACCTGGCGGAGGTCCCGATCTCGATCATCGCGGTCGGTCCGGATCGCTCCGAGACCATCATGCGCAGGTGGGATCGGAGGGCGTAGGGGCCGGCGGGGCTCATGTGCTCGCCTCCTCGCCGTCGCGTCGTCGTACAATGCCTGCGTGGGAGGCCGTGCCTTCGCGCGACTTGTTCTCTGGGGGTTTGTGAACCATGCGGATTCTGGTCCTTGGCGGCGGCGGCCGCGAACACGCCATCGTCGACTCGCTGCTGAGATCGCACCACAAGCCCGATGTGCTCGTCGCGCCCGGCAACGGCGGGACCGCAGGCGTCGCGACCAACTTCGCCGACCTCAAGATCGACGACCCTGAAGCGGTCGCGCAGTTCTCCGCCGACCAGAAGGTCGACCTAGTGGTGATCGGTCCCGAGGGCCCGCTCGTGGCCGGCGTCGCCGACGCCCTGCAAGCACGCGGGATCAGGGTGTTCGGGCCCGGGGCGCTTGCCGCCCGTCTCGAGGGCAGCAAGGCGTTCGCGAAGGGGGTGATGCGCCGTCACGGCATCCCCACCGGCGAATCTCGCGCCTTCGCGGACCGCAAGCTCGACCAGGCGGTCTTCTACTTGGAGAATGCCGAGTACCCGGTGGTCGTGAAGGCCGACGGGCTTGCGGCCGGCAAGGGCGTCGTCATAGCCGCGAACCCGGAGGAGGCCGAGGCGGCGGTCGCCAAGTGCTTCGACGGCGGGTTCGGCGAAGCCGGCGAGGTCGTCATCGTGGAGGAGTTCCTCAAGGGCCCCGAGTGCTCGCTGCTCGCATTCACCGACGGCGTGTGTGTCGTTGCGATGGAGCCGGCGCGCGACCACAAGCGCGCATTCGACAACGACGAGGGCCCCAACACCGGAGGGATGGGCGTCTACTCTCCCGTGCCGTCGATCGACGAGCTCACCGTCGCCAAGATGGCCGACCTGCTGCAGCAGACCATCACCGGGCTGCTGAAGGAGGGCATCCGCTATCGCGGAGTGATCTACGGCGGGTTCGTCCTCACCGAGTCGGGTCCCAAGGTGCTCGAGTACAACGCGCGCTTCGGCGACCCGGAGACGCAGGTGCTGCTCCCTAGGCTGACCAGTGACCTGGTGGACATCATGATGGCCGTCAGGCGACGGCACTCTGCCCGCCATGAAGCCAGAGTGGAGCAGCGATCAGGCCGTGTCGGTGGTGCTCGCATCGGGCGGGTACCCGGGCGAGTACGAGACCGGGAAGGTCATCACCGGCGTGGACGAGGCCGAATCGATGCCAGGCGTGAAGGTGTTCCACGCGGGCACCGCGATCCGCAAGGACGGGGTGCTGGTCACCTCCGGCGGCCGCGTGCTCGATGTGACCGCGCTCGCCCCCACGTTGCGCGAGGCCAGAGCGCTGGCGTACCAGGCGGTCTCCAAGATCTCCTTCGAGGGGATGTTCTACCGGAGCGACATCGCCGCGAACGTCTTCGGCTCGGAGGTCTAGTGCTCGCCGAACGTCTGCTGACGCCCGTCATCCGCACGCTCAACTCGCGCTATCTCGCACTAGGGCATGCGGATCTCGCCCGGCTCCCGGGCCCTCTGCCCGGTCGCGAGTACCTGCTCTACGCGCACGTGCCCTTCTGCCAGCGCCTCTGCCCGTACTGCTCGTTCAACCGATTCCCGTTCTCTGAAGCCCGCGCCGTCCCGTACTTCGACCAGCTGCGCGAAGAGATGCGCATGGTGGCCGACCTCGGCTACGACTTCGCTTCCATGTATGTGGGCGGAGGAACGCCCACGATAATCCTCGACGAGCTCGCGCGTACGATCGATCTGGCGCGAGAGCTGTTCTCCATCAAGGAGGTCTCCTCCGAGACGAACCCCAACCACCTGATCCCGGAGTACGTGGAGGTGCTCGCGCCGCGCGTCCAGCGCCTCAGCGTCGGCGTCCAGAGCTTCGACGACGGTCTTCTGAAGCAGATGGAGAGGTACGACAAGTACGGCTCCGGCGCCGAGATCCTCGAACGCATCCAGGCGACCGCCGGCGCATTCCATTCGATGAACGTGGACATGATCTTCAACTTCCCATCGCAGACCGAGGCGATGCTCCGCCACGACGTGGAGATGCTGGAGCAGTCGACCTGCAACCAGACGACCTTCTACCCGCTGATGGCGTCGCCGGCAGTCAACCGCGAGCTCGCCCGCACGGTCGGGCCGGTCGACTACAAGCGCGAGGCACAGTTCTACGAGATCCTTTCGGGACTGCTGTCGGACGCCTTCGAGAACGGCAGCGCTTGGACGTTCTCGCGCAAGGCAGGCGGGATGATCGACGAGTACATCGTCGACTACGAGGAGTACGTCGGGATCGGCTCCGGGGCGTTCTCGTACCTCGACGGCACACTCTACGTGAACACGTTCTCGCTGCGGGAGTACGGCGACCAGCTCGGCGCGGGCCGCATGGGCGTCGCGGGGGCGAAGTCGTTCGCAGCGCACGAGCGGATGCGGTACCGGTTCCTGATGGAGCTGTTCGGTCTCCGGCTCGACAAACGCAAGTTCGAGCGCGACTTCGGGGTGTCGATCGACCGAGGACTGCGCCCGGAGATGGGATTCATGCGCGCGGCGGGGGCCTTCGACCAGGACGACGACGAGGCGCTGACGCTGACGGCCCGCGGCCGCTACCTCATGGTCGCGATGATGCGCGAGTTCTTCATCGGCGTGAACAACGTCAGGGACCAGGCCCGCTCGGCCCTGAAGCCCGACGAGCGGGAATTGCTCTTCGGCGAAGGCGAGGGCGCCGCTTGTGACGAGTTCCACGGATCGGTCGCCGAGGCCGTAGCCGAATCGGAGGCGGCCGGGGATGCGATGCCGAGATGAGGCGGACCCCGCGAGAGTGGCTCGCTCTGGGCGTCGCGCTCGTTGTCGCGGGTGCCATAGTCGCCTTCATGGTCGCGATCTTCGGCTCCGTGCTCGGCCTGCCGCTCCCAGTGACCGTTGCGCTCGCGGTCGCCGCGGTCGCCCTCCTCGCCTACCCTCTTGTGCGGGACCCGGCGCCGCCGGCCTCAGCCGATGCGGCCGCCGCAACGGAAAGGACCGTCATGAGTGACGCACCCCTGGTCGGCATCGTCATGGGATCGCAGTCGGACATGGCAGTGATGGAGGAGTGCGTGCGCACTCTGGAGGGCATGGGGATCGCACATGAGGTGTTGGTCGCATCGGCCCACCGTCAGCCCGCGAAGGTGCGCGATTGGGCGGCCGGTCTGGCCGATCGCGGCGTGAAGGTCGTCATAGCCGCCGCGGGCAAGGCCGCCCATCTGGCCGGCGTGGTGGCCGCAGACACGCCCCTCCCCGTGATCGCCGTGCCGATGAAGACTTCGGACCTCGGCGGACTGGACTCGCTGCTGTCGATGGTGCAGATGCCCTCGGGCGTTCCCGTTGCGTGCGTCGCGATCAATGGTGCGAAGAACGCGGCGATCCTCGCGGCACAGATCCTGGGAACCTCGATACCCGAGTGCCGCGCGGCCGTCGAGAAGCTGAAGTCCGACATGGCCGGGGCCTGAGGACCGTTGGGAGCCGGGATCGGACGGGTCATGCGCATCCTCGTACTCGGGGCGTCGGGTGCCACCGGGCAGCAGGTCGTCGAGCAGGCGCTCAGCCACGGCCTCGAGGTCGTGGCGTTCGTCCGCGACGCCGGCCGCCTGCCGTTCACTCACGAGCGTCTGACCGTCATAGCGGGTGACGTCGCCGACTCGGTGGCGCTGCAGACGGCTGTCGCAGGGTGCGATGCCGTGATCTCGACGCTCGGTTCGCGCGGCCAGCGGCCCGTGACCGTCTACTCCGACGGCATCGCCAACACGATCCGTGCCATGGCAGCCCGCGGCATCCGGCGGCTCGTGGTCGTCTCCGCCGCGGGAGCCGGTGCGGACTCGCCCGACGTTCCGCTCCGGGTGCGCATGATGCGAAAGATGCCGGGTCTGCGTCCCGTCTACGAGGACATGGAGCGCATGGAAGGCGACATCATGCTCTCCGAACTCGACTGGACCATCGTGCGCGCGCATGCGCTCCGCGACGGTCCGCTCACCGGCCTCTACCGGGTGGTCGAGGGCAACTCGGCGCCGAAGGGGGCGCACATCTCGCGTGCTGACCTCGCCGCTCTGCTGCTCAAGTGCGCGCAAGGCGACCTGTACGTGAAGAAGGCCGTGGCGGTCGCGTACTGACGGCCCGTTCGGGTTCAGCCTCGCGCGGTGCGACTGGGCAGGGCGGCGGTCTCGATCATCACTCGCATGAGCCCCTTCAGCGCGTGGATCCCCGCTTCGCATTCCTCCGCCGACAGCGGCGCGATGCTCGCCCTGCAATGGTAGGCGAGGCACTGGATCGGGCGATCATGCGCGGGCAGTGCGCACCCCTGGGGGGTGCAGTTCGGGCAGTATTCGGGTGGCGCTGCCTGCGTCGCGGCGGGGTCGCGCAACGGCGGGTAGTCCGTGTGCTTCTCGCGTATCTTCGAGCGCAGGCTGCGTGGCGCCGGGTTCGGCTGCGAGGGGTCCTGGAGCACCCGGTCGACGATGGAGTCTCGGAAGCGCTCCTCCGTGCAGCAGCCGCCCCGGCACTCGGCGCAGGCCGCCCCGTGCGTCGCCTGTAGCGCGGCCATCTCGCTCTGAAAGGCGCGCCGGCGCAGGTCGAGCTCCCGCAGGCGCTCGGCGTGTTCGCTCCAGTCGGTGCCACCGCGGCGGGCTCGATAGGCGGCCGAGTAGCTCGCGTGGAAGTCGACCGCGCGGAACACGGGTCGCGCGAGCGCAAGGAACGTTGCCGCCTGCAGTGCCGAGCGTCGGCGAGCCGCCACGTGTCCTCCTTCGTTGGCGCGCGGTCTGTGGGACCGCGTCGCCGGGGGGTAGGATAGCGTACGGGGGCAGTTCCGGGACTCGTGACCGCGGCCGGGAGGTCAGATGGCGATCGTAGAGACGGAAGCGCTGCGCAAGACCTACGGCGAGGGCGAGACGCAGGTCTGCGCGCTCGATGGAGTGGACCTGACGATGCAGCCCGGAGAGTTCGTCGCTGTGATGGGTCCGAGCGGCTGCGGCAAGTCCACCCTGCTCAACATGGTGGGCGGGCTCGACCGGCCCACCTCCGGGCGCGTCAGCGTCGACGGGGCGGACCTCACCACACTCGACGACGACAAGCTCACCGAGTTGCGCCGCCGACGCATCGGCTTCGTGTTCCAGTTCTTCAACCTGATCCCGGTCCTCGACGCGGTCGAGAACGCCGCGCTCCCGCTCACGCTCGACGGCGACCCCCACGCGAAGGAAACGGCGCGCGCGTGGCTCGAGAAGGTCGGATTGGGGGACCGCCTGTCCAGCCGTCCCGACCAGCTTTCCGGCGGGCAGCAGCAGCGCGTGACCGTCGCCCGGGCGCTCTCCGCCGAACCCGCGCTCGTCCTGGCCGACGAGCCGACCGGCAACCTCGACTCGAAGTCGGCCACCGATATCGCGACGCTGCTCAAGCAAGTCGCCACCGAGTGGGGCCGCTCGGTTCTGATGGTCACGCACGACCCGAGGATCGCTGCGTACGCGGCACGTCTCGTGCTGATGAAGGACGGCAAGATCGTCGACGACCTGAGACTCGACGGCACCGAGCATGCCGCGCGAGATGCGATGGAGCGAGCCGGGCTGCTGTGAACGTCCAACTGACTCTCGCGTGGCGGTACCTGCGCGGCCGCGGAGGGCGCACTGTGCTCACCTCGCTGGCGGTCGTGCTCGGCGTCATGCTCATCTTCGGACTCAACGGCCTCACGCCCACGCTTCTGAAGGCCTTCTCCCGCAACCTGGTCTCGACGGCAGGCAAGGTGGACGCCACGGTGACCAGCCCGTTCGGCGCTTCCTTCTCCCTCGACGTGGCGGCCAAGGTCGCGCGCGTGCCGGGAGTGGAACAGGTCACCCCGATGCTCCAGCGGACCGTGCCCCTTCCGCCACGTGTCGGCGTGCCCGCGGCCGACCAGGTCGCGCAGGCCTACGTCGTCGGCGTGGACCCGGGCAGCATCCTGCGCGTGCGCGACCTTCCGATCGGAAGCGGGCGCTCGCTGGCGATCGGGGATGGCGACGTCACAGTCCTGGCGTCCGACTTGGCGAAGAGCCTGGGAGTGAGGCTGGGCGACACGATATCCGTGCCTTCGTCGGTGGGAACGACGAAGTTCACAGTGGTCGGCCTGCTCTCCTCGGCGACAGTCCCGGGTCAGGAGCAGCTCTTCATCCCGCTCACCGCGGCACAGGCGCTGTTCGCGGAGGGCCAGAACATCAACGAGGTGGACGCCTCGTTCGTCCTCGGCGTCGACCGGGCCGCCACCGAGGCGGCCGTACAGCGGTCCGTGGGCAAGGACCTGCAGGTCGGCGGGCTGTCCAGCAACAGCTCGCTCATCGCCTCCCTGCAGGTGGCCCAGTACTCCTTCAACCTGTTCGGCATCTTCGCGCTGGCCACCGGCGCGTTCATCATCCTGAACAGCTTCCGCACGGTCGTATCCGAGCGTCGTCGCGACATCGGGATGCTGCGGGCGATCGGCGCCAAGCGCGGCACGATCGTCGGGATGTTCCTTGCGGAGTCGCTCATCCAGGGGATCCTGGGTACCGCCCTCGGCATCCTGGCGGGGTGGGGCATGGCCTCCGCCGGCCTCGCCGCGCTCGGCCCGATCTTCGAGAGGTACTTCCACACCGCTCCGGGAGCGCCCATCTTCGAGGTCGGCACGTGGATCTTCGCGATCACCCTGGGCGTGGGGGTCACGATCCTGGCGGCGCTGATACCGGCCATGGCCGCCGGCCGAGTGACGCCGATGGAGGCGATGCGCCCGCAGCTGGGCGAGGTCTACGAGCGGCGGGTCGGACGTCGCGCCTGGATCGGCGCGGGCATCGTCGGGTTGTCCCTGCTCATGCTCGCGACCCGCGACGCCAGCCATGGTCGGTCTGGGGTCGATCGTATTCCTAGTCGGGATCGCACTGGTGGCACCAGCTGTCGTGAGCCCGCTCTCCGACGTGTTCGGCGGTCTCATCGGCGTGGCGTTCGCGCGTGAGGGCGGAATAGCCCGGAGCAACCTTCAGCGCAACCCGGGTCGCAGCGCCATCACCGTCACGGCTGTCATGCTCGGGCTGGCCACGATCATCGCGATGGCCGGCGTGATCACCTCCATATTCGCCGGCTTCACCAGCTACATCGACAAGGCGATGAGCGCCGATTTCATGTTCCTGCCGCAATCGATCGTGCTCTCCTCCGGCAACGTCGCGGCGGGCCCGCGTCTGACGGAAGAGGTGCGGCACGCCCCGGGCATGGGCACCGTGACCACGCTCCGTTTCGGCCAGGGCAAGATAGACGGCGCCTCGGTTCAGGCCCTCGGGATCGACCCGACCACATACGCCAAAGTCGCCTCCTTCGAGTGGACGACGGGCTCCTCCGAGAGCGCTATCGCTCAGCTCGGGCAGGGTCGCTGGCTCATCGCGAACGGAATCTTCGCTTCCTCGCACGGGCTGGTGGTGGGACAGGCGGTCACGTACGACACGCCGAGCGGGCCGAAGACGTACCACGTGGCCGGCATCGGAAACGACTACCTCAACGCCAAGCTCTCCACAACCTACGTGTCGCAGGACAACTTGGCGCGCGACTTCAACTCCACGAACGACCTGCTGATCATGGGGAACCTGGCCCCCGGCGCCGACAAGGCGCTCACGAAGGCCAGTCTCGAAAGGATCGTCGCCGACTACCCGGCGTTCAAGCTCTACGATTCCGCCACGTTCAAGACCGAGCAGCTGAGCGTGTTCGACCAGACGATGGGGATCTTCTATGTTCTCGGCGCCGCCCTGGCGCTGCCGTCGCTCCTCGCACTCGTGAACACGCTCGCGATAAGCGTGCTCGCGCGCACGCGCGAGATAGGGATGCTGCGCGCGGTCGGGTCCACGCGACGCCAGGTGCGCAGGATGGTGATGGCGGAGTCGCTGCTGCTCTCGGCCATCGGTACCGCTTTCGGGATACTCGCGGGCATATGGCTCGGGTACGCGCTCGTCGACGCCATGCGGACCATCGGCTGGCCGATGCCCTACTTCTTCCCGTGGGCGGGCATCCTGCTGACGATCGCCGTCGGCCTGGGCTTCGGCGTGCTGGCCGCCTACATCCCGGCCCGCTCCGCTGCCCGGCTGAATGTGGTGGACGCGCTGCACTTCGAGTAGGTGCGGCGCCGCCGTCCCGAACCGCTAGAATGGCAGTCCGGCGAGCGCGTATGCACGCAATCGCCGCTATCATGCAGTGAATCCGCGATCGCCCCGGGAGAAGGCCATGTCCCAGCGCTACTACGAAGACGTCGCCGTCGAGGGCCACCTCATCGACTCGCAGATCGTCTCCAAGATGATGGACGACATAATCGAGCTCGGCGGCGAGTTCGAGACTCTGAGCTTCGAAGTCGGGCGGACGAACGACGACCCCTCGCGAGCGGTGCTCCGCGTTATCGCTTCCGACCAGGCGGCTCTGGACAACATCGTCACCGCGGTGCTCGAGCATGGAGCGGTGCCGATCGACCTTTCCGATGCCGAGTGGGCCGCCGCACCGGCGGCCGGCGTCTTCCCGGAGGGCTTCTACTCGACCACCAACATGGAGAGCTGGGTCCGCATCCGCGGGAGCTGGGTCCGGGTCCCCGGAGCCGAGATGGACCTCGGCATCCGTGTCGACCCGGACGCGGGCGCGGTGGAACTGGTCACGATCAACGACGTTCGCTCGGGCGATCTCCTGGTCACCGGGCACAGGGGGGTGCGCGTCATCCCCGTGCAGCGCCCGCGCGAGAAGGGCGCGTTCGAGTTCATGAACTCCGCCGTCTCCAGCGAGAAGCCCAAGGCTCAGATCGTGGGCGAGGTGGCCAAGCTGCTGCGCAGGACGAAGCAGGAGGGGAGGCCCGCGATCGCGGTCGTCGGTCCGGCCGTGGTCCATACGGGCGCCGCTCCGCACCTGGCCCGCCTATTCGAGATGGGCTACCTCACGGTGATGTTCGGCGGCAACGCGGTCGCCACCCACGACGTCGAGGCGGCGCTCTACGGCACGTCGCTTGGAGTGCGGCTCGACACTGGTGCGCTCGTGCCGGGCGGGCACGAGCATCATCTGCGAGCGATCAACGCGATCCGGGCCGCCGGTGGCTTCCAGAAGGCGGTCGCGTCCGGCGTGCTGACGAACGGGATCATGTACACCCTGGTCAAGACTGGCGCCCCGTACGTGCTCGCCGGGTCGATCCGCGACGACGGGCCGATGCCCGGGGTCATCACCGATGCGCTCGAGGCCCAAGCCGCCATGCGGTCGTTCTGCCGCGACGCCGGCGCCTGCCTGATGTTCTCGACGATGCTGCATTCGATCGCCACGGGCAACATGCTACCGGCCTCCACTACCACGGTCTGCGTCGACATCAACCCGGCCGTGGTGACGAAGCTGGCCGACCGGGGGTCGTTCCAGACGGTCGGTGTGGTCACCGACGTCGGGCTCTTCCTCGAGATGCTCGCGGACGATCTGGCGAAGTAGAGTCCCCTTCGGGCCACGCCGCGCCTGGCTCCGAATGGAGCGGGCCCGCCAGTGGGTATGACTGTTGCTGGAGGCGAGCGCTCATGAGTCCCGAAGTCCCCACACCCGCACCCAAGCTGTCCATGCCGCAGCTGGAAGTCCAGCAGCCTGACGAGTTCGCCACGGCTACATTCGCCATGGGTTGATTCTGGGGGCCCGACGCCCGGTTCGGGCGCCTCGAGGGTGTCTTGCGGACGCGTGTCGGCTACTGTGGCGGGTCGACGGATTCTCCCACATACGAGCGCATCGGAGACCACAGCGAGACCGTCGAGATGGACTACGACCCGCGGGTCATCTCCTACGACGACCTGCTGGCCGAGTTCCTCACCGGGCACGACGCGCGGACGCCGTCGTACTCGACCCAGTACCGCTCGGCCATCTTCTATCGCGACGGCTCGGAGCGGGCCGCCGCCGAGCGTGCTCTGCAGGCGGCGCGGGTCTCTCGCGGGATGGTTCACACGTCCATCGAGCCGATCCTTCGCTTCTGGATCGCGGAGGACTACCACCAGAAGTACCGGCTGCGCGGGCACGGCAGGATAGCGTCAGAGCTTCGGGCACTGATGCCCGACGAACGCGCGTTCATAGACGCGACCTCGGCAGCGCGGCTCAACGCCTGGTTCGACGGGTGGGGCGAGGCCGCGCAGATCGAGCGGGAGCTGCCGCTCACGGGGCTGAGCCGGTCCTCCCAGGACGAGGTGCTGGCGTACGCGGGCCGAAGAGAGCATGTCCGACAGGTCCAAGCAGAACAGGAGTCCGCGCATGCCCTACGTGGTCGAACATACAGATGAGGAGTGGCGGCGCCTGCTCTCCCCGGACGCCTTCCGCATCCTGCGCCTGGCCGGCACGGAACCGGCGTTCAACAACGAGTTCTGGAACAGTCACGCTGACGGGATCTACCTGTGCGGCGGTTGCGATCGTCCCCTTTTCGACTCCGCCGACAAGTACGACTCGGGCACGGGCTGGCCGTCGTTCACGCGTCCGATCGACGACAAGGCGATCGAGACCGGCCCCGACACGCAGCTCGGCACGGAGCGCACCGAGGTGCGCTGCGCGCGCTGCGGCGGCCATCTGGGCCACGTCTTCGACGACGGGCCGGCGCCTGACGGCAAGCGCTACTGCATGAACTCGGGCGCGCTGACCTTCCAGCCGCGCTAGGGTGCGGCCGCTCTTGGAGCTCGCCTACGGACCGGAGTCACCCGAGGTCGTCGTGCTCGCGGCCGACCCGGTCATGGCGGCCGTCACTCGCGCGATAGGCGACGTGCGCGTTGGGGTGCAGCCCGATCGCTTCGTTTCCCTTGCCAGCTCGATCGTCGGCCAGCAACTCTCCGGCGCCGCCGCGTCGACGATCTGGCGGCGCTTCGCCGCACTCGGTCCCGTCGAGCCCGCTGCGGTGCTCGGGCTGGACGATGCGGCACTGCGCGCCTGCGGGCTTTCGGGTCAGAAGGTGCGCTATCTGCGCGACCTGGCCGAGCGAGTCCACACCGGAGACCTCGACCTCGCTTCGATGGATGTCCTGGACGATGACGCGGTGGTCGCGGAGGTCACGAGGGTCAAGGGCGTGGGCCGCTGGACCGCCGAGATGTTCCTGCTGTTCTCGCTCGCCCGTCCAGACGTGCTTGCTCTCGACGACGGCGGTCTGCTGCGAGCGGCCGGTTGGGCGCTGGAGCTCGCGCGCCCTGCGACAGGCCCGGAGCTCGCCGCGGCCGGCGAGGCGTGGCGACCCTACCGCAGCGTCGCGTCGCTCTACCTGTGGGCCTGCCTGGACAGGCGCCTGGTTCCGCGCACCGGCGCACCCGGCGGACTGACGCCGCGAGAGGCGGACGCGGGCTGACGTCGGGTTCAGGCGGGGGGCGCGACCTTCGGGTGCGCCAAGCGTTGCGCGAACACGACTGCGGCGAAGGTGGCCACCATCGTCCCCAGCCATCCGAGCGCGACCATCAGCGTGAGCGAGTCGACGCGCTCCTCCACGACGCGAAGGCTGCGGCCCGCGAGCACGAAGCCGCCGGCTCCGCCCTCGACCGGCACGACGACGGCCGCGATCCGCGTGTCGCGGCGCGGTTGCCAAGTGACCCTGTTCTCGCCGCTGGTCTTCGAGGCGTCCAAGACGCCTACCGGCGGCACGGGCGTCGTGCCACCGAACCGTGCCGACGAGATGACCGGCTTCTGAGCGGCGTCGAAGACGATGATGAAGGGCGCCAGGCTCACCGACGGGTCGATCGTCTCGTTCGAGACCACCTCATCGGGCGTCTTGCCCGCTGCGAGCGCAGCGGCGACGTCGTGCGCCACCATGATCTGAGGGTCGTTGGCTCCCTGGCGATACGTCTGCTGGACGATCGCGTAGCAGATCCCGAGGACCAGAGTGCAGCCCAGGCCGAGAGGTAGCCATCTTAGTAGCGAGCGCGCGAGCAGCGACATCCGAGATCCTCTCGTTGGCCGATGAGACCATGATGCGCCCGCGGATCCCACTCGGTGTCCTGCGGCCGCCTCTGTCACCGCGGCGTTGCCCGGCAGCCGGGCCGGTGGCTCCCGCATCGCCCGTTCGTCACGCGGGTATAGTGGGCGTGGCGCCGCCGCGGCACAGCGAAGGCGCTGTCGGGGAGCCTGTTCAGGGGAGGTGCGCGGTGCAGTTCACGATCTCGATCGTGATCGGGCTCGCAGCGGGTGCGATCGCATTCGCGGCGCTCAGTCGCGGGATGTCCGCGAAGGCGGCCTTGCCGGCCAAGCCGACTCCGCTCGGCTGGACCGCGTACGGCGCGGGCATTCTCGCGCTGGCGGCACTGGTGCTCATGATGGCGGGTTCCGGTTTCCGATTCGCCGTCCAAGCTTCCATCGGGCTGACGGCCGCGGCCATGTTGCTCAGTATCGGCGCTCTTGTGAAGCGCGACCGGCGCTGGCCGACCTGGGTCGGGTTCGGGGCCTGCATGGTGTCCGGGCTCTTCTGGATCCTGTTCGTGGCCGGCGAGTTCACCAACCCGCACTAGTCCGGCTGGCCCGTTCATGACAGCCCGAAGCACACAGAGCCGCCCGCTCGGGTGGTTCCGGGGTTGCGCTCGACGGCTGCCGCCGGGCTAGTACGGCTCGACGAACACCTCGTAGTAGGCCTGCGGGTGCTTGCACGCCGGGCACACGAGAGGCGCGCTCGTGCCCTCGTGGACGTATCCGCAGTTGCGGCACTTCCAGCGGATCGGCGCGTCCTTGGTGAAGACGCGTCCCGCCTCGACGTTGGCCAGCAGCTTCCGGTAGCGCTTCTCGTGCTTCTCCTCCACCTCGGCTATCTCGCGGAAGGAGGTCGCCACGTCGGCGAACCCCTCGCTCTCGGCGACCGCTGCGAAGTCGGGGTACAGGGTGCCCCACTCCAGCTTCTCGCCCTCGGCTGCGGCCAGAAGGTTCTCGGCGGTCGTGCCGATGCGCCCGGCCGGATAGGTGGCCGTGATCTCGGCGTCACCGCCCTCGAGGTGGCAGAAGAAGACCTTGGCGTGCTCCTTCTCGTTCTCGGCCGTCTCCATGAACAGAGCCGAGATCTGCTCGAAGCCCTCCTTCTTCGCCGCGCTCGAGAAGTACCAGTAGCGGTTCCGCGCCTGGCTCTCGCCCGCGAACGCCTTGAGCAGGTTCGATTCGGTCTTGGTGCCCTTGATGGTCATGATCTCCTCCGGTGGATCCGTTCGGCGCGCGTACGTCTAGGAGATACCCGTCGGCCTCCGCAGTGTCACGGTGCATGCCTCGCGGTATCCTTGTGCGGAGCGAAAGGGTCCTCGCATGACAGCCCCTCTGAGAGTTGCTCTTTCGATACTGAAATGGGCCGGCATCACGCTGCTGGCCCTGCTCGTTCTGCTCGTTGTCGGTTTCGTAGTCGTGCCGCCGCTGACGCGGAGCTTCACGGACCGCTGGGGAGCGACCGACGCCGAGGTCGCGGAGACGCTCCCCGGCGACGAATGGGTCGAAGAGCCGCTGCAGTCCGCCACCCGCGCGATCACGATAGACGCGCCCGCTGAGATCGTGAACGCGCTCGTCCGCCAGCAGGGCTACAAGCGCGGCGGGTGGCACGGGTGGGACTGGTTCTACAAGGCCACCGGCTCGGATGACTTCGTGGACGGGCACTACTCGACCCGGGTCGTCGCCGAGCTGCAGACGATCGCGGTCGGCGACAAGGTCTACATCAACTCCGCGGTGAGCTACCTTGTGGCCATCGACGACAAACCGGGAGTCTTCGCGCTCTACAGCGGCTCGGGACCGGATGGCCGCGCGCTGGACGCGAGCCAGTCTGCGCAGGCGACCCGGGCCTCGACCAGCTGGGTGTGGGTGGCCCGCTCCGAGGGCCAGGACCGCACCCGGCTCATCCTCCGGATCCGGGGCGACATGCGCGGGCAGGGGGCGTTCGTAGCTTGGCTCTTCGACAACCCCCTCGATTTCGGCGGCGCGCTGTTCGCGAACAAGACGCTGCGCGGCATCAAGGCGACCGCCGAAGCGCTCGCCGTGGCGAAGTAGGGCGCGGTGGCCGCTCAGTCATCCGGCGCGCCCGCATCCGAAACGCCCACGCTCGACGGGCTCGGGTTCGACCTCTTCCGCTCGGCCTTCGCGGAGCACGTCGCCCAGGGCCTCGAGCCGGCCCGCGTCATTCGCACGATCCGCGGGCATCTCTGGGTCGCCACGGAGTCCGAGGTGATGCGGGTGAGCCCGATCGGCAACCTCATGGGCGGGGGCGAGCCGGGCTCCTTCCCGGTGGTCGGCGACTGGGTGGGCGTGCGCCCGGGTGACGGGCAGTCGTCACCGATGGTCGAGGCCCTTGTGCCGCGGCGGACGTGCTTCATGCGCCGCGATCCGGGCAAGGCCGCAGTGGCGCAGGTGCTGGCGGCCAACATCGACGTCGTGTTCATCGTCGACGGCCTGGACCGCGGCCCCAATCTGAGAAGGATCGAGCGCGAACTCGCGCTGGCCTACGAGAGCGGCGCGGTGCCCGTGGTCGTTCTCTCCAAGTCCGACCTGGCGGATGACCGGGACGCCGCCGTCGCCGCCGTGACCTCGATCGCCCCGGGCGTCGAAGTGCTGCTGGAAAGCGCCGAGACGGGAGAGGGGCTCGCCGATCTTACGACCTACACCTCGGGAGACCGGACCGTCGCGCTCATCGGGCCGTCGGGCGCGGGCAAGTCCACGCTCATCAACCGGCTAGTCGGCGGCGACCTCCAGAGTGTCGGCGAGGTGCGCGCGTTCGACGGCAAGGGCCGGCACACCACCGTGACCCGCGAGTTGATCGCTCTGCCCTGCGGCGGCGCGCTCTTGGACACGCCGGGACTGCGCTCGATCGCCATGTGGGACGACGAGGAGGGTGTCGACTCCACCTTCGCCGAGATCGCGGGTCTGGCTACGGGCTGTCGCTTCGACGACTGCTCCCACGAGTCCGAGCCGGGGTGCGCGGTGCTCGAAGCGTTGGAGGCGGGCGAGTTGGACGCGGCCCGCTACGACGCCTACGTCGCGCTTCGCCGGGAGACGGCGTTCTACGCCAGCCAGAGCGACGCGCGCCTGCGCGCGGCCAGCAAGGGACGCTGGAAGGCGATCGCCAAGGCGCGTCGCGAGCTCAACCGCAACGGGGACGGCAAGTAGGGAGGGCGGCCGGGGCGCTACCGCCTCGAGCGCTGCGCCTCAACGATGGCGCCAAGCACGACGCCGAGCGCCGCGCCGATGACGAGCCCCCACGTCAGGTCGCCCATCATCGTGCCGAAGAGCAGCCCGAGCGCGGCGCCCAGGGCGATCGACGTTCCCATGTTCATATAGCCGGACGGTCTGCGGTCCGGCTCCGCCGGCGGCGTTGAGTCGCTGGCAGGGCGTTCCTGGCTCAAGCGGATCCCCCTCTCTCCTCAACGGGGAGGATTCGACACCCGCGCGCCCGACCCTGTCGCGCCGCGAAAAGAAATCGAGATCGGGTGTTGACTAGTGCGAACTTCGTAGTAGTATGCAACTGGGCTAGTGGTACCTTCACAATAGAAGCGAGTACAGAATACCGACCGGAAGCCGCACGCGGCGACCGGAGACGAGGCAAGGAGGTGGGTCGTGGACGTCGCAGACGAAGTCATGCTCCGCAAGTTCCAGAAGGAGCTGAACTCAGGGACCGTCTCGCTCATCTTGCTGGCCATCCTCGACCGCTCGGGAGAGCCGCTCTACGGCTACCAGATCGCCAAGAGCATCGAGGGGAACTGGCAGGAGGGTGCGCCGGTCAAGCAGGGAACGCTCTACCCGGTCCTGCGCTCCATGGAGGAGAGCGGGCTGCTGGGAAGCCGCGTGGAACCGAGCGTCTCGGGTCCCCCGCGCAAGTACTACACGATCACGGACCGGGGACGGGCCGTGCTCACCGACTGGATGTCGGCCTGGTCGCAGACTCGCGACTTCGTCGACAAGACTCTGGAGGGGAGGAACGGTGCCTGACACCATCGAGGCCTATCTGGCCGAACTCAGGACGGCGCTTGCGGGCGCCGATCCGGCACTCGTACAGGATGCCGTCTACGACGCGGAGGAGTACCTCCGCAGTGCCGTCGCCGAAGGCGGAGGCACGCAGGAAGCCGTGGCGAGCGCCATAGACGCCTACGGCACTCCGGCCGAGATCGCGTCGGCCTACCGCGAGACCGAGCGCACCGTCGCCGCGGCCCTTCGCCGGCCAGCGCCGGTGAAGTCGGGAAACGCATTCGCGCGGTTCTTCGGGGTCATCGCGGACCCGAGTGCGTGGGGCGCGCTGTTCTACATGATCCTGTCGCTCGCCACGGGCATCATCTACTTCACCGTGGTGGTCACGGGGCTGTCGCTTTCGCTGAGCATGATGATCCTGATCGTCGGCGTGCCGATCGCGCTTCTGTTCCTCGGAGCGGTCCGGGCCATCTCGCTCGCTGAGGGGCGGATCGTCGAAGGCCTGCTGGGTCAGCGCATGCCGCGCCGCCCCCGCAACGCGGTCGTCGCGGACGGGACGTTCTGGGGCCGGCTGAAGAGCTGGTTCTCCGACTACCGCACCTGGACGACGATGCTCTACATGGCGCTGATGATGCCGCTGGGCATCGCGTACTTCACGGTGGTCGTCACCGCGCTCGCCATGTCGGTCACGGTGTTCGCGGCGCCGATCGTGCAGTGGATCGTCAACACCCCGATCATCCGCAGCGGGCAGTGGGGCTACTGGATCGAGCCGTGGGGCGCGCCCTTCTTCTTCGCAGGCGGCATTCTCGGATTCCTGGCGACGATGTGGCTCGCGAAGGGCGTGGGCTACCTGCACGGGATGTTCGCAAAGGTGATGTTGGTCGGACGGTTCGAGGGAGGTTCGCAATGAGAAGGGCACTCACAGCCGTGGCGGCTGTGGTTCTTGGACTGGCGCTGCTCGCCGGCGCCGCCGGATGCACCCGGGTCGCTCTGCAGGACCTTCCGCAGACCCGGACGGAGACGCTGAACAAGACCGTAGCGCTCGAGGGCGCGACGCAGCTGAAGACGGAGCTCGCGATGGGCGTCGGGGAGTTGACGGTATCCGGTCTGGAGACTTCGGGAACGGCGATGACAGGAGAGTTCGTCTACTCGCCGTCGAACTGGAAGCCCGAGGTCAGCTACAACACGGCCGGCGGCGTCGGGACGCTGGCGATCCGCCAGCCCTCGCACTCCAACGTCCAGCTGTTCGAACGCGTGAAGAACACTTGGGACGTGCGCTTGGCCAAGGGCGTCCCGACCGACCTGAAGATGACTCTCGGCGTCGGCAAGAGCTCGGTGGACCTGCGCGGGATCGATCTGACTTCGCTGGATGTGGTCAGCGGCGTCGGGGACACGACGATAGACCTCTCCGGAGCGCGGACCACGGGCTTCACAGCCAACGTCGAGAGCGGTGTCGGCAAGCTCACGTTGCGCCTGCCGAGGTCGGTTGGCGCCAGGGTTGTCGGCGGCAAGGACGGGATCGGCGAATTCACAGCCGATGGCGTCACCGTCCACAGCGACAGCTGGGTCAACGACGCGTGGAGTGGGAGCGGCCCGAAGATCGACATCGCGCTGAGTCGCGGCGTCGGCGCGGTCGAGATCCTGCTCGTCGACTAGACATCTGAAAGCCTCACGAGGGGCGAAAGGGCGTGTGAAGGATGTACCACATGTGGGTGCCGTTCGGATTCGGTTTCGCAGGTCTCGGGCTGCTCGCGGCCGTGACCGCCGCCGCCTACCCGGTGTTCGTGGTCTGGATGATCATCGACGCCTTGCTGCGTACCGACGCCGAGTATCCGGGCACCGAGACCAACCGCAAGATCCTGTGGGTCGTGCTGATGATCCTGTTCCATGTAGTGTCGATCGCCTACTTCTTCGTGGTGTTCCTGAAGATCAAGCGCGGCTCGCTCCAAGCGCCGTACTGCCCGCCGCCCGCCGCGTAGCGGCTTGGCGAGAGGCGGCCCCGCGTCCGGAAGCGGATGCGGGGCCGCTGTACGTTTGCGGGAGGCGCCTGGGGCTACCCGATCCAGCCGAGCAGCGCCGCGGCGACGATGAGCGCGTCGATGATCGGGTTGGCGATGAAGTCCTTGTGCCACAGCACCGCCGTGATGGCGACCGAGAGCACGGATGCCAGCACCGCGGCCGGCACCCAGACGCCCGCCAGGACCGGCACGCCCCACACTCCGAGGGCGGCGACGGCGTATCCGAGGAAGAGCAGCGCGATCACTGCCGTCCCGGGTCCGCGCAACTTCTCCGCGGGGACCGAGGGCATCAGCGGCGACTTCCACCGGAATGGCCACTTGGGGTCCTCAGGCTCCGGCATGAGCCACATGAAGTGGACGGCTCCGTGCGCGAGCAGCAAGGCGCCGAACAGGAATCGCAGCATCGGAGTCTCCCTCGTGTGGTCCGGGCGGACGTCACGAGTCTAGCGCGCGGGCCGTACGCTCTCTATCGCCGTGGCCAGGTCGGCGGAGGGCGGAAGAGGAAGCATGGCCGCGATGCCGGCCCGTTCCAGCCGCTCGACCACCGACTCGTTGGCTCGGCAGAGAACCACGCGGATCCCGCGCTTGCCCAGCGTTTCCAGCACCTCCTGGAGACTCGACAGACCCGTCAGGTCCACGAAGGGCACTCGCGCGAGCGAGATGATCAGCGCGTCCGGCTCGGTGTGAGTGTGGAGCAACGCCTGCTCGAACTGATCCACCGCCCCGAAGAAGAAGGGCCCGCGGACGGTGTAGACCAGCACGCCATGCGGAACGTCGGGCGCCCCCTCGTCCGGCAGTGCAGCCGCCAACTCGTCGTCCTCCAGCTGACGGACCTCCACCGCTGAAGACATCCGCCGCAGGAAGTTCAGCATCGCGAGGATGATGCCGACCTCGACGGCGAGGACCAGGTCGGTGAAGATGGTCAGCCACATCGTGATGAACATCACCGCGACGTCGGTCTTCGGCGCGCGGAGCGCGATGCGCCCGACGTGACGGATCTCGCTCATGTTGAACGCCACGACGAACAGGATCGCAGCGAGTGCGGCGAGCGGGACGTTGTATGCGAGCGGAGCGAGCGCGACGAGCACGAGCACGATGACGGCGGCGTGGACGATGCCCGCGAGCGGGCTGTTGCCGCCGTGCCGCACGTTGGTGGCGGTGCGGGCTATCGCGCCCGTCGCCGCGAAACCTCCGAAGAGCGAGGATGCCACGTTCGCGATGCCTTGGCCGATGAGCTCATGGTTGGAGTCGTGCCTGGTCCCCGTCATCCCGTCCGCCACCGTCGCCGACAGCAGCGACTCGATCGCTCCGAGCATCGCTATCGCGAACGCGGGCTGCACAAGGTTCAGGGCGAGGTTGACCGAGAAGTGAGGCAAGGTCAGCGGAGGCAAGCCGAGAGGGACGCCTCCGAAGGTCGAGCCGATGGTGGCGACGCCGGGAAGGCGCCAGACGCTCTGCACGATCGTAGCGGCCACGAGCGCGACCAGAGGAGCCGGGATCTTGCCGATCTTCGGGATGTGCGGCCAGGCGACAAGGACGGCGATGCTGGCCACTCCGATCAGAGCCGTGGTGGGGTGTAGCTGCGGCATCGAGGCGATCAGGGCGAACAGCTTCTCGTGGAAGTGTTCGCCGACAGGCTTCGGCAACCCGAAGAACGCGTCCCACTGCCCGACCCAGATCACTACCGCGATGCCGGCGGTGAACCCGAGGATGACCGACTCGGGGATGTAGCGGATGACCCCGCCCATCTTCGCCAGCCCGAACGCGAGCAGCATGACGCCGGCCATGAGCGTGACCATCTGGAGGCCCGAGAACCCGTAGCGGGCCGTGACGCCGGCGAGCAGCACGGCGAAGGCGCCCGTCGGTCCGGCGATCTGGACGCGGCTGCCGCCGAACAGGGTGACCGCGAGCCCGGCGACTAGGGCGGTGTACAGGCCGTTCTCCGGCTTGGCGCCAGATGCGACGGCGAAGGCCATCGCGAGAGGGAGGGCGACGATGCCGACGATGAGCCCTCCGGTGAGGTTCCTCATCCAGTTGTCGCGCTTGAGCAGTCCGGCGCGCCAGGCTTCTATGATCGCGGGCATGCGGGGTCAAGTCCCAGGGTCAGTGGGTGGGCAAAGGCGTGGCTCAACACCCTACCATCGGAAGTCGTCGTTCGAGGGCCGCAAACCGCACGTCTGGGGTGCGATTCGGGGATCGGCGCGCCTACAGTCCGAGCGCTCTGCGCTTGTCGACTATCGCCGCGACGTGGCTCTCGAGGTGGCGGATCGTGTGCAGGAAGAGGCGGCGCAGCGTCACGAGGCCGATCTCACTGTGGATGGCTTCGCGCTCCCAGGCCGACGCGTCGACGCGGCGCAGGTCGGCGGACATCTGCTCGCGCGTGATCTCGATCAGACGCAGATCGAGGTCGAGATCGCGCTCCGCGTACTTGAGCGCCTCGAGGTACGTGATCCCGTCGACGCCCATGAGAAGCGGCCGGTCGGTGGCGATCGTCCGCTTCATGCGGTCAGCCATGAACTGGTCGGCGTCAACGATGTGGCAGACGACTTCCTGCGACGACATCTTGCCGGCGATCGGGTGAGCCGCCAGCTGCTCGGGGGTCATGTCGGCCACGGCGTCGCGCAGGAGCGCGGTGCCGGCCAGGTAGCGCTCGATCAGATCGGCGGGCGAAGCGGTCGCGTCATCCATGAGTGCCCTCTCGACTCGCGTCCGGTCGCCGGACGCCACGGCTAGCAGCTCCCCGGCGCGGCGCACGGGGCCGAACGCTCGAACTCGGGAGCCGCCTCTATCCGGCCGACGAGGACTGAACGGTCGGTCTCAGCGTGCAGCAGGCAGGTCAGGTCCTCGGCCATCGGGTCGCCGGTGCGCTGCCACGCCTTCGCGCGACAGCCGCGGCAGATGCGCGAGTACTCGCACGCGTCGGGCGCGCAGACGCCCTTCGACTCCTGCACGTCTAGCTTGTACAGCTCGGCGACGGCCTCTTGCAGCGACATCTCGCGGACGTTGCCGATCGTCCAGTCTTGGGCGAACTGGCAGGGCATGATGCCGCCCTCGGAGTTGATGTTCATGTGGCCCTTGCCGACTGGGCACGCGCTGATGACCTTCAGGCGCTCGAGCCCGTTGCTCACGTCTATGCCGCGCTCCATGAAGCGCTCGGCGACGTAGGGGATGAACGACGGCATCGCGCCGATGTCCCATTCGAACCCCTTCGCGCCGCTTTCCTGCCCCGCGACGAGGTCCTCGATGATGAAGTCGGCCAGCTCGCGCCATTGCGTGGCGGTGATGCGGCCGTCGTCCTCGCCCTCGCTGCGGCCGGCAGTGATCAGGTCGCAGAAGTAGATGAGGCCGACGCCCAGTTCGCGCGCCTCGGCGATGAGGTCGTAGATGTAGGGCCAGGTTGTCTTGCTGATCGCCGTCTTGATGGCGACGCCGACGCCCTCCTCACGCAGGACCCTGATGGCCTCGATGACGCGGCGGCGCGTGCCGGGCACGCCGACCATGGCGTCGTGGAACTCGTCGGGCCCGTAGAGGGAGGTCGCGATCCAGTCGATTCCGTTGGACTTGAGCCGACGGGCGGCATCGCGGTCGATCATCGTGCAGTTCGTCGAGACGGTGACCCGGATGCCGTAGCCGCGGGCGCGCTCGAGGATCTCCCAGAAGTTGCGGCGGATCATCGGCTCGCCACCGGAGAGGAAGAGCGCCGGAAGGCCGCGCTCGCCCATCTGGTCGACCAGCGCGAGCGTCTCCTCATCGGTCAGCTCGTTCGGGCGCACGTGGGCGTCGGCGGCCATGTAGCAGTGGTCGCATAGCAGGTTGCATCGGTTGGTGATGTTCCAGATGACGTCGCTCGGACGGCCGAGCTTGAAGGCGGTGATCGCCTTGTTCTCGACGTCGGCGAGAGGTCCCTGGAAGAAGAGCGAACGTACGTGGGCCATTGCGGTGCGACTCCTAGAAGTCCTCGCGCCCCGCGCTCGGCGGGGCTCGGTTGTGAGCATGTGAATGCTAGCACGGGTCGCGCGTGGGGTGCGCGCGGAGCCGGCGGCCGGGCGGGACGGGCGGCCGGAGCTACCGTGCCCGGGAGGGGGATGATGCATCGTGTCACCCCGACCGCATGACGAAGGGAGTCGACTCCCGTGGCCCCCGCATCCAACAGCGACCCGACAGCCCCAACGCTGGCCGAGCGTCTGCGTCTCGACGTCGATCGCCGGTGGCTGTTCGCGATCGCGGGCGCCGTCTGGACGGGTGTCGGTCTGCTACTGCTCGGATACGCCGTGACTTGGCTCGCGCCGGTGTCGATACCGCTCGAGATCGAGTTGGGCATCGCGGGGCTGGCGGTAGCCGCCGTGTTCGTTCGCTTCCTGTTCCACGGCATCGTGAGCAAGAACATCGCGCGCATCGAGGGCGGGCCCGCGCGCGCGAGCGCGTTCTCCTTCCAGGGGTGGAGGAGCTACCTGGTGACCGTGTTCATGATCGTCCTGGGTGTAGTGCTCAAGCGCTCGCCGATCCCGAAGCCCGACCTGGCGGTCATGTATCTGGGTGTCGGCGTAGCGCTGCTTCTGACCAGCGGGCTGTACCACCGGCACTTGTTCAAGACGCGGCGGGGCGCGAGGGAGTAGGGCCGTCCGACACCGAATCGTGGTTTGACTGGCCTCCGTTCGGCCGCCACTGTTGACGCGACGGGTGACACGATCGTCATGGGGGGAGCCCGGCTCGCCAGTTGGGTCGAGGGGGGTTCATGCAGCGACACTCGCGTCTCTGTCTCGCGCTCGTGTGCGCCGCGGGCCTTCTTCTTGCGTTGGTCTCGGGCTGCACGGTTCCGCCCTCGGAGTCTGCCTCGCCTGCTCCTCCATCTACGCCTGCCACTCTGTCCACCGAGCCGGGAACGGTCGGCCCGAACGAAGGGGATTACCGGCCATCCGCGAATGACCTCCTGCTCGATGTGCGCGTCGACAGTGTGGACAGTGGCCTCGCCACAGTCACAGTGGAACTGCGGAACATCACGGACGCCCCGCTGGTCTTCTTGCCTGAGCAGGCGGTCTGCCGTCTGGCGGTTCGACGTCCAGGCGAGGCCTCGCCCTCTATCGTCACTTCTGTGGCTGTCGGCTATCAGGGCTGGGGCGACCCAGTCAGCGCGAAGCGTCGGCTGACGATCTGGCCCTACGAGTTCCTGACCGGGACTGCTACTCTGCGACTCACAGGGGCGGACCTGTTCACGGTCGTCGGGTCGATGCCGGCGATCCCGGGGGTCGAATCGATGCCGACGCGGGCGGCCGTTCGCGGCGACCTCTCGGGCACCCTCGAGGACGGGGAGTACGCCTCGAGCTTCGATGCAGACGGCTGGGGTACTGCGGGAACGGTGAGTGGTGCGGTGTCCGAGTTCGCATCGGCAGATCCGACCCGTGCGATCTCTTCCAGGTGTACATGCGCAGAGGGCGAGCGTCTCGACGCGAACGTCTACTGCCGCGCGAATTCCGGGATCAGACTCGTCGCTCGTGCTCCCGACGCGCGAGGACGTGCAACGGGTGTTGGGAACGGTACCGCGGACTCAGGGCGACAGCGCGCACCGCTGGCCGCATCGGCAGCGGCGGGTCGCGATGCCGGCCGATCATGGCTGACTGGCCTGGCAGGACTATTGGAGCGCGACTCGATTCCACTCGACGGGCACGGCGTTATGGACTACGTAGCGCCGTCTGCTGGCGTCTACGTCCCTAGCCGTGTTCAGCGAGGGCAGCACAGCGCACGGCAGAGCCGTATGCAGCTGAACTGGACAGTTGACTCCGATCTCAGGATCGCGCGAACATGGGTGCAAGAATCGCCGGCGTGCGGCGCAGAGCACGGTCCTCGGGGACGGTCCGGATCGCGTCGACCGTGTGGACGGCTACGTCGTGAGCGCCAAGAAGGACCAGTCACTGGTGGCACTGGGTGAACCGATTGGTGTCCCCTACGACATGCGAGCGCAGCGTCCGCAAGGCCGGGGAAGAACGACGAAGTCCGAGAAGGGCGAGATCGATGCGAGTTCGCTCTCGATCGAGGCGACGAGCACGCGACGCTACACGATCACCGTGGACGTGTCTCCATACGCCGACCCGTGCGGGATTCAGCGGCAACTACCTGCTCTCTTGGTGGATCAGGGAAGCGCGTGCAGCGTCGAGGCGACTCCGGATCAGACTGGACGCCGACGGGATACTGGACGATCACGAGGACGCGTAACGGACTCAGACGGGCCGCGGGCTTCGCGGGCAGGAAGGTGCTACTCGGGGCGTTCGACAGCGACGGCATGGTGGGACCCCGGGAGCGTGACCCAGGACTTCGGGCGCAACGGCTCATTCAGTCATCGCTGGGCAAGGGACGGGACCAAGGACGCCACGGGTGACGACGACGCTCACGAGCATCATGGTCTGGGTCGCAGCGAATGATGGATTCGTGCCGTGCTATGTCGATGTGTATCCACCCTTGGACCCCTCGGGGTTTCGCCACCCATAGCCGAACGGTTCCGGCCTGCGCGCGGTCTGGAGCGATTCCCGTTCTCGCGCAACCATGCGGGGACGCCTCCCCGCCTCCCGGGTACAGTCCCCGGAGGAGGTGCCACCGTCATGGAACACATCGAACTGCACTCACTCACCGACACGGTCGAGATCGCGCCGGGCATCAAGATGCCGCGCCTCGGTCTCGGAACGTTCCGATCCCGCGGGGGCGTCGAGGTGGAGCACGAGGTCCGTTGGGCTCTCGAGTTCGGCTACCGCGGCATCGACACCGCCTCGATGTACCAGAACGAGGAGGGCGTCGGTCGTGCGATCGCGCAGAGCGGCATCCCGCGCGAGGAGATCTTCGTCGCCACGAAGCTCTGGAACGACGAGCAGGGCTACGACAACACCCTCGTCGCGTGCGAGAGCAGCCTGGAGCGGCTCGACCTCGAGTACGTCGACCTCTATCTGATCCATTGGCCGATGCCGGATACCACCGCCGAGACGTGGCGGGCACTCGAGCACCTGCGCGAGGAAGGCGTCGTCCGCGCCGTCGGCGTGTGCAACTTCCTCATCCCGCACCTGGAGGGTCTGCTCGCGATCGCGAACGTTCCCGCCCGCGGTCGACCAGGTCGAGCACCACCCGCGCCTCCAGCAGCCGGAGTTGCGCGACTTCCTGGGCGAGCACGGGGTGACCATGCAGGCGTGGGCGCCGATCATGAGAGGTGCCGTGGCGCAGATCCCGGAGATAGTCGACATAGCGCGGGCGCACGACAAGACGGCGGCGCAGGTCACGATCAGGTGGATCCTGCAGCACGGCGTGACCACGATCCCGAAGTCCGTGCACCGCGAGCGCATCGCAGAGAACGCGGACGTCTACGACTTCGGGCTCACCGACGCCGAGATGGCCGTCATCGACGCGCTGGACCGCGGCGAGCGGCTCGGTCGCAACCCGGACAGCTTCGCCCACGCGCTCGGCCTCTTCCGCTAGCCGGCGCCGCTCGGCGTTCCGCCCGGCCCCACGGCGCGCTTCGGCGCGCGTCTTGCTGCGCTCCCGGGCACGGGGGTACCCGAGGGCCGCATTCCCGCGGCCCGGCGATGAGGAGGAGGTGATCCAGCAGATGCGAAGTCATGACATCGCCGCGCTGGTCCGGTCCGACACGATGATCGTGGAGGACGGAACCTCCTAGGACGGCGGCGCTGAAGGCGGCCGGACCGAGGCCGCAGCGCGATAGCGCCGCGCTTCCATGCAGGCGAAGGCGCCGCCGACCGGCGGCGATGGGAGAGGGCCACCCCGCGTGGGGTGGCCCTCTCTGCTTGCTCGCGTACGGCCGCCCGCGCGCCTACGCGCGCCAGTTCTGCGCCCGTATCCACCGATCGACCGTCCAGAGGTCCGGTATCAGCTCGCGCAGCGAATCGAGATCCGCGCGGCGCGGCGGCGTCTCGTCGGGAGCGGGTTTGGTGACTGTGGTCATCCCGGGAGGGGGCTCGATCTGCTCGAAGGCGACCGGGACGTCCAGCACGAGGGAGAAGGCCTCCGTCACCTGCGGCATCGTCATCTCGTCGCTCGCGATCTCGGCTGTCACACCCACGAACCGGTCGTGCTCCCGGAAGGCCAGCGCCACGAACTTGCCGATGTCGTCGACGGCGATGAGCTGCCGCACGACGTCCGGCTCGATGGGCGCGCGCAGGTGCCCCGAGGCGATGGCCTCCTTCTGCCGCAGGAAGTTCTCCATGAAGGTGACCGGCCGCCAGATCGTGGCCGGCATGCCCAGTTCGGCGATGTGCGCCTCGACCCTGTGCTTCGGAAGCTGATAGGGCGCGCCGTTCTCGAGGTCCGCGCCGATCACCGAGCTGAACACGAAGTGCTCCACACCCGCCGCCGCCGCGGCGTCCGCGAGATCGAAGCCCTCCTGCGCCTCGCCCTCGGGCCCGACCTCCGCCGGGGTCATCACTCCGTACACGCCGTGGCAGTCGACGACGGCGCGGTCGAGAGAGGCCCGGTCGGTGAGGTCTGCCTTGAAGAGCTCGCATCCCGCCTTCTCCAGCGCCTGCGACGCGGGCTTGGCCGGGTCGCGGACGAGAGCACGGACCTTCCAGCCGTCGTTCAGCAGATGCCGGGCTGCCGCGCCGCCCTGGTGCCCCGTCCCGCCGGTCACCAGGATCGTCAGCTCGCTTCGGTTCATCGTCCGCCCCTCGCTGTTAGCGTGTTCCGCGGTCGGTTCTTACCCCATGAGGCCGCGCGAGTGGGACAATCACCAGCGAGGTCGAAGGGGGGACGGCAGTGGCTCAGGAGATCGGATCGAAGGCGGCGACTCTCGTCGCGCTCTCGGAAGCCGGCTTGCCGGTTCCCGAGTTCCGCGTGCTGGACTCCGCCGCGTACAGGTCGCACGCGGTGGCGTGCGGGATCCCCGCCAGGATCGCGGTGGCGGGCGGAGATCCCCTCGAGGCCGAGCCATGCCGCGAGGCCATCACCCAAGCTCGCGTCGACGAGCAGGTCGAGCGGCGCCTCCGGCGCTGGTACCGGGAACTCGGAGGAGGTCGCCTCGCCGTCCGCTCGTCGGCCGACGCCGAGGATCTCCCGCGCGCCAGCTTCGCGGGGCAGCACGGCACCTTCTTCGTCAGCGACGCCGACGCTCTCGTCGAGCGTGCGCGCGACTGCTGGGCATCGCTCTTCTCGGAACGGGCGGTGCGTTATCGCGAGCGACAGGACGTGCCCCACCGCCACGTCGCTATGTCGGTGATCATCCAGCGTCTGGTGCCCGCCGTAGCCGCCGGCGTCGTCTTCACCGTGGACCCGATCGACGGCTCGCCCGGTGTGTTCCTCGAGGCGGGTCCCGGCATAGGCGAGGCGCTCGTATCGGGCAAGGTCACGCCCGACCGCTACGTCTTCGAGCCCACTGAAGGCCTTCCCCTGCGGGAGGTCGTGGCCGGCCGAAAGCCGGTGCGGATAGTGCCGGACGGGAAGGGCTCGGTGGTCTCAGAGGCCGTGTCGCCCGAGGACGCCGTCGCGCTCTGCATCGACGAGGACCTGGCCCGGGAGATCGCTCAGCTGGCGCTGCGGGCCGGGGAGATCCTCGGCACTCCGGCCGACGTCGAGTGGGCGTACGACGGCGAGAAGGTGTGGCTCCTGCAGGCCAGGCCGGTCACGACGGGGATCGCGCACCTGCGGGCCCAGACGGCCTCCACCCCCGAGGCTCCCGCAGCGGCACCGGCCGCGATGCCCGACATCTGGAGCAACCTGAACACGGGCGAGATCCTGCCCGACGTCGCGACGCCGATGACCTGGTCGGTCATCTACGGGCACGCCGACGACATCCTCGGCGGCATGCTCGGCGCGTTCGGGGTCCCGTTCGACGCGCAGCGGGTCGTCGGGCTGGTGGGCGGGCGCATCTACTTCAACCTTACGCTGCTGCGCGACACCTTCCGGAACCTGCCCGGCATCAACCCGGACATCGCGCTCGGCGGGATGCAGAACTACGTGGAGCTCCCCACCTTCGAGGACACCGAACCGCGGACCGGCGCCAAGACGAGGGCCGTGCTGCGGATGCTTCGCATCATGCCCGGGTACGTCATCCGCCACACGTCGAAGAAGGCGGTGGGCTTCGCCGCGCACATGCGCAAGACGACGGAGACCTCGGTGCGCCTGATCGATGCCGGACCGGACAAGAACGAGGCGCTGCGGATCGTGCGCTCGCTGGACGGGGAGTTCTCCGGGTTCAACGAGACGCTCTCCTTCATGGGCGTCGCGATGCTCGGGTTCGGAGTGCTCGGAGGGCTGTGCAAGCGGTGGCTCGGCGACGAGACCGGCGCGCTGGCCAACCGTATGGTCTCCGGCAGCGGCGACGTGGCGTCGGCGGAGGCCGGCCACGAGATGTGGCGTCTCAGCGCGCTGGCCCGCGAATCGACGGGCGTCCGCAGCGCGGTGCTGGTGGGCTCCGGGTGGGCCGACGTGCAGAACCGGCTCGTTTCGGCCGCTGCGGCCGGCGACCCGAAGGCATCGGAGTTCTTGGACACGTGGGAATCGTTCATGACCGAGCACGGCCACCATCGCAGAGGCGAGCTCGAGTTCGCCAACCCGACCTGGGCGGAGACGCCGGACTACGTGCTCGGCGTGGTGCGTTCCTACCTTGCCGACGACCGCGGTAGCGACCCGCTCGCCGCCTACTCCGAGTGCGCCGCGGCTGCGGACGCGGCCGTCGCGGAGAGCCTCGCCCGGCTCCGGAACCCGCTGAAGCGCGCCGTCTTCAATCCCGTGCTCGCGTGGGGGCGCTCGAGCGCACGCACGCGCGAGAACATGAAGAGCGAGGCGATCCGGTGGCTGGCCGCGATCCGCCACGCGCTGCTGGTCCTCGGGGGACGGATGGTCGAGGAAGGCGTGCTGGACCGCGCGGACGACATCTTCTTCCTCGAGTACGAGGAGCTGTCCTCACTGGTGGAGGACGGCGGAGGCGAGTGGCGCGAGCTCGTGGCCGAGCGGCGCAAGGAGCACCAGCGCCTCGCAGCGCTGACGCCGCCGCCGGTCGTCATCGGCGCCTGGGACGAGAACTCGGGGCCATGGACCGTGCACAGCGACAAGCGCACGCTCAATGGGATCGGCGTGAGCGCGGGCCACGCCCGCGGGCCGGCGCGCGTCTTCCTGTCATCCGACGCCGACGAGCCGGTTCTGCCCGGCGAGATCCTCGTCGCTCCGTACACCGACCCGGGATGGACGCCCTACTTCGTTCCCGCCGCCGGGATCGTCATGGACATGGGCGGTCTGCTCAGCCACGGCAGCATCATCGCCCGCGAGTACGGCATCCCCGCCGTCGTCAACGTCGGCCCGGCGACGCGCATCATCTCGACGGGCCAGATCGTCGAAGTCGACGGCGACGCGGGCGAGGTGCGGATCATCGGGTAGCGGATCCGGGCCGCAACTCCTGACGGGCCTGCTCGAGCTGCGGCAGGAGCTCCGGCAGCACGTTCTCGACGATGTCGGCCACCGTCGTCCAGTCGATGCCGTGGTAGTGGTGGATCACCTTGTCGCGCGTCATCGCCATACTCGCCCACGGGATCTCGGGATAGGCGTCCCGGACGTGCGCGGGGACGGTCTTGGCCGCCTCACCCAGGACAGCGAGGTTGAAGAGGATGGCGTCGCTCTTCTCGCCATCTGCGCCCAGCTCTCCAGCCGGGACGCCGGCTGCGTAGCGCATCGTCCGCTCCGCGGCGGCGATCATGTCGTCCAGCACCAGAGACTCGTCACGCACCGAGCACGTACACCGCCTCGGCGAGCACGCGACCGCGCAGGGCCGGCCGCAACTCGGTGGGGAGCGCGAGGTCGACCTTTCGGCCGAGGATCTCTTCGAGGCGCGCTGCCGATCCGAACTCGGCGTCGAAGGTCACATGGTCGAGTTCGGCGACGAGGTCCACGTCGGAGTCGGCGCGCTGCGTGCCGGACACGAAGGATCCGTAGATGCCGAGGCGCTTGACGCCGAAGCGATCGCGGAGCTCGCTCGCGTTCACCCGCAGCCGCGCGATCACATCCGTGAGGTCACGTACGGGCGTGCCGGACGGCGAAACGGAGTAGGTGGCGGTCTCTTCGGCCGCAACGAATCCCGCGATGGGCACCGCCATAGTCAGGTCGACGCTCAGCGCGCTCGCGACCCGTTGGACCCTCTCCATGCTCGCGGTCCGGTAGCCGGAAGCCTCCCAGCGGGCGATCTGCTGCTGGGTGGTGCCGACCCGCTCGCCGAGTAAGGCCTGCGTCATGCCCGCCGAGCGACGCGTGCGGACCAGGTACTCGCCTATCGCGATCCGTGATCCCATGGGCACAGCATACACCACGACAGATGTGTGGCACAGCATGGAGAGCGTGGCGCGCCTACCAGAGCCTGCGGCCCTCGGCCGCCGCGCGCACGATCTCGGCGAGGCGCCGCGAGCGCGTTTCGGGTCGCTTGGCGCTCGCGATCCAGTGGAGCGACATCTTGCGCTGCGATGCGGGTGAGGCCTCCCAAGCGCGCCCGGCAGGCGGGTACGCCGCGAGAGCGGCTGCGAGGTCCTCCGGTACTAGGAGCGCTTCCACGTCGTCGAGACTGCTCCAAGCGCCGCTTTCCTTGGCGGCCTCGATCGCCGCCAGTCCGGCGGGCGCCATCCGTCCCTCGGCGATCAGCCGCTCGACGCGCTCCTTGTTCGAACGCGACCACGCGCTGCCGGGCTTGCGACGGGTGAAGGTCACCGCCATGCGGTCGGCGTCGAGCCTGTGCGCGGTCGAGTCGATCCAGCCGAACGCCAGCGCCTCTTCGACGGCGTCGTCGTAGCTGAGTCGCGTGACGGAGTTGCCCTTCTTGCCGATGACGAGCCGCACCGGCGGGGAGGCGGCGTGGTTGACCTCGAGCCATGCGCGCAGCTCCGCGCGGTCGCGCGGGGCGAGGAGCGGCGGTCGACTGCCGGCGGTCACGGCCTGGCGGATCCCTTGTCCTGGGAGGGTCGCGTTGCATAATCTCTGTACCCGCAACCGTGTCGCGTCGGAGGAGATGGCAGCCATGTATGTGGAAGAGCACGGCCCGGCAGACGCTCCCACGATCGTGTTCCTGCACGGAGGCGGCGGAGCGGGCTGGATGTGGCGTCCGCAGGTCGAGGATCTCGCCGAGTACCACACGCTGGTGCCCGATCTGCCGGAGCACGGGAAGAGCGTGGACGACGCCCCCTTCACCATCGCCGGGGCCGCGTCGGAGGTCGCGAACCTCATCCGCGAGCGCGCGCACGGCGAGCGCGCGACGGTCGTTGGTCTCTCCGAGGGCGCGCAGATCACCATTGCCCTGCTGGCTCTCTCTCCGGAGATCGTCGAGCGCGCGATCGTCAGCAGCGCGCTCGTGCGGCCAATGCCGGGCGGCGCGATGATGACGCCCGGGGTCATCGGCTGGACCTACCGGCTGACCGTGGCGCCGTTCAAGAAGAGCGAGTGGTGGATGCGCGCCAACATGAAGGGCGCCGCGGGTGTGCCGGAGACCTACGTCGACGACTTCCGGCGCACGTTCCGCGAGTCGACAGCCGCGTCGTTCACGCACGTCATGGTGGAGAATCAGCGGTTCCGGCTGCCGGAAGGGCTAGGCCGTGTGAAGGCGCCCGTGCTGGCTGTCTGCGGCCATGGTGAGTACGAGGTGATGCGCCGCTCTACGGCGGACGTCGCCGCGGCGATCCCGGGAGCCGTGGCGTACGAGGTAGTGCACGAGGGCAGGCTCTCCGTCGCCCAGCAGCACAACTGGAACCTCACCGACCCGCAGCTGTTCAACGCGATGGTGCGGGCTTGGATGACGGGTGCGCAGTTGCCGGCGGCGTTTCGACCACTGGAGTCCTAGGCCGCTACTCCCCGAAGTGATCGAGCACCTGCAGCGCCCGCAGCGTGAGCCACTTCGACGGCGCGCCCTTGGTCTCGACGTCCGCGATCATCTTGCCGTTGTGGGTGTTGCGCAAAGTCCAGCGCATCTGTCCGTCCGCTGCCGCGCCGACCTTCTCGATGGCGGCCTCGTACTCCGGGCGGCGCGGCTCGCCGACGGCCGCCAGTGCCAGCAGCGCCTCCAGAGCGTCGGAGTTGTACGAGAGCGGGAACCCGAGGCGCAGCCACCCCGGTTTGTCGCCGTAGTGGAGATCCGGGTGCTCGGCCAGGAACCGCTCTCGAAGTCCGCTGCGCTGGCCGGCAGGTGCGGACCACACCACGTCGGTGAACTCGCGCGACTCGGCCGGGCAGGCAGCGGAAGACCTCCTTCTCGCGCAGCTTCGCCACGCATGCGTCGCGAAGCTCCAGTGACCCATCGGGCCACAGGTCTTGCGGGACCTCTGCGAGGAACAGGAGCAGCTTCGGCGTGAGCATGTGGCAGTAGCCGTTGAGCTGGTATTCGCGCCCCTCGCGGCAGTCCACGATCCCGAGCGACCGGTAGAGTTCCACGCAGTAGCGCAACCCGGCGACGACCCGGTCGTCGCGCTCGAAGCCCAGCCGAGCCAGCCCGCGCCCGACGTTGGCGGTCAGGCACGTGATCGAGCCAGCGGGACGCATGTTCGTCGCGCTCCACGACCCGTCGAGAAGCTGCCTCGAGAAGGCATACTCTGCTCCGCGCAGCACGCGTTCGTCATCGCGGCTGGCGTACAGTTCGCCCAGGAAGATGATCTGCCAGAGCGAACCGGCGTACTTCTGATAGTCGCGTGCCGGCGAGTCCCAAGCGCCATCCGTGTGCTGGGCGTCCAGGATCCGCGCGACTGGTGCGTACTCGTTGCGGTGCGCCCACAAGTCGGTCGTCTCCGGTGAGTCCTGTTCCAGCAGCAGCGTGCGGCGCGTCAGGACGGCCACCGCCGGGTTGTCCGGTTCGAGCAGCCAGTCGAGAGTGGCCGGTGGAACGGCCCCGATGACTCCCTCGCTTTCAGCGCACACGGGTACACCCCCTTCGAGAGGGAGTGTACCCGCAGCTGAAGACGCGATGTCGAGCGTCTACGCCTTCACCGTCATGATCGGCTGCAGCAGCGCGAACGTGGCGCCCGCCGGGTCCATCAGCACGGCGAACACCAGCATGTCACCGACGCGCATCGGCTCCACCGTGACCTGCGCGCCGAGGCCCTTCGCTCTGGCGACGCTGGCGTCGATGTCGGCCGTCTCGAAGTAGTCGAGCCAGTAGGGAGGCACGTCCGGCGGGACCATCTCCGGCATCGGCATGATTCCGCCCTCGCCGACTCCGTCGATGCTGATCTGCCAGTAGGGCTCCGCCGCGGCGTCCATCTTGGAGACGTCCCAGCCCAAGAGCTTCGTGAAGAAGGCGGCGGCTTTCTCGGGGTCACGGGTCATGAGATCGCACCACGCGAGTGCGCCGGGGACTTGGTAGATCTGGTTCTCGTCCGGGGTGTCGTTCTGCCACAGGAAGACCGGTGCGCCCGTGGGATCCACGATGGCCGCGAAGCTCGCAGTCGAGCTCACCCGGGTGACCGGCATGGCCATCTGAGCGCCAGTCGAGACTGCGTGCGCGAGCGAGGCGCTCACGTCTTCCACGGCGATGTACGTGTTCCACATCGAAGGGACGCGATTCTGGGCCATCTCCGCCGGCATCACCGACGCGCCGGCGACTGTCCCGTCGCCCATGGTGAATACGCGGTAGATGGCTCCCTCACCCATGGACTCGTCGTGGTGCTGCCAGCCGAACAGCCCTTCGTAGAAGGCGGTCTGGCCGTCGAGGTCCGTGGCCGACAGATCGGTCCAGGCGAACTCGCCCTGTGTAGTGCGCTCCATCTCGGTGCCTCCCGACGATCTCGCCCCGGCGCTTGGTCGGCGCCGGACTCGTTGTGTATGCCACCCCCTATGTACCCTCCGCGCCGACGCTGCGACAGCGCCCCTGTCGGCTCGATGCGGCTCCGCGCGGGCACGCGGCGTGCTGCTATGCTCCGGCGACGCGACCAAGCCCGCCGAGAGAGGCGTTCATGCCGTACCGCTGGACCGCCATCGACTTCGAGACCGCCTCGCGCGAGCGTGCGAGCGCGTGCGCGCTCGGGCTCGCAGTGATCGAGGGCGATCGCATCGTGGAACGCCGCGGCTGGCTCATCCAGCCGCCCGGCAACTACTTCGAGCCGATGAACACGCGCATCCACGGCATCCACGCCGACCTCGTCGCGCAGGAACCGGAGTTCGACGAGGTGTGGCCCGAGATCGAACCATATCTGCTGGGGTCGGTCGTGCTGGCGCACAACGCGAACTTCGATATCGGGGTCCTGCGCTCGTCGCTGGCGCGCTACGAGCTCGATACCCCGCGCACGGCCGGCTACCAGTGCACTGTGACGATGTCGCGAAGGGTGTGGCCGCGCCTTCCGAACCACCGCCTCTCCAGCGTCTGCCGCTACTGCGGGATCGAGCTGGAGCACCACGTGGCGGCCTCGGACGCGGCTGCTTGCGCGTCGATCGCACTTCGCTGTCTCGAGGAGAGCGGCCAGCCGACCCTGGACGACCTGGCGCGCAGTCTCGGGCTCAGGCTGCGGCGACTGTAGCCCGTGCTCGCGCGCGCCGGGGCGCGTTCGGTATGCTTTCAGCCACCGCGCTCGGCGCGCGGCTGGTCGATCGGCAACTCGGACAGGAGCGGCATGGCAGCCCAGGGAGGATCGAAGGTGGCCGTCGTCGCGGCGGTCGTCGGCAACCTGCTCGTCGCTATCAGCAAGTTCGCTGCGGCCGCGCTGACGGGCAGTTCCGCCATGATCTCCGAGGGCATCCACTCGCTCGTGGACACCGGCAACGGGGGCCTGGTTCTCCTGGGGATGAGGCGCAGCACCCGGCCGGCTGACGACGCCCACCCGTTCGGGCACGGCAAGGAGCTCTACTTCTGGACGCTGATCGTCGCGATCTCGATCTTCGGCATCGGCGGCGGCATGTCTCTCTACGAGGGCGTGCTGCACCTCTTGAACCCGAGCGGGATAGAGAACCCGTGGCCGAACTACCTCGTGCTGGCGATCGCGCTCGCGATCGAGGGCTCGTCCTTCTGGATCGCGATGCGGGAGTTCAACGCCGCGCGCGGCGACCGGCCCGCTATCGAGTTCATCCGGGCGTCCAAGGACCCGAGTCTGTTCACGATCGTGTTCGAGGACTCGGCAGCCATGCTCGGCCTGCTCGTCGCGTTCCTGGGCGTCCTCTTGGGGCAGATCACCGGCGTCCCCTACTTCGACGGCGCGGCGTCGGTCGTCATCGGGCTCATCCTCATGGGTGTCGCCTGGCTTCTGGCGCGCGAGACGAAGGGCCTGCTCATCGGAGAGTCGGCCGAGCCGCGCGTGCTGGAAGCGATGCGCTCACTGGTTGCGGCGGACGCCGCGGTCGAGGAAGTCGGCGACATCCGGACGATGTACGTCGGCCCGAAGGACCTGCTCGTCAACTTGGACGTGGAGTTCCGACCCGGAGTGGACGCACCCGGCATGCACGAGTCGATCGCGCGCATAGAGGGCGCTCTCAAGACGGCGTACCCGGAGGTCGGCAACGTCTACATCGAGGCGGCTTCGCTGGCCCGGCGCGGCTAAGGGGCCGCGGTCAGTCGGAACGTGTCCTTCAACGCGCCGGTCACGGTGTAGAAGCGGAACTCCAGAGTGGCGTTCGTGACGGTCACCTCCTGTGCTCCCCAGTTGGACCGGTAGCGCACCACGCTCCCCGCGACCGGGGTCTTGAACGTGTAGCGGGGGGCGCCCCCGAGGCCGTTGACGAAGTACGGGATCCCGTTGCGCATGACGCGCTCGTAGGTGTGCGCGTGGCCCGAGAGGACCGCGTCGGCTCCCCATGCCGCGAACGGCCACTGCATGGAGACGGTGGAGCCGTGCGTGCTGTCGGAGGAGTAGGGCGGGTGGTGGTCGTAGACGATGTTCCACGTCGAGGTCGACGCCGCGAGCTGCTTCTTCAGCCACTTCGCCTGGGTCGATGTGCTCTTGATGCCCGCGGGCTCGCCGCCGTTCGAGTTGAGCACGAAGAAGTGGACCGGCCCCTCGACGAAGTCGTAGTAGCGCTCGTTGCCCGAGGTGTTGGTGAAACCCGTGCCAGGGAGCTTGAAGTAGCTCAGGTAGGTCCTCAGAGCGGGCCTAGCGTCGCTGTAGTCGTGGTTGCCGAGCGCCGGGAAGAACGCGTTCAGCGTGGCCTTGCCGATCCGGCAGCGAGATCCGGTGGTCGACACGTCTTTGAGCCACTGGCAGTAGTAGCGGCCTGTCGAGTTGTCGTACCTGGCCGTCCCGGTCCCGCCGGCATGGGTGTAGTAGTCGTCGCCGGTCGCGATCACGAAGCCGGGCTTCCAGGAGGCCACCAGCCTAGCGACGGCCGCCTCGTTCGTGCCGCCCCAGCCGTAGTCGCCGATGACGGCGAATGTCATGGTGGCGTCCGGCGTCGTGGTCGCCGCGGTCGTCGAGGTGGCGGCAGTCGTCGCGTTCGGCGCGGGCCTGGGTGCTACGACGGGCGTCGTAGTCTGCGCCGCTTGCGGCGCGCAGCCGGCCGTGGCCGTCAGGACGAGGGCCAGAGCCAGGGCCAGGGTCAGGAGGACCGACCACAGCGGCTTGGGTCTCACGACGCTTCTCCCGCTACGCCGCTTCGCCCTCGACGAGTTCCTTGAGCGGGCCGAGATAGTACTCGTCCCACCCTTCGTCGAAGTCGGCGGCCTCGTCGTCGGGCACGCCGGTGTGATCGAGTTCGAGGCGCGTGCCGCCGCCCGGATCGGAGTGGAGGGTGAAGCGCGCGTGCGACGGTGCGGGCCAATCGCCGCCGTACCACTCTTGGAGCATCGATCGCGGAGGATCCACTTCGAGGATGGTGCCGTGGATGTCGCCGTCCCAGAAGCTGAACGCGGTTCCCGCCTCCGGGGCCATGACCACCGGGCCTCCGCCCCAGCGCTCGATCACCGCCGGGTCGGTCAGCGCCGCCCACACCGACTTGACGGGCGCGTCGATGACGTAGGTCTTGTGGATGTCCATTGCTCCTCCTGCGGTCGGGGCGGTACCGGTTGTACGTACCCCGCGAGGATCCGCGGCGCTTCGCTACTGCGCGTTGTCCGCGTAGCGGAGCTGCATGATCGTTGCGACTATGCCCGCCACGAACGTCAGGGCCAGAACGACGTAGCTGCCGGTGGGGAGAGTCTGCGTGGCCTGACCCACGATCCCGATGAGAGAGGGCACGATCGACCAGGGGAACCACTCCGCCCAGCCGGTCTTCCCGAAGATGTTGCCGAGCGCCATCATCGCGATCGCGAACGCGAGAGGCGGCATGTAGCCGCGCCCGACTATCGTGATCCACGCGACAACAGGTACGAGCAGGTACGAGATCGCCGCCGCGAGCAGCGAGTCGCGAACGATCCCGACGACCAGGACCGCCGAGAAGCCGGGGAGCCCGAGCGCCAGCCCGACGACGATGCCCTCAGCGACGACGGCCACCGCCAACGCGAACCACCACACCGCCGCGACCGCGAGCTTGGCGAGCACGAACCAGTGCCGCCCCACCGGCAGGGCGAGCAGGTTCTTCGCCGTGCCGTCCGAGTACTCGCGCCCGAAGACGTAGGCCACGATGAACGAGAGCAGAAGCATGCCGCCGACCCCGACGATCAGCGTGAGCGCCGCCGCATAGGCGGCCCAAGTGGCCTCGAGTCCCGAGAGGTTCGCCTTGGCGCCGAGCAGCCCGAGTTGCTGGGCCCGCCCGGGCTCCCGAAGGATCCACATGAACAGCGCCATGGCGAGCGGCCCCATGGAGAGTCCGGCGAGGGTGAACCACGGGACCTTCGAGCGGTGGAGCTTGATGAACTCGGTGGCGAGCGCTTGGCCGAACATCACTCGACACCTCCCGTCAGCCGCAGGAAGTAGGCCTCGAGGTCCTCGCGCATCGGCGTGAGACCGGTGAGTTCGAGGCCCGCGCCCACCAGCGCGCGGGCGACCTCGGCGGAGCGGTCCGCGGCGTCCAGCACGCGAAGGGAATCCGGAGAGTCGGGGTCGCGCTCGAGGCGTTCGAACCCGGCCCCGCGCAGGAGCGCCTCGGCGCGCCCGGGGTCGTTCACCGTCACCTGCAGGTACGCCCGCGCCTTCGCTTGGAGGTCCTCACGGTCGAGCTCCTCGAGCAGCCGGCCCTCGTGGATGATGCCGATGCGGTCCGCGAGGTGAGTGACCTCGGCGAGGATGTGGCTCGACATGAAGACCGTGGCGCCCTGCTCGTCGGCGAGCGAGCGCAGCATCTCGCGTATCTCGACGATGCCTGCCGGGTCGAGCGCGTTCGCGGGTTCGTCGAGGACGAGCACGTCCGGCTTGTGCAGCATCGCCCGGGCGAGCGAGAGGCGCTGCTTGTTGCCGAGCGAGAGACGCCCTGCCCGCCGGTCCGCGTACTCCGAGAGGCGCAGACGCTCGATCGCCTCGCCGACGGCGGCACGCGGCGCACCCGTCAGCCGCCGCTGGATGTCGAGGTTCTCGCGCACGGTGAGGTTCGGGTAGGCGCTCGCGGACTCGACAAGGAAGCCGACGTCTCCCCACACTGACGTCTCGCCCGGGACGATGCGGCGTCCCAGTACGGTCACGTCGCCCGCGCTCGGGCGGATCAGCCCCAGCAGCATTCGGATCGTGGTCGTCTTGCCGGCGCCGTTGCGGCCGAGGAAGCCGTAGATCTCGCCCCGGCGCACGTCGAGGTCGAGCCCGTCGACAGCGAGGACGTCGCGGTAGCGCTTGGTGAGCGCGTGCGTCGCGATGACGGTGTCGGCGTTCACCCCTTCGCGGGCTTCATGCCGAGCATGAACCGCACCGGCACGAGGCGCCGGGACAACTGCATACGCGCCGAACGTGAGGGCGACCGACGCGACGAGCAGAGCGGCCCACTGGACCGGCCACACGACCGGCAGCGTCACTATCGACGCGGCGAGGAGCACGATCACGGTCTGGTGGAAGATGTAGACCGGGTACGAGGCCTCTGCCAGGTAGGCGAGCGTCGGGGACGGCCTGTCCAAGTGCCGCTTGCCGAGACCGAGCAGCCCGACGATCGAGAGCCAGATGCCGAGGAATCCGAGCGTAATTCGCCGCGAAGAGACCCCAAAGAGGGGTGCCGGGAAGTCACTGCATCGAACGCGAGTCAGTTCGGCCAGCTCGCCACGTACGCCGCCTCGGACATCGCGAACGCCATGGCGATCGCGAGCGCGGCGCAGACGCGCAGTACCGATTGCCGGGGACGATCCTGCGAAGGCGCGGGTCGGCCATCGCTATGAAGCCGAGCGCGAAGACCGACGCCGGCCAGCTGGGCTTGGTGTGGAGTAGACGGGGTTCTTGCCGGACGATGTCGGGGCAGGCGCCTTCGGCGAACCAGATGAGCGCCGGCGGCAGCAGCCGACCGACACCGGCTTCGCAAGTCGAGTCGCCCAGCGCTTGACAGTGCTTACCTGGACCGCAGTTGTGGATGGTCTACGTGCTGGCGGTCACGTTCGGCGTCTTGTCATTCTGCGGGCCCAAGCGGCTCAGCGGCAGGGCGAGCAGAGACAGCCAGGAACAGCCAGAGCACGAACCACCAGACTGCGCCGATCCCGGAAGCCGCCGAAGTAGTCGCCACCGTCGCGTATGTTCCAGGACGAGGAAGTCGCCGCTCGTGATGTAGTGGATGAAGCCGTCAGCGTACCCGGAGTTGAATCCGGCTCCAACGAACGTCTGCGGCGGGATGAGCAGAGCCACGCCGAACGCGAAGGGCACGAGCAGCCGCTTCACACGCTCTCCCAGGTACTCGCGCGTGGTGCGCTTCCTGAGCGCCAGGAAGGTCGACGCGCCCGCGAGCAGGAACAGCAGCGGCATGTGCCAGCGGTCGATGAAGCTCAGCACGTAGGCGAGCGGCACGGACGTCACGAGCCCCTTCACGTAGAAGGGGTCGGCCGCGTTGAAGACGCGACCTGTGTGGAACGGGAACAGCAGCAGGACGGCTAACGCGGCGGCAACCAGTCGATGTAGTGGATGGTCGTCTCGAGCCGAGGCTCTGCCATTGGCGCGAGGCCTCCGCTGGCGGATCCGGCGGACGGCGTCAGCGCCGGGCCCGGATCGCGGCGAGGACTGCGTCCTCCGCGCGCCTACCTGCGATAATGCTCTTGTGACGTTCCGGCGCCGCCGAAGGGGCATCCCATGATCGATCGGTACACCCGGCCCGAGATGGGCGCCATCTGGTCCCCGGCCAACAAGTTCGGGATCTGGAAGGAGATCGAGCTTCTCGCGTGCGAGGCGCAGGCTGAACTCGGCGCCATCGGCATCACGCGTGAGGAGGCCGCTCAGATCCGCGAGCGGGCCGCCTTCGAGGTCGAGCGCATCGACGAGCTCGAGGCCACGCTCAACCACGACGTCATCGCATTCCTCACGAACATGGCCGAGCACATCGGCGAGCCGTCGAAGTGGGTCCACTACGGAATGACCTCCTCCGACCTGGGCGACACGGCGCTGTGCCTGCAGATGACGCAGGCGATCGACATCGTCGTCGAGGACGTCCGGCGGCTTGGCCGCATCTGCAAGCGACGAGCGTTCGAGTTCAAGGACACGCTGTGCGTCGGCCGCACCCATGGCATCCACGCGGAGCCGATGACGTTCGGCATGAAGTTCGGCGCCTGGGCCTGGGCGCTCAAGAGGAGCGAGCAGCGTCTGCTCGAGGCCCGCAAGCTCGCGGCGTGCGGCGCGATCTCGGGCGCTGTGGGCAGCTACTCGAACATCGACCCGTCCGTGGAGACCTACGTCTGCGAGAAGCTGGGCCTGACTCCCGACCCGCTATCGACGCAGGTCGTCGCGCGCGACCGGCACGCGCACGTCCTTGCGGTGCTAGCGATCGTCGCCGCCACCGCGGAATCGATCGCCACCGAGGTCCGGGCCCTGCAGAAGTCGGACACGCTCGAGGTCGAGGAGCCTTTCGCCAAGGGGCAGAAGGGCTCGTCCGCGATGCCGCACAAGCGCAACCCGATAACGGCCGAGCGCGTGTGCGGGCTCGCGCGCGTGGTGAAGGCCAACGCGCAGGTGGGCCTCGACGATGTCGCGCTGTGGCACGAGAGGGACATCTCGCACTCGTCCGCGGAGCGCGTGGTGCTTCCCGACAGCTTCATCGCGCTCGACTACCTGCTCGGCAAGCTCGAGTGGATCCTCGACGGGCTGGTCGTCTACCCGCAGAACATGCTGGCGAACCTGGACAAGACGCGCGGGCTCGTCTACAGCTCGCGGGTCCTGCTCGCGCTCGTGGACGCGGGGATGTCGCGCGAGGACGCGTACGCGCTCGTGCAGTGCAACGCGATGAAGGTGTGGGACGACCTGCAGCAGGCACGCGGCGGCCCGACCTTCCGGGAGCGGCTCGAGGCCGATCCCGGGGCGGCGGCCCTCACGCCCCAAGTGCTCGACGCATGCTTCGATCCGCAGGCGTTCCTGGCGCGGGCAGGCGTGCTCTTCGAGCGGCTCGAGACGCTGGAGTTCTAGGCGCTCGCGGGCCCCGATCGGAATCCGGGCGGGTCGCTGATGATCGCCACGTCGCCGGTCCGGATCTCGCCACCGTAGAGGTCCTCCCCGAAGCGGTGGAACGCGGGGACCGTCACCAGTCCGCCCACCCGGTCCGCCAAGCGCGAGCGCAGCTGGTCGTCGGACACCTCCGCGTCGGATGCCACCAGCACGAGGTTCGAGCCCTCGGAGAGCACCCCCTCGTCGATCGCGAACACCCACACGCGCCGCCACACGTTGCGGAGTGTCCGGTAGAGGCCGCGGAACGGCTTGCTCCGGTCGCCACCGAGGTGGCCGATGAAGTTGTAGGCGATGACGCCGTCCGGAGCCAGTCTGTCGCGCGCAGAGCGCATGAACTCCTCGGTCGTGAGCCGGCGCGGCACGCGGTCCTCGTCGAAGGCGTCGACGATCACGATGTCGTAGTTCTCGGGCGTCCGATCCACGAACTCGCGGCCGTCCCCGATGACGACCTGGATCCGCTCGTCCTCCGGCAGCGCGAAGAAACGGTGTGCTACCTCCACGATCTCCGGGTCGATCTCGACGACGTCGAGTCGCATAGCGGGGTAGTCGCGCCACATGCGCTTCACAACGCTGCCCCCTCCGAGCCCGATGACCAGAGTCCGCGCGGAGTCGGGCTTGATCGCGAGCGGCGTGTGCAGGTATGAGGCGTACTCCAGATCGGTGTCGAACGGCGCGTCGAGGAACATCGTGGACTGGCGGTTTCGCGCGAAACGGAGGATGCGCAGGTGACCGATCTCATCGACGTGGATGTCGTGGAACGGAGAGGAGTGAGAGTAGATGTTCGTGATCGGACCCATGTCTTGAGTCTACCCGCGGGGCGCGCCCGCATACGGGTATCCTCCTCCTGCGGCCGGCGACGCCGCAGCCCGATGCGAAGGAGGACGCTTCCGATGACGCGGGACGAGTTGGTGGCAACTCTCAAGCACTCGCGCGCGATCTTCGACGAGAAGCTGGAGGCCGTCCCCGTCGACGCCCTCACCGCGCCAGTGCCCGGGTCGACACACTCCGTCAAGGACATCGTGGCCCACGTGACCGCCTACGACGACCTCATCGTGCAGCGCCTGATCTCAGCGCGCCACGGATCGACGACCGCTCTCTCCCGGGACCGCGATGGCTGGGAGGCGTTCAACGAGCAGGTGTGGGAAGACGCGGCCAAGATGAAGCCGAAGGCAGTGCTGCGTCGCGCCACCGACGTGTTCGCTGCTCTGATCCACGAGGTCGAGCAACTCTCGGACGAGGAGGTCAACGCGCGCGCAGGCTCGACGGCTGCGCTCGACCCTGCTTGGCTCGAGGGGAACGCGCCGTGGCAGGCCATCGGGATCGATGCCTTCGACCACTATCCGATGCACTACGCCGCACTCGACGCGGCGGCGGGCGGCGACCGGGCCTAGACCCTGTATATGCGGTCGTTCTCGTGCACGTGCTCCGTCATGGCGATACCGACCTCCGTGCCGGCATCGGCGTGAAGCACCTTGCGGTGATCGACCTCGATGGAATCCACGGTCTGCTCGAAGTCCTCTGAATGACCCGACACGTGGATGTTGTCGCCGACGTCGATCGGTGCTTCAAGGCGGACTCCGGCCACGCCGATGTGGGCCCAGTAGTGCGTGATGACGCCGATCTCCATCTCCTTCTGCGGTGCCTGCTCCTGCATCTTCGACACCTCCCCTCGGCCAGTGCTGGGCTCCCTCACCCATATGTCTACCCCGAGGCAAAGGTAGCGATGCCGCGGCTGGGTAGGTACTAGGTTCGGCGATCTTCTCCGGAGTCCCTTGGAGGCATCCCGTGAGCGACATCATCGTATGGGCGGACATCCCCGTCATCGACATGGAACGGGCGATGGAGTTCTACGGACACGTCACCGGCAAACGCGTCATCATGATGCCGGGCAGCAACGGCACCGTCGCCGTTATCGGCAACCCGGATGAGCCGCCTGTTGTCAGCGCGGACCTCTACCTCGGAGGGACTCCGAGCCACGACGGGGCGAGGGTCTTCCTCGGCGCGAAGGGCGACATCGACGCCATGCTCGCGCGCGTCCCGGGAGCGGGCGGCAAGGTACTCAAGGCCAAGGAGTTCATGGGCGACATGGTCGGTTGGGTGGCCTGGGTCGAGGACAGCGAGGGAAACCTGATCGGCATCCAGCAGCCGGCGAGCTGAAGGTCGCCGGCGCCACCGTGATCCGGCAGGGGGGAGGCCCACAGTGATCCGCGACTGGTTCAGGCGTGTTCCGAAGCCTAAGCCCGGATCGGCGCCGCTGCGACTGGGGCTCGCTCTGGGCGGCGGCGCTATGCGCGGGGCCGCGCACCTCGGCGTCCTCTCGGTGCTGGAGCGCGAAGGGATCGTCCCCGACGTGGTCGCCGGCGTGAGCGCGGGAGCGATAGTCGGCGCGGGCGTCGCGGCGGGAGTCCCTGCGGCTGAGATGCTCCAAGCGCTGCAGAAGGCATCCTGGCTCAAGATCGCGGTACCGGCGTGGTCGTCCCGCCTCAGTCTGCTCGACTCCTCTCCGTTGGGAGCGCTGATAGAGAAGGTCACGGCTTCGAGCGACTTCGACGGGCTCCGTCTTCCCTTCGCGGTGCTGGCCTGCGACCTGCTCACCGGAGAGGAACTGGTCATGGACTCGGGCCCGCTGCGCGAGGCGATCGTGGCGTCTTCGGCGATCCCGGGGCTCTTCGAGCCGGTGAGGCGCGACGGGCGGCTCCTCGTGGACGGTCAGCTGCTCGTGAACGTCCCGGTGCAGGCGACGATCGATCTCGGAGCCGACTACGTGCTGGGGATCGACCTCATGCCGCCGCCGGTGGAAGCGGCCGAGCCCGCCGACCTGCGCGAGGTGCTCCTGTTGTCGTGGGACATCGTGCAGCGCCGACGCCGGGCGGAGGGCCCTCAGCCGGATCTCCTCGTGACGCCCGCCGTCGGCTCGATCGTCCCGTGGGACTTCCTGCACGTGAAGGAGGCCTACGACCTGGGGGTCGCCGCGATGGAGGAAGCCCTGCCGCGCCTGCGCGCGGACCTCGGCTTGAAGGGGGACATACCCTCCGAGGGCCGTTCTCTGCGGAAGGAGGCCAGGGATGCCGCGCATCGAGAGTGATGGACCGTTCGGCGACGAGGAGTACGTGCGTGAAGGCGGGGTGTTGATCCCCGTCAACAGCGGACACGAGGTCCGGCACGAGGACGACACCATCGCCCCGGACGACGTGCTCGAGGACCTGGTCGCCGACGATGGCGTGCCTGGGACTCCCGACGATCTTCCGTACGACTACGGCGTGGAGGTTTCGCAGCCCGCGGACCAGATGATGCTCACCGTCGACGAGGGCCCGGTCGGGTTCGGAGCCATGGGCGTCACGGGCTCGGACGAGGACGCTGACGAGCCACCGCTCGGCATGCCTGAGGAACACGAACTCTGGCGGCGTCAGAAGGCGCTCATCGAGGAGTCCGACGAAGAGGCCGGTGTCGATGACGGCCTGGAGGGCGACGACGTCGCGCGCCTGGAGGCGGCCGTAGGAGAGGACGCCGGCGAGGTGCTTCCCGAGACCTCCGGAGGCGGGAGCGCGACGGGCTCCGCCTGAGAAGAATGCGTGGTCCGGCGAGTGGGTCTCCCTCGCTCCCCCGGTGAGATACTGGACGTACGAGGGGGGTTTCCAGATGCCCGGTGTCCGCGTGCGGTTCGAACCCAGCGGCCGGAGAGCCGAAGTGGCGCCCGGCGCGACCCTGCACGAGGCGGCTGCCGAAGCCGGCGTCGCGCTGATAGCCCCATGCGGAGCGATGGGGCGCTGCGGTTCGTGCAGGGTGAGGGCGTCGGGGGCGGTGCGCCCGCCGGACACGGACGAGCTTCAGGCGCTCGGCGCGGCCGCCCGCGCGGGCACGCGACTCGCATGTCGCGCGCGCGTGGAGGGCCCGGGCGAGGTGGTCGTCGAGGTTCTGTCCGGCGCGGGCGCGATACGCTCTCAAGTCTCCGGCGTCGGCTCGGAGCGCGAAGTCGAGCCGCCCGCCGCTCGCGGAGTCGTGACGCTGCCCGGAGCCCGGGCACTCGGCGCGGCGGTCGACCTCGGGACGACCACCATAGCCGTCCGCCTTCACGACCTCGCCGATGGGCGGGTGCTGGGGGAGACGGCCGGCCTCAACCCGCAGGCCGCGTGGGGTCACGACGTGCTGTCCCGAGTCTCGCGGGCGTTGGAGGGTGACGCGCGGGCGCTCCGCAACGCGGCCACTCGCGCGATAGAGGACCTCGTCCTCGAGCTCACCGAAGATGCTTCCGCGGCGGGCGGGGTCCTGTCCGAGATCGTGGTGGTGGGCAATCCCGCGATGCTCCGCCTCTTCTCGGGCGCCGACGTCAGCATGCTCGCCGACGCATCGTCACCCGGAGTGCACAGGCCGACTCGCTTGACCGACACGTTCACGGCCGAGCTCCACGTGCTCGGTCATGCGAGCGTGATCGTCGGGCCTGAAGTCTCGGCCTTCATCGGCGCCGACACAGTCGCGGCTCTCATCGCCACGGGCCTCGACAGGCCGCAAGAGGGACACGGTGCTGGTGGATCTCGGGACGAACGGAGAGGTCGTGCTCGCCTCAAGGGGGAGCTCTACGCCGCGTCGGCCGCTGCGGGCCCGGCGTTCGAGGCGTACGGGCTCTCGAGCGGGATGCGCGCGGAGCCCGGCGCCATCGAGACGGTATGGCTCGACGGCGACGTCCTCGGGATCCGAACCGTCGGCGAGCAGCGTCCGCGCGGCCTCTGCGGATCGGGTCTCATCGATCTGCTGGCGCTGCTGCTCGACACCGGCGCCCTCGACGCGACCGGTCGCCTCCAGCCGGAGGGGCCGCTCGCGACGAGAGTGGTGGAGACCCCTACCGGCCGTGCCTTCGAGGTCGCCTCCGGCGTGACCCTCACGCAGCAGGACGTCCGGCAGGCCCAGCTGGCCAAAGGAGCCGTGCAGGCCGCGATCGCCACGGTGCTCGACGAGGCCGGCAGGCCTGCCGAGGGGGTCGCTGAGATCCTGGTCGCGGGCGGCTTCGGGTCGCACCTGCGTCCGGCCTCGCTCGCCGCGATCGGCGTGGTGCCACTCGACTGGACGGAGCGGGTCACACTCGCGGGGAACGCGGCGCTCTCGGGGGCCTCGGCCATGCTTCTCTCCAGCGTGGCGCGCCGTGAAGCAGACAGCCTTGCACGGCGGGTACGTACCGTCGTACTCGCGGGCCGTCCCGAGTTCCGCGAGCGGTTCGTGGCATCGCTGGAGTTCCCGCAGCCCGACGCGGAAGGGAGATGATCGAAGTGGTGTTCCAGCCTCTCTACATCGTGGCGGTGGCGGGGATCGTGGCGTTCCTGCTGCTGGTCTTCGAGGCCCTCGTCGGCCTCAAGATCATCAAGTTCGGTCGGACGCAGTGGAGGACGCACAGAGCTATCGCCTTCACGCTCATCGCCCTCACTCTCGGGCACGGGGTCTACGCCATGGGGACGCTGGTATTCGGCTGGTTCTAGGAGGGCCGGAGGGCCGAGCGCTGCGGCCGGACGCGAAACGCGCCGGAGGCATCCAACCGCTACAATGTCCCCACGCAGCGGCGCCCCCGCCCCAGCCTCGTCGAGACACGATGGCGCCGACGTATCGGCTCCGACGTGCCACGACGCAAAGGGACCTCAGTTGACCGAACCTATGGACATCCGCCCGGACGCCCGCGGCAAGGTCCGTGACATCTACGATCTCGGCGACCGGCTCCTTCTGGTAGCCAGCGACCGCATCAGCGCTTTCGACGTCGTGCTGCCCGATCCGATCCCGCACAAGGGCGAGGTGCTCACGAAGCTCTCCCTGTACTGGTTCGGACAGCTCGAGCGACGTCGTTCCCAACCATCTGCTCTCGGCCGACGTGGAGGACCTCCCCGAGGACTTCGCGAAACACGCCGACTGGCTCGCGGGCCGGTTCATGCTCGTTCGGAAGGCCGAGGTCTTCCCGGTCGAGTGCATCGTGCGCGGCTACCTGGCCGGGAGCGGCTGGGCGGAGTATGCGCGCGAGGGCACCGTGTGCGGTATGCGCCTGCCCGCGGGCCTGTCCGAGTCCGCTCGCCTGCCCCAGCCGATGTTCACGCCCTCGACGAAGGCGGAGGCAGGGACTCACGACGAGAACATCTCCGTGCATCGTATGTTCGAGATCGTCGGGGAGGAGCACGGCGACGCGCTCCAAGAGGCGTCGGTGTCGCTGTACTCCGCAGCTCGCGACCACGCCGCGCAGCGCGGGATCATCATCGCAGACAGCAAGTTCGAGTTCGGCCTCATCGACGGCGTCGTCACGCTCGTGGACGAGGTGCTGACCCCCGACTCATCTCGCTTCTGGCCGGCCGCGACCTACGAGCCCGGGCGCTCACAGCCATCGTTCGACAAGCAGTACGTCCGTGACTGGCTGACGGACAGCGGCTGGGACAAGACACCTCCGCCCCCCGCGCTGCCTGCAGATGTCGTGGCGCAGACCAGCGAGAACTACATCAAGGCCTATGAGCTGATCACGGGGCTCACCTTCGAACCGGAACGAGGCGTGTGAGAAAGTGGCGACACGAAGCCCGTACAACGACCGCTACAAGGTCGACCAGAAGGGCAAGACCCGCCGCAGCGCGTCGGCGTCCAAGCCGAAGCGCGGCATCGCGGACCTGACTCCCGCCGATTCGCCCAAGAAGGCAGCGGCGAAGAAGCGGAAGTGGTGGAACCCGTCCCCGGGGGCGAGCACCGCACCGGCGTTCGTGGCCACGCCCCGGATGAAACAACTGCGCAGGATCTGGTGGGTACTGTGGGGCCTGTCGCTCTTCATCGCCGTAGGCATCCTGTTGCTGCAGAACTCAGCCAAGCAGGCCTCCGACGCGGCGGCGGCTTTGGCAGCGGCGGCGTCGGGGGCGACGACCGCGACGATCGACGCGGCGGCCCTTGCGGCCGCTGCGCCCTACTCCCCGTACGTCCCGGTCCTATGGGGGCTCTGGGCCGCGGCGATGGCGGGCGCGTTCTACCTCGAGTTCAGGCCCATCCGCAAGGCCCGCGAGGCCGCGATCGAGGCCTCACGCAAGGGCGGGAAGCCCGAGAAGGTCCAGCCGTCGAAGACCGCGAAGGGGGGCGGCTCCAAGAAGGCCGGGCCCGCCAACGGATCGGAAGATCCGCCCGAGCCGGGTGAGAAGTGAGCGGGCACTCCCCTGAGCATGCGAAGGGCGCCCGTCCCTACTGGGCGCTGCGCGTGGTCGAGACTCTCCTGCTCGTCGCAGCGCTGGTAGGCATCGGGCTCTTCGCGTGGAGCCTGGTCGACATGGTGCGCATCGAGACCGCGCCCGGAGCCGAGGCCACGACCGCGGACACCCGCGAGATCCCCGCGAGCGCCTGGCCCGGCATCTTCGTGTTCTTCGGCAGCATGGCCGGCCTGCAGGTGGTGCGCGTGGTCCTGCACCGCTACAGGCGCGACGACGGCTCGCCGCGCGGCGACGAGCGGTCCGCCGCGGCCGCGACAGCCGATGCGTTGCTCGGGGCGACGGTGCCCTTCGAACCGGTGAAGACCGACGGGGACGACGCGACAGACGGCGCGTGAAAGGGAGGACATGGCACGCTACGAGATCTTCGTGACATACAAGAAGGGCATATTCGATCCCCCCGGCGCCACGGCAGAGCGCGCCCTGGCGAACCTCGGGTACGGCGAGGTCGAGAGCGTGAAGATCGGCAAGTACATCCGCCTCGATGTCTCCGACGGCCCGGACGAGCTGGCCCGCGTCTCCGAGATGTGCGACAGGCTGCTCGCCAACCCCGTCATCGAGGAGTACCGCATCGTCGAGTCCGAGGAAGCGGTGACAGCCTGATGAGGTTCGGCGTCGTCCGTTTCCCCGGCTCCAACTGCGAGCAGGATGTCATCATCGCGTGCCGCTACCTCGGCCTCGATGTCGGCTACATCTGGCACGGCGACACCGACCTGTCCGGCTTCGACGCGATCGTTCTGCCGGGAGGGTTCTCCTACGGCGACTACATCCGCACCGGCGCCGTGGCACGCTTCTCACCAGTCATGGGCGAGGTCGTGCGCTTCGCGGAGCGCGGCGGTCCAGTGTTGGGCGTCTGCAACGGATTCCAGATACTCACCGAGGCGCACATGCTGCCCGGAGCGATGCTGCGCAATCGCGGCCTGAAGTTCATCTGCGAGACGGTCCCGCTTCGCGTGGAGCGCAACATCTGCCCCTGGGTCGACCTGCCCGATGGCACGGTCGTCCGCATCCCGATCAACCACAACGAGGGCAACTTCACGGCCGACGCCGAGACGCTCGCGCGCCTCGACGCGAACGGTCAGGTGGTCGTCCGCTACTGCGAGCCGGACGGTACGCGGGCTCCCGGGGGCAGCGCGCCCAACGGCGCGGCCGACGATATCGCCGGCATCTGCAACGAGCGCGGCAACGTCTTCGGGCTGATGCCTCATCCGGAGCGCGTGGTCGACCCCGAGGCGAACGGGACCGACGGCCAGCACTTCTTCACGTCGATAGTCGCGCACATGGCGGGGGTGTAGAGACAGTGGGAGAGACCATCGGGCTCGTCGGCCCGGGGATGTACCTGCTCGTGCTTCTTGTGCTGCTCGACGCTCTGGCGGCCGCCTTTCTCGTTCTCGACGCCATGCGTCGGCCTGCTACCGACTACGCCGGTGTCGTCGAGGGAAGGTGGGCCTACATCGTTCCCCAGGCGCTCTACGTGGCGCTCTACGCGGTCGCCCAAGTGCCGTCCTTGAGCTCGCTGATGCCATGGGCGAACTCGTACCCGCTTCTCACCGTCCCGATCGTCGCCCAGCAGCTGGCATACCTGTTGCGCGTGGTCTTCCCGACACACGGCCGGCTCGAGGCACGGCTCGAGGCGCGGTTCCGGGCTCTTGCCGAGGCCGCCGGCATCGAAGGTGAGGAAGACCCTGCGATCGCGAGGAGCACTACGAATGCGTGACGATCTGACGGCCGAAGTCGCCCCGCAGCTTGCCGTCGAACTGGGCCTCAAGGTCGCCGAATACGACAAGGTCGTCGAGATACTGGGCCGCACTCCCACGGTGACCGAACTCTACATGTACTCGCTGATGTGGAGCGAGCACTGCAGCTACAAGCACTCCAAGAAGGCGCTCCGCATGTTCCCGACGACCGGGCCGTACGTGCTGCAGGGCCCGGGCGAGAACGCGGGCGTCATATCGGTCGGGGACGGCTGGGCGGTCGCCTTCAAGATGGAGTCGCACAACCACCCGAGCGCCATCGAGCCCTATCAGGGCGCGGCGACCGGCGTCGGCGGGATCATCCGCGACATCTTCACGATGGGCGCGCGGCCGATCGCCTCTCTCGACTCGCTTCGGTTCGGCACCCTCGACAAGGCGCGCCAGCGCTACCTGTTCGAGGGCGCGGTCGCGGGCATCGGCGGATACGGCAACTGCATCGGCGTCCCCACGGTCGGCGGCGAGGTCTACTTCGATGCGGCCTACGAGGGCAACTGCCTTATCAACGCGATGTCGATCGGGCTCATGCGCGAGGAGAATCTGACCTCCGCGGTCGCTTCCGGGGCGGGCAATCTCGTGCTGCTCATCGGTTCGACCACCGGTCGCGACGGCATCGGCGGTGCCTCCACTCTGGCCAGTCAGGAGTTCGACGAGAAGGCCGAGGACAAGCGCCCGTCCGTGCAGGTCGGCGATCCATTCGAGGAGAAGCTGCTCATCGAGGCATGCCTTGAGCTGCTCGAGGCGAAGCTGCTGGTGGGCCTTGGCGATCTGGGAGCCGCGGGACTGACGTCCTCCGCCTCCGAGATGGCGTCGCGCGGCGGTGTCGGGCTCGACATCGACGTCACGAAGATCCCTGCGCGCGAGGACGGGATGCAGCCCTTCGAGTTCATGGTGTCCGAGTCGCAGGAGCGTATGCTCGCCGTCGTAGAGCCGGGCGACCTGGCCGCCGCGCAGGCCGTCTGCGAGAAGTGGGGCCTTCGCTCGACCGTGATCGGGGAGGTCACGGACAGCGGCCGCTTCGTCGTCCGTGAAGGCGACGAGGTCGTGGCCGACATGCCGGCCGCCACGCTCGCCTCCGATGCGCCCGTCTACGACCCCGCGATGACCCGTCCGGACTATCTCGACGAGGTGCGCGCGTTCGACCCCTCGACTCTGACGCATCCGAGCACGCTCGAGGATCTGGGCGCCGCCCTCCTGCGCCTGCTCGCTAGCCCGAACGTGTGCTCGCGCGCTTGGATCTACCGCCAGTACGACCAGCAGGTCATGCTCAACACCCTCGTTCTGCCTGGCGGCGACGCCGCGGTCATCCGCATAGCGGGCACGAAGCGCGCGATCGCGGTCTCCTCGGACTGTAACGGCCGCTACTGCTACCTCGACCCCTACGTGGGGGCGCAGATCGCCTTCGCGGAGGCTGCGCGCAACGTCGCTTGCGCCGGCGGACGTCCCGCGGCGATCACCGACTGCCTCAACTTCGGCAGCCCCGAGAAGCCCGAGGTGTTCTGGACGTTCCACGAGGCGGTCCGCGGCATAGCCGACGCCTGCAAGGCGTTCGAGGTCCCGGTCATCTCGGGCAACGTGAGCTTCTACAACGAGTCGTTCGGCTCTCCGATCTACCCGACGCCGGTCGTGGGCCTCGTCGGCGTGCTGCAGGACGCCGGCAAGAGGATGACGATGCATTTCAAGCAGGCCGGCGACGTGGTCGTTCTGCTGGGAGAGACAGCCGACGAGTTGGGCGGCAGCGAATACCTGTCCACGATCCACGGCGTCATCGCCGGGATGCCGCCGGCGATCGACATCGCCGACGAGCGCGAGATCCACGAGGCTCTGCTCGCGGCCATCGAGGCGGATCTGGTCCGCAGCGCGCACGACTGCTCCGAGGGCGGCGTGGCCGTGGGGCTGGCCGAGGCCGCCATAGCTGGAGGTCTGGGCGCAACGGTCGCCCTCGACGACGATCTCGCGCCGGCATCCTCGCTCTTCTCCGAGACGCAGGGACGCATCGTCGTCACCTGCACCGAGGGCGATGCCGAGTCGCTCACGGACCTGTTCGTGTCGCGAGGTGTACCCTTCAGCGTGATCGGCGAGGTCGGCGGCGACCGCCTCGTCGTCGAGGACAAGCTCGACCTGACGCTCGGCGAGCTCGCGGCGGCCTGGGGGCCGACGCTGGAGCAGCTGGTGGCCGGGGACGTTCCGCAGCCCGAGGAACTCGTGGAGGGATAGCGCCGACCGTGGAAGGACCGACCGACACGGAACGCCCCGACCGCCCCGAGGAGGCGTGCGGGGTCTTCGGCGTCTATGCGCCGGGCGAGCAGGTCGGGCGGCTGATCTACTTCGGTCTCCACGCGCTGCAGCATCGCGGGCAGGAGTCGGCGGGCATCGCGGTGGCCGACGGCCACACGATGACACTTCGCAAGGAGCTCGGACTGGTGCCGCAGGTGTTCAAGGAGTCGGACCTCTCGACCCTTGACGGCCACATCGGCGTCGGCCACACGCGCTATTCGACCACCGGCTCTTCGTCGAGTTGGGAGAACGCGCAGCCCATGCTCTCCTCGATCGGGCCGAACACGATCGCGCTCGCTCACAACGGCAACCTGGTCAACACCGTCGTGCTGAGAGACCGGCTCAAGACGCACGGCATCCGCTTCCGGTCCACGACCGACTCCGAGGTCATGGCCACGCTCATCAACCACTTCACGCAGGAGCACAACTCTATCCGCGGCGGGATCCGCGAGGCGATGAAGCTCATCACCGGGGCCTACGCGGTGGTGATGATCACCGAGGAGGCGCTCTACGCCTTCCGCGACCCGAACGGCGTGCGTCCCCTAGTCCTCGGGCAGCTGCCGGCCGGCCACTGGGTCGTGGCATCCGAGACCTGTGCGCTGGACATCATCGGAGCGACCATCGTTCGCGAAGTCGGGCCGGGCGAGTTGATCAAGATCTCCGCCGCGGGCTTGGAATCCGAGCAGGCGGTCCCCCGCGGGCGCGAGGCGCTCTGCATCTTCGAGTTCGTCTACTTCGCGCGCCCCGACTCCTCGATGTACGACTGCACCCTGTACGTCGCGCGTCAGAAGATGGGCGCGGCCATCGCGCGCTTCGCGCCCGTGGACGCAGACCTGGTGATCGGCGTTCCCGACTCGGGGACCCCGGCGGCCACGGGCTACGCGATCGAGAGTGGGATCCCCTTCGGTGAAGGCCTGGCGAAGAACCGCTACGTGGGGCGCACGTTCATCAACCCGAGCGAGACCCTGCGCCAGCAGGGCATCCGGCTCAAGCTGAATCCGATGCGGCACGCGCTCGAAGGCAAGCGCATCGTGGTGGTCGACGACTCCATAGTGCGCGGCAACACTACGCGCAAGCTCGTCGCCCTGCTCCGCGAGTCGGGAGCCACCGAGGTCCACATGCGGATCACGAGCCCTCCGGTCCAGTGGCCGTGCTTCTACGGCATCGACACGGATACTCAGCAGCAGCTCATCGCGTCCAGCAACTCCGTCGAGGAGATCCGCGAGCACATCGGAGCCGACTCGCTCGCCTACCTGCCCGTCGAGGACATGGTTGCGTCCACCGGTCAGCCGCGCCGAGCGCTACTGCATGGCTTGCTTCACCGGCGAATACCCCATCGAGATCCCCGACGAGGTCCGCCGGGGCAAGATGGCGCTCGAGAAGCCGGTATGCTGAGCGGAGCGGGCAGCGTGGCTGTGCCGATCCTCGCGGGCGTTGCGATGGGTCTGCAGTTCCACCTGGTCGCCGCGGCTCTGTCGGCCGCAGTCGCCGCCGCGCTTTCCGGCTACGGTGGGGCCCCTCGAGGGCGATTCTGGTGGTCGAGCGCCGTGGTAGTGCTCGGCTGGGCCGTCGGCGACGGCGTCCGGGTCGCGGGAACGTCCGCGAGACCGGAGTACCTGGTGGCCTGGGCCCTCACGGGCCTCGCCTTCGGCTATGCGCTTCCTGCACTCGCCGGTGCCTACGTAGGCAGGCAGGTGCATCGTGGCACCGGGTGGCTGGCTGCCGGAGCCGTGGCGCTCATGCTCGTGCCGGCGCTCTCTGCGCTCGGAGGCGCGCTCTCCACGAGGCTATGGGGCGTGATCCCGTGAGCGGCCGGGTGACCCTGGGGCTCGAGGAGGAGGTCTTCGTCTGCGAGCCCGCGCGTCCGAACCTGGGGTCGCTGTCGTACCTGGCCCGCCTGACCTGGTCGGACCCGAAGCGCCACTACGCCCGCACCGCGAGCAACTTCGCCCGCGGCGACGACGTGTCGCAGGGGCTGATGAGTTGCGTCGAGATCTCGACCACAGTCCACGACGATCCCGGCGCGCTGGTCGACGAGATCGCGCAGCGCAGGCGCGAGTTGGTGCGAGCGGTCGGCGGCCGCGGGCTGCTCGTCCCGCTCGGCCACCTCCTGCAGAACGACTCTCCCACCAACGTCGCCGCGTTGCAGTTCCACGTCGGCGCGCCGGACCGGGAGCGAGCGTACCGCAACCTCGGACACGCGCTTCCGCTTCTGGCCCTGCTATCCGCCGACTCGCCGGCGTCCGGGGGAGAGCGGTTCGGCCAGTCCTACAGGTGGGCGGCGCGGGTTCGCCATCGGGCCGCTCGGGTCTGACCCGACCGCGCGCTTCCAGGACCTCATCGTGAGCAAGCGGCTGGGTACGATCGAGGTGCGCCTGCTCGACCCCGTCTGGGACCTGAAGCGCGTGCGCGTGCTCGCGCGCGCGATCCGCGAGATAGCCGCACTCGATACCGACCTGCCCTTCGACCGCGAGGCGTACAACGCGATGCGGTACCGGGTCGCGCTCGAGGGCTGGATCCCGGATCTGGAGACGATCTACGAGACCGTCTCCCAAGTCGCCGATCTGCCGCGGGAGATGATGACTCACACCGCCGCAGACGACGTGTGGGCCCTCTACCACCAAGTCGGGCTCGTCCCGACCTACGCGGCGCTCGACAACGCCTACCGCACCGGCATCTTCTCCCCGCGCCCGGTGCCTCCCATGGCACCGAGCTTGGCACGCTCGATCGCGGGATTGGCCGGCTACTACGTGCCGAAGTTCCCCTACGTCACCTGGAAGTACCTCAAGGAGAAGTGAGCGTGTCGGACGAACCCGCGAGCCGGCCGCCGCGACCTCCGGTCGGCCGCGCCGCACTCATGACCGTCGCTGCCCTCGTGGTCGCGCTGACCGTCGCGATCGACGCCGCGGCGCTCTTCAACGGGTCCTCTGCCGCAACTCCCGCGCCGGCGCCGCCCGCACATGACGCGCCCTCGATCGCCGCGTACCGGGGCCTGGGCACCTGGGTCGACATCTTCGACAAGCGGGCCTGGGACGACCCGCGGGCCGCGGTCGAGGACATGGCGTCCCATGGAGTCCGTACGCTCTTCCTCCAGACCGGTAACTCGCACGCGACGGCGGCATTCAAGGACGTGGGCGCGACCGGGACCTTCATCCGCGAGGCTCACGCCCGCGGGATGCGCGTCGTCGCCTGGTACCTGCCCTACTTCAAGGACGAGGCGATGGACCTCGACCGGGTGGTCCAAGCCATCGGGTTCCGAACGGCCGACGGCCAGTCCTTCGACGGCTTCGCGCTCGACATCGAATCGAACGCGGTCAAGCCGGAGAGCGACCGCATCGTCGCCTTGGAGAGCCTCTCGCTCAAGATACGGGCGGCAGCGGGTCGCGCCTATCCGCTGGGCGCGATAATCCCGTCGCCCGTCGGTCTGGCGCGCGAGACGGGCTACTGGGACGCCTTCCCCTACACGATGGTCGCGCGGACCTACGACGTGATCCTGCCGATGGGCTACTACACGTACCACGGCAAGGGGCCGGCAAAGGTCGCCGTGGATGTCACGGGCAACATCAAGATCATCCGCGCGCAACCGGGCTGCGCGACCATCCCCATCCACCTGATCGGGGGGCTGGCCCACAAGTCCAACGCGGCCGAGGTCGGCGAGTTCGCGCGAGCGGCGGGTGAGAGCGGATGCGTCGGAGCGAGCCTGTATGACTGGGTGGGGACCACCGCGGCCGAGTGGGAGAAGCTGCGCGGCATAGCGCCGTAGGGGCCGGCATATTCGCCGAGGACCGACCCGCTAGAATCTGTCGGAGTGCATCCGCGCGAGGACCCGCCGATGAGGAGAACGATGACCTGGCTGCTCGCCATCGCCGCGACGATCGTGGTCGTTCTGACCGCTCTCTATCTGCTCAATCGCTTCGTGTGGTTCTATCGCGACCCCGTTCGGACCCCCGAGTCGCGCGAGGCAGACGCGATCATCTCGCCCGCGGACGGCCAGATCGTCTACATCAAGCGGTTCGAGGACGGGGCGGTCTACTCCGAGAAGCTGGGGCGACGGATCGAGCTGACCGAGATCGCCGAGCTGCCGCAGACCGCAGGGCGCAGCGGATGGATCGTCGGCATGTACATGTCGCCCTTCGACGTGCACTTCAACTACGCGCCGGTGGCCGGAACCGTCACGGCGCAGCGCTACACGAAGGCCGACGCGAACCTTCCGATGGTCGACCTCTCCGAGTACATCCGGATCGCGTTCCTGCGCAGGCCGTTCGACAACTTCGCTGCCGCGTTCCACCTGCAGAACGAGCGCAACACCGTGGTCATCCAGGGCGGCGGGACGCCCGATATCGCTGTGGTCGAGATAGCCGACAAGTTCGTCAACAAGATCGACATCCTCGCCCACGAGGGCGACGTGCTGAAGACGGGCGACAAGCTCGGCTTCATCAAGCGCGGGAGCCAGGTCGACGTCATCATCTTCGACTCGGACGTTGCCTGGAGCGTCGGATTCGGGCAACAGGTCTACGGCGGCCAGACGCTGCTCGGTCGCTTCGAGTAGGCGCGAGGCGCGTGTGCGACAATCGCTGCGTAGTCGCGCCGGACCCGATGGAGAGCGGGAGAAGCCATGCCCGACCGTGACGAGAACACACCGGTCTCCTATCGCGACGCCGGCGTCGACACCGGCGAGGGCGCCATAGCGGTCGAGGCGATCCGCGATTCCGTGCGCTCCACCTATCGCCGCGAGGTCATCGGCGACATCGGCGGCTTCGGCGGGCTGTTCTCGGCAGCCGCTTTCAAGCACATGGCGGAGCCGGTCATGGTCTCCGGCACCGACGGAGTGGGCACGAAGCTGAAGCTCGCGCAGCTACTCGACCGGCACGACACCGTGGGCATCGACCTCGTGGCGATGTGCGTCAACGACATCCTGGTCACGGGAGCCGAGCCCCTGTTCTTCCTCGACTACGTCTCGACCGGGCGCGTCGACTCGGCGCGTATCGCCGCGATCGTGGAAGGCGTCGCCGAGGGCTGCCGGCAGTCCGGCTGCGCGTTGATCGGCGGCGAGATGGCGGAGCATCCCGGCACCATGGGGGCCGATGACTACGACCTGTCCGGCTTCTGTGTCGGCGTGGTCGACCGCCCGAAGATGATCGACGGCTCGACCATCGAGCCGGGCGACACGGTGCTCGGTCTGGCGTCGAGCGGCGTCCACTCCAACGGCTTCTCCCTGATCAGGCGCGTGATGGTCGAAGGACACGAAGACGAGCTGACGCTCCCGCGCCTCGATCTTGGCGGTCGCACTCTCGCCGACGTCCTGCTGGAGCCGACCCGGATCTACGTGAAGTCGGTGCTCGGGCCCTGCTGAGGTCGGGCGCGAAGGTCAAGGGCATGGCCCACATCACCGGTGGAGGCATCACGGAGAACCTCGACCGGTGTCTTCCCGACGGGGTCGACGCGGTCGTCCACCGCGAGGCATGGCCGCGTCCCGCGATCTTCGAGGCTCTTGCCCAGGCCACCCGCCTGGATGACGAGGAGCTGTTCCGCACCTTCAACATGGGCGTGGGATTCTGTATCGTGCTCGACGCGAAGAACGCCGCCGACGCCGCCGTGGAGCTGCGCGCCTCAGGCGAGAAGGTCTGGGAGATCGGCGAGATCGAGCCCGGGAGCCGCTCGATCCGATACGCGTAGAGGCCGCTACCTCTTCACGACGACCTTCGTGCCCGTCACCGCCCAGGTGTAGACGAATCGCGCCTTCTCGCTTGGCGAGTCGCACGCACCCCGCGCTCACCGGCTTGCCCAGTCCGCTGACCAGGGTGCCGTCGGGCTCCTGCGGGATGGAGTGGAATCCGATGGTGTTGCCCTTGTCGGACGTCGCGAACTTGGTGAAGTAGAAGAACGTCGTGTCGTCCGTCAGGCTCCACGACTGTCTTGCGTGCCCCCACACGCCGTAGGTCCCGATGCGCGGGTACACCTCGCCGCTGGCGCACAGGAATCGGTCCACCGGCTTGCCGTCGGCCCTGTAGAGAGTCACCGTCTGCTCGCTCTTGTCCACTAAGATCGTCTTGACGCCGGGTCGGGGGGAGAGCGGCTTCAGGGCGGCCGGCTTCGGATCGCCGGCGTTCGGCGTTGTCGGCAAGCTTCCCTCAGGGGAGGCCTCGCCGGTCGCCTCGATGGCGCTGGCGCTGACCGGAGCCTCGCTTGCCTCGGCGGAGGCTGTCGAGGACGAAGTCTGGGGCGTGGACGCAGTCGAAGGCGGTGCCGGGGCCGGGCGCAGGGCGTAGCCGATCCCGAGAATGATGAAAGCCGCCAGGACGACGACTAGAGTCGCGCGCTGCGACCTGAGGCGGGCGCTCTCGCGCCGCAGCCGCGCCTCGCGCTCCCTCAGCCTTTGCTCTTGGTCGGTGGTCATGTGCTCATGCTCGACCCTCTCGGGTTCCGAGTCCACCTGCAGAGTCTGACCTTCATGGGGCGACTGCGCCGACGGGCGGCTAGAATGGTGGCGCGTGGCCCCAAAGGGGCTGTCCGCTCATGGGAGGTTGCATGGAACGGGTGCGATTCGGGGTGCTGATCTCCGGTAGTGGGACCAACCTGCAGGCGATCCTCGACGCCTGCGCCGACGGCAGGATCGCCGGCGAGGTCGCCGTCGTGATCTCCAACTGCGAGGATGCCTACGGGCTGGAGCGCGCCCGGATCGCGGGCGTGCCTGCGATCCTCGTCGACCCGGCGGACTGCGCCGGCGCAGACGACTACAACCACCGTGTCCGCGAGGCGCTGGAGCTCGAGAACGTGGAGTGCGTGGTGATGGCGGGCTACATGAAGCTGCTCGGGGCCGAAGTCCTCGACGCCTTCCCGATGCGGGTCGTCAACATCCACCCGGCGCTGCTCCCCTCGTTCGCGGGCGCTCACGGCATCCGCGACGCGTTCGACTACGGAGTGAAGCTGACCGGTGTCACGATCCACTTCGCGGACGCGGCGTTCGACCGGGGCCCGATCATCGCCCAGGAGGCCGTTGAGATCCGGGAAGACGACACTCCCGAGTCCGTCGAGGCGCGCATCCACGAAGTGGAGCACCGTCTGTACCCCTCAGTGCTGGCGCTGCTCGCCGAAGGGCGCTTGGTCGTGGAGGGGCGAAGGGTCCGGGTCCTGCCGGGGTGAGAGCGATCGACGATCCGACGCCGGTGCCCGCGGAGACGCGGCCTCCGATCCCGCTGCGGGAGACTTGCCGGCTCGTGGACGGTCGCGTGCCGCTGTGGAAGTACCATCGCGCCCGTCTCTCCAACGGCGGGTGCGGGCCTCGTCTGCTCGCGGAGGCGGACCGGGTCGTCGCGGAGGCGGCGGCCTCGTGGACCGGGTCGGGCTCCAGCCGGGTGCGACTGACCGTCATCGTCGACGCCGACGGCTTCGCGAAGGCACGCGTGCAGCAGCGTCTCTCATCGCTCGACGTCCCTGGAGGACCCATCGCGACCCGCGTAGACGTCGATTCGCCGCCGTGGCTGCCTCCGGGCGCCGCCAAGCCGGCTGACCGCTCCTGGTGGGACGAGGCGCAGCGGCGCGCGGGCTGGGGAGGCGGCCACCAGGCGATCGTCGTGTGCGACGGAATGGTGGTCGACGGCGGCACCGCCAGCGTGTGGATGGTCTCGGGCGGCGCAGTGATCACACCTCATGCGCCGGACGCCGTTGCGGGAGTGGCCCGCGCCTTCCTGCTCGACTCGCTCGCCCGCGCGGGCGCGCCCGCGCGCGTGGAGCGCGTGAGCGTGGCGGACTTCCTGGCCGCTGACGAGGCGTTCCTCACCAACGCGTTCGGCGGCGCAGTGCCCGTGCGAGGGCGTGGCGGACCCGTATTCGACCGGGTCGGGGAGATCTTCGCGGACCTGTGGCGCGCGTGAGCCGCTGCGCCCGGCTGCTCACGCTACAATGACCGCACCTTCCCGTCGTCCGGCTCTCCCAGGAGGTCGCCCCAGTGCCTGACCCGGTCATCAAGCGCGCGCTCGTCTCCGTCACCGACAAGACCGGCATCGTCGACTTCTGCGCCGCGCTCGCCGGCATGGGAGTCGAGATCGTCTCGACCGGCGGGACCGCCAAGGTGCTGGCCGACGCCGGCATCCCGGTCCGCCCGATCGACGACCTCACTGGCTTCCCAGAGATGATGGACGGCCGGGTCAAGACCCTGCACCCGCGCGTCCATGGGGGCCTGCTCGCGCGGCGCGACGTCCCCGAGCATATGGCGGCGGCCGAGGAGCACGGCATAGGCATGATCGACATGATCGTGGTCAATCTCTACGCGTTCGAAGCGACCGTGGCCAAGGAGGGCGTCACGCTCGAGGACGCCATCGAGAACATCGACATCGGCGGGCCCAGCATGCTTCGGAGCGCGGCCAAGAACTTCGCCTCTGTCGCGGTCGTCACCGACCCCGCGACCTACGACGGCATCCTCGCCGAGATGGCGGCCCACGGCGGCGCTACCCTCTACGAGACCCGCAAGTCGCTCGGCATCGACGTCTTCCGCAAGACGAGCGCCTACGACGACGCGATCTTCTCGTGGCTGTCGCGCGAGGGCGCGGCGGGAGACCTGTTCCCGGAGAACGTCCGGTTCTTCCTCGAGAAGGTCCAGGACCTGCGCTACGGGGAGAACCCGCACCAGCAGGCGGCCTTCTACCGCTTCGCCGACTCCAAGCCGATGACACTGGCGCGCGCCGAGCAACTGCACGGCAAGGAGCTCTCCTACAACAACATCCTCGACACCGACGCGTGCTGGACGGCCGTGCGCGAGTTCGACGAGCCGGCCTGCGTGATCGTCAAGCACATGAACCCGTGTGGGACCGCCATCGGCGCCGACGTCGTCGAGGCCTACGACAAGGCGCACGCCTCCGACCCGATCTCCGCATACGGCGGCGTCATGGCGTTCAACCGCCGAGTGCCGCTGGGGGTCGCGGAGCACATCAACGCCAACGGACAGTTCGTCGAGGTCATGATCGCACCGGAGTTCGACGCCGATGCGCTGGCCCTGCTGCAGGAGAAGAAGAACGTCCGACTGCTGCGCACCGGCGGCGTTCGCGCCGTCGAAGGCCACTACGAGTCGCGCGCGGTCGAGGGCGGCATGCTCGTCCAGACCTCCGATGCCGTTTCGGAGGATCCGTCGACCTTCACCGTGCCGACGAAGCGGCAGCCCACCCCCGCGGAGCTCGAGCAGCTGCTGTTCGCCTGGAAGGTCGTGAAGTCCGTGAAGTCCAACGCGATCCTGCTCGCGAAGGACTTCGCGTCGGTCGGGGTCGGCGCCGGGCAGATGAGCAGGGTCGACTCGGCGAAGATCGCGGTCGAGAAGGCGGGGGAGAAGGCAGCGGGCGCGGTGGCGGCCTCCGATGCGTTCATGCCGTTCCCCGACTCGCTCGAGGTGTGCGCCGCCGCTGGTGTCACCGCGGTCATCCAACCGGGCGGGTCTGTGCGCGACGCGGAGTGCATCGCGAAAGCCGACGAGCTCGGCGTCGCCATGGTGTTCACCGGTCGCCGGCACTTCAGGCACTGAGGCGCGGTTTGGTGGCCGACCTCGCGGGTAAGGAGTATGCTCCGAAGTAAGGAGCAACACGCGAGGTAAGGAATCGTGCACCATGCGGTACTCATCCAGGATCACGTCCAAGGGCCAGGTCACCATCCCCGTCGAGGTGCGCGAAGCGCTGGGATTCGACAAGGGCGACGACCTGGCGTTCGAGCTGAAGGAAGACTACGTCGTGGTCACGCGGCGCCCGTCGATCGAAGAGGTGCTCGAGAAGCACAAGAACATCCTCCCGAAGGGTCCTCCTCGCTTCGCCACTGACGACGAGGCCATCGCCGACTACTTCGATCATCTGCCGCCGAGGAACCTGTCGGACACGCCGATCATCGCGATCGCCGGGTCCCGGCGCAGGAAGGCACGCTGATGCTCGGCGACGCGAACGCGCTCGTTGCGACTCTCGTCGCGGGCCGCGAGGACCAGCGCCGCACGACTGTGGAAGCGGCTGGGACCCACGGTCGCTTGGAGATGGGCGAGGCGGTGCTGGGTGAGGTGTGCTGGGTGCTGGAACGCAGGTACGGGACGCCGCGGCGCGACGTCGCGACGATCCTCCGGGCCGCGCTCGGCTCCCGCCAGTTCGTCGCCTGGGACCCGGGTCTGGCCGACTCCACGCTCGCTCGCATGGAGTCATCGCCGAGATTCTCTTTCGTCGATTGTCTGTTGATCGAGCGGGCCGTGTCCGGAGAGGCCGTCCTGACCTTCGATCGCGACCTTGCGAGGGCGATCGGTCGGGCGTGATCCAGCCCAGTGTGGACGATTCTCCGCGCTCCTGCGTATAATCCGTACCCGCGCCACAAGCCGGGCCGTTAGCTCAGTAGGCAGAGCAGGGGACTTTTAATCCCAAGGTCGCAGGTTCGAAACCTGCACGGCCCACCAAGAACCTCATACGCCCCCATCGTCTAGCGGCCAAGGACTCTGCCCTTTCAAGGCGGCAACAGGGATTCGAATTCCCTTGGGGGCACCACGATCATCGGTAGACCCGTCTGCACGAACAGGCGGGTCTAGCTGCTTCGCTCGCCGGGACCGCGCGAATCGCTGAGAAGGCGTCCGTCGGAGATCTCGAGGATGCGGTCGGTCTGGCGCGCGATGACCGGGTCGTGCGTCACGATCAGGAACGCAGTGCCCCACTCGCGGTTCACCTTGCGGAACAGCTGGTAGACGTGCTCGGTGTTCTCGGTGTCGAGGTTGCCTGTAGGTTCATCGGCGAGCACGAGCTCGGGGCGGTTCATCAAAGCCCGCGCGATGGCCACGCGCTGCTTCTGACCGCCGGAGATCTCATTCGCCCTCTTCTCCTCGAGGTCGCACACGTCCAGAGTCTCGAGCGTTTCGTGCGCGCGGGCGACGAGTTGCGGTGACAGGACCTCTCCCCGGATCAGGGCCGGCATGTACACGTTCTCGATCACCGAAAACTCGGGGAGCAGGTGGTGGAACTGGAATATGAAGCCGATGAAAGTGTTTCTTAACTTGGCGCGACCGTCGTGGCTGAGGCCCGAGGTGTCCAGTCCGTCCAGGACTAGGCCGCCCGATGTCGGGGTGTCGAGCAGGCCGATGAGGTTGAGCAGCGTGGACTTGCCGGAACCCGAGCGGCCGATGATGGAGGCGAACTCGCTGCAGCCGAGAGAGAACGAGACGTCGGTCAGCGCGGGCGTGGGGACGCCGCCGTCGCGGTACACCTTGGAGAGCCCATTCGTCTTGACGAGGAGGTCAGACACCCTGGATCACCTCGATCGGGTCCAGGCGAGATGTCCTGCGCGACGGGATGATGGCCGAGAGCAGCGCCACCGCCAGACCTGCGGCGCACGAGCCGCCGATGAACGCCGGGTCGAGAACGACCTTGAACAGCAGCGGACCGAGCTGGAAGAGCTGCAGCAGACCGAGGCCGAAGGCCAGGCCGAGCACCGTACCGAGCCCACCGAGGAGTGCCGCCTCCCACAGGAACACCATGCCGGCGCGGAAGTCGGTGAGTCCCATCGCCTTGAGGATGCCGATCTGGCGGGTCTTCTGGACGGCGGAGATCGCCAGAGTGGAGGCGATGCCGAGAGCGACGGCGACCAGCACGAAGATCTGGATCATGTAGCTCGACGAACTTTGTCCCTGAAGTCCGACTAGCAGTTGCGCGTTCTCGATCTTCCAGTCCTTGAACTGCACGCCGCGGAAGACCTCGAGGCCCATCCAGCTCTTGATGAGCGCCGAGGACTGGAACGGGTCGTAGAGCTGCGTCTGGATGTCCGAGTACTCATCGGTGGCCATACCGAGCGCCTGACGCGGGAAGTCCGGAGTCGTGAAGCCGAGCCGATTGTTGACGGCGGACGTGCCCACGTCGAAGATCCCGACGAGCACAAGCTTCTGTTGAGCGCCTCCCGGCAGCACGACGAGCACCGGGTCGCCCACAGAGAGCTGATACTTGTTCGCGAAGGACTTCCCGAGGATGACGTCGCCGGGAGCCCTCATGAGCCGCCCGGCGACGAGATGCGACTGCATCTTGTAGATCGCGTTGACGTCGCTCGGCGTGACGCCCACGACGTTGATGGGCGCGGAGTCGGTGCCCTTGCTGAAGATGACCGAGAGCACGCGTTCGGGAACGATCAGTCTCACACGCGGATCCGACTGGACCGCCTGGGCGAGGCCCGGCGTGTAGACGAGCGGCTTCTTGTCGTCGACGTTCTGCAGCGTCACGTGTGATGCATTGCCGATCGTCGTCTCCAAGAGGCTGATCTGGAGACTCATGATGAGCGTGCCGACGAAGATCTGCACTGCGATCCCGACGGCGATGCCGGTGATGATCAGCAGCGATTGGCCGGGGCTCGTGCGCAGGAAGCGAGTGGCGATGCGGAGGCTCAGCATCTACATCCTCTCCGAGGCCATCGCGTCGATCAGGACCTGCTGGATGCGGATGAGCGTGCGCAGGTCGTCTTTGGACAGCACCGCGGCGTGGCGCCGCAGCGCCTCGCGGCGTTCGCCGTCGGCCCTGAGAAGCGCCGCGTGACCCGCTTCGGTCAGGGAGACCCGGGTCACGCGGCGGTCCGTGCGGTCGCGGTCGCGCCTGACGTAGCCGGCTCTCTCCGCCGCGTCGGCCAAGGCGGATACCGCCGGGGGCTTGATGCCGAGGCGCGTAGCGATGTCCAGCATCCGCGCGGGCTCGCCGGAGACCGTGCGGAGCAGGGCGACCTGTGACGGCGTCAGGGCGCCGAGGGTTCTCTGAGCGTGCGAGTGGGGGTCACCGGCCTCGCCTGGGCGCCCGACGGAGAGTAGTCGTCCAAGCGCGAGGACCTGGGCGTCCATCTCATCGACGAGGGCTCCCAGCTCATCGCGCGTCGATCCTCCGTGTTGCTCATGCATGGCCTTCCACCGTGTTCTCTTCACCAGGTGAATAGTTCAGGGGTCGAACGATAGCATGTGGGTCAAGCTGGCCGCGGCCATGTTGGCCGTGGCTCGCGTAGGGGACAACGCTGCGTCCACGTTGAGTCGACAAGACCACTCCCTATACTGTGAGGCGCGGCTCTCCGAAGGCGGAGCGTCGTCTCAGCTCCTCCGGGATACGGGAGTACATGTCATGGTGCGACTGTGCAGGGGAGACCGAGCGTGCGTGCGGGTGAACGCGGGATGGTGACACGATCTTCGGCCGCCCACCGCGCTGCAGCCGAGATCGTGACCGCAGCCGTGGCTCAGGGGCTCGGCGCACTGGACGAGTGGCAGGCGAAGACGCTGCTCGCCGGTTACGGGATCGCCGTCCCCGAGGGCGGGCTCGCGCGCAATGAGGACGAGGCCGCAGCCATCGCCCGGCGGATCGACGGTCCGGTGGTCGTCAAGGCCGTCGGGCCCCACATCAACCACAAGACTGAGCGCGGCCTCGTCGCTCTGGACCTCCGTGGGGAAGAGGCCGTCCGGGCCGCTGCCCGCTCGCTTCTGGCCCTCACCGAAGGTCAGGACGCACAGCTCCTCGTCGAGCGCATGGTCCGGGGAGAACGCGAGTTCATGATCGGCATGAAGCGGGATCCGCTCTTCGGCGCCGTGGTCATGTTCGGGATCGGCGGGATCTTCGCCGAAGCCCACAAGGACATCGCGCTCGGCGTGACGCCCCTGGAGGACCGCGACATCGAGGGCATGCTCGCCGGGATCAGGGCGAGCGCGCTGCTCGACGACTTCCGCGGAATGCCGCGCGTGGACCGCGCGGCACTGGCCGACGCAATCCGCGCGCTCGCGCGCATCGCCGAGGACCGTCCGGCCGTGATCGAGATCGACGTGAACCCGCTCATCGTTGAGGGCGCGACGCCGGTGGCCGCCGACGCGCTGGTGATCCTCGATCCCGACGCGGAGCGGGGCGGGGCCGCGCACGTCGCGCATGTCATCTCAGTGCCCGATCTGACTCCCCTGTTCGCGCCGCGCGCGGTCACGGTCGTCGGCGCCTCGAGCGACCCCTCCAAATGGGGCGGATCCCTCCTCCGCAACCTCATCGACGGCGACTTCGCCGGACCCATCTACCCCGTGAACGGCCGTGGCGGCACCGTGTTCGGACTGCCCGCTTTCGGCAGCATCGCGGAGCTGCCGGATGCCCCGGATCTGGCGCTGGTGGCGCTCGGTGCCGCTCAGGTGAACTCTGTGATCGAGCAGTGCGGCGAGCGCGGGATCCCCGTCGCTCTCGTGGTGGCTGCGGGCTTTGCGGAGGCGGGAGAGGCGGGGGCCGCCGCGGAGGCGGAGCTGGTCGAGACGGCCCGGACCTCGGGCGTCACCCTCATAGGCCCGAACTGTATGGGCCTGCTCGCCATGCACAGCCGCCTCCACGCCGTCGGCTTCCTGGAGCTGCAGCCGCAAGCCGGGGCCCTAAGCATCGTGTCCCAGTCCGGCAACATCGGCGTGCAGCTCGTCACGAGGGCCGAACGGCGCGGCGTCGGCATCGACAAGTACGTGTCGGTCGGCAACCAGGCGAGCACGACGGCGCTCGACGTGCTGGACGCGCTGGGAGACGATCCGCAGACCGCCGCGGCCCTCGTCTATCTCGAGGGAACCGGCGACGGCCGCCGCTTCCTCGACGTCATGCGTCGCATGACGCGGAAGAAGCCGGTCGTGGTGCTGCGAGGCGGCCTGACGGAGTACGGCCGCCGCGCAGCCGCATCGCACACCGGCGCCATGGCGGGCTCGGCCGACGTCTTCCTGGCCGCGGCCCGGCAGGCGGGCTGCCTCGTGCGCACGGGCCCCGACGAGAGCCTGGACCTGGCGCTGTGTCTGAGCGCACTCCCGCTGCCTGCGGGCCGCCGGGTGGCGGTCATGACGCTCGGTGGCGGATGGGGCGTGCTGGCGGCGGACGAGGTGGCCCGCAACGACCTCGAACTGGCCTCGCTGGAGCCTCGCGTCCTCGCCGAGCTGGACGAGCTCCTGCCCGGCTATTGGTGCCGCAGCAACCCCGTCGACCTCGTGGCGGCCATCGGCCCGGACCTCGCAAGCCACGCGCTGACGGTGCTGGCCGAGAGTGAGTCGGTTGACGCTGTGGTCGTGCTGGGTATCCTCCGCAGCCCGTCCACGGGCTGGACGTCAGATGATGCGGCGGCCGCCGGCGCGCCGGGCGGGCCCGGTCGCGGCAGCTTCAACCCCGCCGAGATCGCCTTTCTCGAGCGCGTCACCGAGCTGATGGAGAGCACGGGCAAACCGATCATCAACGTTCCACTGCGTCCGCTCGAGGTCGCGACCTTCCCGGGTGGCGCGCGACACGATCCGGTCATCCTGTACTCGCCGGTTGCCGCCGTGCGCGCCCTCGCCGCCATGGCGTGGTACGGGGAGTACGTTGCCAGCCATGCGGGCCCGCCGCCTCGCCGGCGCAAGAAGGAGGATCCGCGATGATAGAGGAGATCTGCCGGACGGCTGGCGCCGCCCGTATGTCTTCCGTAAGCTCCTCGGCCTACTGCGCGTAGACCACGTTCACGGTCGTGAAACCGACCCCCTTGGCCCGGTCGTTCGTCGACCACGTACCCGGATTCGAGTCCACGATCGTGTAGGTCGCCGGCGGGCAGCAGTTCACTGGGTGTGGGTGTGGCGACCCAGAACGCGTTCTTCACTCCGCCCTGGCCGTCGACGCCCTTGCACAGCCAGGGCCCGTAGGTCTTGCCGTCGGAGCCCTTGAGGCCGAGCGTGCCCGGAGTCGGACCGCCGCCATTGAGGTAGTGGTATGTGGTGACGTCGATCACGTACGCGGGCTTGTCGATCGTGAAAGACGGTGCCGAGCCGCCAAGGCTGACGCCATAGCCGTTGCCGACCTCGAGGATCTTGACGATGGGGCCCGTGGGCGCCACAGCGGGTCTCTCGGAAGACTGCTCTTCGGGCGCGGCGCTGTCACCCACGGTGACCACCCAGCGTTCTGGCGTTTCACGCTATCTTGCGCCGGTAGGCCGCCATGGCGATCACATAGGCGACGACGAGCACGCCGACGCACCAGGCGAGGGCGATCCAGATCTCGCCTCCGACCGGCTGCCGTGCTCAGCAAGGCCCTGATCGTGTTGACGATCGAGGTGACCGGCTGGTTCTCCGCGAAGGCACGCACGGGGCCCGGCATCGTGGCAGTGGGCACGAATGCCGAGCTGACGAACGGCAGGAAGATGAGCGGGTACGAGAACGCACCCGCGCCGTCGACGGACTTCGCTGACAGATCCTGCGATCACGGCGAGCCACGTCAACGCCAGCGTGAACAATGCGAGGATGCCGGCCACGGCCAGCCATGCGAGCACTCCCGCTGAAGAGCGGAAGCCCATGAGGAGCGCCACCAGAACGATGACCACCACGGAGATGGCGTTCGACACGAGTGAGGTCAGAACATGCCCCCAGAGCACGGACGAGCGGGTGATCGGCATCGAGTGGAACCTCTCGAAGATGCCGCTCTGCATGTCCATGAACAGGCGGTAGGAGGTATAGGCGATGCCGCTGGCGATCGCGATGAGCAGGATGCCGGGCATCAGGTAGTTCACGTAGTTGTCGGTGCCTGATCTGGATGGCGCCGCCGAACACGTAGACGAACAGCAGCATGAACGCTATCGGCATGATCGTCACCGTGATGATGGTGTCCAGGCTGCGCGTGACGTGTCGCATGGAGCGCCCGAGCATCACGCCCGTGTCGCTGAAGAAGTGTGCGTTCATCGTTGCTCCTTCTTGTCGCTTCCGACGACCGCCAGGAAGATCTCCTCCAGGGTGGGCTGCCGTTCCACGTATTCGACTTTCGCCGGCGGGAGCAGCTTCCTCAGCTCTTCCAGGGTGCCGGACACGATGATCGTGCCTTCGTGCAGGATCGCGATCCGGTCGGCGAGCTTCTCGGCCTCGTCGAGGTACTGGGTCGTCAGGAACACGGTCGTGCCGCTGTCAGCGAGGTTCTGGATCACCTTCCACACCTCGATGCGGCCCTCCGGGTCGAGGCCGTTGGTCGGTTCGTCGAGGAAGATGACCCGCGGGTTGCCGATGAGGCTCATGGCGATGTCGAGGCGACGGCGCATGCCGCCTGAGTAGGTCGACACCCGGCGCTCGGCCGAGTCGGCGAGGCCGAATCGTTCGAGCAGATCGTCTGCCACCTTGCCCGCACTCTTCACATGCCGAAGCTGGGCGATCATGATCAGGTTCTCTCGGCCGGTGAGGATCTCGTCGACTGCCGCGAATTGACCTGTCAGGCTGATCGACTCCCGCACCCGCTCGGGCTGCGACAGGACGTCGAATCCGTTGACGCGCATCGTGCCGTCATCCGGCTTGAGCAGGGTGGTGAGGATCCTCACGATCGTGGTCTTGCCGGCGCCGTTGGAGCCGAGCAGCGCGAAGATGCTTCCCCGCGCCACGTCGAAGTCCACACACTTGAGCACCTGCAATTCCTTGTAGGACTTCTGCAATCCACGGACCTGGATCGCCATGTTCGTCTCTTCCATACCTCTCGTCTCCCTATCCAACGGTCACGTTCGAGAGGTCCGCACCCATGCCTTTGAGCCCGGCGTAGGTCAGCTTGTCCATCCGCGCTCCATCGAAGTCCACCGCACGGATGCCTTTGCGGTACTTCCAGCTCGTGGCGCGGAAGGACACATCCCGCAGCGTCGCTCCCCGGAAAGTGACGCCTGCGAGCGCCGCCGTGTCGAACTTCACGCCGGTGAAGGTCGTCCCGTCCAAGTTCAGGCCGCGCAGGTCGGACATCGTGAAGTCCACCCCGGTGAAGGTGCAGTTCTCGAAGACGGTGCGCCTCAGGTCGGTCATGCGGAACTTGACGTCCGTGAGCGCGACGTCGGCGAACCGGGTCTCGGTCAGCCCCGACATGCTGAAGTCGGTGCGCACCAGGATGGAGCCGCGGAAGCTGGCGCGTGCCAGCTCGACTCGTCGATATCTTCGCATCGGTCAGATCGGCGCCGTCGAAGTTGGCATCCGCCACATCGCTGCTCTTGAACGAGCTGCCGGTCAGATCGGCGTGCGAGAAGTCGGAGCCGCGCAGCACGCTCGCGTCGAACCTCCCGCCCGGCACCTTGACGCCCGCGAAGTCGCTTCCCCCGAGCTCGCTCGCATCGAATCTCGTCACCAGCTGGCGCTCGAGCGATCGGGAGAGGTTGGAGACCTCCAGCACTGTCTGCTCGATATCGCCGATGCTGTCGACGGTCAACTCGAAGGCCGTCGCGTCATCCTTGCCCTCGGCCTTGAGCTCACGGAACCGCTCATGCAGGTCGGCCAGCAGGTCCGCTTTCAGCTCGTTGATGCTCTTCGCACCCTCGTAGGGCGCGAAGACGTCGTCCACGTATTCGTCGAGTTTGTCAGCCATCGGTCCGTCTCCTCACAGCAATGTGTCGAGCACGCGCTTCGCGTACTCCCAGTTGCTCTTGTTGCGGGCATAGGTCGCTCTGCCCTTCTCCGTGATCCGGAAGTACTTGCGCCGGCCGCCCTGCGATTCATCGCCCCAGTACCACGTGATGTCGCCGTCCGCTTCCAAGCGCCGGACGCTGGAGTACATCGTGGCTTCCTTGAGCTCGTACTCGCCGTGCGAACGCTCTGCGATCAACTTGACGATCTCGTAGCCATAGCAGTCGGATTCAGTCAGCAGCCGCAAGATCATCGTGTCGGTGTTCCCACGCAGCAGATCGGATGTGACCTCGCTTGCGCTCATCTCACCACCTCCGACGAACAGTGTATGTCGGGGTACTATGTCTGTCAATGTAGTAGTGATGTCACGCTACACCTTGCGTGCAGAACGCGCTGAGACAGCTCGCAACGGGCAGAGACACGCTGGGCACCAAGGGACGAAGCGGGCCCGTCTGCATCGCGCAGGCGGGCCCGAGTCTTGCGCGGAGCAGCCGTTCTACTTCACAGTGACGTACCGATAGCCCGAGTACGTGGGTGCGTACTTCGAGTCCGGGGCGTGGTACGCACGGATCCTCCACTTGCCCGTGTACGGTAGCGACAACTTCGCCGAGTACTTCGTGTACATCGCTCCCGTGCGCGGATGGTAGTCCGATGCCCTCGCCGAGACGGTCTTGCGGAGCACCCACGAGTACCTTCCAGTGGCACCCTTCTGGTACCGGTAGCAGTACAACTTCACGGGATAGGTCCCCGCAGTGTGCCGAGGCTTCAGGTAGCCGTATGTCGTGAATGTGTGTTTGTGGGTCACCCACGTGAAGCCGGTCACGGGCATGGTCAGGGTGACGTTCGGCTTGTGCTTCAGGCTCAAGTCCACGGTGGTAGTCGCACCCGTGGAAACGGTCACGGTGGTCGCCTCTGGCCAGAGATGGCCGCCGTTGTAGAACCCCGGCTGGTACGACGCGGTCTCGTCCATCCAACCGATCCCGTAGTCGCCCCCGTCCAAGGAGAACGTGTACCGGCCATGGGAGTCGGTGTTCATCAGCCCGGCCAGGACGTCCGGCTCGGCCTGGCCTGCGGGGTATGCGCTGACCTCGATCCCGGCGATCGGCAGACCGGTCGCGGAGTCACGGACCACGCCGGTGATGACGCCGTGAGTGTTGAATACGAATGCTGCGCCGGCCAACCCGACAGTCGGCGAGCCGGACATCTGCGCGCCGAGGACCGCGGTGCCGCCGGACAGCGCCGCAGACGTGCCGAGTTGCACGACCGCGGGACTGTCGCCCTCCATGTCGATCGTCTGCCGGATCGTCCAGATCCCCGACAGGCCCGTGTAGAAGTAGGCCTTGCCGCGGTAGCCGTTGGCGAAGAACTCGCCGACTAGAGCGGTAGGGCCGTCCAGAGCGACGCTCGAGCCGTAGTAGCCGGGGGACGTCGGTGTGGGTGCTGTGAGCGAGGTCTCGTACGCCCACTCGGCTCCGTTGTCGACGAACACGTAGGCCTTGCCCGCGTCAGACAGACCGTTCACGGCCTTGTTCATGGCGCCGACCAGGAGGCTACTGTGGGAGATCGCGAGCGCACCGCCGAAGCCGCTGTCCGCGGTGGGGTCGGGTGGCCGCACGGTGTTCCGGTAGCTCCAGACGCCGGCGGTCCTCGAGAACCATGCGACGCTGCCGACGTTCGGGATGGAACTCATCGGCCCCCAGTCGTCACCGGTGGCGCCGGCCATGATCGTGTCGCCCTCGACGGCGACGCTGCCGCCCAGGTAGTCGCTGGCGGCGCCGAACGGTTCGGACAGCGTGCCTTGAGACACCCAGTCGAGTCCCGTCCTGAGGTACGGCCAGACCGTCCCGTGTCCGTCGTTTGGAGCGCCCACCACGATCGTTGTGCCGTCGATGGCCACCGCGGCGCCGTACCGCTCGTTGTCGGTGATGGTCTCGCCCACGAGGGTCTTCTCCAGCGTCCACGTCGTGCCGTAGCGTCGATAGACGAAGGCGGCGCCGGTCGCGCCGTGTCCGGTCGCATAGGCCGGAGCGCCGATCACCAGGACGTTACCGTCGATGGCGACGGCGGAGCCATACCCGGTCGCCTCCTGGTAGACGGGGAGCAGAAGCTGCTGCTGCAGCACCCACTCTCCGCCGCTCGAGACGTATACGTCGACGGCTCCGGCGTCGGAGAGGTCCGCCGTCGGCGCGCCGGAGTGGAAGTCCGGTTGCCCGACGGCGATCGTGTTTCCCGAGACCGCCACGGACTGGCCGAAGTGTGCCTCGGTCTGGGGGGTCGGGGCGTAGAGCGCAGCCTGCTGGGCTGCGAACGGTGTCGCCAGCGCTGTAGATGTCCCGGGCGCCCACAGGAAGACCATCACTCCGAGGCCGAGCATCATCGCCGTGGTCCGCCTGACTCCGCGATCCCTCATCGGTCACTCCTCTCACGCAACGTGCGATGGCATGGAGCAACGCGGTGGCTGGAGCGAGCCTTCCTGGATCCCCCCGAAGCGACCCTCGCGCCAGGCGGTCAAGTCCAGCCGGCCGAGAGCCATTATCCCCCATCGGGCGATAGGGTCACGGTGCACGTGGCCTGGCGGCCGGGCCTGCAAGGCGACACCGCGACGGTGCCTTGTGCGCGAAACCGACGAAGGGGTATCTTCGCCGCAGGTCCGCTCTGCGGAAAGGGGGAGGGGATGCACGCGCATCGCATCGCGCTGTTCGCTGCGGGGCTGTTGATGGCGCTGGCCGTCGCGGCCCCGGTGTTCGCTCAGAACCCGACGGACTTCGAGGGCACCTACGTCGGGTCGGCGGCCACTAGCAGCGGAAGCAACGTGGGGGTCACCCTGTGGGTGAAGAACCTCGGGGGAGACTGGATCGATCTGACTGTGAGCGCGGGTGACATCAGCGGCCTTCCGCTTCCGCGCCAGAGAGTGACGTGGGCCGGGCCGGACTCGTTCACCATCTCGCCCGTCGTGAAGATCCCGTTCGTGGTCGACGGATCGGGCAAGGCGACGTTCACGAAGGCGAGCAACGGGTGGAACGTGCAGGGCGAGGGCAGCGGATCCGTCGGATTCCTCGGCGCCAGTGGCTCCGCGAGCGGGTCCGGCAAGAAGGTCTCCGATGACTTCGTGACCTACAAGGTCGTCGTGAGCGACAAGGCGACCACTACCACGGTCGTGCCCGAGGGCGCCACCGCCGAGGGAGTGCTGGCCTCAATGGCGGAGAAGCAGCCCCCGGTGAGCGACGCGGAGAAGGCCGGGGCGGCGCTGGCGGATGACGTCGCCGTGCTCGTGGGCGTTCTTCTGTGCACGGCGCTGGGCGCATCCATGTCAGGCGCCGAGTTCGCCGACATGTGGCTGGAGGTGCTCCCCAAGTGAGCAACATCGCGCAGTACATCGAGTGGGGCGGCATCGCGAGCATCGCCATCGTGGGCGTGTGCCTGGTACTCTCGGCCGTGATCCAGTCGCGGCCGCGGCGCGTGCGGCCGGTGGTCCTACTGGTGGTCGCCGCGATCCAAGTCGGCGCGGGTGTGGCGCTCATCACGCTCACGAACGTGCTGCTGACCCCCGCGTGGATGATCGGCATGGCCGTCGTCGGGCTGGTCGCGGGCTGGTTCGCCGGCCTGATGACCAAGGTGCGCTTCAAGGACGGCGTGAGAGCGGCGAAGCTGTCGGTGGTCGCTGCGTGGGTCATGGCACTCGTCTACACCGGCGCCCTGGCGGCGCTGTTCTTCGCGACGGTGTCCTACTTCGCGGTGGCCGCGCAACTCGTGGTGTTCGCGGCGGCCCTGACCGCGGGCTCCGCGGTGTCATCGGTCGTCAAGATCGCGCGGGCCAAGCCGGGCCCACCGGGCGACGGAGCCTGAGGCAGCCGCCGCTGAGGTGCCGGCGCAATAGGGGTGCGAGCTCGCGGCAGCATATTCATAGCGAGGGATCCGGCGGAGGTCTTCGCCTACGTCTCGGACCCTTCCAAGGATCTGTCGTGGCGCAGCCTCCTTGTCGCTTCGCGCGCAGTAGGTGAGCCCGGCGTGGGGTCGATCGTCAGGCAGACCTACTCGTACGAGGGGCACAGGGTCGATGTCGAACTCACGGTCACCGTCTACGCTCCGCCGGAGCGCTTGGAGCTCGTGGCGCGCGGCAAGGTGCCCGCGCGGATCTCCCTGACCTGCGCGCCGGAAGCCGACGGTACGCGATTCAGCATCTCCGGTTCCGCCGAACTGACGGGGCTGGCGTCGATGTTCGCGGGCCGCATCCAGCGTGAGCTGGACGCGGCGATCGTCGCGGACCTCGGGCGGCTGAAGTCGGCGCTGGAGGGCTAGTCCCGGCTAGTGGCGCGGCTACGTCACGGTGAGGTGCATCGCCGGGCAGGTCGATCCACGCGCGGTGTCGGACGGTGGTCCTCGCGGTTGCGCCGCTCCTATGCTTAGATGTGCCGGACCGAACGGGAGAGAGGCGGGCGATGAGGCGCTGGTGGAAGGCACGGTCCAAGAAGACGAGCGCGGCTGCCGTGCACGCCGCCAGGGCCTCTGCCAGCCTGCACTCCCGCGACTACTATCGCGTACTCGGTCGGCTGCACGCCGCTCTACGGCCCGAGACCTATCTCGAGATCGGCGTGAGCAAGGGTGACTCGCTCGCGCTGGCAGTCGGCTGCGCGGTGGCGGTCGGCATCGATCCGGAGCCGATGCTGAAGGCGCCACTCGCCGCGAACGCCCGGGTCTTCGAGACGACCAGCGACGACTTCTTCGCGACGCACGATGTCCGTGCCGAGCTCGGCGGCCGCGACCTCGACATGGCTTTCGTCGACGGACTGCACTTCTTCGAGGCGGCGGTGAGGGACTTTGCGAACGTGGAGCGGTCATCGACGTCGCGGACGGTGGTGATCCTGCACGACTGTCTGCCGATCGACGAGGTCACGGCATCCCGCGATCGGACCACCTCTCTTTGGACCGGCGACGTGTGGAAGACGGCGCTCGTGCTGCTGCGATACCGCCCGGACCTGCACCTGACGGTGATCGACGTTCCCCCGTCCGGGCTGGTCGTCGTCGAGGGCCTAGACCCCTCGAGTCGAGTGCTGGATGAGCACGCGGAGAACATCGAAGCCGAGTTCGTCGACCTCGGATTCGGCTACTGGGAGGAGCACAAGGGCGAGGTTCTCGGACTCATCGAGGATCTCGGGTCGGTGCTCGCCCGGCTCGGTGGGGAGCGCGCGACCGTCTAGTCGCGCTGGCCGCCCGCGCGGTCCAGTCCGCCGTGTGCTTCAATAGCCGAGTGCGCAACTTGCTCGGCTGCGGGCGGATCTGCGGGCGATTAACTCAGCGGTAGAGTGCCTCCTTTACACGGAGGAAGTCGGGGGTTCGAATCCCTCATCGCCCACCACAGAAACCGCAGGTGAAGCCGGGTGTTTCCGCCCGGCTTCACGTATGTCCGGTGTCAGCCCGGGTGGAGCGCTCCCCGACCATGACGCCGGTTGGCGGCGAAGCCCTCGAGGATCAACCTGAGTGTTCGAGTGTAGGCAGCCTCTCTCCAGTCGGCCATGCGTTCCTTCAGCCCCGGCGGCATTCCCGTCGCGTCCACCTCCACGGCATCGGAACTGCACATGGAGAACCCGACGGTGAAGGCCAGCATGGCCTGGTACAAGTCAACGGCGTCGTCACGGTTGAAGCCCTGTTCGACCAGGTAGACGAGGCCGATGTTCGGTTCACCATCTACGCGTCGACCCGCAAGCGGCAGCATGTTGGGGTGCGCGGCAAGCACCCGCCGGTACTCTCCGAAGACTGCGACCAGAACCTCTGTCCAGTCCTTCGGCAGCGGGTCGGGCAGCCGCATCTCTGCGCGCATGAGACGGACGACACCATCCAGGAGCGCGCCCTTGCTCTTCACGTGGTAGTAGAGCGACGCTGCCTCAACCTCTACCTCGTCGGCGAGGCGGCGCATCGTGAGAGCTGCCAAACCATGGCGATCGACGATGGCTAGGGCCTCCCGTTGGAGCTCCTCTTGGCTGAGCGGCCTCGTCCGCCTCTTCGAACAGGTCATGCGTGGCTCCTCGACAGTTGACCCTAACAGGGTTGGATGGAATACTCCTCGGCGTCTAACACCGTTAGGTTAGCACGAGCGATCGACCCTGATGCTCGGGGGTCGCCGTCCGATGAAGGGCAGGTCAGCGTGAGGTTCGTACTCGGTGGGTTCTTGGTGCTGCATGGACTGGTGCATCTGTTGTACTTCGGGCAGAGCAGCAGGGCCTTCGAGCTACAGCCCGGGATGGTGTGGCCGGACGGCTCGTGGGCACTCTCGCGACTGCTCGGGAACGAAGCGGTGAGAGCGGTGGGCAGTGTTGCATGCATCGTGGCTGCAGTTGGTTTCGTCGCTGCCGGCACGGCGCTGCTTCTCGCGCAAGGCTGGTGGCGCCCCGTCGCAGTGGGCGCAGCAGGATTCTCGTCGGTCATGCTCCTGCTCCTCTGGGACGGGAGGATGCAGAAGCTGACCGATCAGGGCGCCATCGCCGTCTTGATCAACGCTGCGATCCTTATCGCGGTGCTCGTAGCCCACTGGCCGGACTTTGACTTCTGAACGATCGTCGAAGTCACGCTCATCGCGATCGTTCGGCTGACGCTCATGGTGGTCGGCGTGTTGCTGGCGTTCGTACTCTCCAGGTCGGCGCCCGAATGGATGCCTGCTGAAGGTGGCATCGACCGGCAGAGCATGCTGGAATCAACCGGCGCGCAGGTTATGCGCCAGACGCTGGACCGACCCACTCGTTGGCCTCTGTGGGCTGTGTCCTATGATTGCCTCATGTCGACGCCGATTCTCGACACCAAGCTCCATGTCCCGCCGTTTCGGCCCAACGCGGTTCTTCGCTCCCGCCTGCTCGAACGGCTGGACGAGGGTCTGCAGAGCAGGCTGACCCTCGTATGTGCCCCTGCCGGCTTCGGCAAGACCACGATAGTCAGCGAGTGGGCGGCCGGCTGCGACCGTCTTGAGCCGGAGGTTCGTTTCGCTTGGCTTTCCCTCGATGAAGGGGACAGCGATCCGGCGCGCTTCCTGGCCTACGTCGTCGCCGGCTTGCGGACGGTTGCGGCGGATGTCGGGCAAGGGGTGCTGGGCATGCTCCAGTCTCCCCAGCCACCACCGGCCGAATCGATCCTGGCGGCCCTGCTCAACGAGATCGCGACTATCCCACATGGCGTAGTCGTCGTCCTCGACGACTACCATGTCGTCGATTCCGAACCGGTGGACGAAGCCCTCACGTATCTGTTGGAGCATCTGCCGCCGCAGATGCACCTGGTCATCACCACCCGAGAGGATCCGCGTCTGCCCCTGGCCCGGTGGCGTGCCCGGGGCGAACTGACCGAGCTGCGCGCGGCCGACCTGCGCTTCACCCCTTCCGAGGCTGCCGAGTTTCTCAACCGGGTGATGGGGCTCGACCTCTCGGCAGAGGACATCACCGCCCTGGAGACCCGCACCGAGGGCTGGATCGCCGGTCTGCAGTTGGCGGCGCTATCCATACAGGGGCGGTCTGATGCCTCGAGCTTCATCGAGACCTTCACGGGCAGCCACCGTTTCGTGCTGGACTACTTGGTCGAGGAGGTCCTTCAGCGCCAGCCGCAACGCGTGCGCAGCTTCCTGCTGCTGACCTCCATCCTCGACAAGTTGTGCGGTCCTCTGTGCGATGCCGTCACCGGGCGGAGGGATGGCCAGCGGATGCTCGAGCGCCTGGAGCGAGACAACCTGTTCGTCGTTCCACTCGACGACACGCGCCACTGGTATCGCTATCACCACCTGTTCGCCGACGTCCTGCAAGCGCGCCTGCTCGACGATCAGCCCGATCAGCTGCCCGCTCTGCACCGGAGGGCGAGCGAATGGTACGAGGAGAACGGTTCGCGATCCGACGCGATCCGTCACGCCTTGTGCGCCGAGGACTTCGAGTGGGCGGCAGACCTGATCGAGCTGGCGGGGCCCATGACGGAGGAAACATCCCAGAGCGCCGCATGGCTCAAGTGGGCGAGGCAGCTGCCTGACGAGCTGATCCGCTCTCGGCCTGTGCTCGGCGTTTGGCTTGCCTGGGCATTGTTGGGCAGCGGCGAGCTGGAGGCCGCCGAGGCTCGGCTGCAGGAGGCCGAGCGCTGGCTGGAACCCGGTCCGAGCGAGCCGAGGGTCGCTCAGGACGAAGAGCAGCTTCGGTCTCTGCTGGCGACCATAGCCGTGGCCCGTGCCTACAACGCCCATTCTGTCGGGGACGTGCCCGGCACGGTGAAACACGCTCAGCGGGTACTCGAGCTGCTGCCCGAAGGAGACCATGTCAGGCGCCAACAGGCGACCGCGCTCATCGGCATGACGTACTGGGCAAGCGGCGACCTGGAAGCCGCCGACCGGGTGTTCGTCGACTACAGCGCGACACTGCTTGCGGTCGGCAACATCCCCGACGCGATCGCCGCCACATCTGTTCTGACTGAAGTCAGGCCGTCGCTGGGTCGTCTCCGTGAGGCGGTGGACACACTCGACAGACTGCTGCGGGTCGTGACGGACCAGGGCGAGCCTCTGCCTCCGGAGATGGCCGACCTGTACCGGGGGCTGGGTGAGTTGGACCTTGAGCGGGGTGACCTGGCTGCTGCCGCAGAACACCTGCTGAGAAGCAGGGAACTCGGCGAGCAGGCGGAGTTGCCGGTATGGCGCTACCGCTGGGGCGTTGCCCAGGCCCGGCTCAACGAGTCGGAGGGCGACCTGGAGGGCGCTCTCAGCCAGCTGGACGAGGCTCAGCGCCTGTTCATCAGGAACCCCACGCCGGACGTGCGCCCCATATCAGCCCTGAAGGCCCGGATCCGGGCTAGGCAGGGTAGGGTGGCCGAAGCATCGGAGTGGGCGCGCGAACGAGGCCTGTCCATCGACGACGATCTCAGCTACTTGCGCGAATTCGAGCACGTGACACTGGCGAGAGTGCTCATCGCCCAGTACGAGAGCGAGCGGGTGGCGAGTGTCGCCGACGATGCCGCGAGACTGCTGGAGCGCCTCCTGCATGCGGCGGAACAAGGCGGCAGGACAGGGAGCGCGATCGAGATCCTGGCGTTGCAGGCACTCGCGCACCAGGCGCAAGGCGACACATCCTCGGCCCTCGCGCCACTGGAGCGCGCCCTGTCCCTGGCCGAACCGGAGGGCTACGTCCGGGTCTTCGCGGATGGGGGCGCGCCGATGGTCCGCCTTCTTCAGGAAGCCGTCTCCCGCGGGGTAGCGCCGGACAGTGCGAGGCGGCTGTTGGCGGCCTTCCCGTCGGCCGGCCCCGACAGCGCTCGATCCTCCGAAGCCCGACACGAGGGCAAGGAGCTGCTGAGCAGTCGCGAGATCGAAGTGCTCGAACTGATCGCCGCCGGACTCACGAACCGGGAGATCGCCGCCCGGCTGTATCTCTCGCTGTACACGGTCAAGGCCCATGCGCGCAGCATCTACGACAAGCTGGATGCCCACAGCCGCACGCAGGCCGCCGCCAGGGCACGCGAACTGGGGATCCTGCCTCTCCTCTGAAGGTCGCCCGGGGCCCGGTGATCCGTCCTCTCGCTTCCTCTCCTCCCGGCCGCGGACCGCGGCAAGCCTGTGATTAGTCCCACCGATTAGTCCCTTCGGACGATGTCAGCGCTCCCGTGCGCCCCCATGCTCGTCGAGTAGCAGCTGCAGATGCCTCGACCGGTGGCAGAAGGGAAGCGAGTAGTGGCACAGCGACGAGAGCCAGAGGACAGGCCCGGATTGGCCCGCGGTCTACCAGATCAGGATCGAAGGCCATCTCGGACGCGCATGGACAAGCTGGTTCGAGGGCCTGTCGATCGCGCTGGAAGACAACGGCGACACGGTCCTGACCGGCGCGGTGATCGACCAGGCCGCGCTGCACGGACTCCTGAAGAAGGTGCGTGATCTGGGCGTGCCGCTCGTCTCGGTCAATCGACTCGACCCCGACCCGGCACCACAACCGACAGAAGAAGGAGATCGAGATGTCCACTGACAGAACACAGAAGAAGGAGAACAAGATGCGCACGTACAGAGGAAACGCGATCGCGGCGGGAGTCATGTTCATCGCTTGCACGGCGGCCGCCATTCTCTACATCGTTCCGCTGGGCGGTCCGCTGAGCGCCCCCGTCGACCTCGCCAAGTTCGCGGCCAACGAGAACGGTGTAGTACTGGCAGCGCTCATCGAGTTCGTCTGGGCCGCCACCGGCGCCGGCATCGCGGTCGCGTTGTTCCCGGTGCTGAGAAAGCACAGCAGGGCCTTGGCGCTCGGATCGGTCGTCGCCAGAGCGGCCGAAGGCGTGCTCGTTCTGGTCGGCACGCTCGGCCTGCTGGTGCTGTTCAGCCTGAGCAAGGAGGCTGTGGCCGCCGGCTCCGCCGTGCTGCCCTCGGCGGACACCCTGGCGAACCTGCTGGTGGCGGGGCGCGAATGGCTGCATGGGCTGGTCGGGCCGCTGGCGTTCGCCCTCGGCGCCTTCCTGTACTACATCGTGCTGTTCAAGTCGAAGCTGGTCCCGCGCTGGCTGTCGGGCTGGGGGATCGTCGCGATCGCCCTGAACCTGTTCTCGACCCTCTACGGCGCCTTCGCTCAGGACTTCGGTCTCTCGTCGGTCAGCACCGCGATCAACATCCCGATCCTTCTCCAGGAGATGGTCCTGGCCGTGTGGCTGATCGCCAAGGGGTTCGATCGGACGGCGCTGGCCTCCGGTGTCGAGATCCATGAGTAGGCGCATCGAGGCGCGGCCCAACCGAAAGGGGATTCGCATGTCCAACGCGGACGTGAGGTGGTTCCGCTCCAAGATCGATTGGTGGATGGGGCTGATCCTGGTCGCGCTGCCCGTCGTCGAGCTCGCGGGCCTCGCAACGGCCTTGAGAGACGGCAACGGTGAGGCGATCACGAGCATGGCCGTAGCGCTCGGGACGGTGGCGGCCATCTACGGACTGCTGCTGATTCCCGTTCGCTACGGCGTTTCGAGCGACCGGCTGGTCATACGATTCGGCGTCGTGAGGCGGTACATCGACTTGGCCGCCATCCGCGAGGTCTACCCGACGCACAACCCACTGGCTTCGCCCGCCCTCTCGCTGGATCGACTCGCGGTCCGCACCGACGACGGCACCCTCGGGATGAGCCTCATCTCCCCCGCGGAGCGAGAGGAGTTCCTCTCGACGCTCGCCAGCGGCGCAGGGTTGGTGCGCGACAACGACCGACTCGTGCGCCCCGTAGACAGAGAGGCGTGAGTCACATGGAAGCACGCACTCGAGCCGGCGCGGGGATGCAGCGGGCAGGCGCCATCGCGGCACTCTACATCGCGCTGGCGTATCTCGCAGCGATCCCCTACTTCGTCTTCTTGGTGAACTACCCCGGCGTGGTCGACCCGGTTCAGAAGGTGATCCTGCTCAGGGACAACTACGCCAGCATGTACTGGATGCATGTCGTCTCGTTCGAGTTCGTCGCGCTCGGACTGATCGTCGTGACGCTGGCGATCCATCAGCGCCTGAAGGAGCTCGCGCCGTCGACAGCGCAGTTCGCGACAGTCGTGGGGCTCATCCGGGCCGGCCTTCTGCTGGCCAGCGTCATGGTGTTCAACTACGGAATGGGGGCGGTGGTCCGGCTCTACGCCACAGCCCCTGCTCAGGCGGTGTCGGCGTGGCAGGTGATCGAGCCCGTGGCTTCGGCTCTGGGCGGATCCGGCGGCGAGCTCCTCGGCGGAGTGTGGTTCCTGCTCCTGAGCGGAGCGGCACTTCGCGCGAAGGCGCTCCCCGCCGCGCTGAACTGGCTCGGCGTGGGGATCGGCACCGCAGGCATCCTTTCGGTGGTGCCGGCTCTGAGCGGGCTGGAAGCCGCGTTCGGGCTGCTGCAGATCGTGTGGTTCGTCTGGCTCGGGATCGTCATGTTGCGGACCAGGCCATCGGTGGGCACTTCAGGGCGAGTCGATCGAAGGGCAGGGGAAAGGACGTGACAGCCAAGAAGAACCTGAGGAGCTACTTCATCCTGGCGTACGTGATCTTCTGGCTCCTGCTGGGTGTCACCGGCCTCTTGATCGCGCTGAAGGTCCCCCCGGTCGTCCAGACAGTCATGGAGACCGTATGCGCATGGTCGCCGACCTTCGCACTCCTCATCCTGTACAAGAAGATCTTCCCCGGCGTGCCTCTGCGGGCCTGGCTCAAGAACCAGTTCCCCAAGGTCGGCGCACTCGACTTCATCGTCCCGGCGGTTCTGCAGGTGCTTGCACTCGCGTGTGCCGTCGGCGCCTACCTCATGATCAATGGGAAGTCTCTCGGGTCGCTGCAGTTCGTCGCGGCGGTCGATGTCCTGCCGCTGCTGGTGATCAAGATGATGTCGGGGCCGATGGGCGAGGAGCTCGGGTGGCGAGCATACGCACTGAATCAGTACCAGAAGACGTTCAGCCCTCTTGTCTCGTCGTTGTTCATCGGAGCCATCTGGGGCTTCTGGCATCTGCCGCTCTGGCTGCTCTCCGGGTACTCCGGTGGGACCCTGGTCCTGTACGTGGCTTCCTTCCTTGTCGGGATCATCAGCACGTCGGTGTTGATCACGTTCTTCTACAACCGGAGCGGCAACATACTCGTGGCCGTGTGGATACACTTCCTCTTCAACTTCCTGTTCACCACGGTCAAGATCGATGCGGTGCCGCTTCTGGCGTACACCTCGATCGCCTACCTCGCCGTGGCGCTCCTTGTCGTCGCGTTCGGCCGGAAGACCATGATGCGCAGGCCAGCTTTGAGCGCCGATCCGTCCTGACAGTCTCGCGCCCAACGGGCATCGAGCGGAACCCCAGACGCTACAATCGTCCGAGCGCGCGTGCGCGTCTGCCCTGAGGAGGAGACCGCTTGACCACCAAAGGTCGCATCCTCGTTCTCGACGACGAGGAGACCATCGTCGATGTCGTGTCGATGAACCTCACCGCTGAGGGCTACGACGTCGACACCGCGCTCGACGGCGAGACCGCCGTCGAGCTGTTCGACCCCTCGGCGCACGTCATGGCGATCCTCGACATCATGCTGCCGGGCATCGACGGCTACGAAGTGGCGCGCCGGATCCGCTCGGTCTCCGATGTGCCCATCATGATGCTCTCGGCGAGGGACACCGACGTCGACATGGCCGTGGGTCTCGGCATCGGCGCCGATGACTACATGACCAAACCCTTCTCGCCGGTCGAGCTCGTCGCTCGGGTCAAGGCGCATCTGCGCAGGTACTCGGCGAGCAAGCGGGAGGCCGGCGCCGCCGAGCAGGCCTCGGCGGACGAGATCATCTGCGCGGGGCCGGTGCGCATCGACACCGCCACGCTCGCCGTGACGGTGCGCGGAGTCCCGGTGGAGCTGACGGCTACCGAGTTCGGGATACTGAAGCTCCTCGCGGCTCACCCCGGCCGCGTATACACGAAGGCGCAGATCTACCGGCAGGTCTGGGACGAGGAGTTCGGCGGCGACTTCTCGACGGTCCAGGTCCACGTCCGTCGCCTGCGCGCCAAGATCGAGGACGACCCTTCCGAGCCGGTCCTCATCGGCACGGTCTGGGGTATCGGCTATCGCTTCAACGCGGACGCCGCGCAGTGATCACGGCAACGAGCCTCATCGCCGGGCTCGCCCTCGCGGTCGTCGCCGCGGTAGGGGTCGTCTACCTGGTGGAGCGGCTGCACCGGCAGTCGGCGCTTCGCCGCGTGGCCGAGGGCCTCGACGAGCTGGCGCGCGGCAACCTCGTCCATCGCGTCGTTGGGCCGGGTTCGGGGGAGACGGCCGAGCTTGCCTCGGCGGTCAACCGGCTTGCCGAGGCGATGCAGGCGTCGCGATCCGACGCGCTGCGCCGCGAGGAGGCCCACAGCCAGCTCATCAGCAATCTCTCGCACGATCTTCGCACGCCGATCACGTCGATCGCCGGCTACGTCGATGCCCTCCAGCGCGGCATCGGCGATGACCCCGCGCGGCACCTCGACATCATCGCCATGAAGACGGCCGAGCTGACGCGCCTCGCCGACGATCTCTTCTACCTCACCCGCCTCGATGCCGGGGACCTCAGCCTCGCGCTCGCGCCGGTCGACGTGGCCGAGGTCGCACGCCGGTGTCTGCTCGGCTTCGAGCACGAGCTGCGCTCGCGGGGTATCGACGTCGTCGTGGAGATCCCCGATGCGACGTGCGTGGTCGTCGCCGACGAGGCGGCGCTCGGGCGCGTCATCGGCAACTTCGTCGCGAACAGCCTCAAGCACGCGCGCTCCATGCGCACGCTGGGTGTGACCGTCGCCAGCGAGGGCGACGGGTGCGCAGTCACCGTGTGGGACGACGGCGAGGGATTCCCCAAGGGCGTGGCCGAGCTGCTCGAGCGCGGGACGTCGGTCGGCCCTGGCGGCGGTGCCGGTCTCGGCTTGTCGATCGCGCACGAGCTGAGCGCGCGCATGGGAGCGACCCTGCGCGTGAAGAGCGTCGCCGGGGAACGGACCTCGGTGACGGTGCTGTTCCCACCGCCCGCGTCGTCCCAGCAGAACGCGGAGAACGTATGAGATTCGTATGGATCGCGTCCACGCCACGTCAGCTCTTCTCGGCAGTATCGATACAGGAAGTTGTATCGGATGCTTGCCGGCCGGAGGTCGGTCGGCATGACTGAGAGGAGACGCACGATGAACTACATGGGGATCTTGAAGGAGGGCTGGGACGTCACACGGCGCAACAAGCGCCTGTGGATCCTCGGCCTGTTCGCCGGAGGGAGTGCCGCGCTCTCGACGAGCAGCTGGAACTCGGGTTCTTCGAGCTCCGGAAGCTCCCAGGGCCTGCCCGCGGGATGGGAGAACGTGCACACGCCCACCGAGGCGCTGCAGCGCGGACTTGACGCGGCCGGCAAGCAGCTCGGCGTCTCGCTGGGCACGGCGCAGCAGTGGTGGGCGCTCATCGCGTTCGCGGTCCTGGCGCTGGTTGTGGTCTGCCTGGTGCTGTGGGCGATCGGTATCGCCGCACGTGGCGGGCTCATCGCACAGACGCGCGAGGCCATCGCGGGACGCCCCACGAGCGCCGGCGCCGGGTGGCGGACCGGCCTGCGCCTCTGGGGTCGCGTCTTCGCGGTCGGCTTCCTGCTGGCGCTGCCGCTCATCGGGCTCGGCATCCTGGCGCTGATCACGCTCGTTTCGTTCGGACTCCCCGCGCTCATCGCAGGCGGCGCCTCTACCCCCTCGATCACGGCCGGACTCGTCGAGCATGGGACTGGTGCTCTCGCTCATCGGTTTGGTCGCACTCGTGATCGGCGTGATCGTGAGCATTCTGGAGGAAGTGGCGCTGCGGCATGCGGTACTCGACGGCCGGGGCGCGCTCGACTCGATCAAGGCCACGTGGGCCGACCTGAGGGCGAAGCGGGGCGTGGCGAGCATGTGGCTCGTGATGATCCTCGTCAACATCGTCGCAGGTATCGCCGTCGCGATCCTGTTCATACCGGTCGTCGTCGTGGTCGGGTTCGTTGTCGCGGCGTCCGTGGTCGCCGGCGGGACCGGGATGTTCTGGCTGATCGTGCCGGCTCTGCTGGTCCTGTTCGTGATGGGCATGCTGTTCAAGGCGGTGTACGCCACGTTCCGGAACACGGCATGGACGTCGTTCTACGATCGCATGCAGCATCCCGAACTGTCCGCTGCGGCCCCCGCCGCCTAGCGTGGGTTCCTCAGCTCTCATCGAGGCGGTCCGCCTGTCCAAGACCAAGGGCAGGCGGATCGTCCTCGACGATGTGTCGCTCAGCGTCGCACGTGGGGACCTCTACGCGCTCGTGGGAGAAGCGGGTTCTGGCAAGACCGCTCTCCTGCGGGCGCTCGTGGGGCTCGCGATCCCGGACACGGGCTCGGCTCGGATCATGGGTGAACTCGCGGGACCGAGCGCCTATCGCGTGTTCGAACGCGTGGGCTTCCTCCCCGGGGACCCGCCGCTGCGCCGTGGCCTGAGCGTCCGTCGCGATGTCGAGACCAGCCTCTCGCTCGCCGGCGTCCGCGAGCCCGAGGCGGCACGCAGAGCGCTCTCACTCGTCGGCATCGAGGACCTCGCCGAGCAGCCCGCGCAGCTCGCTGAGCGACGACAACCGTCGTCTGCTCGGCATCGCACGCGCGATCGCCCACAGCCCCGAGCTGCTGGTGCTCGACGAGCCCACGCGCGGGCTTGGAGGCGTGGAGCGCCGTCGCATCCTCGACTTGCTTCGCATGCTCTCGGTGGAACGCGAGATCACGATGATCGTGGCCACGCGCGTCGCCGACGGCGTCGTGCGAGCTGGCCTCGCGTGTCGGCGTGATGCGAGGCGGCAGCCTTGTCGCCGAGTTCGACCGCGAAGGACTGCGCGAACGCGGGCGCGAGCACGTCGAGGTGGTCGTTTCCGACCCGCCGCGCGCCGCGCTCGTGCTCGAGGAGCGGCTCGGCCTGACGGACTTCGCGGTGTGCCAGGAGCACCTCATCAGGATCTACGTGCCCGGCTCGCGGATCAGCGAGATCAACTCGGCCCTGGTCGCCGAGGGGATCGACGTCACGCGCCTCACCGTGAACGCGGGCTCGCTCGAGGAACTCCTCGAGCGTCTCTCGAGCGGAGAGGCGGCCCCCCAGTGATCGCGCGACTGATCACAGCCGAGGTTGCCGGGCTGCGCCGCTCTTTCGTGCCGTGGCTGGCGATGCTTCTGGTCGTTGGCGGGTCGGTCGTGGCGCGGATGCTGGCGTGGGTCACGCACGCGATCGGACGCACCGAACTGGGCACGCTCCCGTTCGTACAGCCTGACGTGGGCTGGAGCGACGTGGCCGTCCCGCTCGCGCTGCTCGCGTATCTGATCGTGACGTCGTACGTGTTCGGACGCGACTTCGAGGACGGCAACATCGATCTGATCCTGACCTCTCCGGTGCGGCGAGAGGCGGTCGTCGTCGCCCGCACGCTCGTCATCGCGGCCGGCGTGCTCGTGCTCTGCCTGATGGGCTGGGCGGCCGACGTCGCGACACGCGCCATTCTCGCCACATCTCCGCTCGACCCCGGCCCGGCGACCTCCGCGACTGCGGCGCTCGGCTCGGCGATGGCGGCGATCGCGACGCTGCCGCTCGTGGGTGGGCAGCCATCCGGTTCCGCGGCGTTCTGCCTGCGCTCGGTCTGGGCATCGCGATCCAGATCGTTGCGCTCGTGCTCGGTGGGTTTGCGATCGTGCGATCGCTCCCGTGGTTCCTTCCGACGGCGCTTGCCTGCCGGAGGTAGCACGTCGCTTCTCGGCGTGGGGCTCTCGGCGCTGCTGTTCGCGGGAGGACTGGCCGCGACGGTTCGAGCGCTTCGTTCCGTCGATCTCTACGAATAGACCCTTCTCTCCTCACATCTTCGGATATCTCCCATGCCCCCCTTTCTCCGAACCGCGATAGGATTCATCACGCTCATGTCGCTGGTCGTGAATCCGTTGGCGGTCTTCATCTCTCGGTCCCGCGCAAAGGTGAACGCCTCTCGGGAGTCCAGACCGCCGAGTTCCAGCTAGTCCCGCACTTCTGGCGGGGGCTTCGCCAACGCCTGATCGACCGCCCTGCAAGTTGGTTGGCGATTGAAGGCGACCGGCAAGTGGGACACGATGGCCAGGAAGATCACGGCGCGGAAGACGCCTGACCATGGCATCCACCAGACGGCTGCTTCGCGGTTGCAGGTGATGCCGAACGCGTGGAGCGGACCAAGGGAGGAGTGGCCTGCGGTGAAGGCGCTGTTCATCGGTGGCACCGGCTTCATCAGCACGGCGGTCAGCCGGATGGCGATCGCCCAAGGTGTCGAACTCCATCTGCTCAATCGTGGATCACGGATCGCGCACTTGCCCGGCAGTCACGGCTTGACAGCCGACATACGCCGTCCCGAGGACGTTCGCGCCGCGGTCGGGGACTCGGAGTTCGACGTCGTAGTCGACTGGATCGCCTACACACCGGACGACATCGAGCGCGACATCGCGCTCTTCCGCGGCCGCGTTGGCCAGTATGTCTTCATCAGTTCGGCCTCGGCGTATCAGAAGCCGCCTGCCGACTACCTTGTCACTGAGTCGACGCCCTTGCACAACCCCTACTGGGAGTACTCACGCGGCAAGATCGCGTGCGAAGAACGCCTGATGCGGGCATTCCATGACGACGGTTTTCCGGTGACGATCGTGCGGCCTTCGATGACCTACGACTCTAATCTGCCGATCGCCCTAGGGGGATGGGGCACCTACACGCTGGCTGATCGGTTGATGGTAGGCCGGCCGATCATCGTGCACGGCGACGGATCGGCGCTGTGGGTTGTGACGCATGCGGACGACTTCGCGCGAGGGTTCCTCGGACTGTTGGGGAACGAGCGAGCCTTGGGTCAGGCCTTCCACATCACCTCCGACGAGGTGCTGACGTGGAATCAGATCTACCAGACCATCGCCGAGGCGCTGGGCGTCGAGGCGAACATCGTGCACGTTCCGACGGACTTCATCGTGCGCGTCGCGCCGCAGATGTCCGGGAGCCTTCTGGGCGACAAGACTTGGAGTGTGGTGTTCGACAACAGCAAGATCAAAGCGTTCGTGCCAGGCTTCGAAGCCCTCGTGCCATTCCGAGATGGCATCCGTCGGACGCTGGCTTGGTTCGCGGCGGACGAGGAGCGTCGGCTGGTGGATGAAGCGGTACACGCGGAAATGGATCGCATTCTCGAGGCCTACGCTGCTGCAACCATGTGATGGCTGCGTAGGCTCAATGTCGTGGTGCAACAACTGCGCTCGCGCCCACCTGGTCGCATAGCATTCCTCCGGTGTCTTCTAGTCCAGTCTCTTGTCCCTCGCGGTGGCATTCGACCATCACGCCGACACCTCCACTGACAAACGGCTCGCATCCGACGCCTCAGCCGACAGCGTCTCGGAGCCAAACGCGCGCGTTCGTCCGAGAAGCAGCGGCGCAAGGGAGCGGTCCTTTACACGGAGGAAGTCGGGTGACGCGCCCGCCTGGCATGGACCGGCCGGTCGGGGAGTCCTGCTAGCGCCCGAGCCACCTTCGCGCGCGCCTGAGCGGTCGCGTGAAGCGCCACGATCGGGACGCCCTCAATCGCTCGATCTCATCCGTTAGCTGGTCGATCCGGATCGCGTCCTCGAAGCGGATCCGCTTGTCGCGCTCCAGCTGAAGGGCCGAGCCTGTGGCGACCAGCGCATCGACCCGCCGTTGGGCGTCGGGACCGGCCACGATCTCGGCCCAGCGCGTGAGCTCGGCGAGGCGTTCCTCCGGGGTCCAGGCCTTGCGGCCGTCGGCGCTCGTCGGAAGCTGGATCGTCGTCATCCGAGATGAGGTCGCCGCGCGAAGGCCGGGGTGCCTGAACATCTTGCACCACTGGTGGTGGTCCGGCCATCGGTCCGCGGGAGTCGTCTCCCAAGGATCGTCGACCTCCAGGTAGAACGACTTGGAGTGCGCGGTCCCGGTCAGGCTGACGGAGTTGAACCGAACGTCGTCGCGCAGGTGCCATCGGATGGTCTCCGGGTCGGAGAGGTCGGCCGGGTAGAGGTGGACCACTCCCCCGGGGACGATGTGACCGTTCATGCTCTGCACGAAGTTGTGCGTGGTCAGCAGGTCGAGCAGGTCTCCGACGTGACCCGGCAAGAAGAGGTCGTCATCGCACAGGTAGAAGATGGCGTCGCTTCTTGCGGCAAGGATCGCATCGTGGCGATAGACCTCGCCGTGGTTGGGCCCCTTGTCGCGGTCCATGAACCGTACGCGAGCGTCCTCGCTGCAGAGAGCACGCGCCTCGTCTCGAAGCTCGGGGGTGACGCCGTCTCCGATGATGATGACCTCGAGGCGCGATTCTTCTTGCGCGAGCACGCTTCCCACGGCAAGTCGCAGCGTCCGAGGCCTGTCGTGAGTCGGGATGAGGACCGACGCGAGGGGGGCTGCTGAGTCAGTCACGGGGCTCCTCGACGTAGGGCTTGTCGGCGAGGACCAGCAAGGCCGCATCCGGGGTCTCGAGTTCGTAGCGGACGTACGTCCCTGTCTCGACCAGGCATCCGTCGCCCGGCTCGCTGAGGTGGTGGGAGACCGGCGCCTCCTCCCCGAGAAGGATGTGAGCACGTGCCGCGCACGAGCAGGATGTACTCCCTGCAGTCCGTGTCATGACCTCCACGCCGGACCGGCGCATCGGGGGCCGAGACGGTGAACACGCGTCTCACGGGAAAGGGGCACGCGGCGAGATCGATCGACAACAGGGTGCCTCGATCCTCCGCGACCGCGGTGAGGAAGAGGGGCAGCCGATCGCGTGACGAAGTCATCGGGAGATCCAGGCTCTGAGAGCGTCGGCGACGCGAGTGACTTCGTCCTCGCGCAGTTCGGGACTGCACGGGACCGTGACCGTCTGCTCGACGAGGGATCTGGAGATCGGAGTCGGCGCCGCGGAGGCCATATGCAGCCCAGGCATGTCCTGCACCAGCCACGGGTAGTGCAGTGCGGTGTCGACTCCGCATCGGTCGAGGTGGCGCACCAGGTCGTCCCGTTCGGCGCTCGAACGCGTGAGCACGACGGCGTGGTGCACGACGGTCGGCACCGATCCCCCGAGCATGCTCCCGCGCGGCGAGCCGCCCAAGGCCTCGGAGTACGCGTCGCGTATCTGCCGCCTCTGGCGGTTGCGCTGCTCGAGGAAGCGCAGCCGTTCGCTCAGCACGGCCGCCTGAAGTTCGTCGAGACGCGAGTTGTGTCCGTGAGGCAGCTTCACGCTACGGCGATCGTCCCACCCGTATTGCCGCAGAGTGCGAACCCTCTCGGCCAGGGACTCCGATCCGGCGCCTGTGAATGCGACTGCACCGCCGTCACCGACCGCGCCCAGGTTCTTCGTGGGATAGAAGCTGTACGTGGCGGCGTCCGCCGTCGCGCCCACGGGGACTCCGTCGACACGAAGGCCGTGCGCCTGCGCGCAGTCCTCTATGAGTCGAAGTCCCTTCGAGCGGCGCCACTCCTCAAGTCCCGCCACGCCGACGGCATTGCCGTGGAGATGCGTGACGACGATCGCGCTGGTATCGGGTGTCAGGCTCGCCGCCGCGGTTGTCTCGGTCGGGCCCAGCGTCTCCGGGTCGATGTCCATCACGACGGGGTTGAGCCCCACCTCCCGGGCGGCCACGGCGCTGAACCCCCCGTCGGTCGCGGTCACGAGCACGTCGGAGTCCGGGGGCAGCTCGAGCGCGAGGAACGCCAGCGCCAGCGCGTCCGTCCCGTTCCCGACACCGACGACCTCCTGCGCCCCGATGTGGTCGGCGAAGGCGTGCTCGAACGCTGCCACCTCCGGACCGAGGATCCACCGACCGCTGTCCAGCACGCGGGTCATCGCGTCGAGGACGGATCGTCGCTCATCGGGCAGGAATCTGCCTGGTGTCGCGACCGGCACGCGGTTCACGGCGCCAGTACCTTCTGGCGGTACTCGCTCGGCGTCATCATCCTGCGGCCGGCCAGTTCCAGCATCCGGTGCGTCCGCTCGACCAGTGACACGTTGGTCGCGAGCTGCGTGCGTGCGCGGTCGAGATGTATGCCGTCCTCGAGGCCGACGCGGACGCCGCCGCCCGCCGCGACGCCGAGCAGCTGAGAGATGCCCTGATAGACACCGATCCCGGCCCCGCACCACATGACGTCGTCGGGGACGCTGGATGTGGCGGCCGCCATCTCGATGAGTGTGGGCTGCATGCCGGCGATGTTGCCGAAGAACAGGTTGGCGGGAACGACGCCCAGCGAGCAGACCCTCTTTGCGCAGGACGCGGGCGAAGTTCAACATGCCGAGATCGAACACCTCGAGTTCAGGCGTGATGCCCCTCTCCTTCATGATCCGAGCGAGTGCGCGGATGGTCTCCGGGGCATTCACGGACGGCCCGTCGATGAAGTTCATGGATGAGAGCGTGAGGGACGCGACGTCGGGCTTGAGATCGCCGGTCAGGCGCAGGACGTCGGCTCGCTTCTCAAGATCCGACCAGGCGCGCCCGCTCGTGCTGACGGCGATCGGCAGGTCGGGAGCGACGTCCCGGACGCGCGAGATGATGTCCGCGTAGACGTCCCGCCTCCAGGTCGGTGCGCCATCGGTGTCTCTGGCGTGCAGATGTACGGCGGTGATGCCGACCTCCATCGCCCGAGCCACATCCGCGGCGATCTCGGCAGGTTGAAGGGGGACATGGGGAGTCATCGCTCGCGTCGGGACCATGCCCGTCGGCGCGAGCACGATCGCAGCGGGCTCCGCTAGCGCATCGAGCAGTACGGGCACGTGAACTCACCCCCTGGGACTTCGACATCGCGGAGCGGTCGTGCGGGGTTGCCCACGACGACGCGTTCCGGCTTCGACATCCTGTGTGACGACCGAGCCGGCGCCGACTACTGCGCCTCGTCCGATCCTGAGTCCGGGCAGGATGGTCGCGCCCGCCCCTATCCATGCGAGCGGTTCGACGACGACACCATGCGTGAGCGTGGCATTCGGCGAGACGTTGACCGCGAATCCGAGATCGCTCTCGTGACCGATCGAAGCGGAGCGGTTGATGTTGACGGCGCAGCCGATCCGCGTATTCGGGCCGACGACGACGCCGGCGTTGACGTAGACGCAGTGTCCGATGTCCACCCCGCTGCCGATGACGCTGGACGGGTCGATCATGGCGACCGGGTCGGTGAAGCCGCGCTCGGCCAGCTCGAGAAGGATCCGTGCTCGGTTGATAGCTCCCGACAGTCCGAGTGCGAAGGCTGCCTCGGGGGCGGCGAAGTCCTCCATGCGCACGAGCCCCGGAAGCCTTGGGTCGGCGCCGCCGAAGTTGTCGACGCACGTGATGTCGAAGCCGCCGCGGAGAGCCGAATCGACGACATCCCATGCGTAGGGCGATGCCACTCCGACGACCGCGACAGTTCTCCGCTCGACCATGACCGTCACTCTACAGGCAACGGACCGGGGCTGAAAGTGGACCCACGCCCCTCGATCGCACCTCCCGACACGTCGCGTCACTCCGTCGATGACAGGCGCCTCGATCTGACGCGTTCAGGGTCGACGCGGTACGCTGGGTTCATCGCGCGCATCGGTGTGGACAGAGTCAGGCAGACGGAGGGACCGTGATGCACGTGGCTGGGAATCGCGACTTCGCGTCGTTTCGCTCCAGGATCGAAGCGCTCCGGCAGGGATGGAGCGAGGAGGACGAGCTCTACCAGTTCGGAAACCGGGTCACGACGCGCCTGACGGCTCTCTACGAGTCGTCCGACGCGGAACATCGCAGGGTCTTCGACGACGTGCTGGCTGACTGGGTCCGTTCTGAGGACCCAGGTACGTGGCGTGACGGCGAGGTTCTGATCTCGCACTTCGACGTCTGCTCCGCGATCCCGGCCGTGAGTGAGGCGTTGGAACTCTGGGAGGCGCGACTCGCTCACGCGATCGACGCTGGAGACGGGGAGCTTCGCAGCCAGGCCTCGAGTCGTGTGAGCACGATGCGCGCGACGCTCGAACGGCTGGAATCCGCGTGCCACGAGGAATCAGACTCCTGACCGGGATTGCCGCCCAAGATCTGCCATCTCGGACCGTGAGTCGTCGACCCGTCCACTTGGAACGCCGTTCGCATGGGGGTCGGGCAGCGGCTCGACCTGCCGATATACAATAGTGGTGGGGCGATGCTCCACTGCGGCGCGTGCCGCTTCGCCCATCGGTATCCGAGCAAGGAGATGCATGCGCGCACGGCCCGACAGGCTTGTCTCGATCCTGCTGTCCATCGCGTTGTCAGCCGCAATCGTCATTCCGTCGGGCGTGATGTCCGCGGGCGGCACGGTCCGGCCTGAGGTATCGAGGCGCGTTCCGGTTGCGGCGAACACGGAGGCTTCCGGCGCTGCACACTTGCCGACTCGCTCCGTCGTCGACAGGAGCGTTTCGCGCAGTGCGGCCGACGCACCGCTGGTGCTCGATCCTCTGGCGCCCTCGATCCCTGGCGAACTCGTCGTCGCGCTCGACTCGAGCATCGTGGCGGCATCCACCGAGCGGGCATTGGAGGCGCGCGGCGCCACCGTGGAGCGCCTGAAGAGCGACTCCTCGTCACTGCTCGTGAGGCCGCCTTCGGGCGTGAGCGACCCGATCTTCACCGAGGTCGCCGAGGGGGCGCCCGGCGTCGCCTGGGTGCAGCCGAACTACATCTACCGCACCACGTACGTCCCGGCCGACCCGAAGTACGCGCAGCAGTGGGGACTCCCGAAGATCGGCGCTCCTGCGGCCTGGGACGTGACACGTGGCAGGAGTGCGATCCTGGTCGGGGTGGTCGACACGGGCGTCGACTACACGCATCCCGATCTCGCCGGCCGCGTGGACACCGCCAGGGACTACGACTTCGTCAACAGCGACAGCGACGCGATGGACGACAACGGACATGGCACCCACGTGTCCGGGATCGTCGCCGCAGTCATGGACAATGGTGTCGGCGGGGTAGGAGTCGCTCCCGGATGCCGCATCCTTCCCGTCAAAGTGCTGGACTCCGCGGGCGAGGGGGACACGTTCCTGGTGGCGGCGGGGATAAGGTTCGCGGCGGACTCGGGCGTGAAGGTCATCAACATGTCACTCGCCGGGTCCTCCGACGACCCCAGCCTGGGCAGCGCCGTCGCCTACGCGCAGGGCAAGGGCTGCGTCGTCGTCTCGGCGGCGGGCAACGAGGGCTCCTCGGCGGGAGCCGACTACCCCGCCCGCTACCCCGACGTCATCGGGGTGGGCGCACTGGACTCCTCGAACAGGCGTGCCGGCTTCTCGAACTACGGCACCGGGGTGGACGTCGGAGCGCCGGGTGTGGCCATCCTGTCGACGATCCTCGGCGGTTCCTATGGCTCGATGAGCGGCACGTCGATGGCCGCGCCCTTCGTCAGCGGTGTGGTGGCACTCGTCTTCAGTGCGAACCCGAGCATGGAGGGCGACCCCAACGCGGCGATCGATCGGATCCTGGATACGGCTGCTCCCCTGGATGCCTCGTTGGGGATGGGCCACGGCCTGCTGCAAGCCGCCCTTGCGGTGGACGGCATCGCGCCCGTGAGCACTCTCGTCGTCTCGCCCGCGGCGCCGGACGGCTCCAACGGCTGGTACACGAACCCAGGCGTTGCAGCGATGATCAGCGTCGAGGAGACTGGCTCCGGTCTGCGCTCGCTCACGGTCAACGGCAGGGATGTGAGCGGGGACGTGACCTTCGGCCTTCCGCCGGATCCGAGCGTGTACCACGTGCCGGCGCCCGCCCAGGGACTCAACGCCTACAGCTTCTTCGGCACAGACAATGGCAGCAACGTCGAGTCCCCAGCGAAGAACGCCCAGGTCAAGCTGGACTCGGTCCTCCCGACGTGCAGCCTGTCGGTGTCGTCCAGCGGACCAACCAATCTGCCCATCGTGGCGACCATCGCAGCCGGTGACGCCTCGCCCGGATCGGGCGTCGACCGCGTACAGTACGCGTTCCTCCCGCGAGGCAGTTCGCCGGGTGTCGGTACCGTCTGGAGGTCTGTGACGGGGTCCTTTGCAGCGATCTCAGCTCCGGAAGGCCGCCTGACCCTGTTCGCTCGCTCGGTCGATGCGGCGGGCAACGTGTCCGTCACGCAACAGGCGGACGTCTTCGTCGACTTGACGGCGCCTGTGACCAGTCTGATCACCGTCCCCGCCTCGCCCACAGGGTCTGACGGCTCGTGGGTTCACGCGCCTTCCGTGACCCTGGGTGTTGTGGACGCGGGCCCGGTCACGTCGACGCGCTACTCTTGGAACACCACCGACACGATCGCGACCGCGGGGAACGCCCCGGTCGTGCCGTCAGGCGCCGGTGTCCAGACGCTCAGGTATCTCTCCGTGGATGCGGTCGGCAACCGGGAAGCCACCCAGACGGCCACGTTCTTCGTCTTGGACCAGCAGACGTTCAGCTTGCAGTACCTCGCCGGCACCGGAGGCACCATCAGCGGCATCGCCGATCAGACGGTGCCTTATGGCGGGAGCGGCACGACGGTCGCCGCGGTCCCGTCCACCGGCTACCACTTCGTACGCTGGAGTGATGGGAACACCACCGCCGCGAGGGCGGACACGAACGTGACCGCGAGCCGGACGGTCTCGGCGGCCTTCCTTGCGGACGGGACACCTACCTACACGATCACCGGCTCCGCCGGCGCGCACGGCTCGATCTCGCCTTCGACGCCGCAGGCGCTCGACCCAGGATCGGACGCGACGTTCACAGTCGCGCCTGACACCGGCTATCGCGTGGCCGAGGTGCTCGTGGACGGCGAATCGGTCGGGGCGGTCACCTCCTACACTTTCCACAACCTCGCCGCGAACCGCACGATCTCGGCTAGGTTCGAATCCGCTCTGACCCGGACCACCATCGGGATCGTTGCCAATCGCACGAGCGTGCGGCGCGGGACGCGTGTCTACTTCCACGGCGTCATCAGGCCGAACATGCCGAACGGCACGCACATCGGGGTCTACGTCAGGAAGTCCACCTCGAGCACGTGGCACCTCGTTTCGGTGCGCCACCTCTTCGGGAGCCACCACTGGACCTACTACTACCATCCGGGTGGGGCGCACGGTTCCTACTACATCAGGGTCAAGTACATCGGCAACTCCGCATTCGCGGCCTGCACCTCCAATACGGTCAGGGTGATCTGGAGGTAGAGTCGCGAGCCGGAGCTTGGTGGGTTCGTCGCCGGGCGATGGGAGTTGCCGAGGCGAAGCGCTACGATCCCTTGGAGCGAGTGGCTGGCAATCCCGAGAGGACGATCGAAGGTGGAGCGCATCGAGCCCGGCACGGGCCAGGAGTCCGCCTGGGACTACCCGCGCCCGGCGCGCGTCGAGCCGTCGACACGACACGTGATCGTGCGCTTCGGCGGCGTCACGATCGCGGAGTCCCGGACCGCGCTGAGATTGCTGGAGCGCGCACACCCGCCGGTGTACCTGATACCGCCGCATCACGTTCGCCTCGAGTTGCTCCAGCTCAGCGGCCACCGCACTGACATCGAGGACCTCGGCATCGCGGAGTACTACGACATCTCCCTCGACGGCAGGACGGCGCGCAACGTCGCGCGGGTGTTCGCGCACCCGTCCGCGGACTACCGGATGCTGCGCGGGCACCTGGCGTTCTACCCCGGACGCGTCGACGAGGTCCTCGTGGACGGAGAGCGCGTGGTCCCTCAAGAGGGCGGGTTCTACGGCGGATGGATCACGAGTGAGGTCGTCGGGCCGTTCAAGGGCGGGCCCGGTTCGTGGACCTGGTAGGGAAGTACGGCGTCGTCAAGAGAGGTCCGTGCGAACATGCCTGAGTGTGCCTGGCACCCCGGTGTCGAGACCAACGTGTCGTGCCGGGAGTGCGGGCGGTACATGTGTCCCAAGGACATGGTCGAGTCGCCCGTCGGCTACAAGTGCCGGGAGTGCGGCCGCGCGAAGATCACCAAGGGCGGAGTGAAGCCGAGGCAGCTCGCGCTCGCGCTGGCCCTCGGTCTCGGCGTCGCCCTGGTGGCGGCGCCTGTGGCGCGCTTCGTGCCCTTCCTCCTCCTTGGGCCGATCCTGTTCGGCGCCGTCGTCGGCGAAGCGACGCGGAGAGGCGGCGGAGGCCATCGCACGTGGGAGTTCGCCGCGATCGCAGCGGCGTGCGCGGTCGCAGGAGCACTCTCGGTCGGGCTGTACGGCAGGATCGACGCGATCCTGATACTGGCAGGCCCGGTCGTGGCCGCCGTCTACGTCACGTCTGCGCGCTGGTTCGGCTAGGCGTGCGCCACCATGCCGCCGTGGCCGATGTGGCGCACCCGGGCCGCCTCTCCCGCGTGGCCCAAGTGGCCCATGCGATGGCGCATGGCCGCAGCGATGCCTTCGACGCCAGCTATCAGCCCGACGGCTACGATCACGAGGATGAACAGGCCGCTGAAGATCAGCACAGCGGCGATCGGCACTAGGATCAGTACGGCCAATGTCTGCTGCATCACTATCGCCTTCCGAAGTCCGGTGGGTGCGACGCCCCGGGGCGTCGCGCTTCGTTCACTTGGGGCTATTACCCTCATCCACCGAAGAACGGACACGGCAGGCAAAAGGATGAAGTGAAGCGATCGCCGGATGGAGCGTTGCCTCACGAGGTTCGCGTCACGCGTGGGACATGTGGCCCGCGTGACCGACCTGTGCCGAGCGCCGGGGGTGGTCTTCCCGGTGCTCGGCGGTCACGACGATCGCCTCGACACCGGCGGCCACACTCATCGCGATCATCGCCACGGCGTACAAGAGCCCTGTGGCGACAACGATCGCGGACAGTGCGAGGATCAGGACGGTGAGGAACTCAGGCATCACGCTCGCCCCCCAAGGGCTGGCGGGCTCGACGCGTCAGGCGCGTCGCGCCCGACATTCTGTATACCCGGATTCGCGGTCAAGTATCGGTATCGTGCCGATCCGGATGCCTCGCGGGCTCCGCGCCTCAGGACCACATGGCGCGCAAACGCCCTCGTAGAGCGGCACCTCTGACGGCGGGGTCGGCAGGTTCGTCGATCTCTCCCGCGCCGACTCCACCGGCCTCGTCCCGAAACGCCGAGCGGGGTCCGTCTGCAAGGAATCGCGTGAGTTGTGCATATCCATGAGCGTCGGTGTGGTTCCAAGGACTCTTGTAGTAGCGCAGCGGGAAGCAGACGTAGAGCCAGTCCTTCGCGCGCGTGCAGGCGACGTAGAACAGGCGCCTCTCCTCCTCGATCTCCTCGACAGAGCCCGTCGACATGTCAGACGGGAAGTTGCCGTCCGCGGCGTGGATCACGTAGACGGCGTCCCACTCGAGTCCCTTGGCCGAGTGCACCGTAGAGAGGATGAGGTAGTCCTCGTCCAGCACCGGTGGACCGGCCAGCTCTTCCGCCCATGAGGGAGGATCGAGCGCCATGTCCGCCAGCAGGGTCAGCCGGTCCTCGAAGCGCGCGGCCAGCCTCTCGATCTGCTCCAGGTCGCGAAGGCGGGCGGTCGCGTTGTCGTATCGGCGCTCCAGAAGAGGTGCGTACACCTCCCGCACCGCGTGCACCTGCGCCGGCAACTCCATGGGCTCGGGACGGGTAAGCGAGATCATCAGCCCGACGAGCGAAGCCCACGCGACCTTGGCCGCCGGTGCGGGTGCGGGCAGGTCGGCCCACGCCAGGAAGTCGCCTCCGGCCTGTGAGAGCGCGTCCATCAGCCGCTGCGCCGTGGTCGGCCCGACACCGGGCAGGAGGGTCAGGACCCGAAGCCCCGCGGAGAGGTCGCGCGGGTTCTCGGCGAGTCGCAGCATGGCGGCGAGGTCCTTCACGTGCGCGGTCTCGGTGAACTTCAACCCCCCGTACTTGCGATACGGGATGTTGCGGCGCTGCAGTTCCATCTCAAGCGGCAGCGAGTGGTGCGTAGCGCGGAATAGCACAGCCTGTCTCTTGAGCTCCACATCGCTCTCGCGGAGCTCGAGCACCCGTCGGATCACGAAGTCGGTCTGCTCGTCCTCATCGTGGCAGGTGACGATCGAGGGCGCCTCCCCGCCAGGACGCGCGGTCCACAGGTTCTTCTCGTGGCGCTCGGTCGCCAAGGCCATGACCCCGTTCGTGGCGTCCAGTATCGGCTGCGTCGAGCGGTAGTTCTGCTCCAGCGGGAGCACGTCGACTCCTTCGAACATGGTGGGGAAGTCGAGGATGTTGCGGACGTCGGCGGCGCGGAAGGAGTAGATCGACTGGGCATCGTCTCCCACAACGGTGACCCCGGTCCCATCCGGGCGCAGCAGGGCCACGATCCGCGCCTGCAGCGCGTTGGTGTCCTGGTACTCGTCGACGAGCGCGTAGTCGAATCGCTTGCGAACCTCAGCACCCGCAGCAGGGTCCTCGAGCAGCCCGACCCAGTAGAGGAGGATGTCGTCGTAGTCGAGCACTCCGGTAGCCAGCTTGCGCTCGACGTACTCCCCGCACAGACGCCGCAGGTCCTCCTCGTGCTCGAGGCACCAGGGGAACGAGGCGCGGAGCACCTCCTCCAAAGGCCGCTGCGAGTTGACCGTGCGGCTGTAGATGTCCATGCAGGTCCCCTTCTGGGGGAACCTGCGGTCGGTGCGCGACATGCCGAGCTGCGAGCGCACCACTCCCATGAGGTCTTCGCTGTCGCCGCGGTCGAGGATCGTGAACGAGGGGTCCAGCGCGATCGAAGCCCCGTGCAGCCGCAGCAGTCGGGTGCCCATCGCGTGGAAGGTGCCGCCCCACACGGCGCTCCCACCTGGCAGTCTGACGCCGTCGCCGCGCAGCCTGCGCAGGATCCCGTCGACCCGCCTCGTCATCTCCTGCGCCGCGCGGCGCGTGAAGGTGAGCAGCAGGATGCGCCGCGGGTCGATGCCGTTGGCGATGTGCCAGGCGACCCGGTGGGCGAGGGTGGTGGTCTTGCCCGTCCCCGCGCCGGCAACGACCAGCAGCGGCGAATCGCCGTGGGTCACCGCCTCGTACTGGGCGCTGTTCAGGGATGCGAGCACATCGCCGATCGTCTCGACCGGCTGCTCCGCGATGTCCATGGGCTGCACGGGTGCCTCCGTCGTCTGCCGAAACGAACACGTGTTCGATTCTAGGGGAACACCTGTTCGGAGGCAAACGACGGGCGGCAGCGCTACAGATAGTGGCGGATGATCGCGCGGCTGCGGCGGCGCAAGCGCGTGATCTGGCGTCCTATCCGGCTGGAGTCGATCGCAAGCAGCGGCCCGCGCCGCGGAGGCCGTCCGGCGATCAGCTCCTCGTAGACGCCTGCGAGACGCTCCGCCATGCGGTCGATGCACAGAGCATCGGCCCGCTTCAGCGACTCGGCGCCCATGGCCGCGCGCATCTCTGCGTCGCCGAGCACCCGGTCGGCGGCGGCTGCCAGGTCCTCGGCACGCTCGGGCACGAGCAGGCCGTTGACGCCGTCGGCCACCGCGTCCGCGGTCGCGAGGTCGTCGACAGCCACGACCGGCAACCCCGATGCCATCGCCTCTGCCACGACAAGGCCCTGGGTCTCCGAAGTGGAAGCGAAGAAGAAGATCTCGGAGGCGGCATAGGCCGCCGCGACGTCCTCACGCTGGAGATATCCGGTGAAGGTCACCCGGTCGCCGACGCCGAGGCGGGCGATGCGGCGGTCCAGTTCGGAGTGGTAGGGGCCGTTGCCGATGACAAGCAGCCGCGCGCCCGGGGTCTTGATGAGCGCCATCGCGTCTATGAGAAGCTGGATGTTCTTCTCGCGACCCAGGCGCCCGACGAAGATGAGCAGCCGGTCGCCCTCCGGGATCCCGAAACGCACCCGCAGTCTCGCGGCGTCGGCCGGGTCCGTGGCCGCGAACCTGTCGGCGTCGACCCCGGTTGGAAGGATCACCACCGGCTTGGTCACACCCCAATCCTTCAGGGCCTTCTCGATCTTCGTCGACGGCGCGAGCACCAGATCGCACTGGTCGCAGAAGTCGCGCGACAGGCGTTCGGCCATCGCGCGGGTGAAGCGCGTTTCCCACACGTAGTGCACGTACTCGGGATAGAGCGTGTGGTAGGTGTGCACGTAGGGCAGGCGGAAGCGCTTGGCCACCGCGAATCCGAAGAGGCCGATGGCGAACGGGTCGTGGCCATGGACGATATCGAGCTTCGCCCGCTGCGCCAAACGGTACGCCTGCTGCGAGTACAGGGAGGCCAGCCGCATCTCGGGCTGGAACGCGAAGGGCATGGAGGGGATACGAACGATGCGCGGGCCGTCGCCCGGCTGCCGTGGCGTGGGGGCGAAGATGTAGACCTCGTGCCCGAGACGTTCGAGCGCAGCGGAGAACAGCCGTATCGAGGAGACCGCCCCGTTGATCTGCGGCGTGTAAGTGTCTGTGAAGAAGCCGATCCTCACAGGGGATCCCTATCCGATCGGAGCGCCTCAGATGGGCGCTGGTGTGGGGGCATGGCAATCGTAGCGCATGAGGGGGGGCAGGACCCGAATGGGTCCTGCGCCCCGTGGGCCGTACGCTCGCGGCTCAGCCTCGCGCGTTCGCCCTCGCCGCGAGGACGGCGAAGACGACAGTCCCGAGTGCCGCACCGGCGATCATCCCCCACACCAGCTGGCCGTACATGATCCCGAGGGCCATGCCGATCCCCGCGCCGATGCCGATCCAGGCGCTGGCGAGCCCCTCGGGCTTGAACGTCTTCGTGCCGTTCTCCTCACCTGTCATCTCACTCGGCTCCTTTCCGCTCGGTCCGCTACCCGCGGATCCGGTTGTAGACGTATGCGACGGCGAACGATCCCCAAAGCGCCGCGACGAGCCAGAACGAAGGCTCGGAGGGCCCGACGATCGAGAACCGCCAGGCGTAGTAGCCTTGGACGGTGACGGCCATCACGAAGAACGCGAACCGCGTCGAGTTCGAGACGATCGCTTGCTCCCTCTCGTCCTGCTCGCGGTCGACCTTCTCGCCACGCCACCACATCCATGCGGCGGCGATCGCGCAGGGGATGAGCAGGATGAGCCCGCTCCCGACCAACTTGCCCCCGAACTGGCCGGGCATCAGGAGTCCGACCGCCAGGTACGGCGCGGCGAGCGCCGCCGCGATGATGAGCGTGCGTCGTGCAGTGCGCATCGTCCTCAGTCCTTTCCGAAGGCGAACAAGTCCTCGATGGTCGTGCCGAGCGTCTTCGACAGGCGCCACGCCAGATCGAGCGACGGGTTGTAGCGGCCGTTCTCGATCGAGATGATCGTCTGCCTGCTGACGCCGAGGCGTTCGGCCAGGTCCTCCTGTCGCAGTCCCGCGGCAGTTCGCAACTCCTTGACCCTGTTGTCCATGGCCGGCTCCCTCGTGTAAAGCGACCTTGACATCACTCTAGTTGGGCGTCGCGTCGATGTCAAGCGACCTTTACATGGTGGAGTCGGGAGTGTGTCGGGGATATTCGGAGGAGTGCCGGCTGCCCCAGGGAGGTCTCGCCGTGAAGTGGTCCTCGGTCGTGGTGTTCGTGGTGACGTACGCAGTGTTCCTCGTGTCCGGCTTCCTGTTCCGGATCGACCTGCCCTACTACAACGCCCTGGTCAAGCCGTCGTTCACCCCGCCGGGCGCGGTCATAGGGGTGGTCTGGGCCGTGCTCTTCGGCTGCATAGCCCTCTCGGTTGCGTTCCTGGACGCGAAGGTCGGGATAGCGAACATCTGGCCGTGGCTCGGCGCGCTGCTGTGTCGCCAACTGGTTCTTCAACCAGGCCTACTCGTACATCCAGTTCGTGCGGAAGGACTGGCTGCTGTCGACGTTCGACAGCGGGCTCGTCGCGATCACGGCGATAGCCTTCATCGTGCTGGTGTGGAAGGTCAGCCGACCGTCGGCGTGGCTGTTCGTGCCGTACGCCGTGTGGGCGAGCTTCGCGACCTACCTGTCCTACGCGGTCTGGGCGATGAACAGGTAGGTCGCTAGCTGCGTCCGAGCAGCGCCGACAGCTTCGGCATCAGCCGGCCGGTCCGCGACATGTAGGCGCGGTAGTCGTCTCCGAACGCGTCGATCATCATCTGCTCCTCGTCGCGGACGCGCACGCCGTACAAGACGACACGATCCCCGCGAGCAGGCCGATGGCCACCAGCCAGTTGGCGGACAGGATCGCGATCCCAGAGTGGATCACCAATGCCGGCCGAGTACATCGGGTGACGCACGAGCCGGTACGGACCGCTCGTGACGAGCGTGTCGCCCTCGCGCACCTCGAGCACGGGTGACCAGTTCTAAGGCGAGCGCCACGTGCGTCCGCGCAGAAGTACCAGATGCCGGCGGCGAAGATGGCAGCGCCGGCCCAGCGCGTCCACTCGGGATCGGCAGACGTGCGCGAAGTCGACCCACGGCCCGAAGAACCACACGAACAGCGGGATCGTCATCACGCCCATGACCCCGAGCAGCACGCGCTCGCGAAGCGGGCGCGCGCTCGACGTAGGCTGCTTCTTGAGGTGCGCGCGTGTCTGCCTCCCAGACCTTGCGCACCGGCCGGTAGCGCGTAGACGAAGCAGCAGCGCGATCGCAGCGAACTTGAACACGTATTCGGGCATGACGACCCCTCCGATGTCCGTCTTCAGCTCGAGGTGGCACTCGGGATTGACTGGCGTCCGATACAGGGTATATACCTGACTGACAGTCAGTCAACCCCCGCCGGGCACGAAATCAGGCCGCAGACGGCGACCGGCGAGGACGTTCCTTCGAGGGGGCACTCCCATGACTCGCGTTCGCAAGGACCCGGCCGCCCGACGGTCCGACCTCATCGAGGCGGCCATCCGGCTCTTCGCCGAGCAGGGGCTGGAGGAGACCGCGGTGTCGCACATCGTGGCCCAGGCGGGTGTGGCCCAGGGCACGTTCTACCTCTACTTCGAGAGCAAGGCGGACCTCGTCAACGCGGTCGTCGTCCGGGTCAGCGAGCGCATCGTGGAGGGCGTCGAGGAGATCACCGACGAAGGCGGAGCCGGCGCCCTGGACAAGCTCCTCAGGATGCGTGACGAGCTGCTCTCGGTCGTGAGCGAGGACCGGGCCCTGCTCGAGTTCTTCCACCGCCCAGGCAACGAGGCCTTCCACGACCGGGTGAGCCGAGACGCCGTACGTCTCCTCGTGCCCGCTTTCGAGCGGGTGATCGAGCAGGGACGCAGCGAGAGCGTCTTCAAGATCAGCCACCCCGACGACGCGGCGCGCTTCCTGGCGGCGCTCCTCGACGTCACCGACCCGTTCGACGTGTTCGCGGAGCCCGAGCGGCTGGGGCATCACACGGAGGCCCTGACCGAGTTCATGCTCCGTGGACTCGGATGTGACGACGCGACGGTCTCGGCGCAGATCGCACTCGCGCGAGCGGACGGATAGGAGGCGGTCGCGATGACGAAGGTCGTTGTCGAGCACGACACGCTCGCGATCATCGAGGACGTCGTCAAGACGTACGAGATGGGCGAGGTGACCGTCACCGCGCTCAACCACACGGACCTGGCGTTCCGCCGCGGCGAGTTCGTCGCGATCCTCGGGCCGTCCGGCTCGGGCAAGACGACCCTGCTCAACCTCCTCGGAGGCATCGATTCGCCCAGCGCCGGCCGGATCGTGATCGACGGCGAGGACATCTCGACGTACTCGCAGCGCGAGCTGACGCTCTTCCGGCGGCGCAAGGTCGGATTCGTGTTCCAGTTCTTCAACCTCATCCCGACCTTGTCCGCGAAGGAGAACGTCGAGTTCGCGCTCGAGCTCGCGCGGCGCGACGGCACGACACTCGACCTCGAAGCTGCGGACCTGTTGCGCAAGGTCGGCCTCGGCGAGCGGATGGACCACTTCCCGTATCAGCTCTCCGGCGGAGAACAGCAGCGTGTGGCGGTAGCGCGCGCCCTCGCGAAGGACCCGGTCATGATCCTCGGCGACGAGCCGACCGGGAACCTCGACTACCACACCGGCAAGCTCGTGCTCGCCGCACTGCGGGAGGTCAACCGGGTCGAGGGCAAGACGGTCGTCATCGTCACTCACAACACGCCGCTGGCGCAGGTGGCGGACCGCGTCCTGCATCTGCGCGACGGGCACGTGGCCGAGATCGTGGTGAACGAGCATCCCGTGGAACCTGAAGACGTCGAGTGGTGAGGTCGCGTGCGCATCCTGCTCCTCAAGACATGGCGTGACCTGCTCGCTCGCAGGGGGCAGTTCGTCGCGCTCATCCTCCTGGTGGCTCTCGGGATCCTGTCGTACGTGGCGTTCCTGACCGGATACCTGGATCTCAACGCGTCGGTCGCCAAGGCGACCAGCGAGCTGAAGTTCGCCGACTTCACGGTGGGCGTACTCGGAGCACCGGCCGGCGAGGTCGCGGCCGTCGCGCGCGTGCCGGGGGTGCGAGCGGTGGAGGGTCGCCTGATCGTCGACACCGGCCTCGACGTGGGTGCGGACAGGCAGCCGGTCGCGCGCGTGATCGGCGTTCCGGTGGACCACCGGCCGCGGGTCAACGACGTGATGATCGAGAAGGGCCGCTACTTGAGCGCGACGGGGCGCGACGAGGCCCTGCTCAGCATCCAGTACGCGAAGGACACCGGCACCGACGTTGGCGACATGGTGACGTTGCGCCTCGGCAGCGAGCGGAAGCGGCTGCACGTCGTGGGCATCGCTGCGAGCCCCGAGTACATGTACGCGATCCCGGAGAAGGGAAGTCTGCCCACGCCGGGAGAGTTCGCGGTCTTGTGGGTCCCGGAGCGGGACGCGGAGGAGCTCTTCGCGACGCCCGGAACGATCACCGACATCGCTGTCCGCATCGATCCCGGCGCGAACATCGACACGGTGATCGACTCACGTCGAGGAGGTGCTGGAGACCTACCGGATCGTGGAGACGGTGAAGCAGGCGGAACAGCCGTCCCAGATGGCCATCCTCTCCGAGATCGACCAGAACCGCGTCATGGCGCTCTTCCTGCCGGCGCTGATCCTGGCCATCTCCGCGAGCACTCTGTTCATCGCGCTGTCGCGGCTGGTCGCCTCGCAGCGCGGGCAGATCGGGCTGATGAAGGCGCTCGGGTACACCGACGCGCAGGTGCTCTTCCACTACCTGCTGTTCTCCCTGCTGATCGCGGTCACCGGCTCGCTGATCGGGATCACTCTCGGCGACCTGTCGGCCAGGGGCATCGCGCAGCAGTACGTGGACATGCTCGGCATCCCGTTCATGGACCACCACGTCTACCCGCAGGTCATATGGACATCCGTGGCGCTCAGCTCCGCGGCGTGCGTCCTGGCCGGCATCGCCCCCGCGTGGCGCAGCGCGCGCATGGCTCCGGCGCAACGCGATGCGCTCGGACCCCAACGTCGCGCTGGCAGGCGGCCGCCGGCCGATGCTGGAGCGTGCGTTCGGATGGGCGCTGCCGCGCGGGTTCACCTTCCGCATCCCGCTCCGCAACGTCTTTCGCGCCAAGCGCCGCACCGCCTACACGATCATCGGCATCGCGTTCGCGATGGTCCTGACAGTGGCTACGCAGGCCTCGTTCGACTCGATCGACAGTCTCATCGACAAGTTCTTCACGGTCGGCGAGCGCTGGGGTGTGATGGCCGTCTACGACTCGCCCTTCGGAGGCGAGCGGCTGCGCGAGGTGGAGCGCTGGGAGGGAGTGACCAGCGTCCAAGGTGCGCTGATGGTTCCTGTCGAACTCACCGCCGGCGGCCTCAAGCACGAAGGCGCGCTGACCGCAATGGAGCCTGGCGCCACGTTCCACGGGTTCGACATCACGTCGGGAACACCGGCACGGGACACCCTGGCGCGGGGCGAGCTGGTGCTCTCTGTGGGCCTGGCGCGCAAGCTCGCCGTCACGGTGGGCGACTCGGTCATGGCCAAGACGCCGTATCGGGACGAGCGGCTGAGCCTGCGGGTGGGCGCGATCAGCGAGGAGCCGCTCGGCGCGCCCATGTACCTGAGCCTGGCCAAGACGCGCGAACTCCTGGCTACGGGTGTCGTCTCCTACAACACCCTCTACGTGAACGTCGACGACCGCAGGGCTCAGGCGGTCAAGGACGACCTGTTCGACCTCCCGGGGGCGATGAGCGTCATGGTGAAGGCGGGGATGCTCGGCAGCCTGCTGCAGATGATGGAGTTCGCGTACTTCTACGAGGGGCTGCTCTTCGCGTTCGGGTTCGCGATGGCGTTCGTCGTCATCTACACGACCTTCACGTCCAACATCCTCGAGCGGACGCGTGAGATCGCCACGATGCGGACGATCGGCGAGAGCAACGGCCGACTCGCTGCGATGGTGACCATCGAGAACGTGATGCTCTCGCTCGTGGGCATACCGCTCGGTGTGTGGCTGGGCAAGCTCGCGGCGGACGCCATCTACGCGCAGTTCTCATCCGAGTCATACAGCCTCGAGGCCACGATCACCCTCGGGAGCATCGCGATGCTCTCTCTGGCCACGCTCGGGGTACTTCTACTCTCAGAGGGTCCCGCGATCCGCCGCATCTTCAGGATGGATCTGGCCGAAGCCACCAAGGTGATGGAGTAGCACGGGCGGGACGCGCACGCCGGCGCCTACGGCTTGATGTAGCCGATGCCGTTCTTGATCGTGACGTGCGTGCCCATCGGATGGCTGATCGACGCGAGCTTGCCCAGGATCGCGTTCGCCGACGCTCCCGTCTGCACCACCGGACGCCCCCACTGCCCCAGGTAGACCGGGGTCGCAGTGATGTTGGCGACGCCCTTCGGCCCGTACTGGAACTTGAGGATGATCGACTTGCGCCCCTCGACCGTCTTGTAGGGGAACAGGAAGTTGCCCAGCGAGTAGGCGATGAGCTTGCCCTTGTAGGTGTCGATGCCCTGCATGACGTGCGGGTGGTGAGAGAGCACCACGTCGGCGCCCGCGTCGATGAGCGCGCGGGCATCGTGCTTCTGGCCTGCGTTGGCCGTGTACGACTGCTCGACTCCCCAGTGGACCGAGACGATCACGATGTCGGACTTCTTGTGCATCGCGCGGACGGTCGCGAGCAGCTTCTTCATCGAGTGCCCGTTCGCGACGCCGGCGCGGGTGGCGCTCGGCAGGAAGTAGGACGGAACGTTCTGGGTGGCTGTCACGTAGGCGACGCGGCGGCCCTTCACCGTGACGATCGCGGGCTTCCAGGCGGCGGTCGTGTTCATGCCGGCGCCTGCGTGACCGATCTTCGCCTTGTCGAGTGCGGCGATAGTGTCGGCCAGGGCGATGCGGCCGTGGTCCATGGCGTGGTTGTTCGCGAGCGAGACGAGGTCCACGCCAGCCGAGGTGAGGGAGAGGATCCCCTTCGGGTGGCCGTTGAAGATCAGGTGTGCAGGCTTGCCGTGCACGGCCTCGCCGCGGTTCGAGAGAGTCGTCTCGAGATTCGCGATCGTGAGGTCGGCGCTGCGCAGTCTGGAAGCCACCTTCGCGAGCGGCGCCGCGCCTCCGTAGGCGTCGATCAGGCGGCGCGGCCCGAGGTCGAAGAGGAGGTCGCCGACCGCCGCGATCGTGATAGTGGCCGGAGTCGACGGGGTCGTGTCCACGGTCGGCGTCGTGTCTGTGGTTCCTGTCGCAGCCACCGCCGCGGCTCCGCTCGTCTCGCGGCTCGCGCTTCGGTCGAGCCAAAGGGCGGTCTCGTCCGGCGCTCGCAAGCTCGTTTCGCGGCCCCCGGCGGCGGCTGCGGCCGCGGCGCCAACGCCGATCGACACAACGGCGAGAACGGCGACCACGATCCAGATCGGGGACACACCAGGGGCGGGCGAAGCGTGCCGTCGGGAGTGCCGGTCTCTCGTGTCGGTGTCGCGTCGCGCGTTCACAGGAGCTTCTCCAGCCACATGACGTCGAGTATGCGGCCGAACTTCATGCCGACCTCCCGCATGGCGCCGATCTGGAAGAAGCCCAGCTTGCCCGCCATGGCCAGCGAGGCGACGTTCTCCGTGCATATGCGCAGGAGCACGGCATGCGCTCCGCCCAGCCGACCGGCCTCAAGGATGGCCTCCCCGAGAGCCGTTCCCAGGCCGTGGCCCCTCTCAGACTCGTCGACGTAGACGGACGCCTCCACGGTCGCCTCGTACGCGCATCGCGTCGAGTACCTGGAGAGAGACGCCCACCCGACGATTCGCCGGCCGCGCTCCGCTACCAGTACCGGATGCTGCGGCGCCGTGTGCTCATCGAGCCACAGCGCCCTCGCCTCTGCGCTTTCGGGCTCGGTGTCGAAGGTGGCCGTCGAGTGCAGCACTGCCTGGTTGTAGATCCCGGCGATGGACACCGCGTCGCCGCGGGTGGCGGGTCGGATCGTCGCGTCTTCCACTGGGCCTCCGACGAGCGGGAATGCGGTCACGCACGATGGTATGCCTCAAGCAGACTCCGCGCCACGCGGCGGCAGGACGGCGGGTACACTTCCCACATGGGACGCGTACACGTCGGCACCTGCTCATGGACCGAGAAGACGATGGTCGGCCTCTGGTATCCGAAAGGGGTCACCACGGCCGAGGAGCGGCTGCGCTACTACGCGACCAAGTTCGACACGGTCGAGGTCGACTCGCCATTCTATGCGATACCGCGGCGTGAGTATGCACAGGCGTGGGCCGAGCGCACTCCAGAGAGCTTCACCTTCCACGTCAAGGCGTACGGGCTCATGACCGGGCACGAGGTCGACGAGCGCTGTCTCGCCCCCGAACTGCGGGAGTACGAGCACTCCGTGGACCGGGGGCGAGTGCGAGATGCGGACCCCGACATGGTCGATGCGTCATTCGACCTGTTCCTGGACGCGATCGAGCCTCTGCGAGCAGCGGGGAAGCTCGGCGGGATCCTTATGCAGTTCCCGCCCTACTTCTCCGCGAAGACTCGTGAGGCGGAGCGCCGGAACCTCGACTACATCGAATACGCGGCCCGGAAGCTGGAAGGCTACCGGGCCCTTGTCGAGTTCCGACATCCCTCGTGGGTGGACGAGAAGCACCGCAGTCATTCGCTCCAGTTCCTGCGCGAGCGGGGGTTGTTCTACGTGAGCGTGGACAGCCCGCAGTTCGAGGAGCACTCGACCATGCCGCCGCTCGTGACGGCGACCGGCGACTGGGCGTATGTTCGTCTCCACGGCCGCAACGCGAGCACCTGGTTCTCCCATGCCGGCACTGCCGCCGACCGATTCGACTACCTGTACACGACCGGCGAGTTGCAGGACTTGGCCGCGCCCATCAAGCACCTGGCGGCGGAGGCCGATGAGACCTTTGTGATGTTCAACAACAACAAGTACGACTATGCACAGCGAAATGCCTCGGAGATCGCCACGATCCTCGGAGACCTGGTCGTCCCGCCCGGGCCGGATGCGGGCGGCACTCAGTCCTTGTTCTGACCGGCCGCGAACGACGGAGAGGATGCCGACCGTGCCGATAGTCGGGTACTGCCACGAGTGCGGTGAGTGGGTCTGGGTCGCGGCTGACAAGTCGTGCCCGAAGGGGCATCCAGCCTCGCGGGTGAACGGCCTCTACGACAGCGCGACGGGACAGCCGCCGCAGGCGGTCGCCGCCGGCGGCACCCGAGTGGGCTTCCTCACTGACCTGATGGCCGTCTTCGCGAGCAGTCCCTCGTACTCGGCGGGCTGGGGGGTGGACACGGACATGACGATCGCCAGCAACCCTCTCGACGACGGGTGGGGAGTGGGAAAGAAGCGCACGGAGTACAGCGCCGCGCTCAAGGTCTCGGAACAGGATCACTGCGTCACCTTCTGGGAGACTCTGAAGGAGCGCTCACACGGCACGACCTTCGGCGCCTCGGAGTCTGAGAACCACAGCGCCCTCAGCGCGCAGCGATCCGGCACCAAGACCGAAGCCGTTGTCGGCCCAGGAGCGGCCTCATGGGGATGGGGCCACGGCACGACTCGCAAGGTCGTTGAGGAGATCGCCGCCCGTCACGGATTCACGGTCCGCGTCGTGCTGACGAGGAACTCCGCCACCTGGTAACGGGGCCGCTGGTCATTCCTGTGCGGCTCTGCAGCCCGTCCCCATCCCCACACGTCGCCCTCGGGCTGAGTTAGCAACGCCCCGCGCGGGTAACTCTGTTCCAGAAAGTCTCAGCCCCCGACGGGCTGTGCCGATCTGGGAGGAGCCTGCGAGATGGACGAGAAGGTGTTCGCCGGGAAGTACCGGGCCGTTCGCGAGCTCAGTTCGGATGTCTCCGGCCGGACGTGGCTCGCAAAGGCGCCCGATGGCGCCGAGGTGGTCGTGAAGGTGGTGAGTCCACCGGATGCGACGTCGGCCGAGCTCATCGAGAAGGACGTGGAGCTCGTCTCAGGAGTCCGCCACCCCGTGCTTCCGAATGTCCTCGAGTGGGGCCATCAGGATGGCGACTTCTTCGTGGTCCGCGAGTACGTGGAGGGAACGGATCTGAAGAAGGAACTCGACGCGCAAGGCCGGTTCGCGCCGTTCACCGTCGCGCGCTTCGGCTCGGCAGCGGCGGATGCGCTGGCGCAGCTGCATGCGCGAGGACTCGCTCACGGGAACGTGCGCACCGCCAACCTGATCAGGATGCCCTCGGACGCTATCAAGCTCGTCGGCGGTGGCCTGGGCATGAGAGACGCCGCGACCGGTCTGGCAGCCGGCGCGCCCGCATCTGCTGCTTGGTACCTGGCGCCCGAGCGGGTCGAGGGCGCCCCTCCATCGCCGGCCTCGGACATCTACTCCCTCGGAGCGGTGCTCTACGAGCTAGCGGCCGGCCGTCCTCCCTTCACGGGTGACACCGCCGCCGCGGTGGCGGATCTCCAACTCCACCAGACGCCGGAGCCCCTTGGCAAGCTCGACCCGGACGTGCCCGCGTCGCTCGAGAACGCGGTCATGAAGGCTCTCGAGAAGGCGCCTGAGGCGCGATGGGCCAGCGCCGAGGACATGCGCCTGGCGCTGGATGGCGTCGAGAAGGCGGAGTCGCCCGTGCCGACGCCCGCGATCCAGGTGCCGCCGGCGCGGAAGTCGAGGGCCGCTCTGTGGGCCGCCGTCATCGTGCTCGTGGCTCTGTTGGCTCTTGGGGCGGCTTGGGCGTTCGGTCTCCTCGGTGGCGGGATCGCCGTCCCCGACGTTGTCGGCAAGACGCTTCCGGATGCGCGGGCCGCCGTGGTCGCGGCGGGTCTGGACGTGGGGATCGTCACCTACGCGGGTGTCCCCGTCGCTGGGATGGCCGACGGGCTCGTGTCGGAGCAAGCGCCTGTGGCCGGCTCGAAGGCCCCCAAGGGCACGAAGATCGACCTGGTGCTGGCGGGTCAAGAGATGGTCTCGGTGCCATTGGTCACCGGTCGAACGCAGGCGGAGGCCGTCACGCTGATCCAGAACGCGGGGCTGACCGTCGGTGTCGTCACGACGGTCGCGACCACCTCGGTGGGCGCGGGCGTGGTCACGTCCCAGTTGCCGAAGCCCGAAAGCCAGTCCGCGAAGGGCTCGCCGGTCGATCTGTGGGTCGCGGTCGCTCCGACCACCGCCACCGTGCCCGATGTGGTCGGTATGACGCAGGAGGACGCGGACGCAGCTCTGACGAACGTCGGACTCGGCGTGAGAGCGGTAGATCGAGCGAGCTCTACCGTGGCGAACGGAGACGTGATCGACCAGAACCCGACTGCCGGCGTGACGGCGCTGATCGGGTCGACCGTGACCATCATGGTCTCGACCGGACCGTCCACGACGACGGTGCCGAACCTGATAGGCAAGACGCAGGCCCAGGCGGTCAACGCGCTCACGGCAGCCGGCTTCCTCGCGCAGGTCACCCTCCAGACGGGCGGCGGCACGGTGGGAGACGTGGTCGACCAGAGTCCTGCGAGCGGGACGAAGGCTCCGACGGGCTCGACGGTCACGATCACGGTCGTCCAGTAGAGGCACGCGGACGGGGGCTCACGCGCGCGTGCGCGCCTGGGCCCACTGCTGGCGCGCCTTGTGGACAAAGGCGGGCCGTGCCGATAGAATCGCCCTCGCTGTCCGCCGTTCGCGGACACCCGGAAACGGGGGTGTAGCTCAGCTGGTTAGAGCGCCGGCCTGTCAAGCCGGAGGTCGCGGGTTCGAGCCCCGTCACTCCCGCCACGAACATCCCGCAGGCCGTCTCAGCGTACCTTGCTGAGACGGCCTGCTCGCGCATCGGGTCCCGGTGAGCGCACGCTCGAACGTCACGCGGGCTGGAGTGCGGAGCGTTGACCGGTGTCTCTTGTCGGGCTACTCTTGGTCTCGTCTCCGAGCTTCGCGACCTGCCGGAACTAGCCAACGGTCGCAAAGCCGATAGGGTCCCGATGGAAACGTCCGGGCCTCCCGTTTGGAAAGGGGACTTCTCGCGGCGGAAGCGCATTCGCCGTGCGACGCCTTTCCCGACCGGGGAAGGCGTTTGTCGTCTTCTCCGATGTCGGGCGTGCCATGCGGTGCGCCCGGAGGCCGCTCCGAAGGCAGGAGCGTCGCGAGTCACGTCGGCCGCACGGCCGGCGCCGGCGACAAGGGGAGAGGCATGAGAAGACGCAAGGTACTGACTGTGCTATGCGCTGCTGTTGTGTTCGCCGCAGTCCTGGGGGCGGTTTCGACAGCGAGCGCGGCCTACCACCACGCGGGTGAGATTGACTCGGGGCACTTCCTCGCGGTCCATCCGGAGGCCGCAGGAACGAAGCTGGACTCGTGCGCGCTGTGCCACACAGGTGGGAGCGTCACGAGCGGCGGCAAGACCTCCAGCTACGGCAGTTGCCAGTTCTGCCACGTCAAGTTCGGCTACGACTCCAGCGGCGACATCCTTCTGACGCTGAACCCGTACGGCAAGGCCTATATGGACTCGGGCCGCAGCGAGGCAGCTGTCCGCGCGATCGAGGGCGCCGATTCCGACGGCGACAAGTATCGCAACCTGGACGAGATCGCCGCAGTCCGGTTCCCGGGCGACGCGACCGACGACCCGTCGAAGGTCCCTGCCCCGTTTCGCGTGTACACGCTCAAGCAGCTCAAGGCACTGCCTGCGCAGACACAGTTCCTGCTGATGAACGCGTCGAAGTCGACGGACGACTACACGACCTACAAGGGCGTCACCATGGCCAATCTGCTGAAGAGCGTCGGGAGGCTTCCGTCGGCGGTCAACATCAAGGTGTTCGCACCTGATGGATTCTCGGTATACCATCCGCTCCGCCCGGGCACGGCGATCGTACCCGGCGAGTACCCCGCGTACGGGTTCTACCCGCAGGGCACGTTCCGGTACAATGCCATCGCCGACATCGCACTCAACCCGTCAGGCGGTTGGGCGAACTACTCGGACCCAGGTTCGGTGGGGCGCACGGACGGTTCAGCCATCGTCAATTCCGGCGGGCTCAAGCTCCTTCTCGCGTACGAGAGGGCCGGAGCGCCGCTGGCGCCGGGCGTGCTGAATGCGTCGAACAAGCTCGACGGCGAAGGCCCGTTCCGAGTCGTTCCACCCCAGATGGTGCCGTCCGTGCCCGATCAGCGCTCCAACGCCACCTCCTCGACACTGATCTGGCCGTACGACGCCGGTCTGGACCACAACGCCGGCTATTCGTCACGGTCGGCTACCATCATCAAAGTCGAGCCGCTGCCCGCGGGCACGACCGATATCAACACGATGGAAGCCGGATGGGACTACGTCGACTCCAGCAAGATCGTGGTCTACGGCGCGATCGATCCCATCCCGACGGCCAAGGCGAAGCTGCACGCGCTCTCCGCTCTCGTCTCCAAGCTACCCGCGAGGAGCTTCCGCGGTCGTGCGGTCGTGCGCAGGTATCTGGCCAGCCGGCTCACCAGGTTGGAGAAGCGTCTCACCAAGAGGCAGGCCAAGCAGACCATCCACGACATCCAGAAGCACCTGCTTCCGAAGGTGGACGGCATCCCGCGGCCGGGCCACCACCGGTGGGACTGGATCATCAGGGTCGACGCGCAGCGAAGCGTCTACTGGGGCCTGCGCGAGGTCGTGACGCTCTTGAAGATCACGAAGTAGGCGGGCCCTGCTTCAGCTGCCTTCCGGTCGGGGGCTCCGTGTCATGGAGCCCCCGACCTGCGCACACGCCCCGAGTATCGTCGCGCTCAAGATCGCGGCCGGATGGCGAGCGGTACCATCGGGTCGCCGAGGGCGCATCGGGGTGCGAGAGGGGGCGAACAGGATGGACGCATTCGGTCTTGCGGCCGCCAAAGGTCCGACTTGGGCGTGGGTGACCATCTGGGTCGTTGTGAACCTGGTCAACGTGCTGCAGGCGATCGGGTTTGCCGCTCGCCCGGCATCGGGCATGGGTCTCAATCACCGGCTCGGCTTCGCGATAGCGGCGCTCGCGCTGCCCGGCGACGATGGCGCTGGTGGCTTTTGCGCGCTCGGAGGGCAGCTGGCTCCTGTGGCTCGGCCCGGCCGTCTTCGACGCCTTCGTCGTCTTGATGCTCGCCGTCGACTACATCCATCCGGTCGAGTTCCGCTCTCCTGCCCGTCCCGAGATCCTCGTCCCCTATCTCGTGCTCTTCTTCGGCGCGATCGCACTGATGGGATTCCCGATGTTCCGGGAGAACCGCGGTCTGTGGGGCGTGACAGCTGCGACCACGGTCGCCCTGCTCGGCTCCATGGGCTACGCGATGGCGCATGGGGTGGGCTAGAGTGGCCGCATGACCACGCTCTTCATCGATGCGGACGCGTGCCCTGTGACCCGCGAGGCGATCGCCGTCGCTCGGTCTCGCGGTGTGCCGGTGATGCTGGTCGCCGACTCGACGCAGAACCTCGCGCGTCACGTGCGTCCAGGGATAGAGGCCGTGCAGGTCACGACTGGGCGCGACTCGGCCGACTTCGCGATCGTCGAGCGGCTGAGCCCGGGGGACGTGGTCGTCACCCAAGACATCGGCGTGGCCGCGATGGCACTCGGGCGCGGCGCTCGCGCCATCAGCCCGCGCGGGCGGATCTTCCACCAGGCCACCATCGACATGGAGCTCGAAGTGAGGCACGCGGAGCAGCGTCACCGCCGGGCCGGCGGTCGGACCGGCGGGCCGTCCGCGTTCCGCGACGAGGACCGCGAGCACTTCACCGAGCAGCTGGAGCGACTGCTCGACAGTCCTCGGGGATGACGAATGGGCAACCTGTGGCGCTCGCGGGCACGCCGTCCGTATACTGGCCGTTGACCGAATATGCACTAGGTCCGACAGGGGCACACATGAGGGCACGCCGCACGATGCACAACCTGCTCGCCGTGGCGCTCGCAGCGGCACTGTTCGCATCCCCCGTCGCCCCGGCGTTCGCGGCGGATCCGCCCGTCGTCCAAGCGGGTGTGACCATTCTCGGGACTCCTCTAGGGGGCATGACGGCCGAGGAGGCGAGCGCGGCGATCGCACTCGCGGCTCCGGTCTCCCTGCTGGCTACGCTCCCGGTCGAAGCGGACGGGCATGTCTTCTCTCTGGTCCCAGGCGACGTCGCGACTCTCGACCTCGACGGGCTGGTCGCAGAGGCCCTGGTGGCTACCGCCGGCGTCGAGATCGCGCCACGCTACGTCGTCAGCGCGCCGGCCGTCACGACGTTCGTTACCCGAGTTGCTGCGGCGGTCGATCACAAGGCCGTCGACTCCAAGCGCAGCGTCTCCCATCGCAAGCTGAAGATCAGCGTGTCTTCGGAAGGCGCGAGGGTGGACAGGGCAGCGTCCATCGCGACGCTGACATCGGCCCTCGAAGCGCAGACCCCTGGCGGCTCCGTCGCGACCGTCACGGTGCCGTGGACCCTTCTGAAGCCCAAGTACACGCGCTCGAACATCGGCAAGACCATCATCGTCGTGCAAAGGCTGTTCCGCGTCCGGCTCTACAACGGCGCCAAGCTGGAGAAGTCGTACGCGTGCGCGGTCGGAATGAGCTCGTATCCGACTCCGTTCGGCAAGTTCAAGGTCGTCAGCAAGTCCCCGCACCCCACGTGGCGCAACCCGTGGAGCTCCTGGTCGAGGACCATGCCCGCCTTCATCAGGCCCCGGCTACTACAACCCGCTCGGGCTGCGCGCGCTCTACATCAGCGCGCCCGGCATCCGCATCCACGGCACCGCTCGGACTTGGTCGATGGGGCATAGGGCGAGCCACGGGTGCATCCGGCTCACGAACCACAACATCCTGGACCTGTATCCGAGAGTGAAGGTCGGGACGCCCGTCTACATCGTCAAGTAGGAGCAGGTGCGCCCGGGCGCCCGCCCGCGCGCTAGCGCTCCTCGCGCGTCCTGAGCAGCAAGAGGCAGTGCTCCGAGCCGGGTCTTCCCATCCGGTCGAGGAACTCCAGATCCAGCCCAGCGCCTTCGAAGGTGCCTTCGTCGACGGCGGCGGCGATGGCGCACATCGCATCGAGCTCCTCGGGGTCGAGGCCCGCTTCCTTCCACGCGTCGAGGAGTGGGCAGGACGTCATGCTCAAGACGATGTGATCGTCACCCTCCTGCTCGATCCCGGGATTGAACAGCTCGCCCCCGCATGGGGAACCCTCGCAGAAGATCGCTCCGACCTCCGCCAGGTCGCCGGCATGCGCCGCCGCACGGTACTTCCGCCCTATCTCCAGTCCGCGCCGGTGGATCGCGCGCTTCATGAGTTCTGTGGCCCGCTCGGCCCCGAGCTCGTCGGATAGCTCCTCGTAGATGTAGGCGTACATGAGCGCGCGGTTCTCGAACGAAGCACGCGTCTCCGCGCGCGACTGCTCCAGTTCGTCTTCGTAGGTGTCGCTCATGTGGGCGCTCCTCGTCTCCCCGCTGCGGGAGGGCCTCCCACGCGGTCGAGAGTGATGATACCCGCCAGGGTACGTGAGGGTGTCGGTCCGGCAACGCGGCCTTGACCGTTCGTTAGGTGCCTATGTAATATAGTTAGGCACCTAGCCGATCGGCCGAGAGAGCCAGCCCATGAACCTCCCCGTGTCACACCCGGCCTACCTGTCCTACCGGGTCAGGCGTCTCTACATGCTCATCAGCCAGCGCCTCAACGATGCGCTGAAGCCCTACGGAGTCGCGCGGAGCCAATGGCAGGTTCTCGCTCGTGTCTCCGCCGCGGGGACGCTGTCGCAGAAGGACCTGCAGCACTCGATGCAGGTCGAGTCAGCGACCCTAACCGGGATCATCGACGTTCTCGCCGCCAAGGGCTGGGTAGAGCGCTTGGAGAGCCCGGAGGACAAGCGCTGCCGCGTACTGCGGCTGACTCCGGCGGGCGACAAGCTTATGGCGAGCATCGCCGACCCCTATGAACTCGTGGAGACGAGCATGCTGGGCGACATTCCCGGGAGAGACCGCACGCAAGCCCGGCGCGTGCTCGAGTCCATGATCCGCAACCTCGAAGACCGGAGCTGACGGCCGCCGTGAGCGCTCGAAGACGCGCCCGCTCCGCCGTCGTGTCGTTGCGCTCGCATGCGGGACGGACCTTCTCGTCGCTAAGTGTGCGCAACTACCGTCTGTATTTCGTCGGACAGACGATCTCGCTGTGCGGTACATGGATGCAGTCTCTGGCCATGGCGCTGCTCGTTCTGCACCTCACGGGTTCGGGGACGGCGCTCGGTCTGGTTATGGGGTTGCAGTTCACGCCGGTGCTGCTGCTGGCGCCCTACGGCGGGGTGCTCGCGGAGCGCTTCTCCAAGCGGCGCCTGCTCGTGGTCACGCAGTCGGCGGCCGGATTGCTGGCTCTCGCTCTCGGCCTTCTTGTGGCGACCGGCGCCGTGCGCCTCTGGATGGTCTACGTGCTCGCGTGCGGGCTCGGAGTCATCACCGCCGTCGATAACCCTGCGCGCCAGACGTTCGTGCACGAGCTCGTGGGACGCAACCGCCTCGGCAACGCGGTCGCTCTCAACTCGATCATCGTGAACCTGAGTCGTGTGATCGGACCGGCGATCGCCGGCGTGATCGTCGCCCAGATGGGTCTCGCCCCATGCTTCATCATCAACGGCCTTTCCTTCGCTGCCGTGCTCGTCTGCCTAGCGATGATGCGCGGAGACGAACTGTCGAAGTCGGCCACGGTCGAGCCGGCGAAGGGGCAGCTGCGGGAAGGCTTCGCGTATGCGTGGAGGACGCCGATCGTCCGCGACGTGCTGATCATGATGACGCTGGTGGGGATGCTTTCGTACGAGTTCTCGGTGTCTCTGCCGCTTCTCGGGCTCGTCACGTTCCCGGGTCCGCAATCGTCGGTCGCCAGCGGGGTAGCACTTCTCATGGTGGCCATGGGTGTCGGCGCTGTTCTTGGCGGTCTGGTCACAGCAGGCAGGCGAGGGGCGACCATGCGGGCGCTCGCGGTCGGGGCGTTCGGCTTCGGCGGCGCGATCGGCCTGGTGGCCGTTTCGCCCACGCTGGCGTGGGCGGCCGTCGCGATGGCCGTCGTCGGCTACTTCTCAGTGCCGTTCACCGCGCACACCAACACGATCTTGCAGGTGTCGAGTGCAGCGCGGATGCGTGGACGGGTCATGGCTCTGTGGGCGATGGCCTTCATCGGCTCGAGCGTGATCGGCGCCCCTATCATCGGCTGGGTGGGGCAGCAGGCCGGACCGAGGTGGGCCCTCGGAGTCGGCGCGGCCGCGTCCCTGCTGTCCGGCGTCATCGGCGTCCGCTCATCCCGCGCCCACTCACATGAGGCGGCTGACCTGCCCGCGCCTGTACTCGCGCAACGAAGAGATCGCCTGATAGCGCTTCCAGGCTCTATGCCGTGCGCCGCAGCGCTTTCCACGCCTCGAGGAGGGAGATCCACGCGACCACCGCAGCGGAGACACCGAGCAGGGTGAGCACCGGCACCGTGGACAGGTTGAGACTCATCCCGAGCGCCGGGACGTACACCCAGACGACCAGGAAGGTCGCTGCCGCCACCGCCCACAGGTCGATGACGCGGTTGGAGAGCACTCCCAACGAGAGCAGCGACTGACGGTCGGAGCGCGACTCGATGGCAAGGGCGACATGCCCGACGATCCACGCGGCGAACGCAAGAGTGCGTTGCATCTCGAAGTGCAGGCCTACAGCGCGGGCCCAGAGGTAGACGCCGGTCACGGCCACGAAGAGGAACGCGCCCTTCACGAACAGGTCGATGAGCTGCGCGCGATCGAAGAGGGCGGAGTCCTTGGCGCGCGGTCCGGCGCTCAGCACGTCCCGCTCCGCCTTCTCCGCAACGAATCCCGCCGAGGCCGCCAGGTCCATGAACAGCTCGAGCACGATGATCTGGATCGGTGAGAACGGTAGCGGAAGGCCGACGAGCACCGGCAGCAGGAACACCGCTATCAGCGCGACCTTCACCGAAAGGTAGTACTTCACGCCCTTGCGCAGGTTGTCGAAGAAGGTCCGCCCCTCCCAAACGCCTTCGGCGATGGTGTTGTAGTCGTCGTCGGCGAGAACCGCCGCAGCGGCCTCCTTGGCCACGTCCGTGCCGCGGATGCCCATGGCGATGCCGATGTCAGCACCGCGGAGAGCGACGGCGTCGTTCACGCCGTCGCCGGTGACCGCCACCACCTCGCCGCGCGCTTGGAGAGCGGTGACGATGCGGTACTTGTCGAGCGGGGTCGTACGGGCGAAGACGGATACCGTGGCTAGCTTCTCTCGGAGCTCGCCTGCATCCATGGCGTCGATCTCGTCCCCAGTCAGCACTCCCGCATCGGTCGCGATGCCGACCTGCCGCGCGATGGCGGCGGCCGTCTCGGGATGGTCGCCGGTGACCATTATCGTGCGGATCCCGGCATCCGCGAGGCGCCGCAGGGTCCCGGCGACGCCTTGTCGGGGTGGGTCCTCGAAGGCGACGAGGCCTCTGAAGGTCAACTCGCGCTCCAGATCGCTCCACGAAGCCCCGTCGAGGCCGGGCTCCACCTCGCGGGTCGCGACGGCTATCACCCGCCGGCCGTTGCGGGCCTGCGCCGCCAGCTCCTCCGCAGCCCCTGCGGGGACGGCAGCGCACGCGGCGAGGATCTCCTCCGGGGCGCCGCTCACATAGAGGGTCTCGCCGCGGAGCGCGGCCTTGGTCTTCGAGCCGTCGCCGATGTCCCGGAGCCGCGCGATCACTGTGGCGGGCGCAAAGACGCCGGCCTCATGAGCGGCATCTTGCAGGGCGATCTCGACTGGTGAGGTCGTCGGGGCGTAGTCCACGATGGTTCCGAGCGCGTCTTCCAGTACCCGGGAGCGCGCATCGGCCGGGAACGTTGCCGCGACCGTCATCCGGCTCTCCGTGATCGTGCCGGTCTTGTCGGTCACGATGACTGTGGTGGTTCCGAGCGTCTCCGCCGCAACCAGCCGCTTGACCAGGAAGTTGCGCCGCGCGAGTCGCAGGGACCCGACGCCCAGGACCATCGTGATGATGATCGGAAGCTCCTCTGGCACGGTGGCGAAGGCGAGCGACAGTCCCGTGAGGAACATGGTGCGAAGGTCCTGGCCGCGCAGCAGTCCGATCGCGGGGATGAGCACGGAGAAGCCGACCGCCACCCATACGAGCTTGCCGGCCAGGGAGCGCATCGCGAGTTGCAGTTGAGTGCGAGGTGGCCGGGCTTCTGCGGCCTGGCCTGCGACGGCCCCGAGTCGCGTGCGAGGGCCGGTCGCGGTGACCTCCGCTTCGGCGTCGCCGGAGAGGACGACAGTGCCGGCGTAGACACCCCGGCCCCTCTTCCCGTCGATGGGGAACGACTCGCCGGTCAGGGCCGACTCGTCGATCTGGAGTCCCGTCGCGCGCACGAGCGTCGCGTCCGCGGCGATCTTGGTGCCGACGGTGAGTAGCAGCAGGTCCCCGACGACGACATCCGCGCTCGCGATCTCGATCGCGGCGTCATCGCGGCGGACACGGGCCTTCGGCGCGGCGATCTCGGTGAGAGCGGCGATCGCGCTCTTAGCCCGGAACTCGTTCGCGACCTCGGCCAGCACCAGCAGGACGATCACGATGAAGATGGTGATCGCATCCTCGGGCTTGCCGGTGACCCCGTAGACCACTCCCACGAACAGCAGGAGCAGGATCATCGGCTCGCGGATCTCCTCCCAGAGTATCGAGAGGAAGCGCAGAGGCTTCGGGGCGAACAGCACGTTGGGCCCGTCCTCGGCGAGCCGCTGTCTTGCCTGTTCGGAGGTCAGGCCGGCCATCCCAAGGGCTCCTCGGTCCGCACCCCGGACTCGGGATGGCGTCGATCCGTCGTCTGAGTATTCCCTACTGGCGATGTGGAAGAGCCCCGGCACTCCAGCGTCGGGGCTCCTCCACGCGGCCGGTCCGCTCAGTTGACGATCATCCAGCCGAAGGTCACGTTGACCGCCGCGGCCTTCGTGAGCACGACCTGGAACGACGTGCTGCTCAGGCGCTTTGCCCACCGAACGTGGTTACCGGTCCCTGCAGAACCCTGGAGCGTGACCAGAATGATGGAGTCTGTGGTGATGCTGTTGAGCCCGGTCACTGTCTTGGAGTTGTGCCCCTTCGAGATCGTGGCCTTGCCCGAGCGCGAGAACTGCGCCTTGCCCTCGACCTTGAGCGCGATCCCGCCGACCGTAGAGTGCGTCGCGACGACGCCGTAGTGGCTGGTGCCGTAGGCGTCTCCCCAGATAGCTGAGGATCCCGCTGGCGCGTCCGGCAGGATGATCCCCCCGAACGACTGGACGGGTTCGCCGATGGTCCCGTTGCGGTTGATCATCGCGTAGGACCACTGTTCCCCGCCACTGGGGAAGCCGTTCGTGGTGAGGTAGAAGAAGTTCGTGCCGGTCGTGTAGACGGCGCCCCCTGCGGTCACCGGATCCCCGTTGGCAGCTCTCGCGGCCTTCGGCCTTGCCGCTACCAGCGTGCCCGCTGCGAGAGCGAGCGCGCCCATGATCGCCTGCCGCCTCGAGAACAGCTCCGGCGCTTCGCTTGCAGACTTCGTTGGTTCGCCCATGATCGCCACCCTTCCTACTCTGCCTGATAGTTGATGATCATCCAGCCGCTCCCGGCGGCCCGCCGTTCGCGAGAGCGCGGATCGCGAGCCCACGTACGATGAATACTCTTCCCATCGCATCCGGCTGTCCACGTTCGGCGCTTTCGGCGCACCGCGGCCGGATGCCATCGCGGACTAGCCGAGTGGCGCGGGCATTCCGCCTCGCAGGCGAGTAGTAACATGAACGCGGACCCGCCTGCGGGCGCAGACGGGTCGAAGGCGATCGGGCCGACCGCCTGAGGGGGTCACATGTCGTCGGCAGAGGCTCGCGGGGACACCGCCGCGTGGGCTCAGCACACTCTGGACGCGCTCACGGTCCCCGCATTCGCGCTCGATCGCCAGCACCGCTACGTCGCGTTCAACGCGGCACACGCCCGTGCGATGAAGACCGCCTACGGCGCGGACATCGAACTCGGTGCCTGCGCGGTCGACTACATCACCGTCGAGGAAGATCTCGCGGCGACCCAAGACAGCATGGCTCGCGCTCTTGCAGGCGAACGAACGACCACGAGCGTCTGGTACGGCGAGGAGGCCAAGTCCCGCAGGTCTCTATTCGCTCCTCCGCAGCCCCATCGTGGTGGACGGCGAGATCGTCGGCGTCGCGGCCGTGGCCATCGACGAGACCGATACCAGGGCGTCGAATGAGGCTCTTCGGGAGGGCGAAGAACGTTTCCGCGCGACGTTCGAGCAGTCCGCCATCGGCATGGCCCAGGTGGACCTGGGGGGCAGATGGATGCAGGTCAACGACCGCCTGTGCGAGATCCTCGGCTACACACGCGAGGAGCTGCTGGCCCTGACGTGGACGGACATCACCGACCCGGAGACGATCGAGGCCGACCGCGAGGCGTTCCGCAGGTTCCGGGCGGGCGAAGAGGACTGCTACCGCGCGGAGAAGCGCTACATCCGCAAGGATGGCTCGCTGCGTCTGGGTCGACCTCACGGTGTCGTCAGTTCGAGACGCGAACGGCGACCCGGAGTACTTCGTCGACATGATCCAGGACATCGACGACCGCAAGCAGGTGGAGCGGGCCCTGCGGGAAAGTGAGGAGCGGTACCACGCGCTGGTGGACGCCGTGCGGGATGTGGTCTTCGTCATCGATCGCGAGGATCGCATCCAGTACGTGAACGACGCGGCTGCGGCATGGATGCGGCGGCCTCCCGAGCAACTCGTCGGGATGGCAAGGGCCGACGTCTTCCCGCCCGACGACGAGTGGAGCCAACGCCAGGCTGAGTCGCTGCGCAGGGTCCGCGAGACCGGCGAGCCCCTCTATCTGGAGGATCCGGTCGGCGTTCCTGGTGGCGCCCGTTGGCAGGCGACCTCGCTCGCGCCGCTTTGTGACGGCGATGGGCGGATCACGGGGGTACTCGGCATCGCCCGCGACATCACCCAGAGCAAGCGTGCGGAGCAGAGGCGTCTCGGCGAGCTGGAGCAGCTGGCGCACGCCGACGCTCTCACCGGCCTGCCCAACCTTCGCGGCTTCGGCCTTCTCTCCAAGCAGGCCGTCGCCCAAGCGAGACGAGGCGGGCAGGGTGTGGGCGCCATCTACGCGGATCTGGACAACCTGAAAGGGATCAACGACCGGTGCGGCCACGCGGCAGGAGACCAGGCGCTGCGCGATGCGGCGACCATCCTGCGTCTCACCCTCAGGTCTGCGGACGTGATCGCGAGGGTAGGCGGAGACGAGTTCATCGTCCTGGCGGCCGGTGACTCCGAGGACTCGATCCGTCAGCTCGTCGAGCGGCTCGAGGAGGGGATCGTCGTCTTCAACGCCGGGCACGATGGACCGCGAGCCCTTTCCGTGAGTTGTGGCGTGTCTTGGCGTGAGCCGGGCAAGGCCGTGAAGATCGACCGCCTTGTCTCGGACGCCGACGCCGCGATGTACCGGGAGAAGGCCATGCGCGAAGGCGATGTGGGGCAGCAGTCGCCGGCCGTCAGCGAACCGCGGGTCCGTCGCCGACGTCAGAAGACCTGACGGATCCTACGTCCGAGCAGGAGGGACTCCTATGAGACCCAGGATGATCGTCGCGAACGTTGCGTTCGCCGCTGTCGTCGCTGCGCTGGCGATCGCCGGCTGCTCGCCTCGTGGCGGCTGGCCCTGGACGGGACCTCGTGGCGGCTCACCGGCTGGTCGCTCAGCTCGCTCGATCCCAACACCTTCACGATCACGGCGGACTTCGCCAATGGCCGGATCTCGGGAAAGAGCGCTGTCAACAGCTACAGCGGCGACTACACCGCGGGTCCCGGCAGCGCGTTCTCGGTCGGGGAGCTCACCTCGACTCTCATGGCCGGTCCAGAGCCGGAGATGCGGGCGGAGCAGGCGTACACGACGCTGCTGCGCCAGGCGAAGTCCTACACGCTCAAGGCCGGCTTGCTCACCCTCTCCGACGCGAACGGCAACGAGTCGCTCATCTTCACCGCCGCCGCGAAGTAGCGGGGTACCATTACCGCGTGACCGCCGCACTGTGACACGGGGGCTGCGATGCCTGTTGACGACGAACCGTCCTCGGGGACGGAACCCGGAGCCCGCTACCCGCGCGCGTGGGCTAGCAGGCAGGGCTTCGCGGGGTGGAAGATGGCTGTGATTCTCGCGACGCTGCTGGGCGTACCCGTGACCTTGTGGGTCCTGTACGCGCTGATCGTCCGGTAGCGGAGACCCTTTGTACGAATCCGACTACATCCTGCGGATCATCCAGCAGATGGGCGCGATCCTCCGCCGCATGATCGAGGAGTTGCGCGGCGAGAAGCCCGGGGACGTGTACCAGACCTCGCGCGAGGCGTTGCAGCTGCTGCTCGGACTCCCTCCGACACTTGCCGACACGCTGACTGCCGAAGGCCTTGTGGCTCTGCTCTCACCGGGTGGGTTGTTCGACCCCGAACGCGGACGTCTCGCGGCAGAGGTCTTCGTGCGGCGTGCGCAGGCCGGCGCGATGGCCGCGCTTCCCGAGAGCGCGGCCGGCGATCGCGCGAAGGCGCTCCGACTGATCGAGCTGACGATCGAGCACGGCAACGACGAGGATGTGGCCGAGGCGCGCGCGCTGGCCGAGGAGCTGGGGTCGTCGTGAGCGACGACGCTGCGCAGCGTTCGCCGATCGATGGACTCTCTTCCGCTGAAGCGGCGGATCGTGTCGCCCGCGGGCTGACGAACGCTGAAGGTGCGCCGTCGAGCCGAAGCGTGACGCAGATCCTGCGCTCGAACGTGCTCACCTTCTTCAACGCGCTGCTGGCGGTGATGGTCCTCGCCATCCTCGTGTTCGGGCAGGCCCGCGACGCGCTGTTCGGCATAGTGCTGGTGCTCAACATGACGATCGGGATCGTCCAGGAACTGCGGGCCAAACGCGTGCTCGACCGCCTCTCTGTGCTTGCCGCACCGAAGGCGCGGGTGGTCCGCGACGGCGTTCCCGTGGAGGTGCCGATCGGTGGTGTCGTTCTCGACGATGTGATCGATCTGCGCAGCGGCGACCAGATCGTCGCCGACGGCGAGTTCCTGTCCGCCGAGGGCCTGGAGATCGACGAATCGCTTCTGACGGGCGAGTCGCGTCCGGTGGTCAAGGCCGCCGGCGACCAGGCGATGTCCGGCTCGTTCTGCACGGCTGGGTCCGGCCGCATGCGGGCCACCGCGGTCGGCGCCGAGAGCTACGCGCACCGTCTCGGCGCCGAGGCCAAGCGCTTCCGGCGCATCCCGTCGGAGCTGCGGCGCTCGACGGACCGGATCCTGCAGGTGACGACGCTCGTGATGATCCCGGTGTCGCTGCTGCTGATCGCCACCCGGTGGCCGATGTCGCACGACCTGCGCGTGGTGGTCCCGGAGACGGTCGGTGCGCTGGTCGGTATGATCCCGCAGGGGCTCGTGCTGCTGACGTCGATCGCCTTCGCCGTGAGCGCCACGAAGCTCGCGAGGCGGCAGGCGCTGGTCGAGGAGCTCCCCTCGGTCGAGTTGCTCGCGCGGGTGGACGTCGTCTGCCTGGACAAGACCGGCACTCTGACCGAGGCTGACCTCGAGGTGCAGGGCCTCGAGTTGCTGGGCGGCTGCGACGAGGCCGTGGCGCGTGACGCTCTCGGCTCGATCGGCTGCATGGACCCGCCGGACGCGCGGAACGCGACCGCCAGGTCGCTCGTGGCCGCCTACGGGGAGAGCGGTTGGGCGTGTCGCAGCGCCGTCCCGTTCTCCTCGCGCCGCAAGTGGAGCGCGGCGGACTTCGGCGAACGGGGGATCTGGGTATTCGGAGCGCCCGGATGTGCTGCTGCCCGTGTGGGACGACGCCCGCGAGCGCGCGGACGAGCGCGCGCTCGCGGGCGCGCGCGTGGTGCTGCTGGCGCGGGCCGCGGCTATGCCCGCGGCAGACGGGGAGCCCGCGGACCTCACGCCCTGCGCTCTCGTGTCGATCGCGGAGAGGATCCGCCCGGATGCCGCCGCCACTCTCGAGTACTTCCGCGAGCAGGGCGTGACGCTCAAGGTCATCTCAGGCGACTCACCTTCCACGGTCGCCTCGGTAGCGCGGCGTGCAGGGCTCGAGATCCTCGGCGATCCGGTGGATGCGCGCTACTCTGCCGACGAGTCACGCCGGGCTCACGGCCTTCATGGAGACGCACAACGTGTTCGGGCGGGTGAAGCCCGAGCAGAAGCGCGACATGGTCGCCGCGCTGCAGTCGCTCGGACACGTCGTGGCGATGACAGGCGACGGGGTGAACGACGTGCTCGCCCTCAAGGCCGCTGACATCGGCATCGCAATGGGCGCCGGCGCGCCGGCCGCGCGCGCGGTATCCGAGCTCGTGCTCCTCGACGGGCGGTTCTCCACGCTGCCGGACGTGGTCGCGGAGGGGCGTCGCGTGATGGCCAACGTAGAGAGGGTGGCGAGCCTGTTCGTGACCAAGACGGTCTACGCGGCGCTTCTTGCTCTGGGCGCGGGACTGTTCGCCGTCAACTACCCGCTGCTGCCGAGGCACTTCACTCTCATAGACGCGCTGACGATCGGGATCCCGGGGTTCTTCCTCGCGCTGGCTCCGGCCGCGCCGCGCTACAGGGCGGGGCTGCTGCCGCGCGTGCTCCGGTTCACGCTCGTGTGCGGGACGGTGATGACCGCGGCGACGGCGGCGTCCTACTCGTGGGCGCTCCGGGTGGTCGACGCCGCGAGCGCGACTGACGTCGCGGAGGCGCGAACGGTGGCGGTGCTGACGATCACCTTCGTCGGCATCTTCGTGCTCACGGAGCTGTCCCGTCCGCTCACGGGCGGTCGCATCGCGCTGATCCTCTCGATGATCGGCGCGATGGTCGCGGTGATCCTGCTGCCGCCTGTGCGCGACTTCCTCGCGCTGCCGGTGTCGCCTGCCGGCGCCACCCTGGTGGTCAGCGTTGCGACGGCGGTCTCGGCGGTGGCGATCGAGGTGGGACTGCGCATGGTCGGCTGGCGGCCGCGACCTGCGGAAGAGCCACGCTGAGGGGTCCGACGTGCTTGACCCTGCGGCTCGCGGGCGGCTAGGATAGCGTGCACTTCACGGCCAGGTAGCTCAGATGGTAGAGCAGGGGACTGAAAATCCCCGTGTCGGCGGTTCAAGTCCGTCTCTGGCCACCACGAAAGGATCGAGAAGCCGCTCCAATCGGGGCGGCTTTTCTGCGTTTGAGCTGCGGAAACGGGCGGGTCACGGATGCATCCCGCACTTCACGCAGAGAGAGTATGTCCGTGTCGCCAGACTGCGTCGTTGCGGCGTGGTCAACGGGGCGGGAGCGTCGTCGCAGCAGTATGATCGGGGCAAGGCCCCGTCGGTGCTCAGGTGTTGGGCGCGCTCGAGTCCACTGTCTGTAGGTACAGGGGGAACGCTATGAGGAGTTCTCGGCCCATGGAGCGCATCGTTCTAGGCGCGGCTCTATCGTTCGTGGTTCTTCTCGCGGCTCTTCACTTCCTCGAGCCGGAGTTCGATCCCACGATCCACCTGATCAGCGAGTACGAACTCGGCCGTTTCGGCTGGGTGATGTCGCTGGCGTTCTTCTCTTTGGGTGTCGCCGTAGTCGCCATGCTTCGTTCGACATGGCGGTCGGCGACGACACGGAGTGGCTTGGTCGGGCGATGGTGGTTCGTTGCGATCGCGGTCGCCTTCTTCGGCGCGGGCGTCTTCTACCCATACATCCCCACGACCTGGGTGTCCATCGTCCACGGCATCTGCGGCCTCGTGATCATCGACACCTTCCCGATCGCAGCCACCGTGTACGCAGCCGGCCTTCGCCGCGCAAAGGGCTGGGGTGGATCGCGGGCGGTCCTCAACTGGGCGACCGTGCTGGTGTGGACCGGGTTGATCGTCTACACCGGCGCGGCTATCGTGCTGACCATCCTGTCCGGTCCGGTCAGCAGGACGGCTTCCACCCTGCAGGTGGGGTGGCCGAACAGGTTCATGGTCGTGATCTACGCTTTGTGGCTGGTTGCGGCCGTATGGCCGGCCGGGCCTCGAAGAGCATCCGAGTAGCCCCAGCCCCGCGGCCTCGCGTTCATGGCTCAGGGAAGGAGAGGCGTCCGGCCGGAGTCGCAACTGCGCGAGATCGACAGGCCCTGCTCCACATCCCCCTGCCAGGCTTCGCTGACTGAAGACCCCCGTGTCGGCGGTTCAAGTCCGTCTCTGGCCACCATAGAAGTCATCGGAAGCCCCGGTCGGCCTGCTCGGGGCTTCTTCTATTGCAGTCGAAGCGACCGCTGCCCGACGGCTGCCTCACGACCACCCAAGTGAGCGCTCAAGGCCGTCAAGGATCAGGCCGAGACCGAACTCGAACGCTGCTTCCTGGTCGAAGGGATGCGCCGCGTATTCCATCACGACGCTGGCCGCGAACGGGTACGCGCCGTCCGGGATGGCCGCCTGGACCTCCCGAGCCGCCTCAGTGCCGTCCACCCCGTCCTCGATCGAGGCACCGGACCGCTGGCGCTCGAAGCCGTAGAGGTAGCTGTCGAGTACCAGGAGTGCGTTCGCTGCGGCCGCGGGCGAGAAGCCGGCCTGAATAAGCACGCCGAGGACGCGGTCCACGTATGAAATGCTGTTCGGGCGGGTCCGGTCACGGGAGTCGATCAGTCCCGCGGCCCACCCATGACGCGCAAAGACGTCGCGCGCGGAGACCGCTCGGCGCCGCATCGCCGCCTTCCAGCCGACACCTTCACGAGGCACGTCGATCTCGGACATGGCGAGGTCCACCATGCCGTCGAGAAGGTCGTCCTTGCCGGCTATGTGGTTGTACAGCGATGCCGCTTTGACCTCGAGCCTTCGGCCGAGTTCGCGCATCGTGACCGAGTCGATCCCGCATTCGTCCGCAAGATCCACGGCCGCGCGCAGGACGCGCTCCCGGTTGAGCACGTCCCGCGATCCCTTGCTGGCTGTCGAGCGAGCGATGATGACGCCTCCTGTGGTCGGTGGTGGGGCCGCGACGGCTTCCCCTTGACATACTAACACTGTTAGTACATCCTGAGCGCACGCGCGATACTAACAGCGTTAGTGTACCAGCCGAAGTGCCGTCGCCGACCACGCATACCCGCTGCCACCAGCTGAAGCCTCTTGGCCGGGTCCATAGGAAGAGACATACGGGAGTTGACGAGGAATGAGGAGTCGAATCATGAGCAAGGACAGGCGAACAGCGGTGGTCGCAGGAGCGCTGTTCATAGTCGCTACGGTTGCAAGCTTGCTGGGCAGGGTGGTTCTTCTGGATCCGATCCTTGAAGGGGCCGACATTCTTGCCAAGATCGGCGCGAACCAGAACCAGGTGGCTGCGGGAGCGCTCCTGGGGCTGGTCGCCTTCTTCACGTCTGCCGGCATCGCCATCGCACTGTATCCGGTCTTGAGGCGATACAGCGAAGGTCTGGCGCTCGGCTCCGTCGGCTTGAGGATCATCGAGGGAGTGCTCTACAGCATCGGTGCGATAGCCGTGCTATCGATGCTGACTTTGGCTCGAGGGCTTGTGGAAGCCGGAGCTCCGGCCTCGTCGTACCTTCAGGCATCAGGCTCGCTGCTGCTGGCGGTCCGGAGTTGGGCGGGCATGGCAGGGACCCTGGCCTTCTACCCAGCCGGCCTGATGTACTACATCGTGTTCTATCGATCGAGACTCATCCCCCGATGGTTGTCCGGTTGGGGGGTTGTTGCGGTCGCGATGGGCTTCACGGCAAGCATCCTGGTCGTGTTCCAGGCCATCGTCCCGATGTCGGCGCCCCAGATAGTCTTGAATCTCCCGATCTTCTTGCAGGAGATGGTTCTGGCGGTGTGGCTGATCGCGAAGGGATTCGATCCATCCGCGATCGCTTCCCCCAGGGGCCCAGAGTGAGAGCGGTAGTCTGCACGCGGTACGGCCCGCCGGAGGTCCTCCGGGTCGAGGAGATCGCGACTCCCGTCCCCCGGAAGAACGAGGTGCGCATACGCATCGGGGCGACCGCCGTCACGTCGAGCGACACCTACGTCCGGGGGCTGAGACTGAGTCCCGCGTACCGGATCATGGGGCGACTCGCACTCGGCTGGAACGCGCCCAGGCAGCCGGTGCTCGGCATGGTGCTCTCAGGGGTGGTGGACGCGGTCGGAGCCGACGTCAGGTCGTTCAAGGTGGGTGACCGGGTATTCGGCTTCAACAAGAGTCTCTTCGGAACGTATGCGCAGTACGTCTGCTGGCCCGAAGACGGGCTTCTGGCCACGAGACCCGCCAACCTGACCGACGAAGAGTCGGCGGCCATTCCCTACGGTGGCCTCCTCGCTCTCAGCTGCTTGCGCAGGGCCGGCATCCGGGCGGGACACAGGGTCCTCGTCTTTGGGGCATCCGGGGCCGTGGGCACGTCGGCTGTGCAGCTCGCCCGGCATCTCGGCGCGGAGGTCACGGGGGTCTGCAGTACCGCCAACCTGGAGCTTGTGAAGTCCCTCGGCGCCACGAGGGTGGTCGACTACACCGCCGAGGACTTCACGGCCGGGGCGGATCGCTACGACGTGATCTTCGACGCCGTCGGCAAGAGGAAGAGCGCCAGTGCCCTGCGGCGGGCACGGCAAGTGCTTGCCCCCGGCGGAAGGTGCATCTCGGTAGACGACGGCTCGCCGAGGCTCCGTCGTGAAGACCTGGTGCTGCTCGGTGAGTTGGCGACGCAGGGCGAGATCAGGCCGGTGATCGATCGCACCTACGCACTGGACGACATCGTCGACGCGCACGGGTACGTGGACATGGGGCACAAGCGCGGCAACGTGGTCATCAGCGTGGCGTAGTCCGTGCCGGCGGTTCAAACCCGTTTCTGGCCAGCACAGGAGTGACGAAGGGTCGGGCCGTCAGGCCCGTCCCTTCTGTCGCGGTGGGGCTGTGAGCGGGTGATATGCTCGCGCGAGGAGCATGAGCGCGGACGGTTGTCCGCCCGACTCGAGGAGTGGTGAGCATGGCCGGTGCCGCAAGGCCGAATACGACCGCTGAGCAGGTTCTGTCGCGCAGGGAGGCGATCGTCGGCGGGCTCGCCTTGGCGGCTGGATCGCTGCTGGCACTGAAGCCGAAGACGGCCGCGGCGGCGGATGGCGACATCGTTCACGTCGGCGGCTGGCACACGGGGAACGATGCGACGACCTTCCAGCGCACGAGTTCGTCCGGACCGACTGACAGCGAGGTCTCGCTCAACGACCTCTACTACGGGGCTCACTTCGGGGTCAAGGCGGGCGTCTTCGGCAACGCCCTGCCGGGGTCGGCGGCTGTCAAGGCGGAGGCGTACGGCGACGGTAAGTACGGGGTGTACGCGACAGCGTCCGGCGCCGCGACCGGCGTGTACGCCGCCAGCGGGGGGACCGCGCTGGATGTCATCGGTGTCGCCAAGTTCTCGCGTTCGGGCAAGATCACGATCCCGAAGGGGCAGAAGTCGGCGACCGTCACTCTGCAGAACGGGGCGATCGCGACCACCGCGATCATCCTCGCCACGCTCCAGGGCTCGGCGGGAGTCGGCAACCACATCCGTTGGGCGAAGCGCCAGAGCGCCACGAAGTTCCAGGTCATTCTGACCAAGGCCGCGAGCGTCAACGTGTCGTGCGGCTGGTTCATCATCGGCTAGATCGAAGCGACTGCGCTGCTCGCAGATCCCGTGTCGGCGGTTCAACTCCGTCTGAAGGCCACCAGAAGTCCGCATGAAGACAGGCCCTCCGGGGTCGGTCTTCTGCCTGTCCAGCGGTTCTCGGTGCGACGCACGGCGACCATCGTGCCCGGGTATACGGGTGGTCGACTCCGGGGACAGACACGCCTAGCTGGGGGCAGGTGCGGAGGCCCGTGTGGGGTTGGGCACGAGTATACGGACCGCACCAGCAGCGACGGTGACGTCCACAGGCGTGCGGCCGGCGTCCTCGCCGTCGGCCAGTACTCGCTGAACAGGGTCCGATGCAACGTGGATCTCCCGTCCGCGCCAGCGGCTCAGCGCTCTGGGCTGGAGGCCCTGAGCAGCATCGACCGCACTGCCGAGCAGCATCGGGAGGGTGCTGCTTTCGATGATGACGACGTCCAAGAGACCGTCCGAGACATCGACGTCGGAGGCGATCCTCACTCCCGGCAATCCGATACTGGCCGAATTGGCGACGAGCGCCGCCAGGCCCGCGCATTCCACATCGGTGCCGTCGATCGTCATGGAGTACTTGGCGATCGGCGGATCCGAGATGGAGCGCAGGGCGGACAGTGCGTAGGCGAGCCAGCCGTAGCGGTCCTTCATCTCCCTCGTCGTGGCACGCACCATCGCCGCTTCGAAACCCATCGTCATCCGTAGGGTGAACCAGCGGGTCCCGAACCGCCCGAGGTCGACCGGCTTCACGGTTCCGGCGTCGCCGACAGCGAGCGCTGCGGCTTGTGCTAGGTCGATCGGGATGTCCAGATCCTCGGCTAGCGCGTTGCCCGTGCCACCCGGCAGGAGCAGGAGCGGGGGCCCTCCGTCCGCGAGGCCCGACGCGACTTCGGCCACGCTCCCGTCTCCACCGTACGCGGCGATGAGGTCGTATCCCTTGCTGGAGGCGCTGCGTGCCGCCTTCATACCGTCCCCGGCCTTGTGAGTTATCGAGACGTCCCAATCGATCCCGGCGGGTCCGAAGACGTCGTTCAGCACGCTCAGCACCGATTCCGGCTTGCCGGCCGCGGGGTTGACGATGACCTTCACGCGCATGTCTGGGACCTCTCTCGATCCTGTGCTGAGGCCTTTCGGCGCAGCCAATCCCGCTCGAAAGCGCGGATGCGCCGCTCCATGTGCCGGGCGTGCGGGTCGGCCACTGCGCGATGGGCGACGATGGTGTCCATCGCTTCGTCCGCGGTCATGCCCATCGCGACCAAGATGCACGCGGCCATGACGACGCTCCTGTGGCGACCGCCTCGACAGTGGACGAGGACCTGCCCGCCTCCCTCGAGCACCGGAACGGCCGCAGCCACTCCGCGGCGGAGCACGAAGAGCGGGATCGGCAGGAGCCAGAAGTCGAAGGTGGGGAGCCTGACTAGGCGGAACGGGGCCCTCGAGAGTATCCGCGGCGGCGCGAGCCACGTCATGCTCAGCACAAGGTCCACCCCCATGCCGCGCAGATCCTCGACGTGGCTGGCGCGAGGCTGCGACGAGATGAAGAGGTTGTCGGTGATCGCCGACACGTCGTAGGGCAGTCGATCTCCGCGGCTCATGCGGGTTCGCCCTTCTGAACGGAGTTCCTCGCGCGGCCTGCATTCCCCGGACGTACCCGAACACAGCCGCGCGCAGTCGCTCGAGCGCTCGCCCGGAGCCGCAGGGACGGGCCATCGGCTCGCGGGAGGCACCTGGATCGGCGCGCTCGCGCGGCGCCGGGGCGACGCTCGGCACGACGCATCTTGGGTAGATGCCGTGGTGGGCCGCCCATCCGGACCGAGGGAGAAGATACCGATGCTGTGGACGATCGTGGTCATCCTGTTGGTGCTCTGGCTCCTGGGGTTCATCGGGAACGTCGGCGGCGGGCTGATCCACCTGCTGCTGGTCATCGCTGTCATCGTGGTCGCCTACAACCTGATCACCGGCCGCCGCAGGGGCTGATCGTACGGAGTCGCTCCAACGCGGATCGACGTTGGGTGGCAGCCCGCTCGAACCCGTATCCGAGGGGGCTGAGGCAATGTCCGGAGGGAGTGCAGCATGTCTCCAACGCGCGTCGTTTCGGGATACCGTGAGTCAGCCGGCTCATGGCTCTCACGCGTCGTCATGTTCGTGTTCGGCGTGATCGAACTTCTCATCTTCGCCAGGTTCTTCCTTCTGCTCGTCGGAGCGAACGTCCAGAGCGGGTTCGTGCAGTGGATACATCAGATGGCCGGCATCTTCATGGCGCCGTTCATCGCGATCCTCGGCACCCAGACGATCAACGGCGCCGTCTTCGAGTGGGCCGCACTGGTGGCGATCGCCGTCTACGCCATCGTCGCATGGCTCATCGTCACGGCGATCGGCGTGCTGACTCCGAAACGAGGCCCCGATACGTTGGAGACCGTTGCAGACGAACCTGTCGTCCGTCGCAGGCGATTCAACTGGTGGCGCCGTTCGTAGCGCTCCTAACGAGGACGCTTCCCGGCGCGAGTTCTCTCGAGCACACCGATTGCGAGGGACAGGGACTGAAAGATCCCCGTGTCGGCGGTTCAAGTCCGTCTGAAGGCCACCGCAGACTCCACAACGGCCGGTCCCCCGGGGCCGCTCGTACTGCGCTGGGCCGACGGCGCGGGCGAGGTCGGCGCAGCTGTGATGCCGTGCCGACCGTGGATACAATTAGGGCATGTTCCGGCCGTTGGGACGGATCGATCGTCAGGGGGAATCGATGAGCTCTGGGTCGGTGATAGTGATCGGCGGCGGCGTGGCGGGTCTGTGCTCGGGCATCTACGCCGCGGCGAACGGCTACGAGACGACCATCTTCGAGATGCACACGCTGCCTGGGGGACTCTGCACGTCATGGGACCGCCAGGGCTACACGTTCGACGGGTGCATCCACTGGTTCGTCGGAGGCAAGCCCGGCAGCGGGTTCCGGCGAATGTGGGACGAGGTTGGTGCCACTGACGGGCTCTCGCTCATCCCGCACGATCGGCTCTCGACCATCCGGGACTCAGAAGGTCACGACCTCACCCTGTGGGCGGACCTCGACAGACTCCGCCGGGAAGGCCTGGCGACGTGGCCCGGCGAGTCTCGTGGCTTCGACGAGGTGGTCAAGGGGGCGCGCGCCATGGCGGCGGCCGGAACGAGCGCTCCGGACACCCCGCCCGACATGATGGGTGCGCTCGACGGGCTGAAGATGCTCGTGAAGTCAGCGCCTTCGCTCGCCAAGATGCGCAAGTACATGAACATGTCGATGAGTGACGTCGCCGCGCAGTTCGACGACCCGGTTCTCCGGCGGATGATCCTGCACGCGATCAACGAACCGCGAATGGGCGCGATGGCGTTCCTCGGCACGCTCGGCTGGTTCGAGACCGGGGATGCCAACTGGGTGGAAGGCGGCTCGCTCGGGTTCGCGCGCAAGCTGGAGAGGAGATTCCTCGCCCTCGGCGGCGCGATCTCCTACGGCTCGAAGGTCGACAGGATCCTCGTCGAGAACGACCGCGCGGTGGGAGTCCGGCTCGGCGACGGGTCGGAACACCGGAGCGACCACGTGATCGGCGCCGCCGACGGCCACGCGACCATCTTCGAGATGCTCGAAGGGCGATACGCCGACGAGCGCGTGCGCGAGATCTACGACAAGCTCGAGCCCTTCTCGTCGCTGATCCAGGTGTCTCTGGGCGTCGACATGGACCTGTCGCAGGAGCCTTGGTCGTACGTGCTGCTGCTCGAGGAAGGCGCCCGGATAGGCGGGCAGGCGACCACCAGCATCTGGACACACCACTACTGCTACGACGCGTCGATGGCGCCGAGGGGCAAGTCGTCGGTCACGGCCATCCTCGGGGCGGATCTCGAGCCGTGGAAGCAGCTCCGCGACACCGACCGAGCGAGCATACCGGGAGAAGAAGAGCGCGGTCGCCGAGGAGGTCATCGCGGTGATCGAGCGCGCGTACCCCGGTATCGGACAGCACGTCGAGGTCCTCGATGTGGCGACACCAGCTACCTATGTCCGCTACACGGGCAACTGGAAGGGTTCGTTCGAGGGCTGGCTGCTCTCGCCGGAGAACACCAAGATCGGCGGCATGGGGGGCCTTCCTCGGAAGCTCCCAGGTCTCTCCAACTTCGTCATGGCCGGCCAGTGGGTCTGGCCCGGTGGCGGGCTGCCGTCGGGGTTGATGACGGGACGCTGGGCGGCGCAGACGATCTGCGCCGCAGACAACCGTCAGTTCGTCGCTCCCGTCTAGCGGGGCCCACGGACTTGCTTGAAGCCCCGGTCGGTGACCTGGGCTTCGTCTCTGGTACAAGCGCGACAGGCGGAGCCGCCGGACCTGACGCCCACGTAGCTGCCGTCCCCGACCTTCCGGACGTGGAACCCCCTTGAGATGAACCACGGCTCGACCGTCTCCGCGCCCAGCCGTCGAGACCATCTTGGCGCCAGGACGTCGAAGATCTCGAGCTTGTGGTCATGGTAGTAGCGCCTGAGGACCGCGGGGTCGATCGTACGCATCCGCACTCCCTCCAGGATGGAGCGGAGGCCGCTGAGCACGCTTGTCAGGCCCAGAAGCACGCTCTCGGGGTAGCGCCAAGACCCGGGAAGGATCCTCCGCACTTCCAGCATCCCCCTGGTTCCGGGCTCGTAGCAGCCTGCCAAGTAGAGCGTGCCATCAGCTGAGACTTGTTCCGCGACGCACTCGAATGACTTCTCCGGATCCGGGGTGTGATGGACCACGCCTCGGCAGATCACGAGGTCGAACTGGCCGGGTTCGAAGGGCATGCTGAGCAGGTTGCCGAAGATCGATGTCCCTGGACGAAGATGGGCCGAGCCGAGGGGCTTCGCCAAGTCGATTCCATACGCCGAAGGGCTCCAAGCCTGGACTTGCTGCAGGAGTCTCCCATGTCCGAAACCGATTTCGAGCACCCGCATGGACGCCAGTTGCTCGGGTCGCAAGGACGTGTGGTCGAGAAGCTCCCGGAAGTAGGTCTCCGGATCTCTTCCGTACACGAGGGACGTGTCTCCGAGCCTGCCTTCCTCCCAAAACACCCACTGCCTCGCGAAGTCTCTCGGGAACGACTTGTCGGCGCACGCATCCCAGTAGTCGCCGTCTGAAACGATCTCGAACCCGCATTCAGGGCATCTGACGCAGCCGGGGACCGAGGGGGGCATTTTCCCCAGTCCCAGCCCGCAGGACGGGCACACCAACCTCAAGGATGCGATGTGGGGTGACTCCGTTCCCATCAGCGCCCTCCCAGCGACTCAGGCAGCGAGGCAATCGTATCCTCCTGCGCCGGTTACCGACAGCGGATGTTGCTGCTGCGTTCAATCCCGTCTTCGGCCATGACGGATCGAGAGAAGGCCGGCCTCCGGGGCCGGTCTCTTGCTTGCATCGTCCGTCGGATCCCGCAGCGTCGGCCCCAGACACGAGCGTATACTCTCGCTGCGACCTGCATGCGCCGGTCCCACCCCGCCGCCGAACGGCGAGGCACACCGCTTCTCCCGGAGGCTGTGCCATGAAGAAGCTTCTCGTCTCCCTCTCCCTTGCCGTCGCAGTCGTGTTCGCCGTCGGCGTGACGGCACAAGCCGCGGGGCAAGTCCCCCCAACGGTGACTCGCCTCGAACCCACCTCCGCATTCAACGACATCGACACCCGTATCACGATCACCGGTGCCGATTTCGCAGTCGATGAATCCGGCACCCCGCCGGCCGCCTCTCTCGGGACCACGCCACTGACGGAAGTGACCTGGGTCGACACCCAGACGCTGACTGCCACGGTCCCTTGGGGGATGGCTCCGGGCGTCTACGACCTCACGGTCACCAACCCGGGCGGCGGGACGCCGGGGACCCGGGCATACGCCTTCGAGGTCAAGCGGGGCATCGGCACCTGGAACGCCGGCGAACTCAACGGCGCCGCCGTGACGCAGCTCCTCATGAAGCCCAAGGTCTCGCCCTACGAGACTGACACGCTCTACGCGCTCGCCTACGACGTCGGGCTGTTCCGCAGCGACGATGCCGGTGCCAACTGGCACTTCACCAGCGCCACCGTGATCGGCAATGCTGACTTCGTCCTCGACCCGAACCCGGGCCACGAGAGCTGGCTGTACTCGTTCATGTCCGCCGGTCTCTTCGTGTCCAAGAACGAAGGCGACAGCTGGACCCAGCTGCCGTTCGACTCGCAAGACGCAATCGGGGGTGTGCCGTCCCACGAGGTCTTCGTATCCCCACACGATCCGAATGTCCTCTTCGTCGCGACGTATGGTAACGACGCGGCGGTCGAGTACAGGGGTCTCCAGAAGTCCACGGACGCCGGGCAGCACTGGACAGACGTGCCGAGCATGGAAGGCACCGCGGTCCAGAACGTGGCGTTCGACCCCACGCCCGGCTCCCACGACATGGTGCTGGCGACCGCGGGCGCGCGCGTCTTCCGGTCGACGGATGACGGCGACCACTGGACCCTGGCCCCCGCGTCACCTTCCACCATTTCCGGCCTCGGGTTCCGGGGCTACCTCATCTACAACCCCTACTACGCGGCCAAGGCGGGCGAGGTGTGGCTGGTCTCGACGGAGATCTCTGGCGGCATCTTCAAGAGCGATGCCGACCTGACGAGCTGGACCGACGTGTCCGCGTCGCCGGGCCACGGGTACATGCCCACGTTCGTCGGTCCGGACGACGTCTACATCTGGGAGGCTCACTCCACAGATGGGGGGACGACGTGGCACCCGTTCGGTCCCTGGCCGACGTGGGGTCCCGGCGACTTCGTCTTCAGCCCGAAGGACACGCGGACCGTCTACTTCACGAACTCCACCGTCGGTGTGCAGAAGAGCGTGGACGGCGGGACGAGCTGGCACGACAGCAACCAGGGACTCACGGGGATGCGCTGTGTGTCCATGTCCGTCTCGACGACCGACCCGCTCCGCGTGTACGCCACCTTCAACGGGTGGGGCGGCGTGTACGTCAGCGATGACGGCACCAGCCACTGGAAGTACGTCCCGATCGCCGGTTCCGGCCAGATGTGGCAGGTGCTTCAAGACCCGTTCGATCCGGGCCTACTGTACGCGACCGGTGCCGGCTTCTACACGAGCACGGACGGTGCCGAGACGTGGCACGATTGGGGCTGGAATGGGGTTCCTGACTCTCAAAAGGGCCTCATGGGCTTCGGCGGGATGGCGGCGGACCCGTTCAAGGCAGGGCACCTGCTCGTCTCCGCTCGCGTGGGCCAGAGTTCGACCCACGATCACGACCTGGGCTACCTGTTCTCAAGCGACGACCACGGGGCGACCTGGACCTCCGTCGTCGTGAGCGGGGCCGCGGGCTCGATCGGTCCGATAGGGGACATCGTCTTCGACCCCGAGACGCCGGGGACGGTCTACCTCGCGACCGCAGGGAACGGCATCTATCGGAGCACCGACCACGGTGACACCGGCACCTGGGTCCGGATAGACGACGGCTCGCCGTGGATGGCGAACGCCTACAGCATCTCGATCGCGACCCACCCCAAGCGCGTGCTGCTCGTCTCTGGCGACTCCGGCAGGCCCTTCAGGTCGTTCGACGACGGCGTGCACCTGGGAGAACAAGCAGAACAGCGGGGAGGTCGGCGCACGCAAGTACGTCTTCGTCGACGGAGACTCGACGCGTCTGTACGCGCCGGACTTCTTCGGACTGTACTTCTCGAGCAACGTCGGCGATTCGTGGACGCGTGCCGCGGGCGCCCTCGGAAGCGTTCAGAACACGACGCTCTGCGTACACCGAGGCCGACGGCCACACGCTCCTGTATGCGGCCACCACCGGCGGCAAGACCGGCGTCGTCATAGCGTCAGCGTCCGGTGCGGACTCCGGGCATGTCGGCATTCTGGCTGCCGCCGCTCCCGATAGCACCCTCGTCGGCGCGGGCATCTACCGCCGCGCACAGGTCGCGACGTACGACGACGTTCGCCTCGACTCGGGCATCCGTGGACGGCTACGATGCTCGAGTCGAGCCACACCAGCAACCACGGCTGGAAGGCGCAGAGCCACCGGCTCAGCACGCTTCCGGCTCGGGGACAACGCTGCGAAGAGGCAGTACCGCAGCGTCCTGTCGTTCGGCACTTCCGGCCTGCCGGACGGCGCGGTGATCACAGGCGTCACTCTGAAGGTCAAGAAGCAGGGTGTCACCGGCGGCGGCAACCCCGTGACGATGTTCGGCGGGTTCATGGCCGACATCAAGAAGGGATACTTCGGCACGAGGAACTCGCTGCAGACCGGCGACTTCCAGGCGTCGGCGAGCAAGACCTACGGTCCCTTCAAGCCCGCTTCGGTCAGCAGCTGGTACTCGATGGATCTGACCGGCGGCAAGGCGTACGTCAACAAGCTGTCCTCGAGTTCCGGCCTGACTCAGATCCGACTGCGCTTCAAGCTGGACGACAACGGCAACCGCGTCGCCAACTACCTGCGCCTCTACAGCGGGAACGCGCCGTCCTCGTCGCGCCCGCAGTTGGTGGTCACGTACTACGAGCCCTAGCGCGACCGCGCGGCGTTCCGCACGCTCCGCCGGTCACGGCACTCGCAAGGAGCCGTCCCCTGAGGGCGGCTCCTTCTTCGCGCGGTGTCCGTCTTCCCGTCTGTGTGTCCCGTTCCTGCCGTGCAGCCCAGAACGTCCCGGCGGCGCGACGGGCGTGGCGAATCCGCTGAACGCAGAGATCAACATCGGCGCGCTGATATCGCTGAGCATTCCCGGCATGGCCCTTTCCTCTTCCGCGGCCCGGCTTTCGCGCCGTCGGCCGGTCGATTCGACCGGTAGGTACCGAACGCGGTCGCGCTCCAAAGGTCCGGAGTCGCGCGGCCGCCCTTCGATCCAGCAGCGCGGACCTTCGGGAGCTGGTGGGAACAAACACACGTGCAGGGCACCGGATCTCGCCGGCCGAGGAGGACGCTGTGAGCGGGTTCATCGCACTCATGCCGGCCGACGAGGTCCCGTTGGGGGCGATGAAGCCGGTCGAGATCGACGGTCACGAGCTTGTCGTAGCGCACGTGGGCACCGGCTTCGTCGTGGTCGACGCCCGTTGCCCGCATCTGGGAGGCCACCTCGACCAGGGTGTGCTCGTAGGGTCGGTCGTGACCTGCCCCGGGCATCACTCCCAGTTCGATCTCACCGACGGCCACGTCGTGCGCTGGACCGACTGGACCGGCGCTGCGCTGACCATCGGGGAGCTGGCGCGCCACCCGCGGCCTCTTCGCGTGTACGAGACCGAGGTCGTCGGGGGAATGGTGATGGTGGGCTCGCAGAGGCCGCCCGTCGCGACCCCGTAGCCTCCAGCCGAGGGTCCGCGGGTGTCTCTTGGGAGTCGGGTCCGCATCCCGGTCGGGGGGTATGATTCTTTGGCAAGAGGGGAGCGCGCAGTCCGGTCAAGCTCGCCCAAGGGGAGGCAGTCGATGCGCAACGCGTTCGCGATCGGGCTGGATGTCGGAGGAACGCGCATCGCGGCAGGGCTGGTGGAGCGCAAAGGACACATCGTGCGCGAGGTCAAGCTGCCGACGCCCAAGGGAGCGGGCCCGTTCGCCATCATCGATGCCATCGTAGGCGCAGTCGGAGACATCACGAACAGCGTGCATCCTTCCGAGATCGCGGGCATCGGGATCGGGCTGCCGGCGCAGATCGACTTCACGCGCCAGTCCGTCGAGTACTGCACGAACCTGCCGCTTGCCGGGATCGACGTCCGCGGACTCGTCATGTCGCGCCTGAAGTACCCCGTGACGATCGACAACGACGGGCACACCGCCGCTCTCGGCGAGTCTCGCTTCGGGGCTGCCAAGGGCCTGAAGGACTTCATAATGATCACGCTGGGCACGGGCGTCGGCGGAGGCGTGTTCGTCTCTGGGAGGCTCTACCGGGGCTCGAGGGGGTTCGGCGGCGAGGTCGGCCACATGGTCATAGTGGTCGACGGGCCCGAATGCCCGTGCGGCGGGCGCGGCCATCTGGAATCATTCGCTGCGCGCCCTGCGATCATCCGCGAGGCCCGTGCTGCAGCCGCGACCTACAAGGGCTCGGGACTGACCAAGCACGCCAAGGGCGACCTTGAGAACATCACCGCCGAGATCGTCATCAAGGCCGCGAACTCCGGCGACAAGACGGCCGTGGAGATAATGTCCCGGGTGGGCTACATGCTCGGGGAAGGCCTTGTCGGACTTGTCAATCTGCTCAACCCGCAAGCGGTGCTCATAGGCGGCGGCATCGGCGAGAGCTGCCCCTTGGTGAGCGAATGCGCAGCAGCCCGCATCGCCGCCGAGGCGCTCGCGGGCCGCAGGGATGTCCGAGTGCTCATAGCCGAGCTCGGCAACGATGCAGGCGTCGCAGGTGCGGCGGCCCTCGCATTCGAGGACCACGACTCCCGGGAGGGCATCCACTGATGGCCTCGCAGGTCTACTTCGCCCCGATCCGCTCGGTCAAGAAGCGCTCGATGGTGGCGCGCGTCGGCACGCTGCTGGAGCGCGCGGGCATCAAGGACGCCGTGGCGGAGGGCGACTTGGTAGCCGTGAAGATGCACTTCGGCGAGAAAGGCAACACCGGCTTCGTGCACCCGGTGTTCGTGCGCGAGACCGTGGCACGCATCAAGCAGCACGGCGGCAAGCCCTTCCTCACGGACGCCAACACGCTCTACAGCGGGATGCGCTCGAACGCGGTCGACCACATCCAATGCGCGCTGCAGAACGGCTTCTCCTACGTCACAGTGGACGCGCCGATCGTGATCGCGGACGGGATAGATGGTCGCGATGCGGTCGAGGTGCGAGTGGATGGGGACCACTTCGAGACCGTGCGTATCGGAGCGGCCGCGGTCCACGCGGACGCGATGGTGGTCGTCACTCACGTCAAGGGCCACGAGGCAACCGGTTTCGGCGGCGCTCTCAAGAACGTGGGAATGGGTCTGGGTTGCCGCTCGGCCAAGCAGCGCATGCATTCCGACTTCGAGCCCGACGTGGAACCAGAGAAGTGCACAGCGTGCGCCCGGTGCGTGCGGTGGTGCCCAGTGGGCGCGATCGCTATCGGGCCGGACCGCGTCGCCGAGGTCGACTTCGAGACCTGCTATGGATGCGGCGAGTGTGTGGCTTCCTGCCCCTACGGCGCGATAGCGGTGCAGTGGAAGACCACGCCGCGGGCGCTTCAGGAGAAGATCGTCGAGCACGCCAAGGGCGCGCTCGACGGCAAGGACGGCAAGGTCGTGTACGTTTCGTTCGTGACGTCGGTCTCCCCTGACTGCGACTGCTGGAGCTTCAGCGACGCTCCGATCGTCGGCGATATAGGAGTCCTGGCGTCGACCGACATCGTCGCGATCGACCGGGCCGCCTACGACCTGGTCACTTCTGCCGCGGGCCTGCCGGGATCCCGCGGAGAGGGAATGGATGAGGGACAGGACAAGTTCACCGCGGTGACCGGCGTCGACGGGGCCGTGGCCATCGAGTACGCGGAGAAGATGGGACTGGGGACCGCGACCTACGAGTTGGTCGCAGTCGAGTAGAGCTCTTTGGACAGGGAAGGGGACCTGGACATGGACTACATGGGGATCCTCAAGAAGGCCTGGAACGTTACCTGGCGCTACAAGATCCTGTGGCTGTTCGGGCTGTTCGCCGGCGCCGGAGGCGGTGGTGGCTCGTTCAACTACAGCCTCCCCTCGAACAGCAGTGGGAGCGGCTCCGGCGGCCTGTCGAGCGCTGCGAGCACGGCTCAGGTCGAGGCGTTCATGACGCGCTACCTGGGCCTCATCATCATCGTGGCTCTCTTCTTCGTGGTGCTTGGGCTGTTGTTGTGGATCATCGCGGTGGCCGCCCGTGGCGGGTTGATCCACCTGGTCAATGAAGCGGAGGAGAGGCGCGAGGTGCGCGCGTCGGCCGGATGGCAGGCCGGCTTCGCGAAGTGGTGGCGCGTGTTCGCCGTCGGATTCCTTGCCGATCTGCCGGTGCTGATCCTGGGCCTCGTCGTCCTGGTCATCGTGGTCGTCGGAACGATAGGGACCATTGCCGCGTCGCGGGCGTCCTCCGAGTCGATCGGGGCGGCGATCGCGAGCGCGGCGGTAGGGATGTGCTGCTTCCTGGCGGTGTTCGGACTGGCCGCGATCGTGCTCGGCGTCATCTTCGGCATCGTCAAGGAGCTGGCGTTCCGCTACACGGTGCTCCAGGACCGGCGCATCATGGAGTCGCTCAAGATGGGATGGCACGATCTTTGGGCCAAGCGCGGCGCTTTCCTCCAGTTCCTGATCCTCTTCGGCGTCGGGATCCTGTTCGGGCTGGCGATCGGAGCCATCGCTCTGGTGATGGTCGTCCCCGCGGCGATGATGTTCGCGTTCCGCAACTGGCTGGGCGGCTCGCTGCTGCTATCCGCCTTCATCCTGGTGCTCATGGTCCCCGCGGCGATGTACAGCACCTTCTACCACGCGGTCTGGACGATCTTCTTCCGCCGCATGACGGGAGCCGAGCCCTTGCCGACCGCCGCGCCCGCCCCGGCATACCCTATCGCCCCACCCGTCCCGCCAGTGCCTTCGGCTCCGGTAGCCGCGCCCTACGGGCACTGAGGCCCCGATGCCGCCCGAGTCTTCGGCACCTCCCGCCCCTCCCGCTCCCGAGCCACCAGCGGCACCTCCCGCCGAGCCAACTGCGGGGGCCGATGCCTGACGGCCGACTGGTCGTCTGCGCGACGCCGATAGGCAACCTCGGGGACGTGACATTGCGCGTCCTCGAGGCGCTGAAGGGCGCCGACGTGGTCGAGGCCGAGGACACGCGCGTGACCCGGAAGCTCTTCGCGCGCTACGGGATCGCCACTCCGCTGGAGCCGTACCACGCGAAGAACCTCGAAAGGCGCACCCCGGAGGTCGTCGCCCGGGTCGCATCGGGCAAGGTCGTCGCACTCGTGAGCGACGCGGGCACGCCTGGCGTCTCCGACCCGGGCGCGCATCTCGTCGACGCTTGCATCGAGGCGGGCCTGGCCGTCGAGGTGCTTCCGGGCGCGAGCGCCATCCTTGCCGCGCTCGTCGCGAGCGGACTTCCGACGCACGCCTTCTACTTCGGAGGGTTCCTGCCGCGCAAGGCGGGCGAGCGCCGTCGCGCAGTGGAGGAGCTCGCGGGGCTTGACGCCACCCTCGTCTTCTACGAGTCGCCCCGCCGCACCGCGGCGGCCCTGGCGACGCTCGCCGAGGTGCTTCCCGGGCGCTCCGGGGTGGTGGCGCGCGAGATGACCAAGCTGCACGAGGAGGTCGCTCGCGGCGAGGTGCAGGAGCTGTCCGCGGCCTTCGCAGCCCGCGAGCTCAAGGGCGAGGTGGTGCTGCTGGTCGGTCCGCCGGCCCGTGGCTCTAAGAGCAGATCCCCGGACGAGGGAGACGTGCGCGCTCAGGTCGAGGCGGCTGTCACCGCGGGTGCGACTCGCAAGGACGCGGTGAGAGACGTCGCGGCGAAGACGGGCCTGCCGCGCAACGAGGTGTACCGGATCGCGATCGGAGAGCGCTAGAGCCTACAGGCGCTTGACCGCACCGACGCAATCGGCGCACACGGAGCGATCCTTCACCGTGACCATCTCGCCTTCGGAGCCGCAGATGGAGCACGAGGCCGCGTAGCGCTCGACGACGATGCGCGCGCCGTCCAGTCGCATAGAGAGCGGGTCGTGTACGTTGATCCCGAGAGTGCGCCGCAGTTCGACCGGGATGACGATGCGCCCGAGCGCGTCTATGCGCCTAACGATGCCCGTGTCTGCCATGACTCGTCCTCCGCTCGGCCCGGTGTGCTCGTTGGTAGAATAGCCCGAAACGGTGAGTCCTCGAGGCCGCTTCGGCACCAATTCCCTACCTTCCCGTGGAGAGAGCAGCCAAACCCGATGGAACGTCCTTCCTTCTATCTCACCACTCCGATCTACTACGTCAACTCGGTCCCGCATCTCGGCACCGCGTACACGACGATCGCCGCCGATGCCATTTGCCGCTGGCGGCGCATGACCGGCTACGACGTCCACTTCCTGACCGGCCTCGACGAACACGGGCAGAAGGTCGCGCAGGCCGCCGAGCAGAACGGCATGGATCCCCAAGCGTGGGTCGACACGATAGCCCCCAAGTTCGTCGAGACCTGGAAGATGCTCGACATCAGCAACGACGACTTCATCCGCACCACGGAGCCGCGCCACGAGCGCGGCGCCCAGGCCTTCATCCAGGCGCTGAAGGACAACGACGACCTCTACCAAGGTCACTACGAGGGCTGGTACTGCCTTCCGGACGAGACCTTCTACACTGCGGAGCAGCTTGTCGGCGGCAGGTGCCCGCTCTGCGGCCGTGACGTGCAGTTCGTCCAGGAGGACAACTGGTTCTTCCGGCTCTCCGCCTACGAGACGCGCCTGCTCGACCACTACGCGGCGCATCCCGACTTCATCCAGCCCGACACTCGCCGCAACGAGGTCGTCTCGTTCGTGTCAGGCGGTCTCAAGGATCTCTCGGTCAGCCGCACCACGTTCTCGTGGGGAATCCCTCTGCCCTTCGCGCCCGAGCACGTCATGTACGTGTGGTTCGACGCTTTGATCAACTACGTGACTGCCGTGGGCTACGGAGCCGACGGCACGCCTTCCTTCTCCGGCCCGCTCGCGCACTACTGGCCGGCCCAGTACCACTTCGTGGGCAAGGACATAATCCGGTTCCACTGCGCGATCTGGCCGGCGATGCTGATGGCCGCGGGCGTGCCTCTGCCCGAAAGGGTCTTCGCCCACGGGTTCCTGCTCACCAAGGGCGAGAAGATGTCCAAGTCCACAGGCAACGCGGTGTCGCCCGCGGAGTTGGTCGACCGGTTCGGGGCGGACGCGTACCGCTACTACTTCCTGCGCGACGTGCCGTTCGGAAGCGACGGCTCGATCTCCCTCGAGTCCATGGTTCAGCGCTACAACGCGGACCTGGCGAACGACTGGGGCAACCTCGTCTCGCGCCTGCTCAACATGACCGAGAAGTACTGCGACGGTCTCGTTCCGCAGGGCTCGGATCCGTCGCCGGAAGACCAAGACCTGTTGCGCATAGCGGGCGAACTGCCTGCTGTCGTCGAGAAGCGCATGGCGGCACTCGACTATGCCGGCGCGCTCGAATGCGCATGGGAGCTGATCAAACGAGCGAACCGCTACATCGAGGACTCCGCCCCGTGGAACCTGGCCAAGTCGGAGCAGACCCGTTCGCGGCTCGAGGCCGTCCTCTACAACGCTTTGGAGGCCGTCCGCATCGCTGCCCTGGTGACGGCTCCCGTGCTGCCCAACACCTCGCGCGAGGTATGGAGCCGCTTGGGGCTTTCCGACCCCAACGAGGTCACGGACGTGATGTCGGCCGGGAAGTGGGGCGGGCTGCCCGCCGGTTCGAGCGTGGAGAAAGGCGAGTCGCTCTTCCCGCGCATCTACGGGGACGCCGAGTAGCGCGCATGGGCGAAGACCGCGAGCGCATCCCCACATTCCCGGGCTCGGGCAAGATCGTGGTCCTGCCTCACCTGGGCGCGCCCACGGCCGACACGCACGCGCACCTCGACATGATCGCCGATCCCGCGGGCGCGCTGGCGCGCGCCGCGCGCGCGGGCATAACGTTGGTGTGCACGATCGTCGACCTCACGGAGTCGCCGGAGGTCACGCTCGACGGCCTGGCCGGTTGGCTGAGTGAGGCCGCCGGCATCCTCGGAGCCTCCGAGGGCGACACAGTCGGCGCCGAGGACGCCGCCGGCCTCGGCTCCTCCGGACGTCCGTCTCATACTGGGGGTCCATCCGCATAACGCGTCGGCGTACGACGGGGCCAGAACGGGCGTCTGCGCGAGGTCGCCACGTCGCCGCACGTCGCGCCGGTCGCAGGCCTCGGCGAGCTCGGCCTCGACTTCCACTACGACCACTCGCCCCGCGACGCGCAGCGCGACGCGTTCCGCCGGCAACTGGCGCTCGCGCACGAGCTCGGGTTGCCGGTCACCGTGCACCTTCGCGAGGCGCACGACGAGGGGGCCGCGATCCTCGAGGAGATGGGCGTGCCGGAAGCCGGCTGCGTGATCCACTGCTTCACGGAGGGACCCGAGATGGCGCAACGGTTCCTCGACCTGTCGGAGGCCGTGCGCATATCCATAGCCGGTCCGGTCACCTTTGCGAAGGCCCTTCAGCTCCGCGAAGCGCTTCACGTCATCCCGCTCGACCGCATGCTGCTCGAGACCGACAGCCCGTTCCTGGCTCCTGCTCCCTACCGGGGCGAGGCGAACGAGCCTGCCTTCACGGTGCTGATCGCGGCCAAGGTGGCAGAGGTGCTCGGATCGGACGGCAAGGAGGTCGCGTCGCGCTGTCTGGACAACGCGCGCCGGGTCTTCGCGCCGCGCGCATCCACTCCCGAACCGGGGTGCCGGCCGTGAGCGCTCGAGCGCCGCGCGTCCTGGGACTTGCCGGCAGCCCGCGCCGCGACGGGAACAGCGACCGGCTCCTGGAGGAGTGCCTCGCCGGAGCGGGGGCGGCGGGCGCCGAGACCGATCTGCTCGTCGTGTCGGCTGCCGGGATCGAGCCATGCCTCGGCTGCGAGGAGTGCGCGACGACGGGGGAGTGCGTGGTCGGTGACGGCATGCAGGACGTCTACCGGCGGCTCGACGCCGCCGACGCGATCGTCGTCTCGACCCCGGTGTACTTCGCGACAGTCCCTGCCGTACTGAAGTCTCTCTACGACCGCTGTCAGCCCTACTGGGTGCGCCGCTACCGGCTGGGGCAGCGGATCACCCGCAGGCGCCCCGGCGCGCTGCTGATCGTCGGCGGCGGCGGCGACCCGTACGGGCACGAGTGTGCGGCGACCACCACTCGAAGCGTCTTCGCCGTCCTGGGTGTCGACTACTCCGCGGAGTTCGCCATCCGTGCTGACTCGCCGACGGACGCGGCTGGCCAGCCCGACTCGCTGGAGCGAGCCCGAGACATCGGCGAGACGCTCGCGCGCGACGCCGCGGCGCGCCTCGGTGACGACCGCTAGCCCCCTCCGGCCGGACCCGCGGTCGGCCGTTCCGCAGCGACCTGCGGGTTTGCCGCCCTGTTTCGGCTGCGATACGATGGGCGTCCATCCCGTTGCTGATCCGTTGACTTGGCGCCAGGGGGAAGTTTGAGACTGCCGGTCGGCCCGGCGCGCATCCCGAAGACTCAGTACCACATCGCACCCATCGTCGCAGCCGTTCTGGGGCTTGCTTTTCTAACCGGATTCGTTTGGGCCCAGAAGAGCGTCACGCTCGTCGTCGACGGCAGGTCGACGACCGTGACGACCGAGAGCACCGACGTCGCCTCAGCACTCGCGGAGGCGGGTGTGCGAGTCTCCCCCCGTGACCTCGTCAGCCCCTCGGTATCCTCGAGCCTCGAGGACGGCGGCATGGTCGTCGTGCGCCACGTCGCGAACGTGACCCTGGTGCACAACGGCCAGACGATCGCTCTCGAGGTGGTGGGGCGCACCGTCGCCGACGCTCTCGTGATGGCCGGGCTCGATCCCACCGGCGGCATAGCCACCGATCCCCCCGCGGACTCCTCCCTGATCGACGGGATGACGATCACCGCGAACGATGTCTTCCTCCGGGTTTCCGAGGAGGAGGTCTCCGTACCCTTCGAGACCGTCGTCCAAGGCGACAGCACGCTGCCGCTGAACCGCCGTGTCGTCGTGACACGGGGTGTCGAGGGGTCGGCGGTGCGAGTCTGGCAGGCGGTCGTGAGCGGCGGCAAGGAGGGCCCCAAGACGCTCAAGGCTGAGGCAGTCCTTGCGCCTCCCGTCACCGAGGTCATCCGGATGGGCACCAAGCGCCCGTTCAGGCAGGTAGTCCCAGCATCGACGTCCGGCAAGGGCGCCAAGCCCTACGCCCCGCCGGTTGTGGGACGGACGATCCTGGTCGAGGCCACCGCCTACACTCCCTACGCGTGCCACCTCGACGCCGACTGGATCGCCTGGCGCCGCCGGCTGTTCGATGCGCCGGCGGGATGGGGGATCGTGGCGGTGGACCGCCGGGTCATCCCGCTGGGGACGCGGCTGTTCGTGGAGGACTACGGGTACGCGGTCGCGGGCGACACCGGCGGCGCCATCAAGGGCAACAAGATGGACGTGTGCTTCTGGGGGGCCTCACTCAACGCGCCGACCGGGCACGCGTCGGCCGCGCAGGAGAGGGCGGCTCGCTCGCTCGCGAACCACTGGGGCCGCAAGCGGGGGCTGCGCGTAACGATCCTCGGAAGCTGAGGTGCCTCTCTCCGCTCTCGCCTCGCCCTCGGCGACGCGGGCGGTGCTCGAGGCGCACGGGCTGTCCCTCAAGAAGTCGCTGGGGCAGCACTTCCTGGTCGACGACAACATCGTGCGCAAGATCCTCGCTCTGGCGGCCGTATCACCCGCCGATCCGGTCCTGGAGATCGGGCCGGGCATAGGCACTCTCACGCTCGCTCTGTGCGACGTCGCCGGGTACGTCGTGGCGGTCGAACGCGACCCGGACCTGCTGCCGGTGTTGGAGGACGTCGCGCGCGGGCGCGACAACCTGGCCATCGTGCGGGCTGATGCCGTCACGGTGGACGTGCGCGAGCTGGCGAGCCCGCTCGGGCCGCCGGTCGCTCTGGTCGCGAACCTCCCGTACGGCGTCGCCGCGACGGTGGTGCTGCGGCTCTTCCAAGAGCTGCCCACGCTGCGCAGTGCGACCGTCATGGTGCAGGCAGAGGTTGCCGCGCGCATGGCTGCACAGCCGGGCCGCAAAGACTATGGAGCGTATACCGTGAAGTTGAGAATGCATGCGGTCCCTGGCGGCAGTTTCGACGTCCCGCGCGGCTGCTTCATGCCGCCTCCGCACGTGGACTCAACGGTGTTGCGCCTCGAGCGCGTTCGCCGCGAGGAGCCGGAGGACCTTCGCATGGAGGCCGAGCTCCTAGCTGACGCGGCGTTCGCTCAGAGGCGAAAGACGCTGCGGAACTCGGTCCGCGCGACCAACGGATGGTCCGGCACGGCACTTGACGAGGCACTTTCCGAGGCGGGTATCGACGGCCGGCGCAGGGCCGAGACACTCAGCGTCGACGAGTTCGTCGCGCTGGCCTCCGCGGCCGCCTCCAGGGGCCTCCGAGGTTGTAAAAAGGGCCTCTGACCTGTATAATTCCCACAATATACGCCGGTAGGAGGACACTGGATGGAAACGATGAACCAAATGGAAGTGGTCGGCCGGATCCGTGCCGACCTCAAGTCGCTCACCGGCACCCGCATGCGCCTGCGTGCGAACATGGGCCGTTCCAAGATCGTGGAGCGCGAGGGTGTCCTGGAGGAGACGCATCCCAGTCTCTTCGTCGTGAAAGTGGAGGAGAAGCGCGAGCGCACCGCCCGCGTGTCCTACTCCTACGTGGATGTCCTGACCGGGACGGTCGAGCTGACCCATCCCGACAGCGGGGACAGCGTCTTCCCCTGGCTCAACTAGCGCGCGATACGTCCTTACGAGACGTCAAGACGGGCGCGACGCCGCAGAGCAAGATGCGGGCGCCGCGCCCTCTACTTTGACCGGAGGGGGCTGGCGGATGCCGATGACTCTCAGCGCGCCGTCCAAGCTCAACCTCTACCTCGCCGTCGGTGCGCCCCGCGCTGACGGCTACCACGACGTGACCACCGTTCTGGTCGCGCTCGACCTCGGCGACATGGTCACCATAGAGCCGGCCGGGCGTCTGTCGCTGGCGTGCGAACCCGACGTCGGCGTGCCCACCCACCAGAACCTGGCCTGGAGGGCCGCCGTCGCCATGAGCGAGGAGTTCGGACGGCCGCCGCACTTCGCGATCGCGGTCGCCAAACGTGTGCCCGCGGGCTCGGGACTCGGCGGTGGCAGCGCGGACGCCGCCGCGGTCATCGCCGCCATGGCCGCCGAATGGGGGGTCTCGCGCGACGACGCACGCCTCGATGCGGTGGCTTCGACGGTCGGAGCCGATGTGCTCTTCCCGCTGCGGGGCGGCTGCGCCCTGTACGAGGGGCGTGGAGACGTGCCGGTGCGGGCGCTGGAGCTCCCACGGGCCCGGTTCGCGATCGCTTGCGGGGCGGCACCGGTTCCGACCGCGGACGCCTACGCGATGTTCGACCGGCTCGGAAGCGATCCCGCGCCGGGTCCCGGCGCAGTGGAGTCCGCGCTCGCGGAGGGGAACGACTCGGCCCTGGGCGCTGCTCTGTACAACAACATGACCTCTGCTGCACTGGCTCTGGTCCCCTCCATAGCCGAAGGGCTAGCATCGATGCAGAACGCGAAGGGTTGTCTGGGGTCGGCACTGTGCGGGAGCGGTTCGGCGGTCTTCGGCGTCTTCGGGCGATCGGCCCAAGCCGAGGAGGCGGCCGCCGCCGCACGCGACCGCGGGATGTGGGCGGCTGTTGCGCGTCCGCGCTCGGGCGGCACGATCGATCAGACGAGGGGAGCAGAGTCGTGACATACGACAAGGTCGATGCGGTGATCCTGGCCGGGGGAGACGGCGAGGTGATCGATCCGACGGAGCGCTTCAAGGGGCTCGTCCCGATCGCCGGCCGGCCGCTCGTGGAATGGGTCGTCGACGCGTTCCGTGCCGCAGACCGGATCGGCGAGATCGCTGTCGTGATCCCCACGGCCGAGAACCTGGGAGGCTGGGTCGATCGCGTCGACAAGCTGGTCGTCTCGAACCGCGAGTTCATGGACAACGCGATAGCCGGTGCGGCGGCGTTCCGCGTCGATCGCCCCGTGGTGATCGCGACGGGCGACATCCCGCTGCTGACGGGGGCCGCGATCGACGCGTTCGTCGACGCCGGGCTGGCGACGGGTGCGGAGTTCGTCTATCCGCTGGTCCCCAAGGCCGCTGTCGAGGCGGCCTATCCCGGGGCGCAGCGCACCTACTTCAAGCTCAAGAGCGGCCGCTATACGGGCGGCAACGCGATGATCGTCGACCCGAAGCTCCTGCCGGGCGCCCGCGACCTCGGTCAGCGTCTGTTCGATGAGCGCAAGAACCCGGTCGCCACCGTCAGGACGGCGGGGTTGGGATTCGTCGTGAAGTTCGTGCTCGGGCGTCTCGAGCCGGAGGACCTCGTCGACAAGATCCGCGAGCTTCTGGGGGGCACCGGAGCTGCGGTGGTGCTCGACGACCCGTCCATCGCGATGGACGTGGACAAGCCGGTGGACCTCGAGCTCGTCGAGGGCCTGCTCCTAGCTCGACCCTGACCGTTCGTCTTCCCATCGTGCAGGGAACCGGCCCCGCGCGGCGAAATAGAGCGGCCGGGGCACGAGTGAGGATCGAGCGTCAGGCTGCGACATGTGGGGGTCTGCCGGGCCATGGAGGTCACGAAGGTAACGCTTCGTCCCGTCTCGATGAACAAGGTCTGCGCCATCGCGAGCGTGGTGCTGGACGATCAGTTCGTCATACACGACTTGCGTGTGGTCAACGGTGAGAAGGGCTTGTTCGTCGCGATGCCGTCGCGCAAGCTCCCGAACGGCGACTTCCGCGACATCTGCCATCCCATAAACGCCGACGCGCGCCAGCGCATGCAGGATGCCGTCCTCGCGCAGTTCGCCACAGACGGTGGCCTCGAGTACTTCACGTCTCCGGACGCGGTGGCATCCCAGGCGGAGGCCGTGCCGGCGTTGGACTAGCGCTCGAGGCGGGGCCGCGAGAGGAGCGTGCGAGCGCAGGCCGACACCGTCCTTCGGCTCGGCCGTCGTGCGAGCCGCGGATCGAGCGGTTCCGCGCTCGAGAGCGAGCATGGGTCGATGCGACCGTCTGGTACACTTCGCGGGTATCCTTGGGGCGTGGCCAAGCGGTAAGGCAGGGGACTTTGGATCCCCCATCCGCAGGTTCGAATCCTGCCGCCCCAGCCACTTGCCTCACCGGGCCTGAAGATCGAAGCGGGCCCGCACGATCGACCCGGTGCCAGAGGAGCTCACGATGCACGCCGCCGCCATCGTTCTCGCCGCCGGAGAGGGCACTCGCATGCGCTCCGCGCTGCCCAAGGTGGCGCACGAGATCCTTGGCGTGCCGCTCGTTCGCTGGGTTGTGGACGCCGTCAGCGGGGCCGGTATCGACCGCATCGTCACGGTCGTCGGCTACGGCGGCGAAGCCGTCACCGACCTCGTCCCGGACACGGAGACGGTCATCCAACAGGCGCGGCTGGGGACAGGTGACGCCGTTCGCGCGGCTGCTGGCGCCCTGGCGAACTTCGATGGCCCGGTCGTTGTGATCGCCGGAGACGTCCCGCTCGTGCGCGCGGAGACGATCGCCGCGCTGCTGGAGGCGTGGCGAGGAGCCGGGGCGGCCTGCACCGTGCTCACCGCCTTCATCCCCGACCCCACCGGCTACGGGCGCGTCCTGCGCGACGAAGCCGGAGCGGTCACGGCCATCGTCGAGCACCGGGACCTCAACGACGACCAGCTCGCCGTCGGCGAGTGCAACGTCGGCATCTACTGCTTCGACGCCCGCGCGCTGTTCGATGTGCTCGCGGGCCTCGCGCCCGCCAACGCCCAGGGTGAGTACTATCTGACCGACGTCATCGCTCTGCTCAACGAACGCAAGCTGCGGGTCACCGCGGTGGTTCTCGACGACGTCGACGAGTCCCACGGCGTGAACACACGCGTCCAGCTCGCCTCGGTCGGCCGAGTGCTGCAACGCCGCATCAACGAGGGCCACATGCTCGACGGAGTGACGATGACCGACCCCGACCTCGTCTGGATCGGCTCTGGCGTCACCCTCGGCCGCGATGTCGTCATCGAGCCGATGACCACTCTTCTGGGCGAGACGCACCTCGGCGAGGGCGCGCACGTCGGACCCAACACGCGCATCATCGACTCCACCATCGGTGCAGGCGCGACGGTCGAGCAGTCGATCGTCCGCGGTGCCACGGTCGGGGAGAGGGCTGTGGTCGGCCCGAACGCATTCCTGCGTCCGGGCTCCGTCCTGCTGGCCGGATCGCGCGCCGGGTCCTTCGTCGAGGTGAAGAACTCGACGATAGGAGAGGGCTCCAAGGTGCCGCATCTGTCCTACATCGGAGACGCTACCGTCGGCGCCGGAGTCAACGTCGGCGCGGGCGCGATCACATGCAACTACGACGGGAGCGACAAGCACCGCACGATCATCGGCGACGGCGCCTTCATCGGTTCGGATACGATGCTGGTGGCGCCGGTCGAGATAGGAGCGGGCGCAGCGACCGGGGCCGGCAGCGCGATCACCAAGGACGTGCCGGCAGGAGCGCTCGGCATCGAACGTACGGCGCAGAAGAACGTGGATGGGTGGAACGAGCGCCGCAAGGCGGCCCGTGACGACGAGTGAAGGGGTGCGAACCGGCGCGATGGGCGAGATGAGCAAGCGCATGATGGTCTTCTCGGGTACGGCCAATCCGGAGATCGCTGACGGGATCTCCAAGCACCTCGGGATCGATCTCGGCAACGTGAGGATCAAGCGCTTCGCCAACGGCGAGATCTACGTTCGGTACTTGGAGAGCGTCCGGGGCGCGGACGTGTTCCTGGTGCAGTCGATCGCCAAGCCGGTCAACGCCGCACTCATGGAGCTGCTGATAATGGCCGACGCGGCGCGCCGAGCGTCAGCTCGCACCATCACGGCGGTCATCACGCACTACGGATATGCCCGCCAGGACAAGAAGTCGGCTGCGCGTGAGCCCATCACAGCGAAGCTCGTCGCCGACCTGATCACGGTCTCGGGCGTGGATCGCGTCATCACCATGGACCTGCACCAAGGCCAGATCCAGGGCTTCTTCAACACTCCGGTCAACCACCTGACCGCGCTCCCGATCATCGCGGGCTACTTCGAGAGTCTCGGGCTGACGAACTGCTGTGTCGTCTCTCCTGATGTGGGCCGCGTGAAGGTGTGCAAGAAGCTGGCTGACATGTTGGGGGCCAGCCTCGCGATCATGCACAAGGGCCGCCCCGAGCACAACGTCGCCGAGATCACGCACGTCATCGGCGAGGTCGAGGGCAAGACCTGCATAGTCGCCGACGACATGATCGACACCGCCGGTTCCGTGACCGAGGGCGCCAAGGCTCTCATCGCCAAGGGCGCGGAGTCGGTGTACGTCGCCGCTACTCACGGCATCTTCTCGCCTCCGGCGTTCGAGCGGATCGACGCGTCTCCGATAGTCGAAGTGGTCGTCACCAACTCGCTGCCGGTGCCCGAAGGGCGGAGCAACGGCAAGCTCCACGTATTGAGCGTCGCCCCTTTGTTCGCGCACGCGATCCAAAACGTCTACGATGACGAGTCCGTGTCCGAACTGTTCGACCCCGACTTCCAGTAGCGCGCGAGCGCTCGCACCGGCTACAGCGAAAGGAACGCTAAGCACAATGGCAGAGAACATCGAGATGCACGCGACCACCCGCGACGTCATCGGCAAGGCCAACCGCCGTCTCGACCACGAGCGCCTGCCGGCCGTCGTCTACGGCGCGGCCGTGAAGGCGGTGCCGGTGTCGGTGGACCGTCACGAGTTCCAGCAGGTGCTCGTGCACGAGGGCAACATCTCATCGAAGCTGATCGAGATGACCGTCGACGACGGCAAGAAGCTTCACGTCATCGTGAAGGGCATCCAGCGCGACGCGCGGAGGGGCTCTCTGCAGCACGTGGACTTCTGGGCCGTCAACATGAAGCAGAACATCACCACCACGGTGCCGATCCACTTCGAGGGCGATGCGCCGGGCGTGAAGGTCGGCGGAGTGCTCATGCACTCCGTGCAGCACATAACCATCGAAGCGCTGCCCGACAACCTGCCCGAGGCGCTCACGTTCGATGTGTCGCAGATGGAGATCGGCGACACGGTACACGTCCGCGACCTGACCGCTCCCAAGGGCGTGACCATCCTCGACAGCGAGGACGAGATCGTCGCCAGCCTCGTGCCTCCCGTCGTCGCCGAGGAGGAAGAGGTCGTTGCTGAGGAGCAGGCCGAGCCCGAGGTCATCGGCGAGACGCCGGAAGAGGAGTAGTCGCACAGCATATGACGCGACTCGTGATCGGCCTCGGCAACCCGGGCCCCGACTACGCTCATACGCGCCACAACGCAGGGTTCCTGGTCGTCGACCTGCTTGCCTCCACGCTCGGGGGCTCGTACTGGAAGGACGAGGCGGGGGCCAAGACCACCAGGGTCCGCCTGGGCGACGAGGACGTCGTCCTCGCGAAGCCGCAGGCATTCATGAACGTGTCCGGCAAGGCGGTCAGGCGGCTCGTCGAGGCGTACGGCGTTCCTCTCGGAGAGGTCGTGGTGGTCCACGACGACCTCGATCTGCCCGAGGGCGACGTCCGCGCGAAGAGCGGCGGCGGCCACGGCGGCCACAACGGCCTGCGCTCGCTGCACGAGGCGGTCGGCGACGACTACATGCGCGTGCGCGTGGGTATCGGGCGCCCGCCCGGGCGCATGGATCCCGCGGACTACGTGTTGGAGCCGCTGCGCGGCGAGAAGCTGGAGCGCCTCGAAGGTTCGGTGCCGACGGCCGCGCAGGCCGTCATCGACGTGCTGGAGCACGGCATCGACGCCGCTATGAGCGAGCACAACCAGTAGCTCCAAGCGCCGAAGCTACCTCGCCGCGGGGCTTCCGGCTCAGACAATCGTCGCGTCCTGACGAGCGCCGCGGCTACCCCGCCGTAGGGGTGCCCGGGCTCAGACAATCGTCGCTGCGCTCCTCAACTCGCCGGATCACCCCCACGGCGGCGCCGCGACGCAGTGAGCTGCTACAGGTAGTTCAGCGGGTTCTTCGGAGCGCCGTTCACGCGCACCTCGAAGTGCAGGTGCGCGCCGGTCGACATGCCGGTCGAACCGACCTTGCCGACGGTGTCCCCCTCGGTGACGTGCTGCCCCTTGCTGACCAGGATCTTGCTCTGGTGGGCGTAGCAGGTCACCAGCCCGTCGCCGTGGTCGATCATGGTGAAGTTGCCGTACCCGCCATTGTAGCCGGCGTAGATCACCTTGCCGGAGCCGGCGGCGACTATCCGCGCCCCGTACGGCACGTGGATGTCGATGCCGGTGTGCATCTTGCGGACGTGCAGGATGGGGTGCATCCGCATGCCGAAGGGCGAGGAGACGCGCGTGTAGCCCGGTGTCGGCCAGGCGAAGGTGCCCGCGTACTTGCCGCTCCCGTACGATCCGCCGCTCCTGAGGAGTTCGGCGATGCGGGCCGACTCCTGTTCCTCGGCCAGGGCCATCGCGCGGAGCCGGGCCACGTTCTTCTTGGTCTGCGCCAACAGGGCGGCCTTCTGGTTCTGGACCGTCTGCTCGGCGGCTCTCTTCGCGTCTCGCGAGGATTGCAGCGTCTTGAGGCCAAGCTCCTCGGCGCGGATCTCGGTCCGCTTGTTCTGCACCGCCTCCATCGTCCGCGCGAGCTCGGCGTTGGCCTGCTCGAGTGCGACGCGGTCGGCGTCCAACCCGGCGGCGGTGTCCTCGTCGTCGCGGATGAGCATCGTGACGAATTCGGTGCGCTGGATGAGGTCGGCGAGGCTCTCCGAGCTGAGAAGCATCTCGACGTAGGCCCAGTCGCCGGTCCGGTAGTAGGTGTCGACGCGCGCGGCCAGGGCCGCGGACCGCTCATCGTACTGGAACTGCAGGTCGGCGATCTGGGCTTCGCGGGAGCTGACCTCGGCGCGGAGGAGTTCGATCTGAGAGTCGAGATTGGCGCGCCGCGCCGACGCCGTGCCGATCTGCGCGCCCAGAGTCTCCAACTCGGCCTCGAGCGCACTGATCTGCTTCTCGAGCTTCTCCGTCTCGCTCAGCAGGTCGTTCGCCTTGATCTGCTCGGCAGCCGCCTTCTTGCGTGCCGCTTCAGCAGCAGCCTTGTGCGCCGCTACGTCCTTGCTGGAGTACGCGGAAGCGACTCCTGGCGCGATCATGCACGCGGCAAGGAGGGCGACGAGGAGGATGCGCGGGGCGCGAGGAAGGCGCATGGGTCGGTATCTACCTCCGGGCGGGCTTGTTCGACTGCAGATGCTGCGAATCCCGCGTGGTGCACGGTCGCACCGCAGGAAATGGTACCACAGCGTTGACTCGCCGCCCCCGGAGGGGTACGTACTACCGCAGTACGCAAATCGACAGAAGGAGACTGGTATGAGCGACATGACGCCTCCCCCGGCTCCACCCGCGGCCCCGCCGATGGCGCCGGCGCCGGCTGGCGGCTACATGCCCGCGAGCGAGAACAGCAAGATCCTCGCTGGCATCGGCTACATCGTGCCGATCGTGGCGCTCGTAGCGCTGCTGATAGACCCGTACAAGGACGAGCCGTTCGTCAAGTTCAACGGCATCCAGGCGCTCGGATTGTGGGTCATCGCGGTCGTGCTGGGCTGGATCCCGTTCGTCGGCTGGCTCCTGTGGCTCGTTGTCGCGGTCTTCGCCATCATCGCCGCGATCAACACGTTCCAAGGCAAGTACTACGAGGTCCCGGCTCTCGGCGGCTTGCTGAAGGGCTGGTTCAACGTCTAGGAGCCTGTGCGCTGCTTCCTGGAAGGGCGGGCCGCCGGTGGCGGTCCGCCCTTAGCGTCGCCAAGGGCACGCGCCATTCGTCCGCCTAGGGCCGCGGCTTGGCTTCTTCGGAGAGCGTGACCGGGAACGTCTCGGGCACCGATGAGTACGCGGTGCCGGTGTCGTCGACGAGGTAGACGCCCAGCGCGTGCGCACGCGCGTACGCGAGCGCGGGGTTGCGTCCCATCACGAACAGCGCGGTCGAGAGGATGTCGGCGTCGAGGCCGCTCATCTGCCCGAACACCGTGAGCGAGCGCAGGCCGCGCGCCGGGAGCCCGGTCGCCGGATCCAGGATGTGGTGGTAGCGCACGCCGTCGCGCTCGAAGTAGACCTGGTAGTCGCCGGAGGTCGATACCGAAAGGGTGCTCTCGGACGATACGACCGCCAGTACCCGGCCGACCTCGCGAGGGTCCTCGATGCCGACCCTCCATGGCTGTCCATCCGGCTTGCTGCCGAAGGCCAGCGTGGAGGAGCCCGCGGTGATCAGCGCCGGGTAGTCGCGCAGTGCCGCCGCCGCGCGGTCGAGGGCGAGGCCCTTCGAGGCGCCGCCGAAGTCGAGGCCGGGGGTGCCGACCTCCTGACGCCCCACGAACATCGCCGTCCCGTCAGCGCGGACGTCCAGAGTCTCGGCCGCAGTCGCTGCCGACCGCAGCGTCTCCGTGCCCGGCACGCTCCCGGCGCCGCCGAAGTCGTAAAGGTTCGTGACCCCGAACATCGCGGCGCTGAACTGGGCGGCAACATCGAGTTCCCACGTCCGGTCCAGAATGAGCAGCGCGTCCTCCGGAAGCTTGTACGCTTTGAACGGCGCGCGATTGAACGCCGAGATGGTCGAGGTGGCGTCGTAGGGGCTCAGCTCCGACTCGACAGCGCTCATGGCGCCGAAGGCGGCGTCGATCGCGGGAGCGGCGGCCGAGGCGTCGGCGCTGTAGACGGCGACGCTGACAGCGGTGCCGAGCACCTCCCGGCTCTCGGTGACGGGCCCGGCGGCAGGCGCGCATCCGGCCAGCGACGCGACGAGAGCGAGCGCGGCAAGGGACGCGACCACGCGATGCACGCCCGCCTCCTCGCCTTCGCCGCCTTCGTGACCCGGCAAGTATACTGATGCGCACCGCCTCCGCAGGCGCCCCGTCTCACAAGACGCAAGGACGTCCATGTTCGAGATCCTCGCCACACGCCAGCTCTCGGATGCCGTCATCGAGATGACCGTCGCAGCTCCCGCCATCGCTCGCAAGGCGGCCGCGGGGCAGTTCTTCATCCTGCGCGTCGGCGAGCGCGGCGAGCGCGTGCCCTTCACCTTCTCGGACTGGTCGGCGCAGGAGGGCTGGATCCGCTTCATCTTCATGCGGGTCGGCGCGACCACCCACAAGCTGACACACGCGAGCGCCGGCGACTCTCTCGCAGACGTCGTGGGACCGCTCGGGATCCCGAGCCGCACCGGCGACCTCGGCCGCGTCGCGGTGGTCGGCGGCGGCGTGGGCGCCGCGGTCGCGTATCCCGTGGCGCGCGCGATGTGCGCGGCGGGCGACGCGGTGACCGTCATCCTGGGCGCACGCACGAAGGAGTTGCTCATCCTCGAGGAGGAGTTCCGCGCCCTGCCGCTCGCGCGGCTCGTGGTCGTGACCGATGATGGCTCCGCGGGCGAGAAAGGCCTGGTCACGCACCCGCTGAAGGCCATGTGCGCCAGGGGCGAGATCGACCACGCGATGGCGATCGGCCCGGCCATAATGATGAAGTTCTGCGCCGAGACCACGCGCGAGTTCGACGTCCCGACGGTCGTCTCCCTCAACCCCATCATGGTCGACGGCACAGGCATGTGCGGCGCCTGCCGGGTGAGCGTCGGCGGTGTGACGAAGTTCGGTTGCGTCGACGGTCCGGACTTCGACGGCCACCTCGTCGACTTCGAAGAGCTGATGAGCCGACAGCGCGTCTACGTCGACGACGAGCGCGAGGCGGACACGGAGTACAGCAAGGGGTGCGCGTGTCATCCCTAGACGAGAGCGGAGCGTTGAGCCGGCACCGCCCCAGCCGCGCTCCCCGCACGCCGATGGCCGAGCGCGACCCGGCCGATCGCCGCATGTCGTTCAGCGAGGTCGGCTACGGCTACAGCGCCGAGGAGGCCCACGGCGAGGCGATGCGATGCCTGCAGTGCCTCAAGCCGACCTGCATCGACGGGTGTCCGGTCCACATCGACATCAAGTCCTTCATCGGGAAGATGATCGAGGGCGACGAGCGCGGCGCTGTCGAGGTGCTCAAGGCGCGCAACGCCCTGCCGGCCGCGTGCGGCCGTGTCTGCCCGCAGGAGGAGCAGTGCGAGGCGTCGTGCGTGCTCGGGCGAACGCGCGAGCCCGTCGCGATCGGTCGCCTCGAGCGCTACCTCGGCGACCTCGACCTCTCGTGCGAGATCGCGGACCGCTGCCGCCCCGAACTCGCGCCGCCCTCGGGCAAGCGCGTAGCGGTGGTCGGTTCGGGGCCGTCGGGTCTGGCGTGCGCCGGCGAGCTCGCGATGCTCGGACACGACGTCACCGTCTTCGAGTCGCTCCACATTCCCGGCGGCGTGCTCGTCTACGGCATCCCCGAGTTCCGGCTTCCCAAGGCGATAGTCGCTGCCGAGATAGAGATGCTTCGCGTCCAAGGCGTCAGGGTCGTCACCGACGTTGTGATCGGCGCCACGCACACCGTGGGCGAGCTGCTGGCGGAGCAGGGCTTCGACGCGGTGTTCATCGGGTCCGGGGCGGGTCTGCCGATCTTCATGGGCATCCCGGGCGAGAACCTCAACGGGGTCTACTCGGCCAACGAGTTCCTCACCCGCGTGAACCTGATGCGCGCCTACGAGTTCCCGCGCTCCGACACTCCGGTGTGGCGGGGGCGCAAGGTCGCGGTGGTCGGGGGCGGCAACGTCGCCATCGACTCGGCGCGCACGGCGCTGCGCCTCGGCGCCGAGGAGGTCTTCCTCGTATACCGGCGCACCGAAGACGAGATGCCGGCGCGCAAGGAGGAGGTCCACCACGCCCGGCAGGAGGGCGTCGAGTTCAAGATGCTGTGCTCCCCGGTGGCGGTGGTCGGTCGCGACGGCTTCGTGACCGGGATGGTGGCGACGCGGATGGAGCTGGGCGAGCCCGATTCCTCGGGCCGCCGTGCGCCGGTCTGCGTGCTCGGCTCCGATTTCGAGATCGAGTGCGACACCGTGGTCATCGCCGTTGGCACCCGCGCGAACCCGCTGCTGTCCAAGGCTGCGCCGGAGCTCGAGCTCGACAGCCGCGGCTACATCGCCGTGGGCGAGAACGGCGCGACCAGCATGCCCGGCGTGTACGCGGGCGGTGACATCGTCACCGGCTCGGCCACGGTCATCCTCGCGATGGGCGCCGGCAAGACCTGCGCGCGCTCCATCGACTCCTGGGTGCGCCGCGAGCGCCGACCGTGACATCGTCCGAGGACGAACGGGCGCGGTAGGGTTCCGCCCAGTTCGGTATAATCCCGACGAACGGTAGATACAAGCCGCCCGCCTCATGGAGGACGAGATGGAAGCCAATCCGACCGTTCTGGTCGTGGACGACGATCCGTCGATCGTCGACATGATCCGTTTCGGGCTCGAGTCCGACGGGATGCGCGTTCTTACCGCTGGCGACGGCGGCGAGGCGATCGACGTCTTGGGGCACAGCCCGGTGGACGTCATCCTCCTCGACATCATGATGCCGCGCGTTGACGGCTGGATGGCGCTGATGGAGATCCGCAACAACGTCGCCACCGCCGACGTCCCGGTCATCATGCTGACGGCGAAGACCCAGGACCTCGCCAAGATCCTCGCGTTCAAGCAGGGCGTTCAGCAGTACGTGACCAAGCCGTTCAACATCCTCGAGCTGTCCGCGCGCGTGCGCTCGCTCGTGACCACGCGCGTGCACGCGGCGGAGAGCGCGGGCGCGGAAGGCGAGTTCCGCAAGATCCCGGTGCGCAAGGGCGGCCGCACTGTGCTGCTGTCGATCGACGACATCGTCTACATCTCGGCGAAGAACAAGTCGACCTACGTGCACACCTACGAGAACCAGTTCCTCGTCGACCAGACGCTGGGGGAGATCGAGAAGCGGCTGCTGCGCGAGAACTTCCACCGCATCCACCGCAGCTACATCGTGAACCTGAACTGTATCAAGGAGATCATGCGGGCCGAGGGCGGCTACGCCGTGGTCGTCACCGACCGCGACGAGACGCACATCCCCGTGGCGAGGCGCGAGATCCATTCGTTCAGGGAGATCGTCGGGATCTAGTAGACGTCCTCCCACGTGATCTCGTGCGGGTAGTCTGAGCGCACGGTCCCAGGCCCGTGGCCCTCGAGTCTCCACTTCGCGCCGTCCCAAGTGACGAACCACAGCTCGTTCTGGTACTCCGGGCCTGCATCCGTCCGTGCCTGGAACCACCAGATCCCTCCCGGCGACCGCCCTATGCCCAAGACGCTCGCGCTCTTGATCGGGGCCTCGGGGTAGAGCTTCTTGGCCGTCTTCAGGATGGCTGCCTCGGCCTTGGCGATCGAGGGTCGGGGGATGGAGGTCGTTTCGACCGACGGGGTCGCGGAGGTCGAGATGGTCGGGGCGGGATCGTCCAGGACGCCGGAGATCCGGCAGCCGCCCAGCAGCACGGTCGTCGCGACCGCTGCCAGCGCGATCCCTGCGCGTACAGATCCGATGTGACGCACAGACCTCACCTCATCCGGCCAGGTCGATCGCCTAGTTCCGAAGCCCGCTCAGCGGCGCCGGCACGCGGCCGCCTCTGCGCGCGAGTCGCGTCCCGGCCCAGCCGTTGACCGACATGACGGGAGCGCCTCCCAGAAGGCCTCCGAACTCCACGCTGTCCCCGGCGATCTTGCCGGGTGCGGGTATGAGCCGCGCGGCGGTCGTCTTGGAGTTCGCGACGCCGATCGCGCACGCGTCGCCGATCACGCCCGCGAGCGTCTCGGCGCTCGTGTCGCCCGGGACCGCGATCATGTCGAGGCCCACCGAACAGACCGACATCATCGCCTCGAGCTTCTCGAGAGTCAGCGCGCCCTCGCGCACCGCGCGCACCATGTTCGCGTCCTCCGAGACCGGGATGAACGCGCCGGACAGTCCTCCGGCTCGCGACGTGCCCATGGCGCCGCCCTTCTTGACCGCATCGTTGAGCAGCGCGAGCGCCATCGTGGTGCCGGGTCCGCCGCATCGCTCGACCCCGATCGCCTCGAGGATCGCAGCGACGCTGTCGCCCTCGGCGGGCGTCGGCGCGAGCGAGAGGTCGACGATGCCGCATTCGACGCCCAAGCGCCGAGACGCCTCCCGCGCCACGAGTTCGCCCATGCGCGTGATCTTGAACGCGGTCGCCTTGATGGCCTCGGCCACCTCGGTGAGGTCGGCGTCGGGCGAAAGCGAGTCGACCACGGCGCGCACCGCGCCCGGCCCCGAGATCCCCACGTTGACGACTTCGTCGGGCTCCCCCGAGCCGTGGACCGCGCCGGCCATGAACGGGTTGTCCTCGACCATGTTGCAGAACACGACCAGCTTGGCGCAGGCGATGGCGTCGCGGTCGGCCGTGGCCGCAGCGCACGCCTTGACGGTCCGGGCCATCAGCAGGACCGCGTCCCAATTGATGCCGGCGCGCGTGGTCGCGACGTTGACGGAGGCACACACGCGCTCCGTTGTCGCGAGCGCAGAGGGGATCGACTCGATCAGCCGGCGGTCGGCCTCGCCGATGCCCTTGTGCACGAGCGCGGAGAAGCCGCCGACGAAGTCGACGCCCACATGCGCGCCCGCGCGGTCGAGCGCGAGGGCGATCGGCGAGAGGTCCCGGGCGCCGCACGCGGCCACGATCTCCGCTACCGGTGTGACCGAGATGCGCTTGTTCACGATCGGGATGCCGTACTCGCGTGATACCGCGTCGGCGACCGGCACGAGGCGCTCGGCCGCCCGGGTCACGCGTTCGTAGACGCGCCGCGCGATCTCCTGCACGTCGTCGGCTGCGCAGGAGCGCAGAGACAGCCCCAGTGTCACTGTGCGGACGTCGAGGTGCTGGCGCCCGATCATCTCGAGCGTCTCGGCGATCTCCTCGGGCTCGATGCGCATCCGGTGCGCCCCCTAGATCCGGTGCATCGCGCGGAACACGTCCTCGCGCTGCAGGGTGACCTGCAGCCCGATCTCCTCGCCGACCCCGGCTAACGCGGCCTGCACCTTGTCGAACGGGCACACATCCTCGTCGACGGTGACCAGCATCGTCATCGAGAAGATGCCGGTGATGATCGTCTGACGGATGTCCTCGATGTTCGCTCCGTTCTCCGCCAGCGCGGCGCTGACGGCCGCGACGATGCCGACGCGGTCCTCGCCCAGCACCGACAGGATCGCTCGTGTCTTCACCGTGGGCTTCCTCTCTTCAGGGGCCTGCAGGTCCGGCGTTTCGCTTCGGGCGGAGACTGACCATACAATGGGGCGGCGGCTGCGGTAAAGCGAGGGCTTCGGCAGGGGGCGACGTGGCGGTTCCCATCACTCAGGTGAAGGTCGGCGACGTCGTTCGCCTGAAGAAGCCGCACGCGTGCGGGGCCAACGAGTGGGAGGTAACGAAGCTCGGCATGGACATCGGGCTGTCGTGCGCGAGCTGCCAGCGCAAGGTGCGCCTGATGCGCTCCGAGTTCGACCGCAGGTTCCGGGGATTCGTGCGACGCGCCGGTGACGGAGGAAGCCCGACTCCCTAGTCGTGCCGGACGAACCCGGGCGGGTCGTGGCCGAACACCCACTGCTCGTGGGGCTTCGGGATGGTGTTCACCTGGACGTGGGTGTGGTTGCCGCCGTCCAGCGTGTAGTTGCGCAGCTGCAGCCCTGAGACCACCGACGCCAGATCCCGGACGCTCGCGATGCGGGTCGTGCCTCCGACCACCCGCTCGCCCTCGGCGATCGCCGGGTCCGTCACGTGAAGGACTATGACGTCGAGGTCGTCCCAAGCATCCGGTTTGATGTGGATCTCGTAGTCGTCGTACTTCTTGTACAGCTTGTAGGGCCGGATCTGCATCACTGTGCCGTCGACAGGCGAGAAGACCGCGGTGCCGGCTGCGGCTCCGCAGTCCACCGCGGTGTCCTGCTTCCCCCCACTGCTGCTGCGCCAGAGCTGCAGCGCGTAGCCGGTCCACACCCCATCGGAGTCCTCGGAGGCGTCCTCGGGCGTCGCAGCGACCGTGGCCTCGCCGCCGGCCTTGAGAGTGGCGCGCGCGGCCTTGACCGCCTCGCGGGCGCGAGCCGGACTGCCCGAAGCGACCAGCGCGCGCAAAGGCACGGTGTCGCGGTACGACGACTGATGGAACACGAGAGCCGTCACCGCGGAGGCGGGGACCGGCAGCCGCAGCCTCTCGGCGCGCAGGGAGGCGAATACCGGAGTGGGAGCGGCCGGGATCTCCATCGTCGCGAGGGCGCTCCAGGCGTCGGGCGCAGACGCCACCTGCACGGCCGGCTTCTTCTGGGGAGCGAGAAGCGCCAGCGCTGCGGCCGCTATCACGAAGAACGCGACCACACCGAGCACCGCCGTGAGTCGCGCGCGGCCGGCGTCACGGGACGTGCGTCGCCCGCGGCGAGGAGGGGAGTCTGCTCTCGGCTGTGCCATGGCTCCAGAGGGGTCGCGGGATCGATACGCACCGACGTACGGTCGCGGGCACAGTATAGGGGCTGGCGCGCGGGTGTCCGAGCGCCGCGTGCGGTAAGATTCTGCGAACCGTGTTCCGGGGCCAACCGGCCCCCGAGGCGATCGTCCGGGAAGAGGGTCCGTGGAGAAGCTCGAACGCGTCCTGGTCGCGGAGGAGGAAGCGCGATCGGCGCTCGCCGACGCGCAAACCGAGGCCGCCGCTATCCGCACGGCCGCCGTTGAGGACGCCCGGGCCATCGAGGCCGAGGCGGCCGAGGCCTCGAGGCAGGCCGTCGCATCCGAACGCGAGGCGACGCTGGCCAAGGCGCATGCGGATGCTGATGCCATCGCGAACGAGGCGGCCGCGGTCGTCACGAGGACCATCGGTGCGGCCCGCGGCCGCTTGGACGAAGCGGTCCGTCGCATCGTGGGATCGCTGGAGGCTTAGCACCGCATGTCCGTGGCGCGCATGTCCAGGGTCGAGGTCGTAGGGTATCAGCCGGTGCTCGACGACGTGCTCGACGCCCTGCAGCGCGTGGGTGTCGTCCAGATCGAGTCGGCCCCCGAGGAGATGGCGACATCGGCGCTGGACCCCGAAGACGAGCGCTTTCGCCGCCTGGAGGAATACGCGGCGGACGCACACTTCGTGCGGAACTTCCTCGGCCGGTATCACGCTTCGACCCAGCCGTTCTCCACATTCGTCAGCGAGAAGACCCACGTGCCGCTCGACGAATTCGCCCGCCTCGATCCCTCCTACGAGCTTCGGCATCTGTACCAGCAATGCGTCGACATCGCCGATCGCATCGCGGCGGGCAAGCGCGAGAAGGTCCGGATGGAGCACCTCGTCCGCGACTTGGAGCCGTGGCTCGGCGTGCATCTCCAGATCTCTCATTGGAGGGGTGCCGAGCACGTCGCGCTCATGACGGGCACGGTCCCCTCGAACGACTCCGAGCGCATCCGCGCGATGCTCAGGGAGGCATCGCCACTCGCGTCGGTCGCCGAGTACGGCGGGGTCGGTCTCCGCCAGGCCTGGATCGTTCTGGCCCACCGATCGGAACTCGAGACGATCCGCGCGGCGCTGGCGGCCACGCAGTTCGTCGAGGTCGCTTTCCCTGGCTTGTCCGACTACCCCGCGGAGGAGTCGGCTCGGGCGACTGACCGTATCGGCGAGATCGTGCCGGCGATCGCGGCCGCCGAGAGCGCGGCCAGGAAGCTGGCGGATGAGCACTACTCTCACGCCGTGACCATCGATGAGGCGATCGACGGCGAGAGGATCGCCGCCCACGTGCTCGAGCGCGTCGGCCGCACCGAGCGCGCCTTCGCACTGACCGGCTGGGTGCGGGCGTCCCTCGTCGAGGAGCTGCGTGCGGCGCTCGCTCCGTGGCACGAGTCGCTCGACGTGGAGACGCGAGATCCACGGACCGACGAGGATCCGCCCGTCGAGCTCGACAACCCTCGCATCCTGAAGCCCTTCGAACTGCTGACGGACCTCTACGGTCGTCCGTCCTACCGTGAGCTCGATCCGACGCCACTGATCGCGCCCTTCTTCCTGCTCTTCTTCGCGATCTGCATAAGCGACGTCGGCTATGGCGCCATGCTCATAGCGGGTTCGTGGCTCATCAAGACGAAGCTGGACGTGGCGCCCGGCGTGAAGCGCTTCCTGGACCTCATGATGATCGGCGGCGCGGGTGCGATGGCGGTCGGAGTCGCGTTCGCGAGCTACTTCGCGATCCCGGTCGAGTCGTTGCCGCCCTTCCTGCGCGCATTGCAGCTTCTCGATCCGCTCTCGCAGTTGCCCACCTTCCTTGTGGCGGTGATCGTCCTCGGCGTGGTCCAGGTCTTCTTCGGGGTGGGGATCGCTGCCTACGATGCCTTCAGACGCGGTGACGCGGCGGACGCGATCTCCGAGCAGCTCTCGACGATCTTCCTGTTCGCGATGATCGCGGTGTGCGCCTGGGGGTACTCGTCCGGCGCTCCCTTGGTCGGACGCTTCGCGCTGGTGATAGGTCTCATCGCGACGATGCTGATGCAGGGGCGCACGATCACCGCAGCGCTCGGAAGGTCTGACGTGCCCGTCTGGGACCGGGCGATCGGGTGGGCCTGGCTCGGGGGCATGCTCGCCTGGTCGGTGTCGCTCGCAGTTGGCGGGCCGGGGTTCTTCCTCTGGATCGTCTCCGGCGTGACGCTGGCCGGTCTCTTCGTCTCCAGGACCGTGCGTCGGTCGGTCGTCTCGCTGCTCGGCGGCGCGTATGCCGTCTACGGGATGTCGTCGTTCTTGGGCGACATCCTGTCCTACTCGCGCCTCGCCGCTCTCGGACTCTCGGGCGCGCTCGTCGGGATGGTGTTCAACATCCTTGCCGGGCTGGTGTGGGAGCCCGTAGGCGGGTTGTGGGCATCGGGCGGGTTCGGGCTGCTCGGCGGCGCGGTCGTCGCCCTGTTGGCTGGCGCCGTGTTCGTCTTCGGGCACGTCTTCAACGTCGTGATCAACCTGCTGGGCGCGTTCGTGCATCCCGCGCGTCTGCAGTACGTGGAGTTCTTCAGCAAGTTCTACTCCGGAGGAGGACGGGCACTCGTCCCGTTCCGCTTCGCGACACGGTCCGTCGTATTGGATGCCGGCTCTGTCCGGCAGGAGGGAGCAAGGTAGTGAAGGATCTCATGTGGGGGATGGCGGGAACGGACTGGGCGCATGCTGGGGGCCGGTATCGCCGCGATCCTCGCGGGCATCGGTTCCGCGTGGGGCATCGCGATCGCGAGCGCCACGGTCTCCGGAATCCTGTCCGAGGACGACACCAAGTTCGGCAAGCTGCTTCCACTTGCCGCCATGCCGGGCACGCAGGGCATCTACGGGTTCATCGCCGCGGTGCTCGTCATCATCTTCTTCGGTCTTCTGGGCGGTAAGGTCGACCTGCCCGCAGCCGCGGGGTTCAAGATCTTCCTGGCCTGCCAACCCGTCGGATGGCTGTGCTTCATCTCCGCCTACTGGCAGGGCAGGGCGGGGGCATCGGCTGCTGGGATCATCGGGGCCGACAAGCAGGCGCCGGCGTTGATCTTCCCCGCGCTCGTCGAGACCTACGCGGTGCTCGCGCTCATCGTGACGATCCTCATGCTGCTCGGCCTGCGCGCTGCCTACGGGGCGTAGCCACGTGGCCATCGACGACATCGTCGCGCGGATAGCCGCCGACGCGGGTGACGAGGCGCGCGCGCTGATCGACGCAGCGACAGCCGACGCGGACCGCCTGCGCGCGGACGCTCGCGCACGCGCGGACGCGCGCACCGAGCGCGAGGCCGCGAAGGGCAGGAGGGACGCGGAGCGCGACGCTGCGACGATCCTGGCGAACGCCCGACTGCGGGCGCGAGACGAGTTGCTGACCGCGCGCCAGGCCCTCGACGTCGAGGCTCTGGACCGCTTGGTCGCGGGACTCGAGTCGCTCGACGATGCCCGCTATGCGGCCCTGTTGGCGCGCGCGATCGCCGGAGCGGATGACGGTTGTTCGGCGCTGGGCATCGGGACAGCGGACGCACAGCGGCTGCGCGGCGTGCTGCCCGACGCTCTGGCGGCTGCCGGAGTGAGCCTGAAGATCGAGGACGCGCCGGCCGACGTGGAACGCGGCATCGTGCTCGTGGGCGACCGCGTGCGGGTGGAGGTCTCTGCCGCGGCGATGGTGGCGTCGCGGCGCGACGCCCTGCTGGCCGAGGTAGACGCGGCTCTCTTCGGGGCGGGTGAGTAGCGAAAGCCATGGCGCGACGGAGCCATTCGACCGCTTACGGGTTCGCGACGGGACGCGTGATGGTCCTGCGTACGCGCCTGCTGGGGCGCGCCGCCTACGAGCGGCTGCTCGACGCTCCGACCTTCGACGACCAGCGCCGCGTGCTGACCGAGACCCATCTCGGGCGGTTCCTCGACAACGTTCACAGTGTCTCGGACGTCGAGCGGGCGATCGACGAGTCCCTTCGCGGCCTGTACGACGACTTCCTGCACCGCGCGGGCCTGCCCGATGCGGTGGTCTCGTTCTTCGAGACGCCCTACGACTTCTCTGCGCTCAAGGCGGTTCTACGCTCGCGACTGTTCGGTGTGCGGATCGACCCCCCTCTCGTGAGACTCGGAGCCGTGTCTGCCGAGGAGTTCGAGTCGCCAGAAGTGCTTCCCGGAGCCTTGGGAAGCGCCGCGCGCGCAGCGTTGCAGTCCGGCGCGGCTGATGGTGCGGAAGCGATGGACGCGAAGGTGGACGCGGCGCTCTACGCCGAGCTCGCGAGACTCGCGCGTGAGTCTCGCATCGGCCTTCTGCAGAGGCTGGTCGAGCGTCAGGCCGACGCGTCGAACGCGAAGGTGCTGCTGCGTTGCGCCCTCGGGGGCCGCAGCGCCGCAGATGCGCGCGCGATGCTGGTGCCGGGGGGCACTTGGGATGCACGCAAGGCCGCGACGCAGGTGAGTGCCCCGGCGACCCTTGCCGAGGAGATAGTCCGCGCGCGCGTGCTTGGTGCCGCGCGCCCGGAAGATTTGCTCGATCTGGAGCGTCTGGACTTGGTCGTCGACTCCGCAACTGCTTCTCTCGAACGCGATGCGGCCCGCGGGCCGGTGGGTCCCGAGCCGGTGCTCGCCTACCTGATGCAGCGCCGCGCGCAGGCGGTCATGGTGCGCGCCGTGCTCGTCGGCCGCCTCTCGGGACTGCCGCGCGAACTGGTCGCGATGCGGGTCAGGGGGATGGCCTCGTGAGCGACCTGGTCGCGATCGTCGGTGACGGGTCTTCCGTGGCGGGGTTCGGCCCGCTCGGACTCGCCGTCTTTACCGTCGAGGATCCGGCCGAGGCCCGGGAGCTGTGGCCGGTGCTCACGGACGGCAGCTATGGAGTGGTGTTCATCACCGAGCCGGTATACGCGGCGGTGGCGGATCTCGCGGCCGAGACGGCCGACCAGCCGGTGCCCGCAGTGACAGTGATCCCCGGGGCGGGCAACCCCGGAGGAGTGGGACGAGAGAAGCTCGAACGCGCGATCGTACGCGCACTCGGCACGACCGTGCCGTTCGGAAGTGAGGAAGCCTAGATGGATCGTGGCGTCATCGTGAAGGTCGCCGGCCCGCTGGTGGTGGCCGAGGGTCTCGGCACGGCCAGGATGTACGACCTCGTCCGAGTGGGGCCGCAAGGCCTGATGGGCGAGATCATCGAGATGCGCAGGGACCGCGCCTCGATCCAGGTGTACGAGGAGACCGAGGGTCTCGGTCCCGGCGACCCGGTCGAGGCCACGGGCGCTCCGCTCTCGGTCGAACTCGGCCCCGGGCTGCTCGAGTCCGTCTATGACGGCGTCCAGCGCCCGCTCGACGTTCTCGAGAGACTCGCGGGCGCGTTCCTCGCGCGCGGCGTCTCCGCGCCTGGGCTCGACCGCGACAAGCGCTGGGAGTTCGTCGCGACCACCGCCGTCGGCAGCCGGGTCGAGGGCGGCGACATCGTCGGTACCGTCGCCGAGAACGTCGTCATCGAGCACCGGGTCATGGTGCCGCCCGGCGTCGGCGGGACGCTCGAGAAGCTCGCTTCGGGCAGCTACACCGTCACGGACGCGATCGGCTCCGTGCGGACCGTCGCCGGCGAGCTGATCGAGCTGCGCCTGATGCAGACGTGGCCGGTCCGGGTCCCGCGTCCGTACGTGCGCAAGACCTCGCCGACGGAGCCGCTGGTGTCCGGCACGCGGGTCATCGACACGTTCTTCCCGCTCGCCAAGGGCGGCACGGCCTGCATCCCGGGCCCGTTCGGCGCCGGCAAGACGGTCACCCAGCACCAGATCGCCAAGTGGTCCGACGCGCAGGTCGTGGTCTTCATCGGTTGCGGCGAGCGCGGCAACGAGATGACCGACGTGCTGATGGAGTTCCCCGAGCTGACCGACCCGGTCTCGGGCGAGTCGCTGATGAAGCGGACCGTGCTCGTGGCCAACACCTCGAACATGCCGGTCGCCGCCCGCGAAGCCTCCGTCTACACCGGCATCACGATGGCCGAGTACTTCCGCGACATGGGCTACGACGTCGTCCTTCAAGCCGACTCCACCAGTCGTTGGGCCGAGGCCATGCGCGAGATCTCCGGCCGCCTCGAAGAGATGCCCGGTGAGGAAGGCTTCCCCGCCTACCTGGGCACGAAGCTGGCCGCCTTCTACGAGCGCGCCGGCAAGGTCGAGTGCCTCGGCGGCGGGCGGCAGCGCCGTCAGCGGCGGGGCCGTCGTCCGACTCCGGCGCCGGCACCTCCGGTGCCGGGCACCCGGCTTCGCCAGTCGTCGTCGATGGCTCCGCCGCCGCCGGCGCGGGCCCGCGCACCGGCTCGGTCACCGTCATCGGGTCGGTGTCGCCTCCGGGTGGCGACCTCTCCGAGCCGGTCGTGCAGAACACGCTCCGCGTGGTCAAGGTGTTCTGGGCGCTGCAGGACAGGCTCGCGTACGAGCGTCACTTCCCGGCGATCGACTGGCTGACGTCGTATTCCCTGTACTTGGACCGGGTGGAACCCTACTGGAACGATCACGTCAGCCCCGAGTTCCGCAGCCGGCGCGACGAGGCGATGGCGATCCTGCAGCGCGAGAGCGAGCTGGCCGAGATCGTGCGGCTGGTCGGGCTCGAGGCCCTGACCGTCCAGGAGCAGGTGCTCATGGAGACCGCGAAGTCGGTCCGCGAGGACTTCCTGCAGCAGAACGCGTTCAGAGACGACGACCAGTTCACGTCGCTGGCCAAGCAGGAGCGTCTGCTCGCGACGATCCTGCTGTTCCACTCGACGGCGCTCGAAGCGCTGTCCAAGGGGGCCGCGCTGCGCGACATCATCGCCGCCCCGGTCCGCGAGCGGATCGCCCGCGCGAAGTACGTGGCGGAAGACGCAGCGATGGCCGAGTTCGGCTCGATCGCCGACGACATCGCGACGCAGCTCGTCTCACCTGACGGCCACGGCGCGAAGGGGGGCGCGAAGTGACCCGCGAGTACACCTCCACCCGCGACATCATCGGCCCGCTGCTGCTGGTCGAGAAGGTCATCGACGTCAAGTACAACGAGCTCGTCGAGCTCGAGTTCCCGGACGGCACGCGGTCGCTCGGCAACGTGCTCGAGATCTCGGGTGACGTCGCGCTCGTGCAGGCGTTCGGCGGCACGCGCGGCAGCAACCCCTCAGAGACGAAGGTCCGCTTCCTCGGGCACTCGCTCGAGTTGGGAGTCAGCCGCGACATGCTCGGCCGCGTCTTCGACGGCCTCGGGCGCCCGGCCGACGGCGGCCCGGAGATCGTTCCGGAGCGCCGCGCGTCGATCTACGGCGACCCGATCAACCCGACGGCGCGCGACTTCCCCGACGACTTCATCCAGACCGGCGTGTCGGCTATCGACGGTCTCAACCCGCTCGTGCGCGGCCAGAAGCTGCCGATCTTCTCCGGCTCCGGTCTGCCGCACAACGAGCTGGCGGCGCAGATCGCTCGCCAGGCGACGGTGCTGAAGCGCAGCGACGACCCCACCAGGGTGGGCGAGAAGCTCGAAGGCGAGTTCGCGGTGGTCTTCGCGGCGATGGGCATCACATTCGAGGACGCCGACTTCTTCCAGCGCGAGTTCCGCTCCACGGCCGCCATCGAGCGCGCCGTGCTCTTCCTCAACCTCGCCGACGACCCGGCGGTGGAGCGCATCGCCACCCCCCGAATGGCGCTGACGGCCGCCGAGTACCTCGCCTACGAGTGCGACATGCACGTGCTCGTGATCCTCACCGACATGACCTACTACTGCGAGGCCCTGCGCGAAGTGTCCGCGGCCCGCAAGGAGGTCCCCGGGCGCCGCGGCTACCCCGGCTACCTCTACACCGACCTCGCGACGCTCTACGAGCGCGCCGGGCGCATCAAGGGCAAGAAGGGCTCGATCACGCAGGTGCCGATCCTGTCGATGCCCGACGACGACAAGACCCACCCGATCCCCGACCTCACCGGCTACATCACTGAAGGTCAGATCATCCTCGACCGCGCGCTGCACCGCCGCGGCATCTACCCGCCGGTCGCCGTGCTGCCCAGCTTGTCGCGCCTCAAGCAGAAGGGCATCGGTGCGGGCAAGACGCGCGAGGACCACGCCGACCTCTCGAACCAGCTCTTCGGCGCCTACGCGCGCGGCATCCAGGCCAAGGAGCTCGCCGTCATCCTCGGCGAGGCGGCGCTCTCCGACTCCGACAAGGCGTTCGTCGCCTTCGCCGACGCGTTCGAGGAGCGCTTCATCGCGCAGGGTCAGCACGAGGAGCGCAGCGTTGACGGACACGCTGGCCATAGGCTGGGAGCTCATGGCGATGCTGCCGCGCGCGGAGCTGAAGCGGATCAAGGACGAGTACGTCGAGCGGTACCTCGGCAACCCGGTGGAGGCGGAACTCGAGTCGTGACCGCCGCGCTCTACATAGCCCTGGGCATCCTCGTCGTCGGGCTCGTCGCGATGCAGGTCTGGCTCGCGCGCTCGCAGGCGCACCTCGCCGGCGAGCGCTCACGGATCGTCCTGTCGATCCGGGTCCTGAACATCGTGCTGCTTCTTGTCGCACTCGGGCTCGTCGTCTACGCGCTGGCAAGCGGGCGGTGACCGACGTGCCCGCCTTGCGCGTGAACCCGAACAGGATGGAGCTGCTGAGGCTCCGGCAGCGCGGCGTGACCGCCCGTCGCGGTCACAAGCTGCTCAAGGACAAGCTCGACGAGCTCATGAAGGAGTTCCTCGCCCGCATCGCCGAGGTCAGGCGCTCTCGGGTCGAGGTCGAGCGCGAGTTGAGTGTGGCGTGGGGACTGCTGGCGATGGCGCGCGCGGAAGCGGGCAGCAGCGCGCTCTCAGCGGCGCTGGCCGCCGGGACGCCCGCCCCGCTCACCGAGCTCACCGAGCGCAACGTGATGAGCGTCCGAGTGCCCGAACTGACGATGCGGGAGTTGCCGCCACGCCAGGGCTACTCGTTCGCCACGACGCCCGCCGTGCTCGACGGAGGGCTGACGCGCTTGGCCGCGGTTCTGCCGCGAATGCTCGAGCTTGCGGCCCGCGAGAAGGCCATCGAGCTGCTCGCGGCCGAGATCGAGAGCACTCGCAGGCGCGTCAACGCGCTCGAGTACGTGCTCATCCCGCAGATCGACGAGACCGTTCGCGACATCCGGATGAAGCTGGACGAGGTGGAGCGCGGCAACCTCACGCGGCTCATGAAGGTCAAGGAGATGGTCGAGCGCGCACAGGGTCTGGAAGGATCGTGATCGGGCGCCAAGGTCGTGGCTGCAGTGGTCCGATGCCTTGCGGCGCCTACGAGGTGCGCCCCGTGAAGGTGAAGCGCTCGAGCAGGAGGTAGGGAACGAGCACTCCGCCGCCCTCTTCGCCGGCCAGGCGCTGACGGACCGCTGATACCCCGAGGGTGGTGTCGAGGGCCTCGAGCGCGGGCTGAGTGAAGCGCAGATCCTTCACCGGGGTCGTGACCTGCCCGTCCTCGATCAGGAAGGTCCCGTCGCGCGTCATGCCGGTGAGAGTGACGCGCGTCGGGTCCTCGATGTTGACGTAGTGGAAGCGCGTGACGTATATGCCGCGCTTCACCGCCCCGATCAGCTCGGCCACGTCCGCGCTGCCCGCCTCGATGGTCACGTCGATGGGCAGCGGGCCGTGCGAGTTCGGCGCCGGGAGCGCGTGACCGGTGTTCGGCCGCCCGGTCTTGGCCGCCCAGTAGGAGTCCGTCACGGGCGTTGAAGCTACACCGGCGTCGATCATCGCCACCCGCGTCTTCGGCTGGCCTTCGTAGTCGAATGTGAGCCCGGTCGCGTCCTCGCGCAGAGCGTCGTCCACGAGCGTTATCGCCTCCGACGTCACCCGCTGGCCGAGCTTCCCGCTCATGAAGGAGCGGCCTTCCTCCACGGACTTCATCGAGCAGCCCGACCACGCGATGAACTGCGCGATGTCGGCCACTGCCTCGGGAGCGAGAACGACGGTGTAGACCCCGGCTTCCAGCTCGATCGCCCCGGCGCCGCGTCGAGCGGTGTCGGCAGCGCCCGCGCCCAGCGTGGCAGCGTCGAACGAAGCAGCATCGCGCCCGGAGAAGGAGGCCCAGCCGGTCCCGCCGGAGCGGCCTGCGGACAGCACCGTGGCGCGCATGAAGGTGTTCGCCATCCCGACGTTGGTGCCGACGGAGTTCGCCACCGCGGTCACGCTGTGATCGCAAGAGACGCTCCCCGCGGCGGCTCCGCCAGTCTCCGCCGTGGCCGCGATCAGAGCGCCCGCGGCGGCGGCGCGCAGCTCCGCGTCGAATGCCAGCGTCGAGGCAGATACGCGGTCCGCGTGCTCGACCGGACGGGGCGAGGGCAGCCCGGGGAACCCCGGGTCCTCGGGGGCGAGACGCGCGGCCTGGGCGGCGGCATCGCAGCACGCCTCCAGGCCCTGCGGGTCGATCCGGTTCGTCGAAGCGACACCGATCCTGGTGCCGACGACGGCCCGGACAGAGACCTCCGCGTTCTCGCTGGACATGTTCTGGTGGATGCGATTGCCCGCAAAGCGGGTGAGGGAGTGGTCGGAGGAGTACACGATCGCCTCGGCCTGTTCGGCGCCGCCGTCCTGGGCGAAGGCGACGGCCTCGGCGGCGAGAGCGCGGGCCCGTGTGGTGTCGATCATCTTCCCACCCCGATCCGGACGCCTCTGAATCGCGCGGGCGCGGTCCCGTGCCCCACGTGCGCCACCTGCATCGGCTCGCCCTTGCCGCAGTTGTCGACGCCCCACACCTTCCACTCGCTCTCCGAGCAGACGGCGTCGCAGCTGCCCCAGAACTCCGGGGTGATCCCGGTGTAGTCCGGTTTCCGGAGCATCCGGCCGATCTTGCCGCCTTTGATCTCCCAACCGATCTCGCAACCGAATTGGAAGTTGAGGCGCTTGTCGTCTATCGACCAGGAGTCGTTGACCTCCATGTAGACGCCCTCGTCCGTGTCTGCGATGAGGTCGTCGAGCGTGCCCGCCACGCCGGGTTCGAGCGAGACGGTCGTCATGCGCACCAGCGGCGATCGGGCCCATCCGTCGGCGCGCATCGCACCGCTGCTCCGGCGGCCGATCGCGGCAGCCGACTCGCGGCTCGAAAGGAATCCGGTGAGGATCCCCTCGCGCACCAGGTACTCGCGGCTGGCAGGCACGCCCTCGTCGTCGTAGCCGAACGATCCGATCGACCCGGGCTGCGTCGCGTCGGCGGTGATGGTGACCTCGGGAGAGCCGTAGCGCAGCGTGTCGAGGTCGCTGGCGCCCACCCACGAGGTCCCCGCGAATGCGGCCTCATCGCCCAGCACCCGGTCGAGCTCGGTCGGATGGCCGACCGACTCGTGCACCTGCAGCGCCAGCTGGCTGCCGTCCAGGACCAGAGTGGTCGTGGCAGCCGGACACCGCGGCGCCGTCAGAAGCTCCGCGGCCTGCTCGGCGATACGCGGAGCGTTGCCGGCCAGGTCGAGGGCCGCGATCGTCTCCCAGCCTCCTTGGAAGCAGCCGCCGCCGTGAGAGTTCGGATACGAGCGCGTGACGACCTCACCGTCGCCTATGGCGAAGCAGGTGATCCCCGCGGCGCTCTCCACCCATTGCTGTTCGATGAACGCGCCCTCACTCGAGGCGAACGTCTTGCGACCGCGGAGGAATGACATCTGTCCGGTTGCGAGGGAGATCCCCTTCTGAGCGCGCAACGCGGCGTCGGCGGCGAAGAGGACCGCGAGCTTGTCCTCGGTGCTCACGGAGAACGGGTCGATCTCGCAGGGTCCGCTCCAGGTGTCCGTGTGGGGCTCGAGAGGGGAGAGCACGATCGGCCTCGCACCTACCGTGGCCGACGCCCGCGCGATCGCGACCGCGTGCTTCGCTACACGCGCCGCAGACCCGTCCCCCATCTCCGAGGATGCCGCGAATCCCCACGCGCCGTCTGCGACGACGCGGACCCCGAAGCCAAGGGAGGAGGAACTCGAGATGCCCTCGACCACTCCGTTACGCACGGACAGTGACTGCGTCAGCGTGTCGGTGACGCGAACGTCGGCATACGATGCTCCGGCAGCGGTCGCCGCGTCGAGACACTCCCCGCAGAACTGTTTCACTTCTTGCCTCTCCAGTGGTCGTGCCGAAAGCGCCGTCGGCTTCGCGCCGCCGACCGGTGGCCATCGGTCATGATATCCCGTCGGTGCCGACGGCGGCACGCACTCGCGTGCATACTCTCGCGGGCGTACGCGGGCCGTACGCCCGGCGCTCGATGCGCCTCGAGGGAAGCAAGGGCTACCATCGGCGCATGGAAGCTTCGTACCCCACCGCCGACAGAGTGCCGACGCGCGTCCGAGACCGATCTTGGACGCAGTCTTTGCCGTCCTGCTCCTGGGCGTCGTCTGGTTCCAGATGTGGATCCCGCGCGTGCTGATCCGCGGAGGGCGCGGCATCCCTCGCGAGATGCTGCCCTTCGGACGCCCGGAGAGCACGCCGATCGCGGCCTTCCTGTTGGTGACGGTCTGCATCCTTCCGCTGGCCTTCAGACGCCGATACCCGCTCGCGGTGCTCGTGACGGTCGCGGGCGCCACCGCCCTGTACCAGTTGCTCGGGTACCCGCCCTCCCTGGTGCTGCGTCGGCATGCTGGTCGCGCTGTACACGGTCGGCACGCTGGTGGACAGGCGTCGGCTGATGGCGTGGGCAGCGGTCTGCGGAGGCCTGGTGGTGGTCACCGCCGTGCCGCCGTGGGGATCGCCCGTGTTCTGGGCCGATCTCGCCCGCAACTTCTCGATGCTCGCCGTCGCGGCGGCGATCGGCGACGCGACCCGCAACCGCCGCGCGTACGTGGCCGAGGTGGAGCAGCGCGCGATCGAGGCGGAGCGCACCCGCGAGGAAGAGGCTCGCCGCCGCGTCGACGAGGAGAGGCTGCGCATAGCCCGCGAGCTGCACGACATCACCGCGCACTCGCTGTCGATCGTCGCGGTCCAGTCGGGCGCGGCGCTGCACGTGCTCGACAGCGACCCTGCGGCCGCGCGCGGAGCGCTCGTCGCGATCCGCGACACGTCGCGGGAGGCGCTCAACGAGCTGCGGGCCATCCTCGGTGTCCTGCGCGGCGCCGGCGAAGCGGTGGAGGGCGCGCCGCTGACCCCGACGCCCGGGCTCGCGCGCGTAACCGACCTGGTCGCTCCGCTCCGCGACGCCGGACTCTCGGTCGACCTGAACGGGCCTGAAGCCGGCGAGGTTCTGCCGGCTTTCGTCGACGCCTCGGCGTACCGGATAGTGCAGGAAGCGCTAACCAACGTCCTGCGACACGGCGGCCGCGCTTCCGTTCGCGTGGATCTGCGCCGCCGCGGCGACACTCTTCTCGTCGAAGTGGTCGACGATGGGGGTGGGGCTCCCGCTCCCGAGCCAGCGGCCCAGGGCCACGGGATCGCGGGCATGCGCGAGCGCGCGCTCGCACTCGGGGGCACTTTCGAGGCCGGCCCGGTGGAAGGCGGGGGCTGGCGAGTGGCAGCGACGCTTCCGCTCCAGGGGGGGTGGCAGTCGTGATCCGGGTGCTCATCGCCGACGACCAGGCCTTGGTGCGTGCCGGTTTCCGCGTGCTGATCGACTCCGCTGACGACCTGGAGGTCGTCGGCGAAGCGTCGGACGGCCGCGAGGCGGTCACGCTGGCGCGTTCGAAGAAGGCCGACATCGTGCTGATGGACGTGCGGATGCCCGTGCTCGACGGCCTCGCGGCCACCCGCGAGCTCAAAGGAGAGCACGACGGGCCGCGCATCATCATCCTCACCACCTTCGATATCGACGAGTACGTCTTCGAGGCCCTGCGCGCCGGCGCGAGCGGCTTCCTGCTCAAGGACACCGAGCCGGACGACCTGCTGCAGGCCGTGCGGATCGTGGCGGCTGGCGACGCGCTGCTGGCACCGAGCGTCACCAGGCGCCTGATCGAGGAGTTCGCCACCCGTCCGGACCCTCACCGCACGCCGCCGGAGGCGCTCGAGGCGCTCACCGAGCGCGAACGCGAGGTGCTGGCGCTCGTGGCGCGCGGGCTGTCCAACGCCGAGATCGCCACGGAGCTGTTCATCTCGCCCGCCACGGCGAAGACCCACGTCAGCCGAGCGATGATGAAGCTCGGCGCCCGCGACCGGGCGCAGCTCGTCGTCACGGCGTACGAGACCGGACTGGTGAGCCCGCGGTCGAAGTAGCAGCTGCGCGCTCAGCGTGGCGCCGTACTCCCCAGGTGGTACGTGACAGTGACGACCCGGGGCTGACGCTGCGAGACGCTGCTCGAAGTAGGGTGATGCGTGGCGGGCCCGGGCGCTTCCGGGTACCCGGGCCCGCGCCAAAGGAACGGGCCGCCCCAAGGGCGCGCCCATGACACACAAGAGGTGACCGAAGATGAGTGACGCAACGAGCGCGGAGACGGATGCCAACGGCACCACGGTGCCTGAGGCGCCGGTCGAGAGCGCGCCGGTCGAGAGCGCGCCGGCTGCACAGCCGCCGGTCGCCGTCCAATACGCACCGGCTCCGGTCGCGGCCGTCGCCACCAGGCGCCATCCCCGCACGTGGGTCGTGGTCGTGGCCGCTGTGGCCGCGGCGCTGCTGTTCATGGCGATAGGTGCGGGCATTGCGCTCGGCGTCGCGCGTCGTGCCGCGGTCGCGGGACTGAGGCGCGGAGTCATGATGAGCGCCCCCGGCCGCATGGGCGGGGGCTACGGCCGCGGCGGGATGGGCGGCTACGGCCGAGGCGGGAACCGAGGCACCGGCCGCCGCAACGGCGCGGGTCCGGGGGACAAGTCCAATGAAGGCAGTTCCAGCATCGAGACGACACCAGGCCTCAACTACTAGCCCCGTGACGACTGCTCCGTTGTCGGGGCGGTCCGCAGGTTCCGGCGATGAGACAAGAGGTGAACGCAAGTGAGCGACCAAGAGACGGCCGAGGGGCGGTCCGCTGCTGTAGCGAACGCGACGCAGGCAGTCGCGATCAAGCAGGTGAACGACGAGATAGGCGGGATCCGCAAGCAGCTGAAGGCGCTGTGGATCGTCGTCGGCGTGATCGGGACGATCACGCTGATCGTGGCGGTCCTGACGCTGCTCCCGCGCTTCGGCGTGCGGATCGGAGGTGGCGCCTTCCCGGGCCGCGGCGGACTCACGAACGGCCAGCAGTTCAACGGCCCGGGCGGCACTGGAGCCCGGGCGGGACCGGCACCCAGCAGCCGACCGCGCCGTAGACGCAGCCTGGCCCACGGCGCAGTCAGGGACGAACCGACGAGCTGACGGAGTGGTGACCTAGATGAGCGCGCAGGGAGTGCCCAGGAAGCGCCGGCGTTGGATCTGGTGGGTCGCATTGGCCGTCGTCGTGGTGGTCGTCGCCGTCATCGCGATCTCGATGCTGGGGACTTCGACAACCACCGGTACCATCACGACCGCCAAGGTTCAGAGGCAGACGATACAGGCCGTCGTCAGCGGCAGCGGCAACGCCGTCGTCTCCGACGTCACCGAAGTGCAGCCGGGTATCACGGGTACCGTCACCGACCTGTCGGTGAAGCTGGGCCAGACGGTCAAGGCCGGCCAGCTGCTCTTCAAGATCACAAACCCGAGCCTGGACGCGCAGGTCGAGCAGGCCGAAGGTCAGTACCGTCAGGCGAAGCAGAGCCTCTCGCAGGCCAAGGCGAGCGTCATCCAGGCGCAGAACGCGCTGCACAACGCCGAGCACCCGGCCAAGGTCGGCACCACCACGCCCTCTCCCGATCCGCGGGCCGTCAGGCTCGCCAGGCAGCAGCTCACCACGGCCAAGCTCGGCCTCACGTCGGCGAACGAGAACCTGGACAGTGCATCGACCTCGCTCAGCCAAGCGAAGGACACGGCGGACAAGCGGACCGTGACCGCGCCGGTCGGCGGAGTGATCACGGTCCTCAACGCCCAGAACGGCCAGTCACTCAGCGGGAGCGGGTCATCCAGTTCCGGTTCGTCCGCGGCCTCCGCAAGTGGATCGACCAACAGCGCCGTCGAGATCTCCGACCTCTCAACGCTCCGCGCGCAGGTGCAGATCAACGAGGTCGACCTCGTCAACGTGAAGGTCGGCCAGAGCGCGTCGGTGACGTTCGACGCGCTGCCGTCCGCGGCCGTGTCGGGTACGGTCAGCGACATCGCTCCGACCGGCACCAACTCATCGGGCGTCGTGACCTACAACGTCAACATCGCGCTGAAGTCGGTCGATCCGCGCTTGCGGCCCACGATGAGCTGCACGGCCGACATCGTCAGCGAGACACACCCGGACGCGCTCGTCGTGCCGAGTTCCGCCGTGCACACGGACGCCACGACCCAGAAGCATTACGTCGAGACGGTGGACGCCTCGGGCAGCATCCGTCAGGTTGTCGTCACCACCGGTCTCGTCGTCGGGGTTCAGACCGAGATCCTGAGCGGCGTCACCGAAGGCACCGTCGTCGTGACGAGCGGATCCACGTCCTCCTCCGGCTCGACCACGACGTCGGGCACGGGCGGCGCCGGCCGAGGCGGCGGCGGGGTCTTCAGGATATTCGGGGGCTAGGGCATGGCCCCGATGCTCGAGGTCCGCGACCTCGTAAAGATCTACTCCACGGCGGCCGACGAGGTTCCGGCGCTCGGCGGCGTGTCGCTCACAGTCGAGCGCGGCGAGTTCGTGGCCCTCATGGGTCCGTCTGGCTCGGGCAAGTCCACGCTGATGAACATCATCGGATGCCTCGACACCCCCACCGCCGGCACCTACGTGCTCGACGGCGTCGACGTGTCCGAACTGGACGAGGAACAGCTCTCGGAGATCCGGGCAACGCGCATCGGGTTCGTCTTCCAGTCGTTCAACCTGCTGCCCCGCGCTCACCGTGCTGCGCAACGTGGAGCTGCCGATGATCTACACCCGCACGCCGCTCTCCGAGCGCGAGCCCCGTTCGATCAAGGCGCTGGAGGTCGTGGGTCTCGACGAGAACCAGTGGCAGCACAAGAGCAACGAGCTTTCCGGGGGCCAGATGCAGCGCGTGGCGATCGCCCGCGCGCTCGTCAACGACCCGGCGATCATCCTCGCCGACGAGCCGACCGGCAACCTCGATTCGCGCACGGGCGAGCTGATCCTCGGGACGTTCCGCGCCCTGCAGCAGCAGGGGCGCACGATCCTCCTCATCACCCACGATCGCGCGATCGGAGCGCACGCCGACCGCGTGGTCAACATCCGCGACGGGCTGATCGTGAGCAGCGAGGCCGCGGCCGAACAGGACGCCGGGTGGGGGAAGGTGTCGCGTCGTGAGCCTCTACGACCTGGTGCACGAGACGTTCCTGTCGGTCACGAACAACAAGGTGCGCTCGTCTCTGACCGTCCTCGGCATCGTCGTGGGCATCGCGTCGGTCATCTTGATGGTGTCGATCGGGCAGGGGTCGCAGGCGAGCATCACTTCCTCGATCCAGTCAGCCGGCGCGAATCTCATCACGGTGTCGTCGGGCGGGGGGCGCTTCGGCGGCTTCGGCGGGCCGGGAGGACGTCCTCCCGGCGAGGGCGGCTCGGCGATCACGCTCACGGAGAAGGACGCCACGCTCATCGAGAGCCTGCCGGGGGTCGCCGGGGTCGCCTGGTCCTCGCAGTCGCAGTACGCGGTCTCGACCCCGGGCGCCAGCGTGGACATCCGGGTCATCGGCGTGGCGGGGTCCTACGACAGCGTCAACGCGATCACCACGGCCAGCGGCTCCTTCGTGAGCGTCGAGGACGTCCGCGGCGGTACGAAGGTGTGCGTGCTCGGGCCGACGGCCGTCACCGACCTGTTCCAGACCGGCGTCGACCCCGTCGGGCAGAGAGTGCGCATCAAGGGCATCAACTTCACCGTCATCGGAGTCACGAAGAGCAAGGGCGGCTCGAGCTTCCTCAACGAGGACGAGGTCGTCTACATCCCGCTCACAACCCTCGACCGGTTCCTGAGCGGCAATACGAACTTGGGAAGCATCACGGTCCAGTGCGCGAGCGCCGACGTCGTCTCCAGCGTCCAGACAGAGATCACGAGCGCGCTCGTGACGTCGCACAACGTGAAGGATCCGACCCAGCCCGGCTTCAACGTGCAGTCGCAGGCGGACATCCTCTCCACCGCGTCGACGATCACGGGCACGTTCACGGTCCTGCTGGCGTCGATCGCCGGGATCTCGCTGCTCGTGGGGGGTATCGGGATCATGAACATGATGCTCACGACCGTGACCGAGCGGACGCGCGAGATCGGCCTGCGCAAGGCGATCGGCGCCCGCCCGCGCGACATCACGTCCCAGTTCCTGGCCGAGGCCGTGACGCTGTGCCTCGCTGGAGGCGTCATCGGCATCCTCTTCGGCTGGGGCGGCTCCGAGATCATCAAGGCCACCGGTCTGATGACGACGCTCGTGTCCCTGCAGGCCGTGCTCCTGGCGGTCGGCGTGTGCGCCGGCATCGGGATCGTGTTCGGCTACTACCCGGCCCGCCGCGCCGCGAAGCTCGACCCGATCGAGGCGCTGCGCTACCAGTAGGTGCGGCGCGCTGCCCCGCTGCTAACGGATCCTCCACACGGGCTGCTCCGGATGCTCACGCGTCCGTCACCGTCCGCACAATGCAGGCGGGCATCATGGTTTCAGGCGACACCCCCCGATCGCCGACACCACCGCCCTTCATGGGTGAAGACCGCCCGCCGGACGCCCCTCCGGTGGGCGGTGTGTTTGTCTTGGGTCAGTCGGCGAACTTGTCACCGAGGTAGAAGTCGAGCGGCTCCGGCATGCCGACGTAGTAGCCTTGGATGAAGTCGACACCGGTTCCGCTGATGGCGTCCAGTGATTGTCCGGTCTCGACGTTCTCGGCCACCGTCCGGATGTTCAGCCCCCGGCACATCTCGACGATCGCGTGCACGAAGTTCGCGTCGGCCGAGTCGGATGCGAGGCCGGTCACGAGGGCGCCGTTGAGCTTGATGAAGTCGACGGGCAGGTGCTTGAGGTAGTAGTAGGAGGACGCCTCGGAGCCGAAGTCGTCGATCGAGAAACGGCAGCCCATCTCCTGGAGCCCCCGGATGAACGTCATGGCTCCCTCTATGTCGGCTACGGTCGTCCTCTCGGAGACCTCGATGATGAGCCCTCCCGGCGAGGCGCTCGTCTTGCGGAACTCCTCTCGGATCAAGTCGACCAGCTCGGCGTCTGCGAGCGCGGCTCCCGAGAGGTTGATCGTGAACTGGATCTCGGGCTCATGTTCCTGCGCCCGTGCCAGCAGTTGGATCGCCCTTCGGACCACCCAGCTGTCGATGGTCCGGATGAGCCCGAGTCTCTCGGCGGTGGGGATGATGTCGGCCGGCAGGACCATCTCCCCGTGCTCGTCACGCATGCGAAGACACAGTTCGAAACATCGGGGTCCTTCACCGGACGAGCTCAGGATCGGCTGCGCGTAGAGAGAGAGCCGGTCCTCGCGCAGCGCGGAGCGGATCCGCTCGGCCGCTTCCAGCCGCTCGGTCATCGCGTTCTGCCGCACGTCGTCCGCTTCGTAGACCACCACCTGGTTGCCGCCTTTTGCCTTGGCGTCGTACATCGCGATGTCGGCGCGCGCGAGCAGCTCGCTCGTTTGGTCGCCGTGCCCGGGATAGAACACGACGCCGGCGCTCGCGGCGATACGCAGATGGCGGTCGCCCGCAACGAAGGTCCTTGCGGAGAACCCCTTGATGAGCCTGACAGCCGCGCGGACGGCGTCCGGCTCTTTGACATGGGGGATCAGCATGCCGAACTCGTCGCCGCCCAGCCTCGCGGTCGTGCAGTAGGAGCGCGTCTGGCTCAGCAGATGACGGCCGAACGCGTTGAGCAACTCGTCTCCAGCCGCGTGTCCGAGGCTGTCGTTGATCTCCTTGAAGTGGTCGAGATCGAACCAGAGGATGGCCCCCTTGGTTCCGAGCCGCTCGTGCTCGTCGATCTCGCGCTGCAGCTCCTTCTCGAAGTACCTCCGGTTGTAGAGGCCGGTCAGCGGGTCGTGGTCCACGAGATAGGCCACCTCGGTCTGGGTACGTCCCAGCTCGTCGAGCATGCGGTTGATCCCCATCGCCAGGCCGCTGATCTGGTCCTTGCCCGACACCGGGACGCGGGTCTGAGTGTCGGTCGAGTGCTCGATACCGCTGACTGCCGAACTGACCGCGGCCAGCGGTCTGAGGACCGTCCTGTCCAGCGTGAGAGCGATCATGCCGACTATCGCGAGAACGAGGATCGTCACGACCCCCCCCGCGTGGAGCAGCGAGGCGCGCGAACTTGTGTAGGCCGTCCGGGGCGTCGACACGCGCATGATGAGCCCCGGCCCGCCTCCGATCCCCTTGACGACGCCGAATGCGACCATGGTCGACTCGTCGGCCATGAATGCGGTCTGCGCACCGGGAGCGCCCAAGGCAGGGAGCGCGGATCGCACGTCCGCCGGCAGGGTGGGGGATGCGCTGGAGTAGATCGCGACGGGATCCCGCGTGAGCCTTCGGATCTTGGACAGGGCCTGCTCGCCTATCCGGTAGCCGATGATGAGCGTGCCGTTCGGCACGGCGCTGAAGTCGCTCAGGCCGATCGGCTGGGCGGCGATGAGGTATGGGCCCTCCTGAAGTGACAGTCCGCCCGAGAGCGCCGCTCTGGGGTCCGATCCGCGCAGCGTCGCGGGCCGCGTTGCGAGGTATCGGACCAGTCCGCCGGGAAGGCTCGCGCTGCCACGCGTGGTCGGATCGAGTGCCGGCGCTCGCACGATCCGTCCGGACGCGTCGGTGAAGACCATGAAGTCGAGGCCCAGATTGTCCAGCGTCTCGTCGCCCAGGTTGCTGTCGACGTAGTCGCTTTTGGGCTTCTCGATGAACTCGTAGGTGTCGTCCCATGCAGCCCAGTCACCGCAGATCGCAGCGAGTCTCTCCTGCTCGGATGCGACTGCCGCCGATGCGCTGTCGAGCCCCCCCAGGCTCCCTCTCCTGTCGGTCTCGTTCGCGGCCTGTCCGGTGTAGAACACCGCGACGGATGCGATGGCGAGCCAGAGCACGAGCGAACTCGTCGCGACCAGCGCGATCATCCGGGAACGGATCCCCATGTCTGCTCCAACCGCCGCCGGCGGATGCGCCGTCCCCCCCGGGCATCGGCGCTCTCCGGCCACCTGGTACGTTCCCATCGTGCCATGTGTCGGCCCCGGAAGCCAGACGCCGCTCACGTGCCTCGAGAACTCCCGTCCGCCACTCGCTCGAGAGATGCGGTGCGCGCGCGGCTCAGGCGATCGGCGGCCTCGGTCAGCGGGGCGGTCGTGTGCAGGTATCGCAGCGCTGTCTCCATCCGCTTCCAGCCGTGGATCTCCATGACCTCGCGCACCGTCGCTCCGCTCGCGAGGTACAGCGACGCGCTCGTGTGCCGCAGGTCGTGGATGCGTGTTGCGGGGTCCAGTCCCGCGCGCGCGAGCGCGGGCGCGAAGACGCGGCGCCTGAAGTCGTCGGGGTCCAGCGGAGTCCCGCGAGGGCCGCAGAAGACCAGGCCCTCGCCGTGCCGCGGGCACCTTTCGCGCCAGTCCGCGATCTCGGCCGCCAGGTGGGGCGGGATGGGGATGACGCGCGTCTCGCCGTTCTTGGTCGCGTGCTGGACCCGCTGGCGGTACCGGGTCTTGTCGACGGTGATCAGCCGGGATGTGAGGTCGACGTCGCTCCAGGTGAGCGCGCGCAGCTCGCCGAGGCGCATGCCGGTCCATGCGGCCGTCGCAACGAAGGCGCGGTAGGGTGCGGGCGTGGCCTGCACGAGACGCTCGACTTCCTCGTGCGTCAGGATCCGCCGCTCGTCTGCGGCCGGCGCCGCCGCGTCGAACCACCCGGCCGGATCGCGTTCGAACGCTCCGATCCGATGGTGCCAGCTCAAGCAGGCGCGCAGAGGGACGAGCACGTTGGAGAGGCGTTTGGCCGCGACGCCTTCATCGCCTAGAGCGACGACCAGGTCGGCGATCGTCGAGCCGTCGATCCCGGCCAGCGGCAGAAGACCGAGCCGGGGGCCGATGTGGCGACGATAGGCGCTGCGGTAGTCCGCGAGCGTGGAGAGGCGAAGGGGGCGCTGGCTCACGCTGCGGTACGCGAGCCAGCGCGCCCAGGCATCGGCGAGGGTGGGGGCGGGGGTGGGTGTGGCGTCCGGCATCGGGTTCCGCGGGGTCTCGTCGGCGTTGCGGTCGGTCGGGGGCTCGAGGGTCGCAGGAGCGCCTTACCAAAGACCGACTCGCGAACTTGCGTCGGCGGGGCGTTGAGTTATACGCAGAGTCGCGCTAGACTGCGTATAACTTCCGAGGGGAGACAGATGCAACGCCAGCCGCTCGAGATCCAGACGATCTACGCCGAGCTGCTGGAACGTCTCGCAGCGCTCGAGGCCGAACGCGCGATCGGACACGCCCAAGGCACGTTCACCACCAAGAACGTGAAGGGGCAGACCTACTACTACTTCCAGCACAGCGATCCCGGCGGCACCAAGAGGCAGACCTACGTCGGCAAGAAGGACGCCGCGCTCGATGCCGTCGTAGAGCGCTTCGAGGCGTCGCGCGAGGGCGTTGCCGAAGAGCGGCTCTCGATCGATCGATTGGTCTCGCTTCTGCGCGCTGGAGGTGCGATCACCACCGACACGCCGTCGGCGCGCGTACTGCGCGCCCTCGCGGAGGCGGGTGTCTTTCGACTGGGCGCCGTTCTCGTCGGCACCCACGCGTTCATGGTGCTCGGGAATGTCCTCGGCGTTCGCTGGAGTGGCGGGTCGCTGCGGACGCAGGATGTAGATGTGGCCGCCAGCGCACACATGAGCGTGGCCGTGCCGGAGGAGGCGTCCGACGTCCCGCAGGCGCTCGACAACCTCGAGATGGGATTCGTGCCCGTGCCGTCACTGAGCCGGAGCGGCCCGAGCACGTCGTTCAAAGTCAGAGGCAGAGCGCTGCGCGTCGACCTGGTCACCCCCGCCCGTGGCGCCGCCTCTGGCTCCGTTCAGCTGCCGGCCCTGGCGGCGGCCGCGCAACCGCTGAAGTTCCTCGACTACGCGATGGAGGACTGGGTCGCGGCGGCGGTCGTCGGCGATGGGGGAGTCGCGGTCAACGTTCCGGGTCCCGCACGCTTCGCGCTCCACAAGTTGCTGGTGGCGGACGCGCGTCCCACAGCGATGGCGACCAAGCGTGACAAGGATCTGTGGCAGGCGGGACAGGTCCTGGAGGTCCTGTTCGAGGATCACCCGGGGGATATTGAGTCGGCATGGGAGACTCTCGCGAGCCGGGGGGATAGTTGGGTCAGGCGGGTGCGCCGTTCGCTCCGCGGGCTGGACAGGCTCGTGCCCGAGGTCGCGACCGAGCTTCGGGCCGTGATCGACGGCTGATTGTCACCGGAGAGCCCGTCGCCGGGTTGCGCGCTCGCAGGGCGGATGCTATCGTTCGTGGTCGCCCATAGAGGCGGACTCATATTGCGGGGTGGAGCAGTCTGGTAGCTCGTCGGGCTCATAACCCGAAGGTCGTCGGTTCGAATCCGGCCCCCGCTACCAAAGAAACATACAGGTCGGAAGGCATTCGCCTTCCGGCCTTTCTTCTTGTCCAATGGATCGGGCGGACTTCCACACTGACGGGAACATGCCCCTGACCTGCGACCCTGCGGGTCTACCCCCCGAAGGTCGCAGGGTGGACAAGCCGACATCTTCGAGTAGACAGCCCGATGGTCAGGTAGCCGGATCGTCGAACGCATCACGGCTGGGCCGGAGGCCCGTTCCACACTTCCGTTCCACACAGCCGGCGCAAAGCGAGATACTGTCGGAGTTCCCGCGTGCGGCGAAGGCCACCACCGAGACGCTGCAATCATCGAACGAAGAGCACCGTCGGCTTGCCGACTTGTGGAATGGGAGCACCAAGTGCCTCTGGCGAACGTGTTTCTGGACACGCAGGTGTTCGTCACCAACAACTTCGACTACGGCAATCGCAGGCTGAGATCGCTGGTTCCCCTTGTCGAAGCAGGCGATATCCAGGTCTTTCTGACCTCGATCACCGTTCGTGAGATCCAAGCGAACTTGGAGACGTTGGTTCGCGGAGTTCTCAGAGTGCGACCGGACAAGATCCTTGCGAACTCGCACGCATCCCGAGTGTCCAGGGACTGTTCGTGCGTGTGGATACGGATGAGGTTCTCACAGAGTTGATGGCACAACTCGATCGATTCCTCGGCGATATCGAGCCTGAGGTGCTCGAGATAGAAGGCAACTCGCTCGAGGGGGTCTTGGCGGACTACTTTGACCGCAAGCCGCCGTTCGGCAAGGAGAAGAACAAGTCGGAGTTCCCAGACGCACTTGTCTTGGACACTCTGAGGCGCTGGTGCCAGGACAAGGGCGAGGACATGGCGGTAGTCAGCGCTGACGTTGGAATGGCGTCGGGGTGCCTGCCGGGAGGGCCACTGTACTGCTTCCCCAGCATTGAGGCCTATCTCAACTCGGTCTTGGCTGGAGCCGACGCGCTACGGTTCTTCATCTCGGACAGGGTCAACGAACGAATCGACCAAGTTCTGCGCGACCTCGATCGGGAGTTCTCGAACCTCGGGTTTGGACTCGTCGATCAAGTGGACGGCGAGGTCGAGTCCGCCACGTTGCTGAGCGTCGAGTTTTGCGACAGCGTCGAGGTGATCGCGCTCTCCGAGAAGACCGCTTCTGTCGAGATGCCGGCGTGGCTGGAGTTTCGAGCCGATATTCGATATGTCGAAGAGGGCAGCGGGTTCTACGATTCCGAAGAAGGCAAGATGTTGTTCGAGAACGAGATCGCGGATTCCGTGCAGCACAGAGTCTTTCGCAGCATCGGTCTCGATATTCAGTACGAGGCACTTGCGGCTGACAGATTCAAGATCGAGCGCGTATGGTTCGCGGACGCCGCCGATATCGAGATCGAGTCGTATCCTGGTCGGGATTGGCGCTGAGGCGGCGCGAGCAGCGCGATGCGGCGTACGATCGCGCAGCGGCGGGGCTGGGACTGCCAACGGGGCACCATCCGACCGGTCGGGGCCAGATAGGGGAATCTTGCAGCGCAACATCAGGATCGTTCTGTTCGTTGGTCTGTCAGCAATCTTGGTGACGTCCTTCAGCGTGGGGGTGTCGTCCCTCTTGTCGAATGTCGCAGCGGTGGTCGTTCTTACATCCCTGCTAACGATGACACTGGTCGCACTGCTAACTGAGCACTACTTCGGCACGCCTTCCACGGTGCTCGCGACTTCAGTCGCGGGAGCGCTTCTTCTCGCGCCAGCCTACTCGGGACTGGCCCGACTCGGCGCTCTCTACTGGGTACTTGTGACGTGGTGCTTGGCCCTCGTGGTGGTTGCGAGTGCCGCGCTGCTCGTGCTCCCTGACAAGGAGGCCATCGGGGAGAAGGCGAACCGGGCCAGGGCGCTCTCCACCATGCTCAAGAGCTTCAGCGTTAGCTACGGCAATGGTCGTCTTGTGTTTGGGCTGATTGCCATCGCGACAGCGGTGACGTACCTGAAGGACTCGCCGACACTGGTTGTCCTGACTGTCATCTACGTGGTCGCCATATTCGGCTTGAATACGAACAGGCCGACGACTCGCCGGCGCAGCGCAGAATCCGTGACCGGGGAGATTACGCGCGTTGAACCTTCGGGCGTCGTCCGGGCCACGATTGCAGGCTGTCCGGCTGTCTCCGAAGGGGCACACGTCGCCTACGCGCTGGCAGGCGACGACGAGTCCACGTGTCGATTCGGTGTGGTGGCGAGGGTCTTCTCAAGCCTGGACGGTCAACAGGCGATCATCTTGGGAGACGACCGACATCCGATTCCGGCGGGATTGAAGCTGGCGCCAGGGGACGTCGCCGTTCTGCCATTTGCGTTGACCCCGACCGGTGTCGGCATCGTCGCGGACGGTTCGAGAATCTCGTCCATTCGTGTCCAGACACTCTCGCTTCAGGGTCTCCGCGAAGGTTCGCTTCTCTCCGTACGCGGTGACGTTGGGCAAGGTACACCGGACGTGCTCTACCAAGTAGTCGACGCTCGAGTGTGCTCCGATGGACCTCAGGCATTGACGGTCGCCGACGCAGCCCAGCTGGGCGTCTGGAATGACAAGGCGTGCGGCTTCGTGCGCCATGGATGGGTGCCACCGGTTAACGCGCTCGTTGAGAAGGCTCGCGGAGACTGCTCAACAGCACTGCCTGATGGCTCGCTGCTTCTCGGGCACTTGCCGGACACTGGCTACCCGATTGCCATGGATCGCAACGCGCTGCGAGGCACGCACATCGCCGTGCTTGGAGTGACCGGCAGTGGCAAGTCAGTTACCTCGCGCTATCTCGTTCGAGAGCTCTCAAGCAATGGCACTCGAGTGGTTGTGGTAGACCTCACGGGCGAGTACAAGCGGTTGCTGATCGATCCCGCGCCCAATCCGATCATCTCCGACGAGGCACGCGAGCGCCTGACCGCCGCGATAGAGGCTCTGATGCGCCAGATGGCCGAGTTCGCCAACAAGCGGGATCAGAACGTAATTGACGACAACGAAGCGATTCTCGACAAGGAATTCCGCGACGCTCTTCGTGCGTGGCTGGCGTCTGATGACGGAACGTACGCGCTACTCGAACTCCCAAGTTTCGAGAACACGGCCACAAGTCTCGAGTACACACGGTGGTTCCTGCGCACTCTGTTCGACATCGCGCGGAAGGAAGGCTTCGGCGGCGGAGGTAAGAGCGTGACCGTCGTGCTGGAGGAGGCGCACACGGTCGTTCCCGAGTGGAACTTCACGGGTGCGAAGGGAGACAAGTCGGCTGAGGGCCTGCTCAACTCGATCGCCCAGATCGCGCTTCAGGGCAGGAAGTACGGAATTGGGTTCATCGTAGTCGCGCAGCGCACGGCGAACGTGTCCAAGACGGTCTTGACGCAGTGCTCGTCTGTGATTGCGTTCAGGAGTTACGACAACACGAGCGCAGACTTCCTCTCGAACTACCTTGGCGACGACTTGGTGAAGGCTTTGCCCAACCTGGAGAATCGCCATGCGATTGTTGTTGGCAGCGCATTCCACTCGCAGGTTCCGCTGATTTGCCGAGTCCTCGACGTGGACGAGCCTGAAGCCGATGCAGCCGGGAGCGCACTCGCCGTAGCAGTCGTCGCGGAGGCGTCGTGTCTTCCGGCGGACGACGGAGCTGTCGACAGTCCCTTCTGAAGTTGCTTGGGTGTGTCGTTCTGAGGCCTCCACCATCGGTGGCAGCCGGACTCCATCCTTGAAGGACCGCCCTTCTTGCTAGAGGCAAGACGCAGAACAAGAGGGCATGGTTCGGCGGCTGCGACATGCTGGGAACGCACCGCCCTTCTCCCCGGGTCGTTAGGTTACGGTTCTTGGGTCGCGGTGCCGCGATGATGGGTCCTTCGGGCGGCAGCCCGGGGCCGGGCGAACCCGACGGGCTGGCGTACGTGGCCGTACCCTGCTGGATGGCCGTGACCCAACTAGCCGGTGCCGCTGTAGGCGCAGTCCGATCCAGCCGGGCGCCCCACCCTTCGCGTAGGAGTAGTCCTAGTCGTCCCGCGCTGCCTGATCGCGGTATCTCCCCCCACTCCTCGACGGATCACAGGGCAAGGATCTCTTCCGGCCTGCGATGCGCGATCAGGGCTGGGTGGGCCTCCACGGTCGCTTCGATCAGCCGGTCAATGTTGCCCCCATAACTCTCATACGCCATCAATCGCACTTCGCGCGACAGTCTCAGCCCGTGGACTAGGACAACCGGATAATCGTCCTCCAGCATCTCCAGCTGAGCAGGGCGGCTGTACGTTCCCGTTGTCACATAGGCGCCGAGCCAGCCGCGCTTGAGACGCGCGACGACGCGAGACAACTGTTCAGCAGAAACACTGCTTGTCGGCTTGATGCACTTGGCTTGCCCGAGAACGATTAGGCTGGCCATCGACGCTTCACTGCCGGCGTCCAGCCGGCCGACGAAGTCGATCCCTGATCGCCGCTCGCGGCCGTGAGCCACCCCTCCGTGTACCTGGTTGACCCGCCCCCGATGACTCGTCCAGCGACGGCCGAAGCCAACGACTCGAAGCTTGCCTTTCGGCCATCGAATGCGCGGTAAATCTTCTCGAGAACTCGGTGCTCCGGGACCCCGGCGGCGGGAGCTGTTCAGCCGTTGTCATGAGGTGGCTCTTCGCGACGCTTCGGCGGATGCGGGGAAGTGCACCCTTCCCTCCCTGACCCAGGTCTTCCAGGCCGACGGCGCGAGCTTGAGCGTCTGCGCCTCGGTGGCGCTTGCGTCCCGGCGGGCATTGATCCATTCCCAGTTGAACTCCTCGCCTTCAGCGGCGAGGTTCAGCACGGCGATGTCGAACACGTAGTTCGGGTACGAGCGCTTCTCGCGGTCATCCCACTGCACTATCAGCTCCGCGCGTTCGAGGATCCCCACGCCGCAGAACTCCAGATAGCCCTTGACGGTACCATCGACGGTTATGGCCCTGAAGATGAGCAGCGGCGTCGCTCTGAGTCTTTCGTGTTCAGTGGGTCCTTTGTGCAGGGCGATCTGCGCAAGCAGTGCGGCGTTGCCGCGAGTCTCGCCGAGGGGCACGGCGGTCATGGCCCTATGGTCGCCGAAGTAGCGAACGTGTCCGTGATCAAGATCGAAGACGTCATGCCACGGCGTTGAAGCGCTGCCAGCCTTCCACGGGCTGGATCGTATGAGGATGGCGGGTCGCCGACTGCCCTCAGCGCCGCTGACACCTGCAATTGAGTTGATACCGGCGTCGAGGCTCACGAAGCGATCGCCGCCGTGCGTGACCGTCAGTATGTTGCGGTAGTCGCCGATGATGGGCCGAAGCTTGTCTTCGCCCGGGTAGCGGAAGACCTCGTGCATTCGCAGCGTCGTTCCAACACGTGTCCTCCGCTCGCCTAGCCCGTCAATCGCCCCTTCACAGTATTCGCACATGGGCCGGCGAGTCAAAGAACGTCGCGATCAGGAAGCCGCGTAGCAGGAATATAGGAGGTATATCCAGCGATATAGTCTCCGACGGCTGTTGACTTCTCAAATATGTGGACTATGCTGAACTCGTTGAAGTCCGACGGAGGGATGTATCTTGAGTGAGAACGAGAGAGTCGTCCGGGTCCCGTTGCCGGCGGCACAGATACGGCGTATGGACGATCTGATCCTGCAAGGGGCTGGCGGTCTCCTGACCCGCACCGAATTCATCCGAGAAGCCATTGAGAGCCAGATCGTCGAGCTGGCCTACCCGATGGCGGGGGAGCTCTCGAGCGCGGATGCACCCCGCGCTGTACGCGGAATGCCTGCCACCGAAGGAGTCGGTGAGTCGGGGCCACAAGAGGAACTTGGGAACGTGCTGGGCGGGGCGGTCTTGGCGGCGCTCGGGCGCGGCGTGTCGGTGGAGCCGACGGATCTGCAAGTGGTCGATGAGGCCCTCTTTGGACTTCACAATCGCGACTTCCCGTCCTTGTGGGCGTTGAGGCTGTTGGCCCAGCAAGCGAGCGACGGGCCCATCTCGTGGACGGAGTTCGCCCGCAATGCGACCGACCAGGCTTGGGAACTGGGCGCGCGCTCCAGGCGAACTACCCGGCAAAGGTGAGCGCGCTGTTTCCCACGAACCCGGCCAAGTACCAGCAAGCCTCTAGTGCATTCAGGGAGTTTGCTCTGGGCCGAGTGGAGACGAACGGATCCAGGCGAGTCGGACGGGGACCGCTGTTTGCATGGCAGGTTGCCACGGTCGTCGGGGACGAAGCTGCACCTCTCGTAGGAGTGACCTCGCAAGGATGGACGCTCCTGGAGTACCTCGAGGCCCTGTCAATCGAGCAGCCGCATTCCAGACACCACGCTGAGGCTTTCCTCGGGTACCTCGAGCGATGGGCCCCGCGCGACTTCGAGGCGCTCAGAACGGTGGCAGCTGCTGCGGCCGAGCAGCGAAGCCGCGGACAGCTCGTTGAACTGGTCACGCGCCTGATGCCGGCTGGAAGCAAAGCGTGGTAGCCACGAATGCGACCGGCTACGTTGCGCGCGCTCGTGAGTGGGGGTTGTTGGAGGGCAGGCTCGTTGATGGGTGTTACGCGGCGACGGCGTTTGGAATCGAGTTCCTTCTGAAGGGGGAGCGCAATGCCTAGGAACAAGATCATAGACGCGGCACTTCGGGCCGCAACGCTGTCCGACGCGACGCGCGTTCAGGCGCTGATTCAGAAGGCGGTCGGAGGAAGGCATGAACGACCGCTGGGCGACACGTGGAAGAACCTCGGGGTCTTCAGTTGGACCGGGAGCGTTGATCTGAAGGTGACCGAACCGGTCACGAACATGCAGGACGCTCTCATCGAGAAGCTCGCTGTGGTGAAGTTCGGATCGCGCGAGGCTGTCCCCTACATGACACCCCGTCAGGCCGCGGACGATCTGCTGGCGGGCATGAGCTACCAGAGCGTAGGTGACATGATCACCGTGTCGTTTGTGGAATCGGATCCTCCCGCGACGAGCACAAAGAGGCTCACGGCGATCTTCCGCGACCAGGGCGTTGGGTCGCACCCGAAGAGATCCCGTCCACGATCTTTGGCGTCGGCTCCTCTGGAAAGGATGACTGCCCTTGGCTGCAGGGCGCCTTCGGGATGGGCGGCAAGTCCGTCTACAGGTACGCCCAGTCGGTGATCGTCGTCACGCGGAAGGATCCGGCTCTGCTCGCGGCCGGAGAACCCGACCGAGTCTGCGTCGCAGTCGTTGAGCGCACTGAGCACGCCAAGACCGACAGCCTCTACTATCTGGTAGATCGACACTGGGATGGGGCAGGCCACACGGCCAATCCGTACTCTGTCCCAGCGGCCGAGTACCCGGAGTTCGAGCCGGGTACGCACCTCGCGTTGATTTCGTTGCAGGTCGAGGGCTTCCATCGGCAGCGTCTCGGGGACGAGAGGTCGTTTGATACCGTCCTCGACACACGACTCTTCGAGCCCGTGACGCCTGTCCGGTTTCGGAACGAGATCGTTCGCGAGAGGAACACATACCTTCGCGGTCTCGAACGCCGCCTCGACGACAATCGACGGGACGAGTGGCGGCACGGAGGCGACACGCTGCCCTTTGTCGTGGATGGCTGCACGTATCGCCTGCCGGTCAAGTTCTGGGTCTCGCGCCCCCGAGTGACCCAGGGGCGCGCCGCAAGTACGTCGCGGCCGAGCACGCCCTGATGTACACATCGAACGGCCAGTCGCACAAGCACTGGTCATCGCAGGACTTCCGACACAAGACAGAACTCAACAAGTTGGCCGACCGCGTACTGGTCGTCGTTGAGACCGATGATCTCCCGATCAGGGTCCGGACCAACCTGTTCTCGCCGGATCGTTCGGATTCCATGTTCAGCGAAACCGAGAGCCGCCTCGAGAGCGCAGTGGTCGGCTTCCTGAATGCCTGGGAGGAACTCCGCGAGATTCAGAACGACCTAATCCGCGAGGCGATCATGGGCGATGGGAACAGTCGATCCACTGCACAGATTGCCGCAAGGATTGCACGAGTCTTGTCGCTCAGAGGATTCGGCGCCTCGGGTGGCGCAGGCGGGAGCCGCAATGGACCCCAGGCTCAGCGGCCCCCTCGCGCGCCGCAGGAGCTCTACGGGGGCACCGACGCACCTCGAAGGCCCTTCAACCGTCGTAGCGAAGACCGGTACCACCAAGTTCCTGCACTACTCCGTCAACGCGATCGATGCCTTCGATCGCAGGGCGTCATTGACGGCGCGCTGCACGCACCCCGCGATCGGAGATCGGGAGCTTGCGGTCGGTCCGCTGCACAATGGCCTTGTGCGGGTTAGCGTTGCTGTGCCCGAGGACGCTGAGCTCGGAGCGTTTCGGCTCGAGTTCGTCGTGGACAATTGGCTGCGCTCGACGGGTGGCGTGGGTCCGAGGATGACCTGGGAGACCGCGGTCGAAGTCGTTGACGAGCTGCCAGCGCCATCACGGGGCGGGAAAATGCAGCGGGAGGCGGCAGAGGACACGGCGGGGCACAGCAGGGTCACGTTCCGCCGGTCCTCTGGGTGAAGGCCAGCATCATGCCGGGCTGGGACGCCCGCACCATTGGAGAGATCCAGAAGGTCGCGGCCACTGACATAGCCTCCGGGCATCCCGACGAATACGGGAATCTGGGGAACTGGGTTCTGAGCCGATCGATGCTCTCTTCCTCTCGGAGGATTTTGGACCGCTTAAGGACTACCGATCGTCCGCCTCGCTCGCGTCGGCGAGGACGCAAGTGAGGATGTCGGAAGAGAGATATGCCATCGGGGTGGGGGTCGGGCTGTTCATGCTGGAGGCGGAGCGCCGTCGACGGATAGAAGCGTCTCTTCCTGTTGACGAGGACCTCATGGCGTCGGCCGCTGGCTGTCTGGCGCGTTCCGTCCTATCGGTCCTCCCCGACTTCGATCGGCTTGCCCAGGAGGCGGGGCTCGAGCAGGCCTGACTGGGATGAGGTCGCGCCGTGGATGTGTTCACGAAGGAAGTGCGCAGTCGGATGATGTCCCGCGTCAAGGCGCGAGACACCGCGCCGGAGATGATCGTTCGCCGCATGGCGCACGGCGCCGGGTATCGGTACCGGCTGCATGCGTCCCGCTCTACCTGGAAGGCCCGACTTGGTGTTCCCGCGCTATCGCAGCGTGATCTTCGTCAACGGCTGCTTCTGGCACGGCCACGACTGCAAACGCGGGACCTTGCCAGCATCGAACGTGGACTTCTGGGAAGCGAAGATCGGGGCGACGAGGGAGCGGGACGAGCGAGCCAGCGTCGAACTGGCGCAGCGCGGCTGGCGCGTGATGACCTTGTGGGAATGCGAGCTAGAGGACCGGGCAGCACTGGAAAGTCGCATTGCGCGGTTCCTGTCGAACGGCGAAGGGGCAGAACATGACTGAGTACGCGCTGGACGGGGCCAGAGGACGCTTCCACGAGAGTCTGTGTCAGAAGGTGCTGGGCTATCGTAGGTCGCCGAGCGACACGCCGAACATCGCGGACAGCAACGGGCCGTCTGGTACGACCAGCAAACGGATTGCTCGTTCCATCATGGAGCAGATCCCTTTCGAGCCATGCTGCGCTCCCCCGTCGGGGCAGGGCGCCGGGACCGCCTTCACCGCATGTGCTCGCGACTTCCTGCAGGAGTCAATGGATCTACTATCGCGCCTTCGGCCTTGGGCATTTCGGTTGAGCATGAGCCAAGCGAAGATCGGCATCGGGGCGTTTGCGCAGTACGCGCACCTGGCCAGTGCAGTCCCTGATAGAAAGCAACCCTGACTTGCGTTCTTGGTCGGGAACGGACTACCTAGTGACGCCGGATCTCATGGTTCTGCGCCTGCCCTATACCGATGAGGAGTTGAACGGGGAGGCGCTGGTGGGCCCAGGCAGTTCCGGCGGTCTGTCGCCCGCTCGATTCGCAACCGGAGACGAAGACACGCGACTTGCATGCGTGAGCGTGTCGTGCAAGTGGACCATTCGGAGTGATCGCGCTCAGAACAGCAGGCTCGAGGGCCTGAACCTGCTTCGGAACAGAAAGGGCAGGGCGCCACACATCTGCTCCCTGACCTTCGAGCCGCTTCCATCGCGGATCGAGTCCGTTGCGGCCGGAACGGGGACATCGACTGCGTCTATCATGCTGCGCTGTACGAGCTTCAGGAGGCGACGCGTTTGCACGGCAGCAGCAAGGAGATGGCGAGTCTTGAGGCGATGCTTCAGGGGCGTCGGCTGCGGGACATCAGCGATCTCCCGCTCGACCTTCTGCTCTAGCTGGCGCGCTCCGATGCGCCGGATACCTCGACAACGCGCGCAGGTCGCGGATCGACCCCGGCTGCCTCGAGTTGTGCGAGGACGTGGGCGGCCACCTGCTGAGCCAGGTCCACGGGGACCGCGTTACCGATCTGGCGGGCGACGGATATCTTCGA